>DGWC01000033.1 GCA_002395135.1 Prevotella sp. UBA4268 | reverse complement strand
GAACGTTCATGGCCAGCACGTTGTCGAGTGCGCTGCCTGCCGTCACACTGTCGCTGAACGAAGCCACATTCGTCTTCAGGCGGATGTCGGAAGGAATCAGCAGGCTCTGCGTATAGGTCTGCCCGTTGACGTAGGTGGTGCCGTTGAAGTAGCCTGCATAGGTGCCGGGGATGACGCTGGCGGTCAGTCCCGTTGTGCCGTATACTCCTGCTCCGTTGACCACGGCAGAACCGACGACGCCGTAGTTGAGACCGAGTTGTCCGCCATAGGCAGAACCGCACACGCCCACGGCGCATTTACCCGTGGCAGAGCCGCTTATCTGGATGTTGCCTACCACGGCGCTGTTCAAGGCTCCGCCCAACGTGGTGAGTTCTGAATACAGGCCGGTTGATGTGCCAGACATGTAATTCGGAGTTCCCACGGACACCTTGTTTGTCTGGTTGTCTGTAGCGGCAAGGTTTACACTGCCGTTGCTGTTTACTTTCAACTGTGCATGTATGCTGCCTGCGAAAAATGCGGACAAGACGGATAAGATTAATACTTTTCTTTTCATATCATTAAAGTTTTTAGGTTCTGCAACTTTATTTTACAATAATGATTCTTACACAGAGAGAATGCTGCTTACATAGACAATCGCACCACAAAGATAATATTTTTCTTTGAGAGTAGCAAGGATACAGACAGAAAAAAAATTTCCTTAAAAGATTACGAATTCTTTTCCTGTAGCAACGATGCTGCCTTAGGAGAAAACGTCGGTGTTAAACGTCGGTTGCGTAGACCATAACATGGCGGTCGCTGCGGCTGTTGAAGTAGATCCTCGTGCCGGAATGGTTGTAAACGGGGTGGGGATGGGCATCCTGTCCAAGCCAGTCGCTGTGGTGCTTGCACAGGGGAATCCATTCCAGACGGCCTTCCTCCCAGTGGGGAATCACGCGCGATATGTATTCGCCGTCTTTCTTGTGCGGGTCGGGGCCGTTGTCGGTGCTATTCTCTCTGACCACCTTGATGTCGTCGGGGAACTTGAAATAGCCGTCGCAGCACAGGTTTTGCTGATGGTCCATCGTGAAATGGCCGTAGGCGTTGAAGTCGTCGGGCAGGGCAATCTCCCAGTAGCGCCCGCTTTTCAGTTCATATTTGCCCACCATGGCCGGTCCGTCGGCATAGCCTCCGTGATAGATAATCACCTCTCCGTCGTCGCTCCACATCTCATGGCACACCCAGTCGGCAGCCTTGCGGGCATGGCCGCGAGGATTGCCCAGCGTGTCGGTGCCTTCATGGCGCACGCGGATGATTTCATCGGTGGCATGGTTGTATAGCCAGATGCGGCGTATGCCACAGTCGGCGCACGGCCATTCGTGGTTGAACATAATGATTTCCGGGTTCACGGGGTTGAACTGCACATGGGTGATCCAGCAGAGCGGCACCGTTTTCTCGTAGAGCAGTTGGCCGGTCATTGTGTCAAACACACAGAGATAACTGTTCAGTTTCTCCTGCTGCACCCTTCCGTCGATGTTGTAGCGGGGGCGTTTGTCCAGTCCGTAGCCTTCAGTGTCGGGGTCATAGTCGAGTATTCTGCCGTCGGTCATCGGCACGCAGAGGCGCTTTCCGTCGTTGCTCACGTGAGTGAATGCCGTCATTCTGCCGTTTTTCACGGTGTTCAGTATGTGTACGATGCCGTCGAGTCCCACTTTGCAGATGCGGTTATCCTGAATGAAATAGACGGTGTCGCGCTGGCTGTCGAGACAGACGCTTGCCTTGCCAAGGCCCTTTCCGGGGTTGCCGTCGAAGTATACATAACTCTTTAGTATGCCGTTGCGGTTTTGCGTGAGTTGTTGCTCGCTGCCGTCTTCCATATTTCTGACGTATATGTTGGGGTTGCCGTCGCGGTCGCTGATGAGGTAGATACGCCGGTCGTCGGCACTCAGCGACGAACAGGTGAAATAAAGCAACTGGGTGTCGAAGCCAGACGCTTCGTCAGGGCATCCGCTGATAAGGATTCTTTCTTTCATGTTGATGGGCTTTGGGGGTTGTTGGCTTTGATGAACCGCTGCTTGCCAAACTGGTCGGGGCGTATCTCCACGTGGAGGAAACCGCACGATGAGAGCAGGCTGGCCACATCGCCGGCGAGCAACGGGTTGAGTTCAAAATAGAGGCTTCCGCCCGGATGGAGTGCCGTGGCGGCGTAGTTGCTAATGGCGCAGTAGAACAGCATGGGGTTGTCGTCGGGGGCAAAGAGTGCGAGATGGGGCTCGAAACCGAGCACATGCTGCTGCATGGATTCTTTCTCCTTATTATATATATAAGGTGGGTTGCTCACAATGATGTCATAGCCGGGGCAGACGGCTTGCGTGGAGGGCGCAAGCGGCTGCAGGGCATCGCGTCGGGAGAATGTCACTGCTGCGCCCAATGACTCGGCATTGGCACGGGCAATGCGCAAGGCTTCGTCGGAAATGTCCCAAGCCGAAACGCGGCTATGGGGGATGTCGAGTGCCAGCGTAATGGCTATGCACCCGCTGCCCGTTCCAATATCAAGGATGCTGACGGCTCGGCGGTCATCGCCATTGACTGAAGCAGAGCCTTCGCTTTCAACAATCCACTGGCAGAGTTCTGCTGTCTCGGGGCGCGGGATGAGTACGCCCGGCTCCACATGGAACACTCTGCCGCCGAAGTCGGCACTGCCGAGCACGTACTGAACGGGTTCCCCTTTGAGCAGGCGATCTTGAATTTTCTGGAGTTTTTGGCTTTCGTCTGCGGATAATTGTGTAACTTTGCCGCAGAGAATATCTGCCATCGACATGCCGAATGCCACGTCAAGCGCCATGCGGGCAATGGCTTTCGCCTCGCCGGCATCGTAGAGGGACGTGAGTGGCTGCCAGAATTGTTCGTAGGTCATAACGAATGCAAAGATAGTGAAAAAAACTCATTCCGTGGTCAATCGGTGGATAAAAAACAAGAATCATGACGAAAGAGGACGAAAAATACATGCGCCGGTGTCTGCAACTGGCTGCCTGCGGAAGGATGCTTTCGCGCCCGAACCCGATGGTGGGAGCCGTAATCGTAGCCCGCGGGCGCATCATCGGCGAGGGCTACCACGTGCGTTGCGGCGAAGGACATGCAGAGGTAAACGCCTTTGCCTCGGTGAGTGATGCGGATAAGAAACTGTTGCGCGAGGCCACGATCTATGTGAGTCTGGAGCCATGCGCCCACTATGGGAAGACACCTCCTTGCGCTGATCTCATCGTGAGCAAGCAGGTGGCGCGCGTGGTGGTAGGTTGCCAGGATCCCTTTGCGAAAGTTCAGGGCCGCGGCATCGGAAAGATTCGCGAGGCAGGCATCCCCGTTGAGGTGGGCGTTCTGGAAGCAGAATGCCAGTGGATAAACCGCCGTTTCTTCACGTTCCATCGCCATCATCGTCCGTATATCATATTGAAATGGGCGCAGAGCAGCAACGGTTTCATTGACGACCGCCAGCATCCTGCGGCCCTGTCAACACCTTTTACGCAGATGCTGGTTCATCAGTTGCGTGCCACCGAGGATGCTATTCTGGTGGGACGGGTCACTGACGAGCGCGAGCATCCGCAACTGTCGGTGCGACATTGGAGCGGGCCGTCGCCGGTGAAATTCGTTCTCAGCAGGGAGCATCCCGTGGAGGAAATCCTGCGCGAATGCTATGAGCGCAACCTGCAGTCGCTCATCGTGGAGGGCGGCGCACAGACGCACCGGGCTTTTTTGGATGCTGATCTTTGGGATGAATTGCGCGTTGAAACCTCACCGATGGAGATTACAGACGGAACGCGCGCCGTAGCGATTCCCGCCAATGCCGTGATGACTGGCGAACAACGGTATGACGGAAACATCATCCGCCATTATACAAAAGCATAAAAACAGGGGCTGTGTCAAGGAAACGACCGACACAGCCCCTGTTCTTTTTATTTTTTCTCCTTGAATTCTGCAGGACAGAAGGTGTAACCGTAGAGTCGGTAGATGTCGAGCATGCGCCGCTCGCGTTGCAAGAACTGCTGATAGTCTTTCTGGGCAGGCATCACCCACTGCACCTCGCTCAATGCTCCGGCACGCGGAAGCATCTGGTATTGCAGCAGACTCTTGTAGGGAATATACTCCGTCCAGATGTTGGCCTGCGCTCCGAGAATGTGCTTTTGAGCCTCCTCGGGGAGCGATTCGGGAGCCGGATCGAGACTGTATGCCTTTTCGAGCGACACGAACCCTTTGAACAGGGTGGTGGAACACCAGTTCTCAGGATCCTCCTGGTAATAGTCGAAATAGCAGTGGCTGGTGGGAGCCATCACCACATCGTGGCCCTGTGCAGACGCTTGCAGTCCGCCTTCCACGCCGCGCCAACTCATAATCATGGCACTGGGGTTGACGTCACCCTCAAGCAGTTCGTCCCAACCCAGTATGCGGCGGCCGCGGTCGTTGAGGTATTTCTCCACGCGACTGGTGAAATAGCCCTGCAACTTGGCCTCTGCCGGATATTGGCCGTCGCCTTTCAGACTCAGTTCGCGGATGCGCTGCTGGCATTTGGGACATGCTTTCCAGCGGGTGCGTGGTGCCTCGTCGCCTCCGATATGGATGATTTCTGACGGGAATATCTGCATGATTTCGTCGAGAACACCCTCGACAAACTCGAATGTCTTATCGTTACCGGCACAGAGGATATCATCAAACACGCCCCATGTGCCTTCCACTTCATACGGTCCGCCAGTGCATCCCAGTTCCGGATATGCCTTCAGGGCACCGAGCATGTGGCCGGGCATGTCGATTTCGGGTATCACGGTGATGTATCTTTCCTGTGCGTAGGCCACCACTTCGCGTGCCTGTTCCTGTGTGTAATAGCCTCCGTATGGCGTGTTGTCATAGATTCCCATGTTGCGCCCGATGACCGTTTGGCTGCGCTGCGAGCCTAACTGCGCCAGTCGCGGGTATTTCTTGATCTCGATGCGCCATCCCTGGTCGTCGGAAATGTGCCAGTGGAAGGTGTTCATGTTGTGCAGTGCCATGATGTCGATATACTCTTTCACCACGTCAACGGGGAAGAAGTGGCGGCTGATGTCGAGGTGCATGCCGCGGTAACCGAAGCGCGGGCAGTCGCTGATGATGGCTGCGGGCATCTCGATAACGGTGGCTTCGGGCGTGCGTTCCTGTGCATGGTTTAGCACAGGGAGCGACTTGCGCATGGTCTGAATGCCATAGAACACACCGTTGGGCGTGCTGCCTTCAATGGCAATTCCCTTGGCAGAAACGGTGAGTCGGTAGGCTTCCTTGCCTTCTACCTTCGGGTTGATTGTCAGCACTACGGCGTTTGTTTTCCTCATCACGGCTTTCCGGCCTTTGACATTGTCGGCATACGGCTGCGTGGAAAGCGCAATGCCCGTGGCTTTCGTGATGTATGCTGACAGGAAACGCGCGTTGCGCTCCATCAGGGAGTTGTTTTCGGGAAATGCGATGAAGCACTGGCTGCTCAGCACGAAAGGCTTTTCGGCAGTGGCTTGTATGCTGCGCGGCAGTGGCACCACGTCGTAGGATGCCTTGTTGCTGCCCCAAGCCATGACGGCAAGCATGAGGCAGATGATGAGGGAGTAGGTCCTTTTCATGATGGTTACGTCTTGTATATGATGCGGCATAGACCTTTAAAGCAGGCTGAGCCAGTTTTCCACGGGTATGCCTCGATTCTTGTCTTCGTTGTCTTTGTTGTGTTCGATGAGCCGCGACAAGGCATCCATGGCCTCGCGGGTGCTGTGCTTGAGCGGCTGTCCGCTGAGCAGATGACCGATAAGTATGGCCGAGAACATGTCGCCTGTGCCGGGGAAATGAACGGGAATCTCCTCATAGGGCAGCATGAAATATTCATTGTCAACGTGATTATAGCCCACCACGGCATGCTGCCCGTCGACGAGCAGACTGGTAATCAGGGCCGAGCGCGTGCCTATCTGTCGCAGTTGGTCGAGCAGCGAGCATGCTTCCTGCTGCGAAATGCCCTCTTTGCGGTAAGGGTTTTCGGTGAGGTAGCAGGCCTCGGTATAGTTAGGGAATATCAGGTCGGCCACGCTGATCATTTCGCGCATGCTGCACACAGCCTCCATGGTGACACCGTTGTATAGTTTTCCCTCGTCGCCCATGATGGGATCCACGAAGATAGTGGTGCCGTTTTGTGCCTGCTCGCGGCAGTAGGCAGCAATGATTTTCGACTGTTTTACGCTGGCGATGAATCCCGTGGCGATGGCATCGAAACTGAACCCCAGTTCTTTCCATACGGGAAATACGCCCTGTATGTAGTCTGTGGTGTCGAGAATGTTGAATTTGCCATAGTCGAGCGTGTTGCTTACCAAGGCCGTTGGCAGGTTATATACCGGGTGCCCCATGTATGACAGGATGGGCAGCATGGCGGCCGTGGCAACTTTGCCATAACCCGCCAAGTCGTTGATTAGAAGAATCTGTTTCTTTTTCATCTATTGATATTTGGTGGCAAAAATACAAATAATTATTGATTATTCCTCTCCTCTGTGGTCGATATATTGATATGACTTGTATTTTTCTTTCGGGAAGACGAACAGCGCATCGGCAATATTCCCGCTTTTATAGTCGGAAACCTTGATGGTGGTGGAGAAAATGCCCAGTTTGATGCGCAGGCTGAGGGGGGTGTGAGTGCCTTTTTCGAGCAGCACCTTAATCAGTTTGATGCCCTTGGTGTGGGGCTTGGCTTTCAAAGTGAGCAGCAGTCCCTGCCAGTTGTCCTCTATCTGATAGTCGAAGTTTTCTTTTTCGAAGACGAACTTCGTGGCATATTTGTCGCGCTTCTCTGAGGTGGCTTTATGAATGTGCACGGTCTTTTTCTTGCGTTCCACCAGATAATGGTTCACACCGTCGTTGAAAGCACTGAACCGCTCGTCCACAAACTTGCTCTTATTCCCTTTATACCAGATTGTACCCTCTGTCTTGTAGATGCTTATGATGTTCACGGCATAGTGAAGCGTGCAGCCTTGAGGCCCGAAAGTTTTCTGGTAGACCTCCTCAAAAATCTTGCGTGCCTGGCGTGAATTGGGTGTGTCCTTGGCCACCAGCACCGACGGCACCGACAGGAATATGGCAGTAACGAGGATGATGAGTTTTCTCATTCTTTTTTGTTTTTTGCGTGCAAAGGTAAACAATTCTTCTCAAATAATCCGCATTGGAAAAGAATATGTTGTCCATCAGCCGGAGAGATTGAAGAAATTAGGGTAAAAAAATACGATTTATTTTGTTTTGTACATATTTTGATTTATCTTTGTAGCAATTTACATGAAATAGACTTGCAATGAAAGATATCTGTTGTATAGGGCATATTACGCTTGACAAGATTGTCACTGCCGAGGACACTTTTTTCCAAAACGGAGGCACGGCATACTATTTTGCCTATGGAATGAACCGGTTGCCCAAGAATGTATCATACCAGTTGGTGACCAGTATTGCAGAGAAAGACTTTTCCGTGATAGAGAGAATGCAGGAGGACGGCATCGATGTGCTGGCCTATCCGAGCAAGGATACCGTGTTCTTTGAGAACAAGTATGGCATCAATAAAAATGAGCGCACCCAGCAGGTGCTGGGAAAATCAGATCCTTTTACTGTCAGTCAGATGGAGGATATCGATGCCCGCTATTACCATTTGGGCACGTTGCTCAGCGATGATTTCACGCCCGAACTGGTGAAATACCTTGCCGGCAAGGGCAAGGTGTCAATGGATGTGCAGGGGTATCTGCGCGCGGTGCGTGGCACTCAGGTCGTTCCCGTTGACTGGATCGACAAGGAAGATGTGCTGGCCTATACAGATATCTTGAAACTTAACGAAGACGAGATGGTGGTGATTACCGGGGAAAAAGACCCTCGAAGTGTGGCACGCAAAATTGCTTCATGGGGCGTGAACGAAGTGGTGATTACCTTTGGCAGCGAAGGTTCGTTGATCTATGCTGGCGGCAGGTTCTACGAGATTCCCGCTTACCCCATCCGTCAGAGTGTGGATGTGACGGGATGTGGCGACACTTATTCCACGGGATATCTGTATTGTCGCGCCCAAGGCATGAACTATGTGGAGTCCGGAAAGTTCGCCGCTGCCATGTGCTCCATAAAAATAGAGCAGCCCGGACCTTTCTGCGGGACCATTGAAGACATTCTGGAGAAGATGAAGTGATGACGATGAATCCGATTCTTGCTTTGCAGCAGCAGCGTATGTTGCTGGAAATTGAGTATAACTGTGAGAAAGACAATTTCCAGAAACAGGCCTTGTCGATGGGACTGCAGCGGAAAATCAAACGGGGAGATGCCCTGTGGCCGCTGAAGTACGGCAAGAGTTATTATAATAGCCTGAACCAACTGGCTCTGGAGGTTTACAGACAAGCCGACGACGATGTGGAGCACAACTTCGAATATGGTCGTCCAGTGATGTTCTTTTCTCTGGGAAACAATGAAAAAACCGACGGAAAGGCTTCTGTCAACTATTTCAAGTTTACGGGCGTTGTCAACTATGCCGACGGCGATCGCATCGTGGTGACGGTCCCTGACAATGCTCCGCTCCTGGAATTGCAGAACGCAGGAAACTTCGGCATGCAACTCTCGTTTGATGAAACCAGTTACAAAATGATGTTCGAAGCACTGGACAGGGTAATCCGTGCCCGCGGCAATCGGCTGGCTTATCTGCGCGATTTGTTTTATACGCCATCGATGAAAGCCGAGCGTTTCACCTTCGGACAAATACGTTTCCCTTATCTCAATGAAACACAGGAGCATGCCGTAAACGAAGTGCTTTGTGCAAAGGATGTCAGCGTGGTGCACGGTCCGCCCGGAACGGGAAAGACGACCACGCTGGTGGAGGCTATCTATGAAACGCTGATGCGCGAGAATCAGGTGCTGGTTTGTGCACAAAGCAACATGGCCGTTGACTGGATCAGTGAGCGGCTTGTTGACAGAGGCATCAATGTGTTGCGCATTGGGAACCCGACTCGCGTGAATGATAAAATGCTTGGCTTTACTTACGAGAGGCGCTTTGAGGCACATAGCGACTATCCGCAACTGTGGGCCATCAGGAAAAGCATTCGCGAGATGAGGCAGCACCGCAAGCGGGGCGACGACCATTTCCATCAGAAGATGGACCGTCTGAAGGCAAGGGCAACCGAATTGGAGATTCGCATCAATGCCGAACTCTTCGGCGAAGCACGCGTCATCGCATGCACACTGGTGAGCAGTGCCAGCCGGTTGCTGCAAGGCATGAAGTTCGCCACATTGTTTATCGACGAAGCAGCACAGGCACTCGAGGCGGCTTGCTGGATTCCCATCCGTAAAGCCTCGCGCGTTATTCTGGCCGGCGACCATTGCCAGTTGCCGCCCACCATCAAGAGCCTTGCTGCCATGCACGGCGGATTGGACAAAACGCTCATGGAGCGCATTGTGGAAAACAAGCCCGAGGTGGTGACTTTGCTGAAAATGCAATACCGCATGAACGACGACATCATGCGTTTCTCCAGCGATTACTTCTATCACGGGGAAGTGGAAAGCGCACCAGAGGTGAAGCATCGGGGCATTCTTGACTACGATGATGCGTTTGAATGGATTGACACGGCCGACATCGATGCGCGCGAGGAGTTCATCGGAGAGACCTTCGGACGCATCAATAAGGCCGAGGCCGAGTTGACGCTTGCCGTGTTACAGCACTATTTTGAGAAAATAGGCAAACAGCGAATCATGGATGAACGCATCGACGTGGGCATCATCTCTCCCTATCGGGCACAAGTGCAATACCTGCGCCATCTCATCAAGAAGCAGTCTTTCTTCAAGCCTTACCGCCATTTGCTCAGCGTGAATACCGTGGATGGCTTTCAGGGGCAGGAGAGAGATGTCATCATGATTTCATTGGTGCGTGCCAACGAAGAGGGGCAAATCGGTTTCCTTCGCGACCTGCGCCGCATGAACGTGGCCATCACCCGTGCCAGGATGAAGTTGATTATCTTGGGCAATACTGAGACAATGGGGAGGCATCCTTTCTATAAAAAACTGATAAATTACATCAATCTGCTATAAAATATAACTTTTTTCGCAGAAAAAGTAACTTTTTGTTGAAAAAATTTGGTGGAATAAAACAAATTGCTTATCTTTGCAACGTAAAATACATTAAATGGTAAGATAAAAAGAAAATACAATAAGGTCGTTTTTAGAGGTTAAAGTTGTTTTTAGGTTATTAGTTAGCATTAAAATAGTTAGTTTATCATCGTTTCATAATATAATTATACTTTTTTTTGGGGCCTGACGCGATGTCACGCCTCATTTTTTTATTTGTATTTCTTCTGTGATTGGATTTTTTGTCGTAATTTTGCAGCCGAATCCAAAAGAAGACAACAATTAGGTATGAAGATTGAGAACGAAATCGTCAGTGCGGTCATCACTGCCATCAAGCATTTATATGACCAAGAAGTGCCTGAAACCATGGTGCAGTTGCAGAAAACCAAGTCCGGCTTCGAGGGAAGCCTCACCTTGGTGGTGTTCCCCTTTCTGAAAATATCCAGGAAAAAACCAGAGGACACTGCACAGGAAATCGGCCAATGGCTTCGCGAAAACAGCAGTGTGATTGCCGATTTCAACGTGGTAAAGGGATTTCTCAACCTCGTCATCGCGCAAGAGGCATGGGCGAAGTTGCTCTGTGCCATCGACGATGCGCCGCGCTATGGCATGACGACCGCCGAGGAGGTGGCCAAAGAGACTGGGCATGACGCACCGCTGGTGATGATTGAATACTCATCGCCCAATACCAACAAACCGCTTCATTTAGGACATGTGCGCAACAACCTGCTGGGATGGAGCCTGGCGCAGATTATGGAGGCTAACGGTAACCGCGTCGTTAAGACAAATATCGTGAACGACCGAGGCATCCACATCTGCAAGTCGATGCTGGCTTGGTTGAAATGGGGTAATGGCGAAACACCCGAAAGCAGCGGAAAGAAGGGCGACCACCTGATTGGAGACTACTATGTGGCTTTCGACAAGCACTATCGCGAGGAAATCAAACAGTTGAAAGAGCAGTATCTCGCGGAAGGAATGGATGAGGAAAAGGCCGAGGAAAAAGCCAAGGCTGAGGCTCCGCTCATCAAGGAAGCCCACGAGATGCTGGTGAAATGGGAGCAGAACGACCCCGAGGTGCGCGCATTGTGGGAGAAGATGAACAACTGGGTTTATGCCGGTTTTGACGAGACCTACAAGGCAATGGGCGTCGGGTTCGACAAGATATACTATGAATCGCAGACATATCTCAGAGGAAAGGCAAAGGTGGAAGAAGGACTCGCCAAAGGACTCTTCGAGCGCCATGCCGACAACAGCGTATGGGCAGACCTCACACAAGAGGGACTCGACCAGAAACTGCTGCTCCGTTCCGACGGCACCAGTGTCTATATGACACAGGACATCGGCACCGCCGAGATGCGATTCAACGACTATCCCATCGACAAGATGATCTATGTGGTGGGCAACGAGCAGAACTATCATTTCCAGGTGCTCTCCATTTTGCTCGACCGCCTCGGCTTTAAATGGGGAAAAGAACTGGTGCATTTCTCCTATGGCATGGTGGAACTGCCCAACGG
>DGWC01000022.1:10760-42596 GCA_002395135.1 Prevotella sp. UBA4268 | reverse complement strand
CGAAGAAACGGGCATAGTCGTTCTGCGTTTTCTTCCGCCGCCACATGTCAAAACTCTCGTCCATCACCAGCAACCCCATCGAGTCGCACATGTTGAGCAGTTCGGGAGCAGGCGGATTATGCGCACATCGGATGGAGTTCACGCCCATGTCCTTCAGTTTCGTCAGTTTTCGGTGCATGGCATCTTCGTTGATGGCAGCCCCCAGGCAACCCAGGTCATGATGCTCGCACACACCGTTGATCTTCATAGGCTTCGAATTGAGTGAGAAGCCCGTCTTGGAATCAAAACGGAAACTCCTCACTCCCGTATTGGTTTCATACACATCAACAATTTTACTACCAATACGTACTTCTGTTCTTACCGTATAGAGATACGGATGTTCAAGGGTCCACAGACGGGGATGTGCCACGCGGAGGAGCGACTTATATACAGGGCCGCCGCTGATGCGCATCGCTGATGCCCTTTTCACCACGCGTCCTGCTGCATCCACCAACACATTGGTCACCTTGGTGGCTGCAGTCGCATTCTCCACCTCCACCTCCACGCTGAAAACAGCACTGCCGAAATGGGCATCAGGCGTTGCCGTGACATAAGTGCCCCAATGAGCCACATGCGTATCTGCTGTTTTTGTGAGCCACACATGGCGATAGATGCCGCATCCGCTATACCAGCGACTGTTGGGCTGGTCACTGTTCTCAACCTTCACCACCACCTGATTGTCACCCTTTTTCAGATAAGGCGTCACGTCATATTCAAACGAAGAGTAACCATACGGGCGGTAGCCAACACTGTTTCCATTCACATATACGGTGGCATTCATGTATACGCCGTCGAATGCCAGATAGTATTTCTCGCCATTCAACTCATCAACAGAGAATGTTTTCCTATACCACCCCACGCCGCCGGGCAGGGCTCCACCGCCGGCACCTGACGGATTACTGGCCAGGAAATCGCCCTCTATGGCCCAGTCGTGAGGCAGACAGATACTGCGCCATCCGTCTACCGACTGCTGCACTTTGCCTATCGTCATCTCATCGCTCAGCAGAAACTGCCAATCGGCATCAAAGCAAATGCGTTCACGCGCCACGACATGACAGCAGACAACCGCTGCGAGCAGACAGGCCAGCAACCTTTTCTGACGTTTCATCATCATCATGCACTCCAAATCCTTCAACAACATTGCCTTTTACAGAGTCACCTCGACTTGGCGGCCATTATACTCTACCATCTTGCCCTCGGGGTTTTCCAGATTTAGCGGACGGGTATTTTCCCTGCTCACCAGCACGATATTAAAGCGGCGTTTTTTCAGCATGCCGTTGAACGAACCGCTGCGCTTGCCCAAGGTAACGGTCTTCGAAGCATCGTCGTAAGTGATATCAATGGTGGCATATTTGCCCTTCTCATAGTTATAGTTCGTACCCTCGTCCTCGTAGAGTTGGAACGTGGCATCTGCGCCGGCATAGACATACAGGTTAATCAACTCAGCCGGTTTCTCGTCACAGTACTGAATCTCAGGACCGAAGGGGATGATGCTGCCCTCGCGCACAAACACGGGAATGCGCTCATAGGGTGCGTCCACCACCAGCCGCTGTCCACCCTCGATATAGTCGCCGGTATAGAAGTCATACCATCCACACTGTTTCGGGAAATACACACTTCGGTTGCGCGCCTTGTAATAGCCCACCGGACATGCCATCAGCGCAGGTCCGAACATCCATTGGTCGGGAATATCCATCACCTCGCGGTCGCCATTGAAATCCATTACCAGTCCGCGCATCAGTGTATAGTCTTTGAAGTGCGCCCAGCCTGCCATAGAATAGAGATAGGGCATCAAACGATAGCGCAGTTTGTCATACCAAACGATGGTCTGATAGGCGGGATGCGTCTCTGGCGCAATGTTCCACACCTCACGCAAAGGCCACTGTCCGTGGGCACGATAGAGCGGGATGAAGCATCCGAACTGGTTCCATCGTGTCTGCAACTCGCGCCATTCCTTCAGGTCGCTGTTCTCCACGCCCGTCTTGTCGAACTCCTGCTGGGCGGCTACATAGCGGTTTTCCACACAGAAACCACCCTGGTCCATGCCCCAGAACGGAATTCCGCTCATGGCATAGTTCAGACCTGCCGTCATCTGTGCGCGCATATCCTCCCAACGCGTGCCGATATCACCGCTCCAAGTAGCCGTGCTGAATCGCTGTTCACCAGCGAAACCACTACGAGTAAGCAGGAACACACGCGGTTCGTTCATCTTTCCTTTGAACACAGAACGCTGTCCGTTGTAGATGGCATCGGCATTCACCGTGGAGTAAGCATTGAAATACTCAGTAGCCGTTCCGAGGGCAGTGGGACCGCATAAAGCCTTTCGATACCACATCGGGGTGCAATCGCGCACGTTTGGCTCAGAGGCATCCATCCACCACGCATCGATACCATGATTATACTTGGTATAGAGGTTCTCGTCCATCTGCCGCCAGAACATCTTCCTGGCACCTGCATCATAGGCATCATAGAAGGAGCCGCGGAATCCTAACCAGTCGTGGATATCGTCCTTCACCGCCTGATGATAGATCCATCCCTTAGCATCCAGTTCTTTGTAGTTGTCAACACTGTCATAGAACTTCGGCCATACGGAAATCATGAAACGCCCGCCCAACTGATGCACATAGTCGAGCATTCCCTGCGGATTCGGATAGCGGCTGGCCTCGAAGGTATGATCTCCCCAACTGTCGAGTTTCCAATAGTTCCAGTCTTGCACGATATTATCCACAGGAATCTTCCTGTCACGGAACTCCTTAAGCGTCTCCTCAATCTCTGCCTGGGTCTTGTAACGCTCACGGCTCTGCCAGAAACCAAGCACCCACTTCGGGTAGATTGGAGCCTTACCCGTCAGCGTGCGGTATCCGGAGATAATCTCATCGAAATTCTTTCCCGCTATAAAATAGTAATCCATGTCTCTGGCCATCTCACTCCAGATGCTCAAGTTGCCGCGAGCCTCCTCACTTCGGGGCTGAGCCACGCGCAGACTACAATAACTCTCCCCGCCATCCGGTTGCCACTCAATGCGCAACTGAGCCTTACGTCCCTTTGTCAGTTCCATGGAGAACTTATAACTGTTCGGATTCCATGCGGTGCGCCAGCGCTCAGCCACCACCTCTTTGCCATCGATATACACCTTTATATATCCGGCATAGTATAGGATAAACTGATAAAGTTGCTTCCCTTCGGCACACTTTCCGCAAAGGCTGCGGGTAGGCGCGTCAGCGGCAATGCACTCGGGCTCTATGAAACCCTCATACACCACATTGGCTCCTTGCAGGTTGAAGCCCTGCGGCAGGTTCTTGATGCCTCCGTTGTCGGTCTTGCAAGCAATCTCTGAGGTGGCAGGATAGGCATACTCATAATAGAGAGAGTCCTCGTCGCGCACCAGTTTCCTGCCCTCTTTATCCACATAGGTTCCTGTGAGATGGCCTTCCTTACCGTTCTTATCGTAGAGTTTGAAGGCACGGTTCAGTTGCTGGTAGTCATCCGGATTACCAAACCGACAATAGGAATAGGAATCCCAAAGGACACCATAGTTCTTGCTTGAAAGGACGAAAGGAATGCTCACCTTGGTGTTATACTGAAAGAGGTCCTCGTTCTTCCCCTTCATATTATACTCTTCTGACTGATGCTGCCCTAAACCATAAAAGGCCTCATCGGCAGGACTCTCAAACTCCATGTGCCACTGGAGACCATGTTTCATCTCCTCGGTGATGGCAGGTCCGCCCTTCAAGCCATATTCACGCTCAGGTACCGTAAAATGTTTGAAACACTTTCCATTCTTGGTTTCCTTGGTAAGCAGATTGCCTTCACTGTCAAAGAATGCGATGGCACCAGATGCCTTGTTCACTACGGCCTTCACATCTCTGGCCTTCACAGTCACCTCATTGTCGTTCTCGCTCACATCAAAAGGCACAGCCTTCGTGCTCTGAGGCACAATCATCAGGCTCGTCTTTTGCGGCAGGGAATCCTCACATGTGGCTTGCACACGGATAATACGATCGTTCATCACTTGCAACCTCACAATCCTTGCCCCATCCTTTTGGGGATGATCCACACGAATCATCACGCAGTTGCCGTTTCTCACTATGTCTGCCGCCTTCACACAACAAACTGGTGAAACGGCCAACAAACACAATCCTACAAATCTTGAGATTTTCATATTTTCGTTTTTCTTATTATTAAT
This sequence comes from Prevotella sp. UBA4268, assembly GCA_002395135.1. Taxonomy (GTDB): domain Bacteria; phylum Bacteroidota; class Bacteroidia; order Bacteroidales; family Bacteroidaceae; genus Prevotella. Next base: position 38,371 of record DGWC01000022.1, on the reverse strand, counting down.
CAATCACACATGCCGGTCATCATCGCCGACTGTCAGATTCTGCATGCAAAGATAAACATTTACGCCTGCAATAAGAAAACGAAATGTTACAAATACATGCACGAAATGTTAACATTTGGCTTCCTTATACTCTGAAGGCATCATGCCATACAGTTCTTTGAAGTATTTTGAGAAATAACGCGGGTTGTTGAACCCTACTTCATAAGCAATCTCCGACACCGTTTTACCGCTTTGCTGCAACAATTGGCCTGCCCGCTGGAGCCTGATCACGCGGATGAACTCCGACGGAGTGCTTCCTGTGATAGAAAGCAGTTTCTTATAGAGGTTCACGCGAGACATTCCCAGTTCTGCACTGAGCATTTCCACCGAGAAATCAGTGTTAGCCATATTCTTCTCAACCAGCAGCGTTGCTTTCCTCACCATCTTCTCATCCTCAGAGGTTATCTCTATTTCCCTCGCCTGCGGCAACCACTTCTCGGTGCCGCCGCCCTTGCACCATTTCATGAGGTTGCGTATGCGAAGATTCAGCAAGTCGATGTTGAACGGTTTCGTGATATAATCATCAGCACCGACCTCCATTCCTTCAATCTTCTGCTCCTGAGCCATACGGGCAGTAAGCATGACGAAAGGAATCGACCGCGTTGCAGGATTCCGCTTCAATGTCTTGCACAATTCAAGTCCATCCATCACCGGCATCATCACGTCACTTAGGATGAGGTCAGGACTCTTTTCCAGAATCATCGTCAGGGCTTCCTTTCCATTGCGTGCTGTTTTCACACGGTAGTCGGACGACAGCACCTCTGCCATAAAAGTAAGGAAATCTTCACTGTCGTCCACAATCATTACCTCATAGTTAGACTTCATGCCACTATTTTTTCCTTCTGCAGGCTGATTCTCGTGTGTATCAGCATCCAATAGTGGCGCATTCTCCTGAGGTACGAGTTGACGCAAGGCAGCGTCAAGCCGGATGGGAAGAAGGATGTCGAAAACCGTTCCACCTCCCTTTCTGTCGCCTACGGTGATGGTGCCATCATGGAGTTCTACGAAATCCTTCACAAGACTCAGTCCCACTCCACTGCTACCATATATATTATGTCCATCTTGCAAACCGTCAGTCTGCCTTCTTACACGATAGAAACGGTCGAAGATGTGCTGCTTTTCCTCATCTTTCACCCCGATGCCTGTATCCGAAACAGACAGATGCACCATTTCCTCCTGCTGGGCGGAGGCTTCAACCACGCTGATATGAACATCTACGTGCCCACCCTGTCCGGTATATTTATATGCGTTTGAAAGCAAATTATTCACCACTTTCCTGATTTTATCGTCGTCAAACGACATCATTTGATGCTCAACCGAAGAACTGAAACTCAGTTTTATGTCCTTATCCTGCACCAGTATGAATGCGTTGCAGATGGAATGAACGAAATCTACCATATCGCCCGTAACGAGATTCAGTCGTTCCATTTTCTCGTCCAACTTCCGGAAATCAAGCAACTGGTTCACCAGTGTAAGCAAATGACTGGCATTGCGGTGGATTATCTCAAGCATCCCGCGTTTCTTGTCATCGTCTTCATTCTTCACCATTTGCGACAACGGAGAAATGATCAGCGTTAAAGGAGTGCGCAACTCATGACTGGCATTGGTATAGAACTGCATTTTCATTTCATCCAGTTCGCGCTCTTTTTCGGCATTACTGCGCAACTGCTCCACCTCCAGGCGCTCCCGTTCACGTTCCAGTTGTTCCCTTTCACGCTCCAACTTTACTTTCTGGCGGTGATTGAGCCACCATAGTGCTGCCAATAGAGCGGCTGTTCCCAAGAGAATATAAAGCAATATGGCCCACACGGAGGCATAAAACGGCGGGTGTATCACAATTCTCAGTTCACTGATCTCATCATAAGGATTCCCGAAACGGTCAATCACCTGAACCTGAAGGCGATATCTGCCGGGCGACAAATTGGTAAACGTCACCTCACCCCGATCCATATGCGTGCGCATCCAATGCTCGTTCAGTCCCAGCAAACGATACCGGAACTGCCTGCGTGGCGGGTATACGACATCACTCACGGCCAGTTGAACAGTGAATGCATTCTCAAAATACTCCAGGTCGAGTTGGCGACTCTCGTTGATTGCCTCTTTCAGAACCACTTTCCCATTGTATTCCTCGCCCACCGACAAGGGATGGTCGAACAAAACCAGTCCGCTAAACACGGCACTAACTGATTTCTGATGCTCATCGGCATGACTAAACGGCACAATATTGATACCGTCTTGTCCGCCAACCACCACATCGCCATTGCTGGCAAGCATCACACTGCGATAGTTGAACTGCCGTTCCTGCAAGCCGTCCATCTCGTTATAGTTCATCAACGAGAACTGCCATCTGCCATGATCATCGGTTACCGATACTCGCGACAACCCACCGTCGGTTACCACCCACACATCATGCTTTCTGTCTTCAAGCACCGAACAAGCAGCCATGCCTTCCAGTCCGTTATCTTCATTCAATACGGCAAGTTGATCTCTGTCGCTGTCATAGATGTTCACCCCCGAAGAAGTGGCAATCCATATCAGCCCACGGCTGTCCTGCATTATCTGGTTTACCGCCGGGTTAGAGAACGGTGTGCCGCTACGTGTTGAATGATTGTTGACGACATCGTCCTTCAAGGCTCCTCCATTCGCCTTCACACCGCCCTTTATCAGACTGTAATTCTGCGAATGCCCCAGCAGTAAGTCGTTGTTCTTGCAGACAAAAAGCGAAGCAATATAGTCAGACGAAAGTCCCGCGCTATTTTCCGTATAGTTTGCGCCGAACTTGCCTGTCGCCGGATCCAGCACCTGCAGACCACCACCCAAGGTACCCACCAGGATATAACCGTTTCTGTCCTCGGCAAGACTCCACACATGGTTGTTTTTCAGTCCGTTTTCCGTGTTGTAAGCCGTCCATACCCCACCCTTATAGCGCACCATACCCCCGTTGTAAGAGCCGAACCACAAGGAGCCGTCGCTCGAACACAGCGAACTCACCACCACATTCGACCCAAGCCGGTTCACCTGACGGCCAAAAGTCTGCACGCCTCCCGTGAGCGGATTATAGCAGACGATGCCCCTGTCATTCGTGCCCATCCAATAACAGCCCAGCCGGTCTTCTGTTATTGTGCACACATCACCGATGGCGAGTAGTGGAAAGCGCACCGCATTCTCATTATAATAGGCAGCCCCGTTTTTGTACGTGCCAATCCAGAGCGCGCCATTATCGTCAAGCATCAGACTCTGCAACGTGTTGTCCGGCAGCGAGGCAGCATCGTCTCTGCTGCTCATATATCTTCTCAGCGACATGGCGGGCACGTCCACCTCCAGCAGTCCCGCGTGATCAGTAGCAATCCAGATGCGCCCCTTTCCGTCCTCGGCCACATCCTTCACCAGAATCGTTTCATTCAGATGGGCAATGCCGCGTGCGCGCAGCCATTCCGACACCGTGGGATACCATTTAGAGTCCTGCGAAGAATAAACCATCGATAAACCGTCGCTCCCCACCCAGTAATTATGCATGTGATCAACATGAACCGAATAGTCCGCCGAAACGGCAAATCCGTGCTCTGGCAGATATCTGTTTACCCACATCACGCGATTATTCTTCGCATCCACGCGCGCCAGTGTACCATCGTTATACGCCATCACCACCGTTCCGTCCACCTCGTCGATGCTGGTGATGGTGCCTTTAGGTATCGCGTTGCGTCCGCCGCCGAAAGACATCAGGCGCGCCCTGTCCATCCCTTCCTGATAGAAATACAGTCCCCTGTCCCTGACCACCACATAGAGGTTTTTCTCTTCATCTACGAAAACAAGGCTGGCGCTGCCCTCCATGCCCACTTCGCGCATCCATCTCTCCGGGTGCTGGTCAAACGATTCCGATCGCGGATCATACAGACAATAGCCTGTCAACGTGCCCACCCATATTCTGCCGCTACCGTCTTCGTACAGCGCATTCACCACATCATTCTTCAACGACCTTTCGTTCTCGGGACGTGAGAAGAATTTCTTGAAACGCATACCGTCAAAACGATTCAGCCCCGATGCGGTGCCGAACCAGACGAAGCCACGGGAATCTTTCATGATACAGTTCACCTGACTATTGGAAAGCCCTTGCCTGTTGCCAATACGATGGAATTCCGGCATGACATCATGCACCCCTGTCCCCAGTGCTGTTGCAGTTGCAGGCAGTCCCATCATGATGACTAATATGATAGACACAAAAGTTCTCATGCAATGGATATGTTTTGATTGTTTCAAGTTAGTGTTGACGATAACTCCTGCCATTCAAATCTTGCTGGCAACATGTTATTAATGGTGCAAAAATAATAAAAATAATCGTCAACTCATCGTTTTCATATAAAAAAATACACTTTGACGTGTTTTCAATATAATACTTAAGAATCAACCAGCCTTGCCTGATTCTTTTCTTAGATGACATCGACATAACATGCCGTGTCATGATGAATGAGAACAAAATGAATAAAAAAACGGGGTGGAAAACCACCCCGTCATAATAGCCAATCCTTATTTTTGCACATATTTCTTTCCGGCAACAATCACAACACCCTTGGTATCTGAGTGTACGCGCTGTCCAGACAGATTATAGATAAGGGCATTCCCTGATGCTGCCCTCTGCTCAAAAGGGATCTTCACAATTCCAGACGTTGGACCTCCCCACTTTGATGCAGCATTGACACCTTCAGTAATACCTTCCATGGCAGGCGTACAATAGATGCTCTTGGCACCTCTGTTGATCACGCTCATGATACCCTTGGTACCGTTCTGGTTTTGGACATTAATATCCCAGACAAAAGGAATCAGCCCATTCTCAATTGCATAATGATTCACGGTTTTGTGGAATAGTTTCACACTGGCATCATGTTTTTTCTGGGCTGAGGAATTACCCACATTGCGCCATTGGCACCCATACTCACCGAGAATTACAGGGATTCCTTTATCGACAAACTGTGCTTTCATTTTCTGGAACTGACTCTTCACGAAACTCTCCTCATAGTTGGAGGTAGAGTTGCGCGTAGACCAAGTGCCACCCGACACGTGATTGGCAGCACCCCAGAAGAACCACATTTTCCCCCAATCAGCATCTTCTTCAAGTCCCGAGAATTGCCACGGAGAATAGAAATGCACCTCCACCATGAGACGACCGTCAGCGGGATCAGTAGGCAAAGATGTGTAATACTTGTTCGTGTTGTCGATATCAGTAGAAGGTCCCTGCACCACCAGCGTACGTGTGGCATTGTTTCCACCCGTTGCTCTCACAGCATCGATGAAGGCCTGCTCGTATCTGACCAACGCATCCGTCTTGTCCTGATTGTCGCAGTTTGGTTCATTTAATCCTCCGAACAGAAGGTGCTCATCGTAATCCTTGAAAGCATTGGCAATCTGCGTCCAGATAGACTTCATGACAGCACAATTGTTCTCTATAGTGGCATTGCTGGTATCGGTGAAACTCGTCTCAACCCATCCCCCATCATAGTGGTCGTTGAGCAATACATAGAGTCCGTCGTTGATGCAGTAATCGACCACTTCTTTCACTCGGTTGATCCAATTGGTATCTATCGTATAATCAGCGGCATTGCTGATATGACCGCATACCCAATTGCAGGGAATGCGAACCGACTTGAAGCCCTGCTCTTTCACGTAGTTTATCACTTCCTGCGTGGTCTTCGTGGATTGCCACTGCGTCTCACCTGCCAGGCCGATATTGTTGGTAAATACCTGTCCACCGTTGTTGGCTTCCATGGTGTTGCCTAAGTTCCATCCCGGATACATCTTGGATGCGATGGTTGAGGCATCGGGCAGATGTGATTGTGAGTAACTGGCAGTGCCCGAAAGCACCGCCAGACTCACAAATAGGTTTCTCAGACTGATCATTGCTTACCTGGTATTGTGATGCTGTTTACTGTCACCTCTACCTTGGAAGGATCCACCAAATCCTGCCACAAACCATAAAGTTCGATGGTCCAAACGACGGCTCCCTCACACAGGCCAGGCAGATAAGCATAAACCTGATAACTGCCGTCGCCCGTCACATTGGCAGCGCCATAGGGCGCACCACCCCAATAACTGGGATCCCAACTGGCATCGGCAAAGGATAGTTCGGTTTTATAGTTTCCTGCTGCTCCACTAACCAGATTGTTGTCGATGCCCTTGATGGTGAAGTCAACCAGACAGAGTCCGCTGAACGACATTTCATTGTAGCATCCGGGTGCCGCAGCACCACCATTGCCATACTCATTATATATCTCTATACGACCATCTATGTCTTTTCCGTCTTTGTTCTGGAAACCGACCGGACGGGCATCAACCGCCTGACTGACATCGGCATCGAGTTTGATGCTGACAATCTCTGCCTTGATCTTGGAGGCATCAATGGCATCGGCTGCCAAATCCTTGATATCAATACAGAAAACAATGGCTCCGTTGGCAGCAGTCTCTGTTTCCATCCACACACTGTAAGTTCCGTCGCCCGTGATGGCAGCCTCATACTTACCCATCTCAAGGGCCGACCAGTAGCCCACACCCCATGTGGGGTCAGAATACTCCAGTCCGGCAACATGGTATGCGGCAGCACCTTCCTTCATATTGTCGTTGATGCCGGTGATGGTAAAGGTAACCACCATGTTGTTGTTGAACTTGATGGAACTGGGACTGATGCCACTGTTGCCAGAGGTGGCTCCATACTCATTGTAAATCTCAAGACGGATGCGGCCGTTGTTTTCCAGATCACCAACAAGCAGTTTGCCCGGTTCGGGGGTGATAACGGCATAGGGACGCACAGAGCGCAGACTCAAGCCATAGGCAAGACTCGACAGTTCAACCGAGGCACTGCCACTGAGTTTGAGCGACTTACCGTAGGCCTCGTTTACATCGCTTACGGTGCTGGTCCAGTAATAACCGTTGCCATCAGCCGTCACCTCGCTACCATTGCGATAAGTGGTAAGAGGAAGGAAGATGCTGTTACCGTTGGATGCAGTGAAACGGATACCCTTCACGCCATTCACTTCTTCTGCCGTCTGCGTGGTCTTGGCAATGAGTTCCTCCACCTGAGCAGCAGAAGGAATATAACTCTTCATGGGGCTACCGCCGTCGATATGGAGGTTGTAGATGAAATCCTCGTCGGTGGCGGTGATGCTCCATGGGGTGTAGTCGTTGACGCTGGTGGAGCGGTTACTGAACGACTGGTCGCCAAAGCCTACAGTGAGTCCTGCCTCAGTCTCTTCTTCGGCTCCGATATTGCATTTAGCCCACAGCACGCTCAAGCCCAAATCCACATATTCCATCTCCTGCGATGCGGTGGTGAAGTGCTGGATGTTGCCGAGGATGAAACCATCGCCCACCTGCGAATAAGCGGCATAATAATATGTGGTCTCTGGAAGTAAGCCCTGGGCAACGGCAGAGAAGGTGGCAGCCGACTCTTCCAGTGACAGGTCGGATCCGTTGGCCACACCCTCTTCGGTAGTGGCATACTTGAAACCTACGGATGTGGAGCCAAGGATGTCGCTGATGCCAGAAGCCTGTCCGTTGAGCGTTGCCTTACAGGCTGAAATGCCTGTGGCATCGGCGGTGGCCACGTCAGCATCAGTGGCGATGAAAGACTTCACGTCGCCATACTTGGTGACTTTCCCCTGCAGGGTGACAAAGGTGGCATAATAATAGGTGGTACCCTCTTTCAGTCCGTTGATTACCGACGTTACGTTGCCTTGTTCGTCGATGGTGCCCAACTGGCGTGTGCCACCGTTGGTGGGATCTGCGGCGGTACTGAACACGGTGCCTACCTGATAGGTGCTTGCGTTCAGTGATGACAGGTCCTGCACAGTGCCATAGGCGGTGGCCGAGATGGCACTCACCGAAGCCTCGCCCGTGGTGATGGATGTGACAACGGCGCTACTGCTGGCGGCATAGTCGTCGTCGCTGCTGCAGGCTGCGGTAAAAACAGCGGCCAGCAGCATCATGCCTGATAAAATCTTATGTTTCATTGTTATTTCCGTTTTTATTGATTATTGGAGAACCACATCACCTGTATCGAACTTGACAGATATGGTGACCTCGATTGTTGTTGAGAACTTGAACAGATGGGTATGGGTAGCCGACTCCTCGTTCCAGGGATTGAGGATATAGCGGCGGCCTGTGGTGGCATCATCGCCCACACCGCGAGAGATGGTGGCATCATCCATGCCATCTTCTGAACCAAGAATCTCGGTGCCGTCCACCTTGATGCTCTTCAGAATGATGTCGGCATTGGGATGGTTCTTCAGGAGTTTGTACACATCCAGATACATCAGATAGGGATCCTGCGTGTTGGCACTGTTGGGATAGAGTGTATAGGTGTAGTCGCCGTCGCCCGTGATGTAGACATCCTCGCTGTTGGTGAATGTCCAGCCCGAATCGCTGTAGTTGAGGTTTGACTTCAGTCGCTCCACCTGAGCACCAGCCGTCTGCTTCTTCATGTGGTAGGCCAGATATTCGTAAGCATGGCCTTGCGCATCATACTGACGGGAACCTAACCACAGGTCGGAGATGTCGCCAGAATAGTCGTCAATCTCATAGGCAATAATCTGCAATTGGTTGGTGGCCGAGGCAAAGCGGATATCCGTATTGGTAGAAACAGGGAACGATGGTAGCCCAGTAAAGGTGAACAGTCCACCGTCAGAGATAGAATAAGAGCCTCCGTGCTCATTGCCAGACAGGTCTGTCATCTTATAGGTTTGTGTCTTGCCGTTCAGTTCCAATGAAACCTCGCCAAGGTCTCCATGGGCAGCAAAACTACCGCGGCCGGCAATTTGCTCACCTGCCAGTGTGAACCATCCGAAAGGCTCGTCTTCGTCAAACTTATAAGTGGTGACGTTCTGATTCTTGGGCTGGATGTAATCCTTCCAGTCGTCGGGCAGCGTGATGGTTGTCACCACTGGCGGCACATAGTTGTCCTTATATTCCTTAGACACATAGTTCATGGTGAACGGGGTTTCCGAATCACCGTCGAAGAGTATCTGCATGGCATTCTCGGTGAGATAGATCACCTTGTAATTGCCAGCCGGACACTGCGCTGCGATATTGCTCTCAACGCCACAACTCAGAGGAATAGTTCCCGTAAACGAAAGGATATGCGTGTCTACATCCAGGTTATAGGCACCTTGGGTTCCGTTGACGTTGACATTGGCTCCGCCAATCAGGTCGAAAGTCATCTCGCCATAGTCGGCAGCACCGCATATCCAGCCGTTTCCTGCCCAGTCGGCAGCCCAGTACCACTCACCAGAATAGGTGGGGTCGATGGCCGTTGTGGCATCCCACGACTTGGAGTCGATATAGTTCTCGCCCTTTGCATTGTGGAAACTATCCCATGACTGACCGGCCGTATAGAACCACTTGGGACCGCCGAACTTAATGGCATTACCCTCAGCATCGATGTCGAGGACCCATGTCTTGGACTTGCCAATGCCACCCGACAGCAGCGTCCATAGCGGATCGGACAGCAACTGAGGATTCATCTCATTGATTCGGAAGGTGGCCGGCTCACTAAAGACGATACCTCCACGAGTCTGCGCGGCCATGCGCACATAGTACTCGCCGTCGAAGGCGATGCCTACCTGATAGACACTGTTGTTGCTGGTGCCTGAGATACTGCGGTCGGCACCATCAGCGGGCTTGGGTCCATACTCCCAATAAACAGAATAATTGCTTGGGAGAAGGCTCTTAAATACGACCTGGTTGGTATTCTGGTCGACTTCGACCGTGAAGCCAGCGCCTTCGGCCAGTTGGGCAGCGGTCAAATCAACGGCACCCAGACTGTCGCTCTCTGGAGAACAGGCCGCCATCATGACGGTGAGGCCTGCCAGAACTGTATATATAAGATTTCTTAATTTCATGATTCTCTTGTTCTTTATACTTGTTTTCTTTGAACTGACAATCAGAATCACCAACCGGCATTCTGCTTAAGCACGCCGTTGGAAAGGGTGATCTGATTCTGGGGTATCTGTGAGAGTCCCTGCTTGCTGATAATGTTCTGGGCAGAGATGACAACGATATCGTCGATACCGCCCGACATCACATGGATGCCGTTGGTGGCTATCTGGCTGGCAGCATAGTCAACACCCTGGCGCAGCAAATCCCAATAGTTGATGGCCTCAAAGGCAAACTCGTACTTGCGCTCTTTCATAATGTTGGCCTTGGTGGCTGCTACCGACTGCAATCCAGCACGGCTGCGCACCTGGTCGAGATAGGCCTGAGCACTGCTGCTGCCCAACTCGGCAGCCATCAGGAGCACGTCAGCATAGCGTATGATGACCCAGTCTTGATGGTTCTGTGTCTGGAAATCGCCGCTGCCGTCGATCTTGGAGGCACTGGTGCCATCGGCAAAGCAGAGTGGCGAATATTTCTTGACGCAATAGCCTGTGTATTCACGCCAGTCGGAATAACTGGCATCGAAGCCATCAACAGAGGCAACTCCTTCGTTGACAATATCAATGACGGAGGCTTCACGGCGCAGGTCGCCTGCCTCGTAGGAGTTGACAAACAGGGGGTTCACCGTCATGGCGCCCCATCCCTTGCCATAAGGAGCGGCATTGAGCGAGCGCATGCCCACCATTACCTGCCAGCGATTGGAGTCAGCATTGCCGTTGTAGTCCTGGGTGTTGGTAAACTTCATGGAGAGAACGGTCTCGGCATTGCCGTCGCCAGCATAGGTGCCGAGCAATGTGGTGGCATCGCCCTTCTCGGCAATGCCGGCAGAGGCGGCTGGCCAGAGATTCTTATATTCGGGAACCAGTGCATACTCGCCGCTCTTGATGATGTCTTCGCAGCAAGCAAGAGCCTTTTCACGAGTCACGCCCTCAATGTCCTTTCCATAGTAGCCATTATAATATAGGTATGCGCGCGCGTAGAGTGCCTCGGCGGCATACTTGGTGATGCGTCCGTCGTTGTTTTCGGCATCAGCCTTGGGATAGGCATTGGCAGGGATATGGTCGATGGCATACTGCAGATCGCTGAAGATGACCTGATAAACCTCTGCTGGGTCAGCCTGCGGTACATTATCCTGAGTGGCCACGGTGAGCAGCGGGATGTTACCGAACCAACGTACCAAATCGAAATAGAGGATGGCACGCAGGGCATGACACTCACCCATATAGGTGGCATGAACGGTTTCATCTGTCCAGTTGATCTGCTCTTCATACTTGATGAGTTCGTTACAGCGGTAGATAGCCTCATAATAGCGAGCCCAGTCAGCCTCGTAGAGATTCAGGTCTGACGATGACTGGCTGATGTCGAAGCGGTCGGTAACCTGATAGCCACGGCCGTCGGTATTACCCGTTGCGCCGAAACACTCTGCACCCATCACCTCAGATGCCACGTAGAAGCCATATCCGGGATTGGAAGAGGTCTGGCGCCATCCGTCATAACAGCCAATCAAGGCGCGGTTGGCATCGTTCTGCGTCTTGTAGAAACTCTCGGTATTGGATTCTGTCTTGGATGCCGTATCGAGAAAACTGTCGCTACACGATGTCATCATCATGGCAAGCAGTCCTACAGCAGCAATACTTGTTCTTATCTGTTTCATATTGATTCCTCCTTGATTTAGAATTTAATGTTAGCACCTACCAGGAACGTTCTTGGACGGGGATAATAGCCCACGTCGACACCTGACACCCAACCGTCGGTACCATATCCAATTTCTGGATCCATTCCCTTGTATTTGGTGAAAGTAAAGAGATTCTGTGCCTGAACATATATGCGCAACTGCTTGCAGTATTTGTTCTTCCAGATGCGGGCCAGATCGTAACCCAGTGTTACGTTGCTGATGCGAAGGAAGTCGGCATCATGTACATAGAGGTCAGAGAACTGCCAGTTGATGTTCGTGGTAGTGACACGCGGAATCAGATTGCTGGTACCTTCACCCGTCCAGCGGTTCAATATCTCTGTGGTGTAGTTGGCCTGTGCGTTGGCATGATTGCGATAAGTCTGCACAATCTGCTGGCCAAAGGCTCCGTTGGCCTGAAGTGAGAAGTCGAGTCCCTTGTAGTCGAATCCAAGGTTGAATCCAAGCGTGAAGTCGGGTACACCATTGCCTAAATCCACCTTGTCGGCATCATTGATTTGGCCGTCATGGTTAATGTCATAGTATTTAACGTCACCAGGTTTCACTGATGCACCTTGCAGCACACCGTTGCCATTGGATATCCACTCGTTGATTTCCTGCTCATTCTGGAAAATGCCGGCCGTCTTGTAACCCCAGAAATAGCCAATGGCATGGCCGTTTTCTGCGCGGTAGAACTCGGGGGCATTGTCATATAACTGGTTGGTGGAACCATGGATGATACCGTCTTCTGTAGGAATACGTCCTACCTTGTTCTTGTTGAAAGCACCGTTTACACCTATATTATATTGGAAATCGTTGCCTATGTTGTCATTCCAAGTTAAATTAAACTCGAATCCTTTGTTTTTCACATCACCGCCGTTGATATAGGGTGCGCCAGTACCTACTGTGGCAAGTATCGGAGCAGCAACCAACCAGTCTTTCGTGGTTTTAATATAGTAGTCGAGGTTTACGTTCAAATGTCCGCCAATCATACGAGCATCGAGACCGACGTTCAACTGCTCGGAAGTCTCCCAGGTGACATCGGGGTTTGCGACACGACTCGGGAATGCACCCCAATTCCTGCCCAAGGCAGCAGCAGAAGCGGCATCGTCGTAACCTGTAGTACCAAACAAATAATGTGTGTTGGTGGTTTTTATAGGAGCCAGATACTGATAATTGCTGATATTCTGGTTACCTACCTGACCCCAACTGGCACGCAGTTTCAAGAAATCAAGCCATGACTCTACCGACTTCATGAACGGTTCGTTGGAGATGGTCCATCCTGCTGAAACAGAAGGGAAATAGCCAAAACGCTTGCCGCTGGCAAATTTGCTTGAACCGTCGGCGCGCAGAGTGGCATTGACCATGTAGGTTTCCTTCCAGTTCCAACCCAGACGACCGAAGTATGACACAGTGCGCGTCTCATCGTTGGGACTTCCGCTGGCACTCAGTCCGTCGGCAGAAGTGGAAGAGGTGCCATTACTAACATATGCATGTGCCCAATCATCGAAACCTTCCTTCAATGATCCGTTGCCTGCACCCACGTATGTTCCCTCGTATCTGCTGGACTCCATACCCACCAATGCATTGAATGCATGGTCGTTCACGTTCCAGTCATACTGCACAGTGTTGGTCCACGTCATCGTCAGGCCGTGGTTCATGTTCTGACTGGCCGTTGTGCGCGTATCATTATAACTGTATGGACTGAAATGATATAAGCGGCCAAATCCGCGATAGTTGCTCGTTCCATAGACAGCACCGAAAACCGTGCGGAATTTCAGACCCTTCATCGGAGTAAGTTCTGCATATACGTTACCGCTGAATGTCGCGTTCTTGCTGAGATTGTTGGTGTTGGTCATCATGTTGCCGTAGGGGTTGCCGTCGTAGGCATACCAGTCACTGAAGTCGGTGGCATTGTAAGGACTGCCATAGAATCCATTGAAGTCCTTTGCAGCGTCGCCTGCCTGATCGATACTTCCATCATAAATGCTGGTGGCATAGACTGGAGCAAGCGGTGAGGTGGCGAAAGCACCACGAAGGGTATTGTTATACTGATTTCCCACACCGATGCCTGTAGACTTCGTATAGATAAAACTTACCTGCTCACCGATTTTCACGATATTCTCAATCACTTTGTGCTCAGAATTAATACGGAAATTATAGCGCTCGTAGTTGGAAACATCCTTGCCTCCTACAATACCTTCCTGATCCATGTAACCCAGTGAGAGCGCATAAGTGGACGTTTTGTTGCCACCGGTGATGCCCAGATTGTAACTCTGCACATTGGCACCATTCTTGAACATCTGATCTACCCAGTCAGTATCATAGAGTTTACCGTTGGGATCATAGATGCTTTTCATCGTCGTGAAATCATAGGGCTGGTTACCAGAGTTAATCTGCTGCTCGTTCATGATGGTCATGTATTCACTGGAATTCAGCATGGGAGCCTTGCGCGCTGCATTCTGCCATCCGTAATAAGAATCAAAACTGATTTCCGAGCGGCCTTCTTTTCCACTTTTTGTGGTAATCAGCACAACACCGTTGGCTGCCTGAGCACCATAAATGGCTGCCGAGGCAGCATCCTTAAGCACATCGATAGACTCAATGTCAGCAGGATTCAATGTGCTGATGTCGCCACCAATACCGTCAATCAAATACAAGGGGCTGGAATTGCCCACTGTGCCCAATCCTCGAATCTGCACTTTCATCCCACTTCCCGGCTGACCGGAAGTTGACGAAATGTTCACACCTGGAGTCTGTCCCTGCATGGCCTGCAGCGGATTGGTGGTGTTCAGTTTCGCAATGTTCTCACCTTTCACCTGAACCGTTGCACCTGTCACCAGTTTTTTCTTCAATGTGCCGTAACCGATAACGACCACATCCTCGAGCGAAGTGGCATCTTCCTGTAGGCGAATAGTGTATTCATCTGCACCAGCCACTTTGGTTTTTTGGGTTACAAAGCCCACATAAGACACGACAAGCGTCTGCCCCTCATTGGCATTGATGGAAAAGTTGCCATCGAAATCGGTCACTGTACCTATCGACGTACCCTCCACCTGAACTGTTGCACCAATCAGTCCTTCTCCGTCAGTGGCGGAAATAACCTTTCCGGTAACAACCTTTGCCAAGAGATCACCCGCTTGCATCAGATTCATTGCAGGAAACAGCATGAACGCTATCACTGCAACCTTACAGAAAACATTGTTTCTGCATAACTTAAGAAACGATTTTCTCATAGCGACTTCTTGATTTTGGATATTAGTAATTGATTAAAAAATTCAAGTAAACGATTCGGATGCAAAATTACAATATTTTCACACACACACGAATAAATACACGTTACCGTTTGCGTAACACGATGTTAACACAAACGGTACAATTTGTTTTTACGTGATGTATAAAATGTTTCTAAAGAATACAATAAATTATTGAAAATCAGGACTTATCCGAACTTTCTCTAATCTTTAGAATCATCGGTACTATCTCTTTGTAAATGCGGGTATCGCCATTAATATTACGTAACAAAAGTTCACATGCTTTCTCGCCCTGCAGGTGTGCCTGATCCATGATGACACTGAGTTTGGGAGTGACATAGGCGGAGGTGTCACCGTCGGTAAATCCGATGATGGCCACATCGCCAGGTATACTGAGTCCGCGCGACTTAATGGCATCGAAAGCAGCATAGGTGATGATGTCGTTAAAGGCAAGAATGGCATCGGGACGGTCAGGGCGGTCGAGCAATGCAAGGGTGGCGTTGCGTGCCTCTTCGTAGTCTATCTTTCCACAGGCCACAAGTGAGCGGTCGATGGGTATGCGGTGGTTGCGCAGGGCTTCAAGGTAACCGTGTTTCCTGCGCTTTACCATATCAAGGTGGTTGGGGCCTCCTACAAAGGCAATACGGCGGCTACCTGTGTTGATTAGATGCTCTGTGGCCTGCTGGGCTGCCTCATCGCCATTGGCAACCACACTGGAGAACACATCGGGAAGGCAGGTACGAGCAAAGAAGACGAGGGGTATGCCCATGCGTTTGATTTCAAGGAAGTGGTCGTAGTCTACAGTGTCCTGCGCCAAACAGGCGATGATGCCCTCTACATGAAGCCCGATGAAGTTGTCGATAGCCGTCTCCTCACGCACATGGTTCTCGTGGGAGTTGGCGCTGATTACGCAGTAGCCCTCACGGCGCGCACAGTCTTCAATACCGTCGAGCACAGCAGCGTAGTAGTGGGTGACCAGATTGGGGAGCACCACACCAATGGAGCGGGCGGCCTCGCGGCGCAGGTTCTGAGCGAAGGGGTTGGGACGATAGTTCATTTCTTTGGCCAACTGCTTCACTTTCTGCTTCATCTCTTCGCTCACTTCGTGTGAGTTTCTCAGTGCGCGCGATACGGTGGCTATGCTTACGCCCAGCCGGGCTGCCAAATCTTTTAACGAGGCTCTTTGCGGTTTCATACGCTGAAAAGTTGTATATTGAGAAGTTGAATACTGAAAAGTTGAATAGTATAATAATATATATAAGGTGGAATTATAAATTCCTAAATACTGAAATGTTTTAAAAGGTGAACGAGTTATTTTGTAGGGCTTGGTTGCAAAATTAAACATTTTCGACGATTTCCGCAAACGTTTGCGTTATTTTTTTTAGGAAACATAATAAATTATTAGTTTGAACGTTGTAAATTTGCACGTGAAAAAGAATGAGTAATGAATAGTTGATAATAAGTTAGTTAGAAAGAATGACCAAGATTGTTGCGAAACACTCTTGGTTTTTTTGTGTCTTCAATACATATTTCTGTCAAGTGACTGATTGTCTGATCGGGCACGATTTCTTCATCGCAAAGGGGCGTCCATCCCTCACCCTTCAACCACACGGTATGGCATCCGATGTAGCGGGCTGGTTCTATATCGTTGCGTAGACTGTCGCCCACAACCACCAGTTCGTCAGGACGAACCTCCAGGGTATGAAGTGCCATCTGAAGCATATTTGTGTCGGGCTTGCGCAACCCTACCACAGCCGACTCGATGACATGTTCGAACAAATGGTCGTAATGGAATTCCTGAAGCACTGTAGACATGTTACCATAGAAATTGGTGACTAGTGCCAGACGATAGTTCTCCTTGAGCCGCTGAAGCACAGGTTTGTTATCATAAAGCCGCCTACTCACTGCTTCGTACAGATCGGTGAGCATTGCGAGCACCACTTGGGAATAGACCTGCTTGTCAGCCTTCCACCAGCCATGCGCAAACACGTATTCAAGTTGCAGGCGTATCTTAAGGTCGAACAGTTTCTTGAACGTATAGGTGGGCAGTACAATGGGATTGCGGTCGAGCGTACGCTCTGCAAATACATAAGCCTCTCGAAACTGATCTTCGGCTACGTCGATGCCATGCTGCTGCCATGCGCGCCACATCACTTTGCCCCAGTGGTTGCCGCCGGTGTCCAGTGTTCCGCCGAAGTCGAATACTATTGCTTTTATCATTTGTGATTTTTACTATTATGCTTTTTTGTTTGCCGTTTAGGCTGTAGCTTTCGGAATGCAAAAGTAGCAATAACAGAAGAGATATCGCTAATAGTTTTTGCTTTTTTAGTTTTTTTTACGTTTATATCCGC
Organism: Prevotella sp. UBA4268; assembly: GCA_002395135.1. Classification (GTDB taxonomy): domain Bacteria; phylum Bacteroidota; class Bacteroidia; order Bacteroidales; family Bacteroidaceae; genus Prevotella. The sequence continues at coordinate 21,137 of DGWC01000022.1, read as the reverse complement.
GCCATTTTAAATAAAAGCGTTAATTTTGCAATCCATGAAACAACCACCACTCATACCAACTGTCATAGCCACAGGGTTCGGGTCTGGCTTCTGTCCCATGGCACCGGGCACTGCCGGAGCCCTGTTAGCCACCGCTATATGGATTGTCTATGCCGCATTACTGCCGGCAGAGGCATGCTTGTGTGTGACGCTGGTGCTCACTTTACTGTTCACTTGGACAGGTGTATGGGCCACCGACAAGGTGATTCCCTTCTGGGGGGAAGACCCGAAGCGCGTTGTGGTTGACGAAATGGTAGGAGTCTGGATTCCGCTGATGGCAGTTCAGGACGGTGAATGGTGGTATGTGCTGGCCGCTTTCATCCTTTTCCGTTTCTTCGACATTGTCAAGCCACTGGGCATCCGCCGCATGGAGATGCTTCCCAGGGGCTTCGGTGTGATGGCCGACGACATTTTGGCGGGCATCTATAGTTTGCTGATCATCATGATAACAAGATGGATTCTCTGAAACACCAGATACTTACCTTCTGCAAGGCACAACTGTCGGCACAGGTGGCTTCGGTGTTTGATTTCACCGTGTCGCTTTTCATGGCAGAGGTCGTGGGAATATGGTATGTATATTCCACCTTCATCGGTGCCTTGAGCGGCGGTGTTCTCAATTGCATCATCAACTATCGCTGGGTGTTCAACGCCATCGGGCTGAAGAAGAGCTATGTGGCCATCAAGTATTTCATGGTATGGACGGGCAGCATCCTGCTGAACACCGGCGGCACGTATCTGCTCACAGAACTGTCGAAAAGTTATTTCGCCATATCCAAACTCGTGGTGGCAGTGCTCGTCGGATTGCTATGGAACTACACATTGCAGAAGTTCTTCGTCTATCGCGACGTGCATCTCTCGGAAAGGATCAGAAGAAAGAGTCAAAAACCTGATGAGAAAGATCTCTGAGGCAGGAATCTGAATCACGAAAGAAAGACTCAGAAGAAAGACTCAAATATAATAAAGAAATAAATATGAACTACAGGGATTTTTTGCAAAAAGTGATTTATAGAATCATCAATCCGGTAATTAGGCTGATGATAAAGGTAGGGCTCACACCCAATGCCGTCACCACCATCGGCTTTCTGCTCAACATTGTGGCGGCAGGCGCATTCACCAAGGCTGCCCTTTATGCGGGAAACGGATGCCCGACAAGCATGTACAGCATGGTGTGCTGGGGCGGCGGCATCGTTCTTTTTGCCGGTTTGTTCGACATGATGGACGGCCGTCTGGCACGAATGAGCAACCAATCATCAGTATTTGGTGCGCTGTGGGACTCCACTCTTGACCGCTACAGCGAACTTGTAACCCTTTCTGGTATCTGTCTGCTGTTTATCAAGGCCGGATGGTTCTGGGTAGGTGTAGCCACTTTCGCTGCCATTGTTGGCTCAGTGATGGTAAGTTATGTGCGGGCAAGGGCTGAAGGTCTCAACATCGAATGCAAAGTAGGACTGATGCAACGCCCTGAACGCGTGGTGGTCACAGCCATCGCCGCCATCATCAGCGGTGCCACAGCCAACCTGTGGTGGCTTGCCGGAGGCATCCTACTCATTGCTGTGCTTGCCAACATCACTGCCTTCTGGCGTATCCTGCACTGTTACCGACAACTGAAAGACAAATAAATGTTCAGCATCTACCTCATCATCCTCTACGTGGTGCTGGTCGTATGGAAACCGTCGCGACGAGTGGCCGTGGCATTGTTGCCATGGCTGCTCTTCGCATGCTCATACGACTGGATGCGGCTCATGCCCAATTACAAGGTAAACCCCATCGACGTGAAAGGTATCTACGAGGCAGAACGCTCGCTTTTCGGCATTGCCGTTGGCAGCGAAACCATGATTCCAGGAGCCTATCTGCAAATGCACCACCATTCTTTTGCCGATATCTTGGCAGGATTGTTCTATCTATGCTGGGTGCCGGTACCGCTCGCTTTTGCCCTCTATCTGTATTTAAAGGGTGATCGGCACAACAGTCTGCGCTTTTCCTATTGTTTCCTGTTTGTCAACCTATTGGGGTTCTGCGGCTACTATATACACCCCGCTGCCCCACCATGGTATGCACTGAACTATGGTTTTGAACCTATACTCAACACACCTGGCAACACGGCAGGGCTGAAATATTTCGACATGCTCACCGGTATACCCGTCTTTCAGTCGCTCTACGGAAAGAATGCCAACGTGTTTGCTGCCGTTCCGTCGCTCCATGCTGCCTATATGCTGATTGCAACGGTTTATTCCGTCTTGAGCAGACAAAAGAGATGGATCACCGCTATCTTCGCCTTCATCTGCATAGGCATCTGGTGGACTGCCGTTTACACCACCCACCACTACATCATCGACGTGCTTCTCGGCATCGTCACAGCCGTGGTTGGCATCTTTCTGTTTGAATTACTGACGAAAAAGTGTTGGAAATAGAGCAGAAAGATCACATCCCGCCCACAAAAAGGAACGGCTACATCAAGCCTATGTTTCAAAATGCTTCATGTATAAGCATCAATGACAGGAATACTCTTCTCACGAAATCAGAAAGTAGTACGTATCATGAAGCGGATGCCATCTTTCTGAGCCGTTGGCAGTTCCAGGTAATTCAATCGGCGAACATATTCCACGTGCAGCAGTTTGAAGATGTTGTGAATGCCTGCGCAAATTTCAATATAAGGCTTATGCTTGTCCATCACATTGCAACCGTCGGGGAACTCCATGAGCACGTTGCTACCAGCGTTTTGCGCCAGATAGGGATTGTTCTTGTCAGTTAGCGCACCCCAAAGGCACTTCACGCCGAAGAATTCACGCCATTTCAGTTTCTTGATCAACGGGATTCGGTTGAGCAATTTGCCGTTCATGTCCCACGACATCTCAAGCGACGCATAGCGGTCGTTCAGGAACTCCATGTTGTTGATGAGGTTGAAGGTCTGCTCTTCTATAATATACGACAGGTTAGCCACTGGCATGATGAGCAAAGGATAAGGAACCTGGTTCCATTGAGCACCCGCTTTGATGCGCATGTCTATTTTTCCCCAGTTCATAGGCATCCAGAAACGCTTGTATAACTCGCCCTCGGTAAAGTTATAGCGATATTGTCCGCTGAGAAAACCATCAAAACCCATAGTGTGCTGTATGCGGAACACAGGAGCATCGAGGTTTAGCGGCCAGCGATGCTGTTTGGTGTTGATGAAGACCTCACCTGGCGCGAAGCGCAATCCCACTGTTGCCTCGGTATACCTGACATAAGGCTGAACGGTTCCATCAAGATTGCGGAACGAGATTTTACCTATAGGATCGGCCTTCTCTCTCTTGGCAGAGGCAAACACCTTGAATCCCCACTCCTGCTCCAATTCAAAACTGAGTTCCTGCCGGTTATATAGGAACATTTTGTCTATTTCCGTGGTCTTGAACGATGTGAACACATTGTCCTTATCAGTCTGGATGAACTTGTCGGAAGGCATTGCCACGTCGCGAGAGAAAGCCAGCGAGAGCGTCTGCTTGGGAAATTCGCGAGGCAGATATTCCTTTTTGTTGAACGACCATATCACTTCGGCATTGTAATAGTCCTGTTTTGAGTCGAATCCATGGGCATAATAACCCTTCAGGAAGAGATGCGGATTCAAGTTGGCTGTGGTCTGCGCACTTCCACGCAAGCGCAGTCCGTCGTAGAAGTTATGCGAAATCATGGTGTTAATCGGGCCAATATCCACTTTACTGGGATGTTCCTTTGTACCGGTTTCCACGAAATTCTCTATCAGTGCACGCAATCCGAAGATTACGTATTTGAATCCTTTCATCTGCTCCAGACGTTTGATGAAGAGATCCATCGAACTCTCGCTCTTGGTAAGTTCCACTTGGCGGTACTTATTCCAGAAAGCATCGCCCTGCATCTGTGCGTAACTATCTTTCCTAACGGCCTTGCTGCCGCGCAAAAGGGCTGGGGGCAGTTCGTCAAAGGCATAGTCGCTGCGCCGCGTAGTGCGTATCACCACGGCCTTGGCCAGGTTTTTCAATGCTGATAGTTCCACCATCATGTCGTCAACCGTCAGCACCCGCTCGCCGTTATCCAACTTCGTGAACTCCTGCGTACACTTCATGTTGTCAACCCAGTTCACACCCGACTGCTTGGGAATGGTGAGTTCGCACCGCTTCACTTGATAAGTAGAGTCGTCGAGCACATAGAGTTGGCCGCGGAAACCGAAGTCCTGCTTATTGTTCGGCAGAAAATCGAGCAGGATGCAGCGGTCGTTGTCCACGTAGAGTGTATCTGTGATGTAATAGCGATAGAAGGCGATGGCGTCTTTTCCGATAGGACTGGTGAAAGGATACTGGAAGAGCCGCACCTCGTCTTTATAGATATCAATGTCTGTGAAAACCTCTTTCAGCACGTTGTCGAGGATGTCACCCGTCTGGAACACCTCGTTCACACCCGATGAATTCTCACCTTTGATGATGCTTTTCTCCGTGTGCGGATTCTTGCGGTATAGTTTCTGGGTAACCGTTTCGTCTACGGAGATGGGCAGTATGAGTTTGTTGTTATAGTTACACACCTCCACATGGTCGAGCAACCATTTATGTCTCTTGAACATTCCCGACTGCAAGTCTGTTGGCGACAGGTCGTTCAGGCCAAAAGTAATTTTCTGGTAATTGTTGTATTGATAGAAATCATGGTTCTTCAAATCGGCTTTCTTCTTGGCTGCGATTACCTTTCGCATTAGTTCTACGGCGGGATTGTCCTTGCGGCTGTAGCGATTACGGCTGCCCGTGACCGTCACATTCTGCAACTGACTTACTTCTGGTTTGAGCGTAATGCGCATGAAATCAGGCGAATTCTTGCCTATAAGCACGCGCAACGGCTTGTATCCCACAGCACTGAATGTAAGATACCATCCGTTTTTACGGACAATTGAGAATTTTCCGGCAGCATCACTGCTCACCATCACATGATGTCCTTTATACAAAGCACTAGCGTGGGGTATGCTGTCGCCCGTATTGTCGTCTATTATCACACCCTTGATATTCTGTGCTATGGCTGGTACGCATACTGCGACCCACAAAATTATTAGGAAAATCTTTTTCAAACCCGTATGTTTTTATTCTGTTACTTTCTTTGTTAATTCATACAACTTGTCACAAAGCCGCTCGTGCCGCCTGTGCATATATGCATAGAGCACTGTGAGTACTGTTATTTCAACCAGGAAATACACCCATGGAATGTTGAGCAGGCAACTGACATAGAGCGTGATGGCACGCACATTGAATGTCAAGATATTGGCATATTTCATCAACGGGCGGCTACCCGCTGTGAAACGTTGCCCGATTTCGACCGCCTGCTGCGGTTTGCTGCGTTCACCGAGCAGCAGGAACTGCTTGAAAAAGCGCTGAAAAGCGGGAGTGCTCCGCTCTTGACGGCGACAATAACGGGCATAGAAGCAGTGGAAAAGCCTGCCCAGTATGTCGCTTTTTGGCAATGACCGACAAACGGCGCGCTGCTGTTCATAACTATCCAGTTCGCTTCCTTCGCTCCCTTTCAGGAAATAAAGGTGTATTTGGCGGTAATAGTCGGCAAGACTGCTCTGTGGCGAATGGCAAAGAATGCCTGCCACGAATGCAAGAAACCATATTCCCCCCCCCCATTTCACACCTGTCGCAGGGATAAACTGCGGCATGAGCCTTAAACACAGTGCGATATAGATGCAAAAGAACCACACGTCACCAGCAAAACCGTCGAGAATGCGCCCGATGAGCGTCTTCTTTCCGGTGAGACGAGCCATCTGCCCATCGGTACTGTCGCAGAAATTGGCCAGCATCAGCAATGCCACACCCGCCAGATTATGTGCCAAATCAATGTGGTAAAACATTACTGCCGCACCGATTCCCAAACAGATTGACAGAATAGTTATGGCATTGGGATGAACACCGAGACGATTCCAGAACAAAGCAAATGCCAACCCCACAGGACGCGTAAAGTGCACATCAAGCCACTCTTCTGTATCTTCCGATTTAAAAGATAGATAGAGCATCTTTCTGAAGTATTCATTCATAGTCGGAAATCTCACTTTTTTATAATCCGCTGGTCGCTCAGCACAAGTGAAACAATAGCCTTTGCCGCCTCTAAGCGACAACGAGAAAAACTCGGCCAGTCGTTAAAGTCGATGAAAGCATAACTGCCGTCTTTCCTGACAATGCAATCACCGCCATAGATTTTCACATCCATCAACCGCGACAACGTATCGGCTTGCTGCCTCAACAGCCCTTCATCGAGGACAGGATGGTGCGTGCCTCCACTTCCAGATGCTGTTTCTCCAGCACATGTCTCATCATCCTCGGGATAGAAATAGCGAAAAAACTCTGTTCCCTGTACACCATAGAATTTCAGCAAACTACCATCCACATGCTCGGTCACCACAACTTGCCGCCTACCTTGCTGCTGAATGGCCGCCAGTTTACCGGCCAGTTCAACCACATCATCTGCATAGACAACAGGCGTTTTGCCATTGCAAGAAGGCTCGTCGCGTTTCAGCCAGAACGACTTTCCGCTGTCTGCGGCCACTTTGCCCACCTCCACAAGCGGGGCAGCGGGCAGTTGGTGCTTACGAAGCACATGGTCAAAGGCAACGCGGGTATTATCTCTCACCCCTTGGGAACCATTGACTACCAGCATACCTTCATGCTCTTTTTGCTGCAGAAACGAAAGTGTGGAATCAAGACGCCCCATTGACAGGAAACCGTCGGCATCAAGAGGCCCCGTTATTTCGCACTCAGCCACATAGCGGACCTGAATTCCAGACTGCTGCAGTTCATGCCCCACAGCGTCAAGAATTGCCTTGTCTTTTTCGACGGAATTGGGAGAAAAGCGTTTATCCCGATACACCAATATGATGTTTTTCGTTTCTGTCATTCTTCTTGATTAAGAAAATACTCAGCACTTGCAATGTCGCGAGCGTGGTCGATATCGATGACATGGGTGAAGGGGTAAGCATTCAGCCTGAAACCATCGCGTATCAGCGCCCGCTGATAGTTGCGCATGCGCATCTCCCCTGTATCTACACAGTTATGGAGTGTGCGAATCATCGGGGGAGTAAGGCCATAAATACCTGCAGAGACATAGCGGCACTGCTTGTTGCCAGCATCGTAGAAGCCTGTAATCAGGCCTTTTCCATCTGTTTCCACATAGAGCGGCCTCTCATCATCAACATAGTCTGTAACGCCCATCAGTCCGTCTGACACGCCATCGCTAAGAATCCGTTCAAACGCGGAAATATAACGGGCGAACTCATGCTCTCGGAAAACCGTGTCAACAGTGGTCATCACGAATGGAGCATCGCAGAGACAATGGCTCATTTCGTAAAAACTATGCATGCTGCTGGGTGTCTGCCGTTTAAGGAAACGCAACGGAACGCTCACTCCGCCGATGCCTTTGCGTCGGATGTCATCCAGATGCTGCACCACGGAACCGGCCTGCTCGTTGCATACCACCGTGATTTCCTCAGCATGGTTCTGCATGAATATCCTTATCAGACGGTCTATCAGCGCCTCGCCATGCACTTTCACGAGCGGCTTTGCAGCCGTTATGTTCTCCGCAGCGAGCCTGGAGCCTTCGCCCGCAGCAATGATTGCATACTTCATAGACAGTTCTACAATGCAGAGCAGGCTTCGTTTTTGCCCGCCCCCGTATTTCAGGGTGCAAAGATAAACATTATTTATAACATTTCATGAGAATAGAAACAGAAAATAGCAAACTTTTAGATGTGTTTAAGTTTTCTGAACATGCACAGCCCTAAAGTCAACTGCCATTCATCAACTTTTTTGCCGTTTCGCTGAAAGATATATCCAAAAAGTTGTGAGAACCAAGTTTTTTTTATACCTTTGCACAAGTTTTTCTGATACAATTAATTATCGTTAATGAGCACGGACAACTTAACGCGGATTCCCACCACGGCTGTTTACAGCCGCTGCCTTCGGCTCCATCTGAAGATGAGAGCATCTCTTTTTCCTTGTCTGCGAGTAAGCAGTCCGTCCGTATGGTATCAGCAAAAGAGAAAAAACACTATAGATACTGAGTATAATCATGGAACAAGAATTTGAAAAGACGGTTGCTTCAGGCAGTGACCAGTTTGAACTTATTGCAAAAACATTCATGGGACTGGAGCCCGTGCTGGCGCAGGAACTGATAGAAATAGGTGCCGACAACGTGCAGATAGGCCGACGCATGGTATCTTTTACAGGAAACAAAGAAATGATGTATCGCGCCAACTTCCAGTTGCATACAGCCATCCGCATCTTAAAACCCATTCTGCATTTCAAGGCATTAAGTGCCGACGATGTATACAATGAGGTGAAGAAGATAGACTGGAGCCTCTACCTCGACGTGAAGAAGACATTCGCCGTCGATTCCGTCGTCTTTTCAGAAGAATTCCGCCATTCCAAGTTCGTGGCATACAAGGTGAAAGACGCCATTGTTGACCAGTTCCGTGAAAAAGACGGCACACGCCCCAACGTGAGTATTACGAATCCCGACATGAGACTGCACATTCACATTGCCGACGACCATGCCACGCTCTGCCTTGACTCAAGCGGAGAGAGCCTGCATCGCCGCGGCTACAGGCAGCAATCTGTGGAGGCTCCTCTCAACGAGGTGCTTGCTGCAGGCATGATTCTGATGAGCGGATGGAAGGGAGAGACTGATTTCATTGACCCGATGTGTGGTTCTGGAACACTGCTAATCGAGGCTGCCCTCATCGCACGTAATATGTCTCCGGGTATTTTCCGCAAAGAGTTCGCCTTTGAGAAGTGGCCAGACTTCGATGCAGACCTGTTCGACGAGATTTATAACGATGACAGCAACGAGCGAGAGTTCGTTCATCACATCTACGGATATGACAATGACATGAAGGCTGTTAACACCGCACGCATCAATGTGCGCGCTGCCGGACTCACCAACGACATTACCGTGGAATTACAAGACTTCAACGACTTCAAGCAACCTGAGGAAAACGCCATCATCATCACCAATCCTCCTTACGGAGAGCGCATTTCCACGCCCAATCTGCTGGCCACCTACAAGATGATTGGAGAGAAACTGAAACATGAGTTCAGCGGAAACACGGCGTGGCTATTGAGTTACCGCGAGGAGTGTTTCGAACAAATCGGCCTCCGTCCAAGCATTAAGATTCCGGTTTTCAACGGCAGTCTGGAATGCGAATTCCGCAAATACCAGATGTTTTCTGGCAAACTGAAAGATTTCCGCGAAGAGGGAAACATCCTCAAAACCGACGATGAGAAGAAGGCAATGGCTGAAAAACACCGCTTCAAAAAGAATCGTGAATTCAAGAAACGGTTAGACGAAGATGCCGTAAACGAGCATGCTGACATCAGGTCGTTCACATTCCACAAGCATCACCCTGCCTTCGAAGAGAGTTTGCTCTACCAGGCAGAAAAACGGTTGCAAAGGGAACAGCGTGAAGAAGAGCGTAACAGCCAGCGGGGAAAGCGCGATTCCAGCGACCGTAGAGGTTTTCGTGGAGGACGGGATGCAGACGACCGTGAAGGATTCCGTGGCAAGAAAGACTTCCGCGACAAGAGAGATGCTCGCGGAAAGGGCGATTTTCGTAACAAGAAAGGCGGCTGGGGAAAGAGCGATTTTCGCAGCAAGGACGGCAAGCGGTTCGGCAGGAAAGAGAATAATAACACCAGAAGGAACAGTAATAAAAACGATTCATACGATGTTGAAGACTAATACCATGACCATGGCACTTGCTGCCATGCTTACCCTTATTCCATTTACGATGAGCGCACAGAAAGAGTTCACACTCGAAGACCTGAACTTCGGCGGCACCAACTACAGCAAGATGACACCCGAGAACCGTTTCCTCACATGGTGGGGAGACGAACTGGTCAGGCTGGACAGTGATCATTGTGCCATAGTGGACAAGAAAACAGGCAAGGAAACCACGCTCTTCACGCTTGAAGAGATTGCTCCGCTCACCAAGAGCGATGAGCACAACAGAATGCGGCACCTCTACAATGCCTCCTTCCCCTACCCCGGGAAAACACAGGTACTGCTCATCAACGGCAAGGAACGCATGCTGCTTGACTGGAGGAGCGGAGACCTCGTCAAATACAACCGCGACAAGGTGCAGGCAGAAGACCTGAACTACACCTCTTTATATATGGCCTACGTGAAGGGCGACAATCTTTTTGTGGCCGATTCAAAAGGCAATAGCGAGCAGATAACCACCGACGGAAGCCGTGAAATCGTATACGGCCAGAGCGTACACCGCGATGAATTCGGCATCAGCGGCGGTTTGTTCTGGAGTCCTAACGGCACCAAACTGGCCTTCTACCGCATGGACCA
>DGWC01000022.1:210-10705 GCA_002395135.1 Prevotella sp. UBA4268 | reverse complement strand
ACCAGAGCATGGTGACCGACTACCCGCAAGTGAATATCTTCGCCCGCACAGCAGAATACGCACCCGACAAGTATCCCATGGCTGGCGACACGAGCCATAAAGTGACGGTAGGCATCTACGACACAGCCACGAAACAAGTGACATACCTGAATGCCGGCGACCCTACCGACCGCTATTTCACCAACATTGCATGGGGACCAGACAACCAAACCGTGTATATGTTTGAACTGAACCGCGACCAAAACGACTGCCGACTAACTGCCTATAACGCAGAAACCGGCGAAAAGAAAGCCGAACTGCTGCGCGAACAGCACGCTAAATACGTTGAACCACTGCATCCTATTATGTTCCTGCCTTGGGACAGCAATAAGTTCCTGTTCCAGAGTCAGATGGACGGATATAATCACCTCTATCTATTCGACCTGAAGAAAGGCGGTTTCAAGCAAATCACCCAAGGTCAATGGGTGGTCATGGAAGTGCTCGGATTCAACAAAAAGGCGCAGTCGGTCATCATTGCCTCCAACGAGTCAAGTCCCATTCAGCGAAATCTCTATGCCGTAAACCTCAAAAACGGCAAGCGAACCTTGCTCGACAACGGCCGCGGGTACCATTCGGGCGTACTTTCCGCCACAGGCGAATGGGCTTATGACAAGTACAGTGAGCCTGACGTACCACGCAATATTGACGTGCTGAGCACCGTCAGCACCAAGAAAACACAACTTCTGTGTGCTGCCGACCCATGGAAAGGATACAATGTTCCGGAGTATTCATGCGGAAGCATCAAGGCTGCCGACGGAACAACCGACCTTTACTACCGCATGGTGAAGCCCATCGGCTTTGATCCCAGCAAGAAATACCCCACAGTAATCTACGTTTATGGCGGTCCGCATGCACACAATGTAGATGCTCGCTGGCACTATTGCAGCCGTTCATGGGAAACCTACATGGCTCAGAAAGGCTATCTGCTCTTCATTCTCGACAACCGCGGATCGGAAAACCGCGGCCGCGACTTCGAGCAAGCCACATTCCGCCAGTTAGGCCAAGTGGAAATGCAAGACCAGATGAAAGGCGTGGAATTCCTGCAAAGTCTGCCCTATGTAGACCAAGAGCGCATGGGCGTACATGGATGGAGTTTTGGCGGTTTCATGACCATCACTTTGATGACCAATCACCCTGATGTGTTCAAGGTGGGAGTGGCTGGCGGCCCTGTCATCGACTGGAAATGGTATGAAGTCATGTATGGAGAGCGCTACATGGATACGCCGCAGGCCAATCCAGAAGGCTATGCCAAGAGCAGCCTGCTGCAGAAAGCGAAAGACCTGAAAGGCAAACTTCAGATCATCACGGGATACAACGACCCCACCGTGGTGCCTCAGCACTGCCTCTCGTTTATAGCCGAATGCATCAAGGCAGGCACTCAGCCCGACTTCTTTGCCTATCCCGGAGAGCCGCACAACATGCGCGGACATCAGAGCGTGCACCTTCATGAGCGCATCACTCAGTACTTTGAAGACTACCTGAAATAGCGCTTTCGGTCCCTTCGGGCCATAAAGTGCTTATTAGTCTTATTAGCCTTATAGGCCTTATAGGCCTTATAAGTCCCAAAAGACCTCCCCCAAAAAGAAAAAAAACATCAGTAATTGTAAACAATATGGCATTCAACGCAATCATACCCAACGACCCGGTAGACGTGAAAACAGCCGTTTTCAACGCCTTCGGACTCAAGAAAGAAAAGACCATTCTGCTGCTTGGCAGTGGCGGACGTGAACATGCACTGGCTTGGAAGATAGCACAGAGTAACAAATGCGGCAAACTCTACATCGCACCTGGCAACGCCGGCACATCGAATGTAGGCGAAAACGTTCCCATCGGCGTGAACGAATTCGACAAGATTAAAGAGTTTGCCGTCAGCCATCAGGTAGACATGGTGGTTGTGGGTCCCGAAGATCCGCTGGTGAAAGGCATCTACGACGAGTTCAAGGCAGACGAAACGACAAAGCACATTCCTGTGATCGGCCCGTCGAAAGCAGGAGCCGTGCTGGAAGGGAGCAAGGATTTTGCCAAGGGTTTCATGCAGCGTCATGGCATTCCCACAGCCGCCTACAAGACATTCAATGGCACAAACGTTGAAGAAGGATTGCGTTTCCTGGAAACACTCAAAGCGCCCTATGTGCTGAAAGCCGATGGTCTGTGCGCCGGCAAGGGTGTTCTCATCGTTCCCACACTCAAGGAAGCCAAACAGGAATTCAAAGAAATGCTCGGCGGCATGTTCGGCAATGCATCGGCCAATGTGGTGGTCGAGGAGTTCTTGAGCGGCATCGAGTGCTCCGTATTCGTACTGACCGACGGAAAGCACTACAAGATACTGCCCGAAGCAAAGGACTATAAGCGCATCGGTGAGCACGACACGGGTCTGAATACTGGTGGCATGGGCAGCGTGACCCCAGTGCCTTTCGCCACGAAAGAATGGATGAAGAAGGTGGAAGACCGCATCATCCGTCCCACCATTGACGGACTTGCAGAAGAAGGCATCGACTACAAGGGCTTTATTTTCTTCGGGCTCATCAACGTGGAAGGCAATCCAATGGTGATTGAATACAACTGCCGAATGGGCGATCCGGAAACTGAAAGCGTGATGTTGCGACTGAAAAGCGACATCGTTGACCTGTTTGAGGGCGTTGCCTGCGGCGATCTCGACACGAAAAAAGTGGTATTCGACGAGCGGGCTGCCGTGTGCGTGATGCTCGTCAGCGGTGGCTATCCCCAGTCATACCAGAAAGACTACCCCATCAGCGGCATCGAAAAGGTGGAAGGCAGCGTGGTGTTCCATAGCGGAACAGCCATGAAAGACGGCCAGGTGGTAACAGCCGGCGGCCGCGTCATCGCCGTGAGTTCATACGGGAAAGACAAGGAAGAGGCACTGCGCAAGTCGTTCCAGGAGGCGCAGAAGATTCAGTTCACCGACAAATACTTCCGTTCAGACATCGGAGCAGATCTTTAATGGCAGTAAAGAGGTTACAGAACAAGGTGGCCGAAGGGCGCTATGTGCTTCCCGTTGTGGCAGCCTACGCCCTTGGCATCTGGTATCTCGGCGGTCTCGTCGAGCAGAAACTGTATGTGCAGTTGGCATTCCTTGTGGTCTCCACCTATCTGATGGTGGAACTCAACAACAGCAATGCCCTCATTCGTATATATAGCAGGATGGTGTCATGCTCGTTTCTCATCCTCAACTGTATCACTTCTTTCCTCTTCCCCTCACTGCGCATCGCCCTGCTTTCGCTGTGTTTCATTACCTTTTACACCGTAATCTTCCACACCTATCAGGATAAGCAGTCGCCCGGACTTACTTTCTACGCCTTCCTATGCATCGGACTGGCAAGCCTGGCATTCGTCCAAGTGCTGTTTTTTGTACCTTTTCTATGGCTTGTCATGGCCTTCTACCTCATGGCCTTCAGTCACAGGATGTTCTGGGCATCGATCATCGGCATCACCCTGCCCTATTGGTTTCTCTTTCCCCTATCATTATTCAAGGGGAATCTCAACATGCTGGCCAGCCATTTCCTACAGATTGCACAATTTGAGCCCCTGTTCCAGTATCAGCAACTCAATGGAAACCACGTCATCTCACTGCTTTTCATCATCACACTCTATGTCATCGGCTCCATCCACTACCTGCGCAACAGTTATCTCGACAAGATTCGCACCCGAATGCTCCATTTTACGTTCATGATCATGGGCGCACTCACGCTGCTGTTTATCATCTTGCAGCCTCAACACATGGAACCGTTGCTCTGCATTCTCACTATCAACACCAGCCCACTCATTGCCCATTTCCTGGCACTCACACACACTCGGGCCACCAATATCATGTTCTGCGTGCTCACCATTAGTGCGCTCATCCTCACCATCGTGAATCTATGGATACCCTTATCGATCTCCTGACCGGCTATGGCTATTGGGGCATGCTGCTGGCGGCCTTTCTTGCTGGCAGTGTCTTCCCTTTCAGCAGCGAGGCTGTGATGGTAGCCCTCATGGGAGCGGGATTAGACAACTGGCCCCTCATTATATATGGCACCGTAGGCAATGTGCTCGGCTCGGTGTTCAACTATGCCATAGGCAGAATGGGAAGGCTCGACTGGATTGAGAATTATCTGCATGTGAAACAGGATGACCTTGACAAGGCACAGCGATTCATGGCCGGCCACGGGGCATGGATGGGATTCTTTGCTTTCCTGCCAGTGCTTGGTTCTGCCATTACCATCCTTTTAGGACTGATGCGCGCCAACCCAATCATCTGTCTTGTCAGCATCACCGCAGGCAAGTTCCTGCGCTACCTGCTGCTCGTATATGGTGCTGACCTGATTATCTGATATTCGCACATTCTTCCTCAATCATTAATATAAAGAGCATCTATGTCTACAAAACGAAAAAAGTTTTAATGATCGTTAATTCCGTGACATTTATTTTGAGTTATTCGTAAAAAAAAAAGAACGTTTAAAAGCATTCTTTATAACTAACCAAAATTCAAAAATCATGAAAACTATTAAAATCTTCGCAGCCATGCATTATAATGCTGGCATTCACTACAAACGTAATGGCTCAAAGCCAAAACGAAAAAGAAAACTCTTCTGTGAACAATTTGACAATGTCAAACTCGTATCCTTATGCAGTTGAAGTGTTCGTGTATTATACTAGTAATACCACATTTATCTATGCATCAACTACTTTTACCGAAGTTGGAGAGTTTCTCAATATCCATTATGAAACGATGTCAAATGTATGGGGAAGTGGTGACATCATGCTTCACAAAAATTCATGGATGCCAGAGTTGTATGCACTATTAAATGAAGTCTTTCCTGATGCTAACAGAATAACGGTACTTCCCATCTATTCCATTCTTGATGAATCATAAAATGAGAGATTTGCGTCTATTCGTTCATACATTATTTATCATTGCTTTCCTTTTCCCCATCACGGCTGTGGCACAGGAAAAGGAAAGCAGCGATGCCTTGGAAGTGACCTATCAATGCATATACCAAGGATTCTCCAACAATCGCCAACCGATATTCGATTTCTTCAAACTGACCATTGACGAAGATAAATCATCTTTTTGCGGCACAACGGGACCCGAGGAATTATATAAACACACCGTTTCGCAAAATTACAGTGTATATAAAAACATTCCCAATGAAGGCTTTCTTGTTTTCGACAAATCGTTATTATTAAATGATTTCTATTACCAAGAACCTATGCCAAATTTCGATTGGGAATTTATCGACGGCGATACAGTTGTATGCGATTATGCCTGCCAGAAAGCAAAAGTGAACTATCGGCATCGCACATGGTATGTGTGGTACACACTCGATCTGCCATACAGCGACGGCCCTTGGAAACTGTGCGGACTACCCGGACTCATTCTGCTGGCCGTGGATTCGCAAAATGATTTCATTTTCAAGGCGATAGGCATTCAAAAAACAAACGCCCAGAATGTTTCATACAAACGAAAGGGGACAAAAGTTTCGCCCCAGGAGATGGCCAGTATCATAAAGTTATGTTATGGAGATTTCCAAGCCTACGTGGATAAATATAAGAAGACAGGCCCACAAATTGTTTTGATGGGAGGTTATAAATATCCATCCAACGACATCTACTTGCTTGAATATTTCGATGAGAAAGAAAAGAAATAGCAAGGAAATCAGAAACCTAATGTTTATTTAGGAGTATTGGAAGTCATGCTTGTTGCGTTTAAGACTTCTGTATTTGAAAAAAAACTGTAATAGCATTCATATCTCATGAATTACAGAACGATGAAAAGAACACTCACAACCTGCATTCTATGTTGCATTCTCATGACTGCAACGGCTCAGACCTACACCGGCAAAGTGGTGAAGGCGGACGGCACAGCGATGGAATCGGCGACGGTGATTCTGCAGAACGAAAAGGGCACAACGCTCAAATTCAGCAAGACCAACAAGCAAGGACAATTCTCAATCACCACGCCAGAGGGGAAGAAAGCAGCCAGGCTGACATTTGTCAGCGTGGGATTCAACAAGAAAACGGTATCGCTGAACGATTACAAAAACGGACAGTCGACAGCCATGGAAGAGCGGACTGAGGAGTTGAAAGAGGTGGAAGTGAAGCCAGAAAAGTTCTGGGTGAAGGGTGATACGATGGTATACAGCGTCACGGGCTACCGGGAAAAGCAAGACCGATCGATAGAAGATGTCATCAAACGCCTTCCGGGGATAGAGGTTTCCCAGAATGGGGAAATCGCCTACAACGGCAAAAAGATAAACAAGTTTTATGTAGAGGGACAGGACCTGACTGATGGCAAGTATGCCCAAATCACCAAGAACCTGTCTGCCGACAAGGTGAAAAACGTAGAGGTGCTGAGGAATCACCAGCCAGTGAAAATGCTGCGCGGCAAGAAATTCAGCGATCAGGCTGCCATCAACCTGACGTTAAACGACGATGCCAAGGGTAGAATCACTGGTACTGCCGACCTTACCACAGGCCTTTCCCTGCAAAAAACCGTGGAATGGCTGCGCAATAGCCGCTTGGTGGCCATGATGTTCGGCAAGAATATGCAAACGCTGAACATGTATAAGTGCAACAATACTGGCGAAGACGTATCGATGGAGATTATCTCCCACTACTTCTCGTTCAATGATGAAAGGAGCATTCTGCATAATATCAATGCAGGAAGAGCACCTGTCAGCGACCAAAGAAGGACTCGATTCAATGATTGTCACCTCGTGGCAAGCAACTGGCTGGTGAAAACTGGCAAGGAAAGCAACATGCGAATACAATTGTCGGGGCTGTACGACCGGGAGAAAGGCGAGCAATACCACATCGCGCAATATGGTGATGTGAGCACACCAACAGTCATTGAGGAGACATCCACCTCTGAAACTTATCGCCGCGAATGGAATGCAGGAGTCTATTATACAGTGAACAGCAGCAAGATCAGGGTGGAAAACAGAGTCGTCGGCAATCTGAACTACAACGAATCGTCAGGAAGCACCTCTCTGAACGGCCGCCATATAAGCCAGCACGTTACGCCGCGCAAGAGAAGTATCGGTGATGCTCTGATGATTAACAAGAATCTTTTCAAGAACGACATCCTGAGTCTGAACTCTATCTTTGACTACAACTACCTGCCTGGAACCTTGACGCTGCACTACGGAAATGAAGAAAATCTGAACGTGCATGCACTGAACTGGGCTTCGACCATGGAACTGACGCACCACTTCGGCAAGTTCTCCATAGGCGGAGTGGCGGCTTTTGAACTGCACAACAAACATGAGGACGTGGCCTATGCCGACACTTTGTCCGGCATTGTGTTTCATCATTCCTTGCTACGCCTGTCGCCCAAATTTGCCTATTCCAGATTATCAGGACTGAAATCACTATCCATTAGTTTCCAGCCAAGAATGACCAGACATCACCGCACTATGGGCAATGAACAGGAAGACCGGTGGGTATGCGAGCCCATGGCTAATATCACATACACACCCCTCATGCAGGTCAGTTTCAACGCTCACTATTCCTATACTTACTCGCCCAACGATTTCTATAGTGTCAGCCCGCTCAGAGTATACACCTCTTACAACTTAGCCAGCAGCGGTACGGGAATCTTCGACCATGGGTCGGGCCACACGGCCAATGCTTCGCTCATTTACAGAGACCTGAAAGGTGCTGGCAATGCCATGTTGTTATACAATTTCTCACGCACCAAGTCTGGACAACTCTACAGCAGCAGGCTGAGCGATGGCGTATACGTGCGCGAAGCCGTGGGTGGAAGGAATATTACAGAAAACAATTCCATCAGGTTGAGCGGCAGCAAGCCTCTGCATTGGCTGGGAAGCAAGATCAATCTGGCATGTGGTTATTCGTGGAACGAGACAGGCCTGCTGCTTTCCGGCAAGCCGATTCAGTCAAAGGGAGAGAGTTTCAACGTGTCAGAGACCTTCAGCGTTCACCCCACTCTTCAGGTGACCATCACCCAGACAACCACATATAATAACTATCGAAGCAAGAACACCACGCTTTCTCATAGGAGCATCCAGACGTTTAACCACCACTTAGACTTCATATTCATGCCCGGGAAATGGCAGATGGAATGGAAAAATGAGTGCTATCACAGCAACGACAAAGACATGAAGTTCAGTTTTTTCTCCGACCTGTCTGTTTCGTTTCGCACAAAAGCCTACGAATTAGGAGTATTCTGCTATAATCTGCTGGGCCGCAACCGCTACGAGCACCGTTTCGTTACGGCCGAAAGCATGAATTACTATATCTATCGTCTGCGCCCTCGCGAACTGATGCTCAAACTCTGCCTGAGTATGTAGTATTGAATCGTTTGCTGTTACCGAGCGGAATTGCTTCTCACACATCATGCAAATCAGTACAGGCCATTGTTGCTCCCGTCTGATTTGCATGATGTATTGTATGCCTACGTATTGTGATTAAAATATTAAGTAATCATAATTCTTGTAATCTAAATAGGAGATTATAAATTAATTGTAGTATCTTTGCAAGTTGAAATAAAGAAATCATACAATTAAAACGATAATGAAACAGTTTAGATTAGTGGACAATATACTGGGATGGGTGGCTTTTGCCATCGCTGCCTTTGTATATTGCAGCACCATCGAGCCGACAGCCAGTTTCTGGGACTGTCCAGAATTCATTCTAACAGGTTATAAACTGGAAATCGGTCACCCACCGGGCGCACCGTTTTTCATGCTCACCGCCAACTTGTTCACACATTTCGTGAGCGATCCGACGCAGGTGGCACGCATGGTGAACATGATGAGCGCCTTGCTCTCGGCATCATGCATCATGTTCCTGTTCTGGACCATTACCCACCTCACACGTAAGTTAATACTGAAAGACTGGAGTGACATGTCGCTGCAAAAACTCATCGCCATCGAGGCAAGCGGCATGGTGGGCGCACTGATTTATACTTTCAGCGACACGTTCTGGTTCAGCGCCGTGGAGGGCGAAGTATATGCTTACTCCTCTGCACTCACAGCACTGGTGTTCTGGCTGATACTGAAATGGGAAGACCATGCCGACGAGCCGCACAGCGACCGCTGGCTGGTGCTGATTACATACATCACGGGCTTGAGCATCGGCGTTCACCTGTTGAACCTGCTATGCGTTCCTGCCATCGTCTTGGTGTTCTATTATAAGCGCTTCCCCAATGCCGACCTCAAGGGCTCGCTCATTGCCCTGGGCATCTCATTCGTGGTGGTTGCCGCCATCCTCTATGGCGTGGTTCCCGGCATTATCACCGTGGGCGGATGGTTCGAACTGTTCTTCGTGAACACGCTCGGCATGCCTTTCAACACTGGAGAGATTATCTATATCATCCTGCTGGTGTCTGTTGTGATATGGGCCATCTGGGAAACCTATCAGGAGAAACACCTGAAACGGCAAAACATCGCTTTCGTTGCTGCTGTGGCCATGCTGGGTATTCCGTTCTATGGCTACGGATGGAGTGCCGTCTTCATCGGCATTGTGCTGCTCGCCTTGCTGTGGGTAGGCTTGCAATGGAAATATAAAGAGAAACTGATTGTCACGCCGCGCATGAAAAACACCACACTGCTCTGCATGCTGATGCTGATGATTGGCTATTCAAGTTATGCGCTCATCGTGATCCGCTCGTCTGCCAATCCGCCGATGGACCAGAACTCTCCAGAGGATATATTTACTCTGGGTAGTTACCTGAGCCGCGACCAGTATGGCGACCGACCGCTTTTCTACGGGCAGGCATATACTTCACAGGTGGAATTCGACCGCGACGGCGACTACTGCCGTGCACATACCAAGAAAGGTGCACCGATCTATCAGCGCAAGGAAAAGGCTTCTGCTGACGAGAAAGACTCCTATTTCGTGGTGAGAAACAAGGTGGAATATGCCTACGCACAGAACATGCTGTTCCCCAGAATGCACGATTCCAGCCATGCAGCAGCCTACGACAGTTGGATGCAAGGCGCACCGGGCTGGCTCCCCGATGGCAGTGATGTGCCTTACGACCGCTGCGGGGAACCCATCATGGTACACATGCCGTCCCAGTTGCAAAATCTTTTCTTCTTCCTTTCCTATCAGTGCAACTTCATGTACTGGCGCTACTTCATGTGGAATTTCGCTGGAAGACAGAACGACATCCAAGGCAATGGCGAACTGGAACATGGCAACTGGATTACCGGCATCTCGTTTATTGACAACCTGCGACTGGGCGATCAGAGTCTGCTGCCCGACGATTTGAAGAACAACAAGGGCCACAATGTATTCTATTGCCTGCCTCTGCTGCTCGGTCTGCTCGGTTTGTTCTGGCAGGCATATCGCGGACAGCGCGGTATCAGACAGTTCTGGGTGGTATTCTTCCTGTTCTTTATGACCGGACTGGCCATCGTCATCTATCTGAACCAGACGCCCAACCAGCCACGAGAACGCGACTACGCCTATGCAGGCTCATTCTATGCCT
>DGWC01000022.1:0-150 GCA_002395135.1 Prevotella sp. UBA4268 | reverse complement strand
CCTTCGCCATCTGGTGCGGTATGGGCGTGGCAGCCGTCTATGACATGCTGAAGAAAAAACTGAAGAACGTCAACGGAACAGCCATCGCCGCTGTAGTGGCCATTATCTCGCTGCTCGTGCCTATTCAGATGGCAAGCCAGACATGGGACG
>DGWC01000021.1 GCA_002395135.1 Prevotella sp. UBA4268 | reverse complement strand
CAGTCGGCATTGTCCATACCGTCTTTCTCTATGCCATATACGGTGGGGTTCACCTTGCCGCGGCTTCTGTCGAAGTCGGTAGCATGCACATGGATGCACAAAGGCTTGCCGCTCACGTTCTTTGCGTGTATACCGGCGGGATAGGTGAGCCAGTCGTGGGCATGAATAATGTCAAATTCCTCTGTACGAGCCACAACGCCAGCAATCACGGAGTAGTTATTGATCTCCTCGTGCAGGTTAGAAGGATAGCCGCCGGCAAACTCCATGCATCCCAGATCGTTCACGTTCATGTAGTTGAAGTCAGCATAGATATGCTCGCGCAACCGATAATAATAGTCGGGATCCATGATATTGCCCACTCTTTGCTGCACATAGTCGCGGTCAACCTGTCTCCAGGCGATGGGCACCGCATTCATCGCGATGATGCGGGCAGCATGTTGCTCTTCATCACCGAAGGGATGCGGCAGACACAAGGCTATTTCAATGTCGCCCTGCGCTTTCAGTCCTTCTGAAATACCATAATTAGCAGTGGCGAGTCCGCCAAAAACATGAGGGGGATATTCCCATCCAAACATTAATACTTTCATCGTCTCGCCTCCTTATTTATTATATGTGTATTTCTCAAGCATGTTGAGTGTGCGCAAAATCTCGGCCACGTTCATGGCAAACGACATGCCGCCGCGAGCGCGGAAGGGCGGATTGCCATCCGACATCTCAGGAATCGTTCCCAGACAGTTGAGCACCATCTCGTCTTCATAGCCCACCATCTGACGCTCCACGAAACTGATGCGTGTGCGCTTGTATAGTTTCAGGCAGGCCTCCATATAGAATCCGCCAAGCCACGGCCATGCCGTTCCCTGGTGGTAAGCATAATCGCGCTGCGTCTGCGGTCCCACATACATCGGGTTATAGCCGCCGCTCTTGGGTGAAAGCGAGCGGAGTCCCTTGGGAGTGAGCAGTTCGCGCGTGCAGATATCCAGCACGCTCTTCTTCTGTTCCTGCGACAACGGTGAATAATCGAGTGCCACGGCGAAAATCATATTCGGGCGCACGCTCCAGTCCATCATGTTTCCGTCCACATAGTCGAACAGATATCCATAGTCGTTCAAGAAGGTGTCAACGAATGATGCCTTCACCTGCTCGGCCAGTTTCTCCAGATGCTCAACGGCTTTCTCGTCGTTTTTCATCTTGGCCAGTTTAGCGCAGAACTTAAGGGCATTATACCAAAGCGCATTAAACTCTACGATAAAGCCTGTGCGGGGAACCACCGGACGGCCATTCGCAGTGGAATTCATCCACGTAACGGCACGCTCTTTTCCCTCTGTGCGCAGCAGTCCGTTGGCTTCAAGGGTGAGATTCGGATGCTTTCCTTTCTCTATGAACTCCACGATGTCGCGCACCAGTTTTCCATACATGTTATAGCACTTCTCGTCACCGCATTCGCGTGC
Organism: Prevotella sp. UBA4268; assembly: GCA_002395135.1. Taxonomy (GTDB): domain Bacteria; phylum Bacteroidota; class Bacteroidia; order Bacteroidales; family Bacteroidaceae; genus Prevotella. The sequence goes on along the minus strand of DGWC01000021.1, from coordinate 3,379 downwards.
ATACTGCTGGATGGCCCATACGCACCAGAGGGGCACGTCGGGCTGTTCCATCTCGTAGATCTTCACACTTACCGGTTTGCCTTTCATGAAGTCGCGCAGTCCTTTCTCGGCTGTTTTCATCACCAATTCGAAATACTCCTGCTCCTCAATGGCAAGCGTGAGACCCGGCAATGCGATAAACGTGTCGCGTGCACGGCACTTAAACCACGGATAACCGGCAAGCAGATAGCGGTCGTCGTTCTTGGCACGGTTATGGAACTGATGAGCAGCATTCACCAGACAGTGGAAGAAGTTGTCGCGGGGAGCGCGATTTTCAACCTCCTCATCGAACAGTTTCTTCAGTCCGCTCGCCTTGATTGACGAGGTGGAAGCAGCAAACACCACACTCTCACCCTTCTTGATGTTCATCTCAAAATAGCCTGGCACGTAGAGATCCTCATTCGAGGCATATCCGCGCTCTTGCTCTTTCGGGTACTCCACACCACGATACCAGTCGGGCTGGAAGATAAACTCGTTTTTCTTACTGAATTGCATGTAGAGATCCGGGTAGCCTGCATACATGCATGTCTTGATTCCATGGTCCACCTGATGGTATTCACGGCTTGCCACGGAATTCTCATGTGTAAACTGGCGCACACTGCGGAAAGCAAGGAAAGGACGGAAACGGAGAATGGTTTCCGAATGGGCATCTACCAGTGTGTAGCGTATAAGGATTCTGTCCTCATAATGCTGAAACACCACTTCTTTCTTTAACACTACACCACCAACTCGATAAAGTGTGGTAGGTACTTTGTCACAATCAAACTCGCGAATGTACTTGTGACCTTTAGGACTGTAATTGTTTCCCTGATACTTATGGAGTCCGAGATTGAATTCAGCACCATGCTGAACCACTGTAACATCTAATGAGGAAAGCAGCACATGGTTTTCATCGTCGAGTTCCGGTATGGGAACAACGAGCAAACCATGGTATTTCCTCGTGTTGCAGTCAACAATCGTCGAACAAGAATAGGCTCCCGAGCGGTTGGTACGTAACAACTCGCGCGGCAACGACTCTTCCAAATTCGTCATCAGGGCTTTTTCAAAACGAAGATAACTCATAGGTTATTAATTATGATTGATGTTATTATGAATTGACTGTAATTTACGTTCAAAAGTAAGCATTTTTTTGCTGAACGCAAAATAAATAAGCGTGTTTTTGTGAAAAAAGGGCTTATTTTAGTATTTATGATGGTAAATAAGCAGGAAAAGCCATGCTAAGCATGACTTTTCCACGACAAACAGAGACTACTCTTCTGTTTCTTTTATGCGGGAATCAGGAAATTGATCACCTCCTGTTCTATGCTAATCATGTATGATCCTTCTGGCGAATTCATCAGTCGCCCGTCAATTCCCACCATGGCATGTGCGGCTTCAACCACCTCAACCTCGCGTGTACGATATGGATGTACACTTCTGTGGTTCAGGAACTTATTGGTAAATAGTAAATAAAAACCTTCAATCAGTTGCGCCACTTGTGGATGATAGACCACCGACACGTCAAGCATGCCGTTGTAAGGAACGGCGTTGGGGGTCTGCCCATAGCCTCGCGCACTGCCGATGCACACGGTCATCACCTTGCGTTGAATGACATCTGAATTGATTTTCAGGTGCATTTTATATTCCATTCGCTGGAATATCATCAGCAGGAACGACGAGATAAAGGAGAGCGTACGTGAGCCAAACAGGCGGCGCGTCTGCCGGCGAAGATTCATGATAGAGGCAATCAGGCCGATGTTCACACAATTCAGGAAATACCGGTGGCATTTCTCTCCTTTTCTGTTGGTATAGCGGATGCATCCCAAATCTATCTTCCTCACGCGCCGCTGCGCCAGCCATTCAATGGTCTGTTCGATGTCGCCTTCCTTGAAATCCCAGAAATGGGCAAAGTCGTTCATCACTCCATTCGGTATCACTCCGAGTGCAATCTCATCGCGCAACTCCTTGGAAGTCTGCATCAAGCAGTTTACAGCATCGTTGAGAGCAGAGTCGCCTCCCACGATAACAATGGTTTTATAGCCATTATTAATCATCATCTTGCAAAGGCGCTCTACGCTTGAAGAATTCTCACTTTGCACTTTGTCGAATGCGATTTGGCGTGCATTCAGACATTTCTCTATCTTCTCCCACCTTTTCTGTGGGCGGAAAATATCGCGCTTCGGGCAATAGAGTATGCCCCACCTATTCTTCTCCACTGACATAACCGTTATCTTTTAATTCCAGAATCTGTTGTATTTTCTCTTCCATAGGCAGCATGGCATCAATCCAATGGATGTGGAAGCCGCGCCTTTCCATGCCCCTGAACCAGGTCATCTGCCTTTTGGCAAACTGGTGAATGGCTATATCCAACTGGCGGAACATCTCTTCGAATGATAGTATGCCGATAATGTGCTCCGTGACATACTTATATTCCAGACCGTAATAGATCAGGTCGTCGGCATGAATACCGCTCTTGAGCAACGCTTTCACCTCATCAATCATCCCGCCTTCCAGTCGCTGCTTCAATCGCTGTGTTATCTTTCGCCTTCTCTCCTCACGGTCGATGTTCACACCTATAATAATATAGGGTATCTGGGGGAATGGCCTTTCGGGCATCGGCGTATGCAGATTGTATGTTTCTATCTCAATGGCACGGATGGCACGCTGCACTGTGTCCACATCCGTGCGGTTGTGCATGTTCGAGCCTGTCTGTTTCTTCAGTTCCAACAGCATCGTGGTGAGTTCGTCCAACGGCTTATCGGCCAGTTGCTCACGCAGTTTTGCGTTCTGCGGAACAGGCGACAAGGCATAGCCTTTCAGCACTGACTCTATATACAGCCCCGTACCGCCGCATAGAATGGGCGTTTTATCTCTGCCCAGAATATCCTCGTAGGCCTGAAGAAAATCCTGTTGGTATTGGAAAAGATTATATTTCGTTCCCGGTTCGCAGATGTCTATCAGATGATAAGGAATCTTCTTTCCGTCAACGACATAGTCGGCCAGGTCTTTTCCTGTGCCGATGTCCATGCGCCTGTATACCTGCCGCGAGTCGGCAGACAGGATTTCGCCATGGGTGACAGCCGCCAGGCGCGCCGCCAACTGTGTTTTTCCACTGGCTGTTGGTCCAAGGATAGTAACCATATTCTTCATTCTGCCGACAAAAATACATAAAAAAAGCCGCCCGACAAAATCGGACGGCTATTATTTTCACTGAAAATAAGAAATCTTATTTGAGTTCTGCGAGATACTTAATGGTGCGAACCATCTGAGAAGTGTAAGAGTTCTCGCTGTCGTACCAAGAAACAACCTGTACGAGTGAGTTGCCGTCCTCCATCTTGCTTACCATGGTCTGGTTAGCATC
>DGWC01000076.1 GCA_002395135.1 Prevotella sp. UBA4268 | reverse complement strand
ACCAAACTCTTCGATACGGCGGTCTCGCAGGAAGGGCCACCAACGGCGAACCTGTTCGGAGCGTTGCATATCCACCTCGACTACGGCATTCTCTTCCTTGTCCACTGGGGCGCGATAGAGCAGTTCCCCTTGAGGCCCGGCGACAAAACTTGAGCCCCAGAACTGTATGCCGCATGCCGACTCCGTCGCTTGTGGGTCCGTCGGTTCGAAGCCTACCCGGTTTACGGTGACGACTGGTATGCCATTGGCCACGGCATGGCCGCGCTGGACTGTAGTCCATGCTTCGCGCTGTCGCTCCTGTTCTTCGGGCGAATCGCTGGGCTCGTAGCCGATGGCCGTGGGGTAGATGAGCAGGTCGGCTCCGCGTAGGGCCATCAGTCGGGCACCTTCGGGGTACCATTGGTCCCAACATACCTGCACGCCCAACCTACCCACCGAGGTCTGTATGGGACGGAAACCGAGGTCGCCAGGTGCGAAGTAGAACTTCTCGTAGTAAGCAGGGTCGTCGGGGATGTGCATCTTGCGGTATTTTCCGGCGATGGTGCCGTCTTTTTCAATCACAACGGCAGTGTTGTGGTAGAGTCCGGCTGCCCGTCTCTCGAAAAGGGAAGTAACAATTACCACGCCCAATTGCTTTGCGAGTTCTCCATAGAAAGCCGTTGACGGACCGGGTACAGGCTCTGCCTGGTCAAAGTTATCTACGTCTTCCACCTGGCAGAAATAGAGCCCGTTGTGCAGTTCTTGAAGCACAATGAGTTGCGCCCCGCGCTTGGCAAGGTCGGTGATACCTTCTGCCAATCGTTTTATATTGACTTTCCTGTCAGCAATATTATGTTGTTGCAGGAATCCGATTCTTAGTTCTCGCATATTCAGATGTCTTTTCTTGATTACATTCTACATTGGCCGTCGTGGCAATCTTCGGCTCAACGCAGACTTTGCAAAAGTAAGGATAATCTGCGAGATACGCAAATAAAAAGCGCAAATTCAGATGTGGCAGTGGTTTTTACGAGTGTTTACGAGTGGTTTATAAGTGGGGGGCGCGCCGTGGCTGCTTGTGTTATTTGTCGGATGCGCTGAACTGGAAGATGGTAGTGGAACGGAATTTTCCATCCGGTCGCAATACGGTTGAGGGAAATTGTGGCTGGTTTGGGCTGTCGGAAAAATGGCATGTCTCGAAGCAAACTGCCGACCGTCTGGGGTATCCGATGCCCATTTTTCCTTGCACATTGCCTTTTAGCCCGTTGGCAGTATAGATATGGAGAGCCGGCTCTGTGGTATATACGGTCAGTTCTATACCGCTGGAGGCATCGCGGAGTCGGGCAGCGGGCAGGGCAATGTTACCGCGCGTGTTCAGTTTCCATGCGTGATCGTATCCGCCAGTCACTTTGAGTTGGTCGTTTCCGTCGTCTATGCGGTCGCCGATGCGATGGGCAGACTTGAAATTGAAAGGTGTTCCGTCAACAGGAATCAGCCTTCCGGTGATGTGTTTTGTAGGGGAGTATTCAGCGATACTGTCTCCGTAAACCCACATTTCCTCATCGATGATGCTGTTCCAAGGCTCGCCGCTCAGATTGAAGAAGGAGTGGTTGCTGGGGTTCAGCACGGTGGGTTTGTCAGAAGTGGCCTCATATTCAAGTCGCAGGGCATTCTCGTCGGTGAGCGTCATGGTGAGTGTCATTGACAGATTTCCTGGAAAACCATTCTCGCCGTCGGGAGAAAGATATTGCAGAGTAAGGCTCTGGGGCTGATTCTTGATAACTGTCCACACCCGGTCGGCAAATCCCGGATAGCCGCCATGTGATATATCTTTCACACCAAAGCCCTGTAGTTTCACTTCTTCACCGTCAAGAACATAGCGCGCTCCTGTGATTCGGCCAAGGTATCGTCCCATTGTGGCACCGAAATTCTGCCGTATGTTGTGGTAAGAACCTACATTGTCGAAACCGAGTACCACGTCGGTCATGCCTCCTTCCTTGTCGGGAACGAGCAAAGACACAATGCGTGCTCCGTAGTTGGTTATGCAAACCTCTGCTCCTTGGCGGTTTTTCAGCACATAGAGTGATGTTCGCTTTCCGTCGATGTCGCTTTCAAAGTCGCTTCGTCTGAGTCCTGATGACGAGATGTCCTGGTTGTTGTGCAACTCGCGCATCAAAGTGCACATATTCTGGATATAAACCTGTGTGGAAATGCCTTTGGTCTTTCGGTCGGAGTAGGGCGATGTGTCGTACTCGTCGCCTACCATTGTGCTGATGAACTCTTTCGATTCGCTTGCAGAAGGCATGCTTTCGGGAATGGGCTTGTAAGGATTTGAAACAGCCCCAAGTGTGGTAAGCCAGTAACCTTGCGGTGTAAGGCTGTTCATAATGCCATAGGCCGACATGCTTCTTCCCCTTCTTCGCGGAGCATAAACATTGTAGTGATAAGGGGCTATGGATTGGGCATTCTTCCATGATTCCACTTTCATGTTTGGTGCGTTGTCGCAAAACTCCTTCAACTGCTTGGTGTTGATAAATGCGGCAGAACTGTAATGGGCAATGGTTCCGCGGATGTCCTGATCGGTATAGTATATGCCGTTTTTCACATTGCCGCCTTTACGATGCACAAACTGAGGAAGACCGCTGTCGGGATCGATGAAACGGGCCACCAATATTTCGTCGCTGCTCCTCGGCTTTCCCTTCCACAGACGAACCACACTGTCGGGCAATTGTTGGCTAACGATGAAACGATAAGCCTTGTCGAACCCATTCAGAAACGATTTATCACCTGTCATCGTGTAGAAACGCGCCAGACGGTGAATCATCTGTACGGTTGTGGCGGGATTAATCGCTCTCGGCTCGAAACTGCGAGCATGTGCCGGCTGCAAGTCATTCTGCGTATACTGGTCGCTCCATCCTGCCAATGGCTCTTTATACTGCAAGTCACGCATCAGATACATGGCGTTCATGATGGGCTTTTCCAGATCGGTGCGCCCCAAATAGTGATAGCAGTGGATCAGAAACTCAATGTTTCCCATCATTACATCGTCATTAAGTGTAATAAAAGGAGTGTAGTCAGGCTTCCCTCGGAAAGGATGGTCGGTCTTGATGGGGTATCTTTGCGGCCACCCACCATTCTTGTACTGGCTGTTCAGTACGAAACGAATGGCCTTTTCCACACTTTTGCCGAACTCTTTGTCTTTCTTTTCCATGTAAATACGGAGCATGAACTCTGCGCTGCTGGCTGTTGCCTCGTCGTCAAAGGTGGCATTGCCATAATAATGCTGGAACTCTTCCAGGCGCCAAGCCTGTTTGCCAATGGTGTTATACCATTGGCTGGCCGATTTTTCTCCTGCAAAATCGTGCATGTAGTTCCATCCGCCGCATGGCTTTTGTGCTCCAATCAATGCCTTGGCCACCTTGCATGCCTGTTCGTAATAGTATTCGTCGCCAGTGGCATGATAGGCATCTGTCAGCAGATGTCCCATGTCGGGAGTGGAAGGTGACTGCATCCAGATCATGGTAGGGTAGGCTTCCATCTCTCCCCATTGTCTTGAATGGTCGGGAAGATAGTTCCACACGAATCCTCCGCGATAACTCAGTGAGTCCATCATGTATTGTGTGGCGCGTTTCATCGTGCTCAGAATGGCATCTTTATCGGTCTGCGCGTGGAGCATCAGTGGCAGTCCTGCTGTGGCTAATAGTAGTTTTAAAATCTTCATACATTCTATTATTACGGCGTGAATCCTGTTCTTGTTTGTGTAATCAGGTGATTATTCTAATTCCCGATACTTGAAGTTGCGGAATACGGCATATCCTGTGCCGCTGGCAAAGACACCTGGCAGAACGCTTTGGAACTCATACAGTGTGTTGTGGTTGTATCCGGAGCAATCCATCCCCCATGTTTCTCGCTTCCAGTTGATGCCGTCGTAACTGTACCATCCCGTCACAATGCAGTCGCGGTTTACCAGTCGGAGCCACAGATGTGTAGTTCCTACAGAGGAATGTGTGCCTGCGCGTGATTTTCCGCCTTTGCGATAGCGGTAGCGGTTCTGTTTGTCGAAGCCGGTGCCTTGATAGAATTGGCTGTTATAATACATCACCAGTCCTGCTGTGACATCTCCCTGAAGTTCGATTTCGGCCTCTATCTCGTATCTGTGAGCACCAGAGATGAACATTAACGGTGCGGACGAGCCAGGATCGTCACCTTTTGCTTGCAAAGAAAGTACTCCATTGTCTACTTTTACGCGCTCTGGATTGAATGCCTTGTAGAATTTCCAGTCCAGTCCGAGCCTGAATTCAGAGAGGTTTCCATGTCGGTCGGCTTGGAACTGATTCTTGATGGGCATCTCAATTGGCTGTGAAACGTCAATGTTGTCATAGCAATGGAACCATCCGTCGGCACCGAGGTAAACGGGCTCGAGCAATGTCTGCCTTCCAAGGCATGTGAAATCCTTTTCATAACTGTGGTATACCACATACCAACGGCCATCGGGCGTGTCGATTAAAGACCCGTGTCCCTTGCTCCACCAGCGCTCGTCCTTGCTCCAGGTGTGCACGAGCGGATTGTTGGGAGCATTTACCCACGGACCGTTGATGCTTTCTGAGCGCGCCTGAGTTATCATGTGGCTCGTGGGAGGGCCTGCTGTTCCGCCCTCAGCATTTAGATAATAGAAATATTTACCAATCTTTCGAAGTTTCGGACCTTCCAGACAAAGACCTTCTGTTTCCCATTCTTCGGGGTATATCCACCCTTTATACACGGTTTCCTCAGTGCCGGGAACAACAGAAAGACCGTCAGATGAGAGCCTGGCGCGCCGTCCGCCACTCATGAAAAGCCATCGAGTGCCGTCATCGCCCACCACATGGCAGGGGTCGATGTTCCCAATATGTAAGTCAATAGGATCGCTCCAAGGTCCATAAGGACTGTTTGCCCATACCACAAAATTGCTCCTGCTCTGCGTTGCCACCGTGAAATAGATGTAGTATTTGTCTTTATACTTGCAGATGTCGGGTGCCCAAACACTGCCAAGATACTCTTTCAGGGCATAACTGATTGGCTCCCAGTGAACCAGGTCTTTGCTGTGGAAAACAACCAGGCCCGGTTGATAGTCGAAAGCAGAGTGTGTCATGTAGTAATCACTACCTTCGCGCATGATGGTTGGATCGGGATAGTCACCGCCTAAAATGGGATTGGTGAACGTCTGTGACAATATGCTCACAGGAAAGAAGGTTAGCATGATAATGGCAACAATGCCTGTCTTTTTCACAAAATGGTTCTTTTTCATACGATTGTGAACAATGAATGATGGGTTATGAATAATTTTTGTTACCTTTGCATCGATGAAATATGAAGTGGGGTTCATACCTTTTCTGTTAAAAAGACGAAAGATGAAAAAGATTGTAATCATATTAGCAGCGGCTTTGTGCCTCATGTCCTGCGAATCAAAGCATGCCAGGCTGCAAAAGGAAATAAAGGCACGGCGCGTGGCTTTGAAGCATCATCAGGATTCTGCATTGCAGGCCTCGCAGAAAGATGTGGAAGAACTTGACAAAGAACTACAGCGAGTAAATGCAGAATACAGTAGAATGAAGAGTGCGGCGGAGGCGGCTCATGCCGCAGGGACTGCCACTGCAGAACAACTCACTCGTGTTACGCAGATGCGCATGCACCGCGATTCTCTACAAGTGCAGTTTGATGTGATGTGCGCCAAAATCAGGTATATCAACAAGCGCAAACAGCAGATGGACAGTGTGGAGCATCTGAGGGATGCCGGCAAATAGCATGCTTGTGAGTTATTCTTTTTAAAATCATTTGCTTATCTCGCAGATTCTTCGTAACTTTGCAACGATTTATGGAAAGAACATGGCAAAAGACTTGCAGCAAACAGAGGAACAATTTAAAGAAGTGATGGCAGAATGCCGTTCACTCTTCGAAAAGAAACTCCACGACTATGGGGCTTCATGGCGCATCCTGCGCCCCTCATCACTTACAGACCAACTCTTTATCAAGGCAAAACGTATTCGCTCACTTGAAATCAAGAAAGTTTCTCAAGTGGGAGAGGGTATCCGCCCGGAGTTCATAGCGCTTATCAACTATGGCATAGTGGGGTTGATACAACTTGCCCACGAATATGTTGACGAGGTGGATATGTCGCCCGAAGAGGCCATGTCGCTCTATGACCACCATGCAAAGGAGGCTTTGATGCTGATGCTTAGGAAAAACCACGACTATGACGAGGCTTGGAGGTCGATGCGTGTCAGTTCTTATACCGACTTTATTCTTACGAAGATTCAGCGAATCAAGGAGATTGAAGATATACAAGGTGCCACGCTGGTGAGCGAAGGCATCGATGCCAACTATATGGACATCATTAATTATGCAGTGTTTGGAGCCATCAAACTGAAAGAGTGATGAAAGTGATTGTCAACATCTGCCGTTTCATCGTTGCACTTGTGTTCATCTTCTCTGGTTTTGTGAAGGCCATCGATCCGATGGGCACACAATACAAGATTGAAGATTATGTCAAGGCAGCCGGACTTGGGGATGTGCTGTGTAATCAATGGCTCACGCTGGGCACCTCGGTGCTCCTCTCTGCAGTGGAGTTCTGTATCGGTGTTTTGCTGCTCTTTGCCATTCATCGACGCTTAATCAGCAAACTTGCAGTGGCAATGATGAGTGTGATGACCATCATAACACTGTGGTTGTGGATAGCAAATCCGATTTCCGACTGCGGGTGCTTTGGAGATGCCATTCATCTGACCAACGGACAGACACTCTTGAAGAACATCGTGCTGTTGGCATGCGCTCTTGTCATTGCCTGGAAGCCTTTGTGTATGATGAGGTTTATCAGCAAGACCAACCAGTGGATAGTGATGAACTATACGGTGCTGTTTATTCTGGGATCCAGTATATGGAGTCTTTACGACTTACCAATGTTCGATTTCCGGCCTTACCATATAGGGGCAAACATTCCGCAAGGTATGGAGATTCCAGAAGGGGAGAAGCAGCCTGAGTTTGAAACAACGTTCATCATGGAGAAAGACGGAGTGAAAAAAGAATTCACGCTCGACAATTATCCAGACTCCACATGGACGTTTGTAGACAGCAAGAGCATACAGGTGAGTGAAGGCTATGTGCCGCCCATTCATGATTTCTCTATTGTCAGATCAGACGACGGTGAGGATATTACAGAGCAAGTGTTGGCATGTGAAGGATATACATTCCTGCTCGTGTCGCCGCATCTGGAGCAAGCCAGCGATACTAACTTCGGAGAAATAGACCAGTTGTATGAGTATGCGCAGGAGCACGACTATCCGTTCTATTGCCTCACTGCAAGTAACGAGGGCGCCATTGAACGGTGGAAAGAAATCACGGGTGCTGAATATGAGTTCTGTACAACGGATGAAATCACGCTGAAGACCATTATTCGGAGCAATCCCGGACTGGTTCTCATCAAGCAGGGGACGGTAATCAGGAAATGGAGCCACAACTCGCTGCCGGTTGTCAATACGGAAGAAACGTCCTTGCCGTTGGAAAAACTGGCAATAGGACAGATGCCAGAGGACTCTGTGCCGCGCAAAATCGCAATGATTCTGTTGTGGTTTGCATTGCCGCTCTTCATGTTAACACTGGCCGATCGCCTATGGGCATGGACCAGATGGTTGAAAAAGAAATGAATACTCAATAATAATTACAAATTTTAAGGTAAAGAAAATGAGAAAGAAAATTGTAGCAGGTAACTGGAAAATGAACATGAACCTGCAGGACGGAATCGCCCTTGCAAAGGAGTTGAACGATGCACTTGTTGCTGACAAACCAAACTGCGGCGTGGTGATTTGCACACCGTTCATTCACTTGGCTTCTGTTGCCCAGTTCCTCAATCAGGATGTTATCGGCCTTGGTGCAGAAAACTGCGCAGACAAGGAAAAAGGTGCTTACACTGGTGAAGTGTCTGCCGAAATGGTTAAGAGCACAGGTGCACAATACGTGATTCTGGGCCATTCAGAGCGTCGCGAATACTATCACGAGACTCCGGAGATACTCAAGGAGAAAGTAATGCTTGCTCTTAAGAATGACTTGAAAGTGATATTCTGCATCGGAGAAACACTGGAGGAGCGCGAGGCCAACAAGCAAAACGAAGTGGTAAAGGCTGAACTGGAAGGCAGCGTGTTCAATCTGTCGGCTGACGAATTCCGCAAAATCGTCATTGCCTATGAGCCTATCTGGGCCATTGGAACGGGCAAGACCGCTACCAGTGAGCAGGCTGAAGAGATCCATGCATATATCCGTAGCATCATTGCAGAGAAATATGGGAAGGACGTGGCAGAGGACACAACCATCCTCTATGGTGGCAGTTGCAAACCAAGCAATGCTCCTGAACTCTTTGCAAAGCCAGATATCGACGGTGGACTCATTGGCGGTGCTTCCCTGAAAGCAGCCGACTTCAAGGGTATTATCGACGCTTGGAAATAATAAAAATGAAACAATTTGTCATAACAACACTATTCTTTCTGTGCGCAGCATCTAATGCTTGCGCACAGAAATACCTTGATACTTTGAAACAAAAGAATCAAGGACAAGGCACTGTTACGGTTACGCAGAGCAAGGAAATTGACGAACTCGTGAACGGCAAACTTCCTACAGCGCCAGCAACGCCTGTTGCACCGCCGGCAAGTGCCAACAACAAAGAGTCGGCAGAAACAGCGACTCACAATGAAAAACCGATAGAGAACTTTACTAAGAAAGAGGAGTCGGGCGCGGAAACAACGGTGATTGATACACGTAAGAAAGTAATGCGCAATAGTTATAAAGTGAATGGCTATCGCGTACAAGTGTTCGCCGGAGGCAATACGCGCAACGACCGAATTAAGGCCGAGCAGGCACGCGACAAGGTGAAAGCAGCATTCCCCGACCAGCCTATCTACACACATTTCTATTCGCCAAGATGGATTTGCAGAATGGGAAACTATCGCTCCTATGAGGAAGCAAACAGAATACTGAAAAAAGTAAAGGCGTTAGGTTACAGTCAGGCATGCATCGTGAAAGGAAAAATCAGCGTGCAGTATTAAGAAGAGAAGAATACAATCAGGGAGATTCCCACCTTATATATAATATATATAATATGAAAGCATTATGAATCCAGAGACAGAATTCCGCGAGGGACTTGACGAACTCGCTAACCATTATAAAGATATACTACAATTGCTGGGGGAGGATCCACAGCGTGAAGGATTGCAAAAAACACCTTTGCGCGTGGCTAAAGCCATGCAGATACTCACAAGAGGCTATCTGCAGGATGCTCATAAAGTGCTTACCGATGCTCTCTTTGAGGAGAAATACGATCAGATGGTGATTGTGAAAGATATTGATTTCTTTTCCATGTGTGAGCACCACATGCTCCCGTTCTATGGAAAAGTACATGTGGCATATATCCCTAACGGCTATATCACTGGTCTTAGCAAGATTGCGCGCGTAGTGGATATCTTCAGCCACCGCCTGCAAGTTCAGGAAAGACTTACGCAACAGATAAAGGACTGCATACAGGAGACTCTTCATCCATTGGGAACGATGGTGGTGATCGAGGCTAAACACATGTGCATGCAGATGCGCGGTGTGGAGAAGCAGAATGCAATTACCACCACCAGCGATTTCAGTGGCGCTTTCAAACAGGCAAAGACGCGCGAAGAATTCATGAATTTGCTGCGGGGAGAGAGCAAGCGAATCTGAGAATTCCTTTTCAATGCTCCCCCCGAGAATACAGATTTCTTAGTTTTTTTGCATAACAAAACTTTCATGTCACCAATGCTGCAAAAATGCCGAAATACAGTGGCAACGCTCGTGGTGACATGAAATATGTTTACGCCATGACATTCAGTTGTCGGTTTACAAGGGTTTTAAATCTCTGGTGTCGGCTCATGTGAGTGTGGCGTGTCGTGCGATTGTGAGTGCTTTTCCTGTTAGGAAAACCTGTGTTAAAGAGTCTGAAAACGTGCAAGATTGTAGGAATCTCACGTTTATTACATAAAAACAAACATAAGAAAAAGAATATGAACATGAAATTTTTGACCAAAACCGTGGCACTGATGCTGATAGGCATGGTGTCGACAACACTCGTGGCCTGTCTTGGCGACGACAACAATGATGAGTATAACGAATACCTGATTACAGCAGAGGAATATGGGCCGTTGCTCAGACTAATGGAAGGCAGTTATCAGAGCATGCTCTATTTTAACAACGAGGCTATTGCCACAGAGAACAAATTGGATTCAGCGGCGGTGTCTTCCAGGTTTGTTGGAGCGGGCGATTCTACAATCACTGTGAGCGGTATTCCAGCCAAGTGCTTGGCGAGATTGATGAAGAATGAAGCAGCAAAAGCAGCCGTGGAGCAGGCCGATAACCAAACAATCAAGGCTAAATTCTATCTTTATCAGAAATACATGGAGCGTACTTACTATGCGGTGGTGCCACAGCCATTGACCATCGATGTTAATTACGACGGCGCTGACCATAAAGTCGTTTTCTTCCTGGCTCAGATGAATACCAACTATGGCGTGTATGCACAGGATGAGACAGTATTTGAATTCCGCGTATACAACATCTATATTGATGATAAAACGGACGTGTCGCTATACTATCCCACCGATGTGAATAGCGTGCTACGTATTCATGCATGGAAATTGACAAGTTAAACCACATGCTTATGATTCGTAACTTTTTGCTGTATACAATTGATTAATATCAATAAAAATGGTGTTTTTGTTAAAAAACAAGAGGGAAGAGTCAGAATGTTTGAATTAAATACATATTTTTGCGATGTTTTAAAATGAGCATTTATATCGACATTAGGTGTTATAAGGTAAAAAGGTTGCTTTTTGTTATAACCAAAGCGTTATGATAAGAGAGAGTGAGGATGTTGCGGCGAAAGAAAATTTCGTCGCAATTTTTTTGTTTTTTCGATGGAATGTTGTAATTTCGCAGTCGTTATGAGGAACTATATTCATTATTTCTTTTCTGCTTGCCTGGCAATGTCGCTTTTGGCATGCAATGGTAATGGCGTAAAACAAGATAATGTTGCGGATTCTGGTCGTCAGACGGAAAGTTTCTACAATGCGGGATTAAATGCAACAGAAGGAGCAGAGAACGCCAAGAAACAGCCTGCAAGTGTTAATCCGATGGAACAGCCTGCCAAAATGAAAAATGTGCAGGAGATTATTCTCAAGCGGAAAGGGTATATCACAAGTTATAATCCCCAAACAAAGATACCCAATTGGGTGGCATGGCATCTCACGGCTGCGCATAGTAATGGAAAAATACAACGTCATACGAATGAGTTTCACGAAGATATGGACGTTGCTGCCCCGCGAGCCACCGACGATGACTATTTCAATTCTGGATTTGACCGCGGTCATATGTGTCCGGCAGGTGACAACAAATGGGATGTCAAGGCAATGAACGAGACGTTCCTGTTCACAAATGTCTGCCCTCAGGTTCACGGATTCAATTCCGGTGCATGGAACGATCTGGAAATGGCATGCAGAAGTTGGGCCCGCAAATATGGTGAATTGTATATCGTTTGTGGTCCATTGCTCAGCAACGGACAGCATCGTACCATCGGGCGCAACAAGGTGGTGGTGCCAGAACGTTTCTTTAAAGTGATATTATGTATGCGTGGCACTCCCAAGGCCATAGCCTTCCTCTATGACAACAATAACCGCAATAGTCGCAGCATGTTTAAGAATGCCACGAATGTGGATGAAGTAGAAAGGTTGACAGGAATTGATTTCTTTCCGAACCTGAAGGATGATATAGAAAAAGACGTGGAATCTGTGAGAGGGTATTTCTGATGCTTTCTGTTAATTGAGCGCAATAGTTCGGTGCCCTGTATTTATAGGCTCTGATAATCGGGAATGTCCTCTAAGAAACAATATCTTTGGTTGTCGTAGTCCATGCGGCAGCAGTAGTGTTGGATACCATTGGAAACGATGAGATAATCCACCTTTAACAGGAAATTGTATATGGTTATCTGGTCAAATACCTTCTGCGAAATCGCAATGGATGGGGCTTTGTACTCGATAATCATCCGTGGCTGCAGCGATTTGTCGTATAAAATGGTGTCGCAGCGTAGCCGTTTTTCTCCGATTTGAAGTTGGACTTCATTGGTCAGAAGGCCTTGCGGATAGCCTTTATGGTCAATCAGGAAGTGGATGAAGTGCTGACGCACCCATTCCTCAGGCGTTAATGCTACGTATTTTCGGCGCAGTTGGTCGAAAATCATGGTCTTTCCATTCTTGTTTGAGATTTTTATCTCATAAGGTGGGAGATTCAGAGGTATCATAAAATGTCATGCCAAATTAGAAGTGATGAGTTTTGTCGAAACAGAAAGCCGTAGTAGAGATAGTCTTTCATTACCATGTCCTTAAGAGACATACTTGCCTCGTTTCGGCATAAAAATGAATCATTTCATTTTGTTAACCACTCATTTTTTTGTATCTTTGTGGCAAAATTACAAAAAATATTCTGATTTAAGGAAGACAATGGCTGAAAAGAAACAAATAGGGAAGCAGTATGAGCAAATCATGCGGGATTTGAAGGCTGGCGTGTATGCGCCGGTTTATATCCTAATGGGCGATGAAGCGTATTACATAGACATCATCGTGGATTTCATTGCCCAGAATGCCTTGAATGAAGAGGACCGAGATTTCAATCAGACTATTGTTTTCGGTGCAGATGTGACAGCCGGACAGGTTGCAGATATGGCAAAGCGCTTTCCCATGATGGCCGACAGGCAGGTAGTCATTGTGAAAGAGGCTCAGAATATCAAAAACTGGGAGCGCATAGAGGCGTATGTGGAAAAGCCTCAGGCTAGCACCGTGTTGGTGCTGGCATACAAAAACGGATCAATTGATGGCCGGAAGAAGATTATTTCAAAGGCTGAGAAAGTTGGAGTTGTCTTTGAAAGCAAAAAGAAACGTGATTATGAACTTCCTGGTTTCATAGATGCCTACGTGAAAAGCAAAGAATGTACGATTGACAACAAGTCGTCGCAGATGGTTGCTGATTATATTGGTGCAGACCTGAGTCGTCTTACTTCAGAACTCGATAAGGTTATAATGTCTTTGCCTGACAATGACAGACGCATCACTCCAGATGTCGTGGAGCAACAGATAGGGGTGAGTAAGGATTATAATGGTTATGAATTGAGGAATGCCATTGCTAACCACGATATTTTAAAGGCAAATAGAATTGTGAAATATTTTGACAATAATCCGAAGACAGGAAATGCTTTTATGCTTATCCCAATGCTTTTTTCTTACTTCCAAAATTTAATGCTTGCTTATTATGCTCCTAACAGAACTAATGAAAATGACGTGGCAAAATGGTTGGATTTGAAAAGTTCATGGGCTGCAAAAGAGTTTATTACTGGAATGAGAAATTATTCTGGTGTGAAGGTTATGCAGATTATTGAGAAGATCCGTGAGACAGATGCTAAAAGTAAGGGCTTGGATAACCCAAATACGGGCGTAGGAGAGTTGCTGAAAGAACTCGTTTTCTTCATTCTTCATTAGTTTTTTCGCATTTTTTTTCATTATTTTTCTGCCTTTTTTTTCTAGAATCGTTGTTTTTTCATACATAATTTTTGAGGGTGAAAAGCCCATGAATAGGGGCTTTTTAACGATTTGAACCCCTCTGAAAATCGCGTATTTTTCTTTTCAAAACCTCTCGATTGAAATAATTCCAAAATGGGCATTTTTCTTTGTTTTTCCATTTTCGGTTTTTAGTATTAAGGATTATTATGATTTATATTTGTGAATTTTCAAAATGTAAAATATTGTATTTTTGAGCACGATCTTAAATTTTAGATTCACATCATGTTTGTTTCCGTGGTGTTTTTATCGTTTTGTTTTTGTATTTTTAAATTAGAATTCCAGGGTGAACAAATATAAATCAATAAATATGCAAAACGACTATCTGCTGCTTATATTGTTGTAACTCAATGATTTATAAAATAATTACGGAAAATATTCCACTATATTCGGGCGAAAAGCAATATGAATAGTGAATATTTAGATTAGCGTGCTCAAATATAGTATAAATAACACTTTATCAATCAGATAATTGCAAAAATATAGTAAAACATTTCTTTGTAATGAAAGAATCATCCATATTTACGTTTATAATCTAAAATTTAAATTTCCGTATTTATGTGTTTGGGGTTTTGAATTTTTGGTTTAAAAATTCAAAATTTAATATTTCAAAATTCTTTCCATAATATTTGTTTTTCTAATTTTTTTGTTTTACCTTTGTAAAATCAATGGTAAATGGGATTTTTCTCCTATTTTTTAGCGTAATAGTATATGAAGGATAGAATCAGACAGTTGATGGAGAGCATGCACATGACACAACAAACCTTTGCAAATTTCACAGGTTTGTCAGCAGCATCGCTTAGTAGTATTTTTAATGATCGCACAAAACCCACTCTCAATACAGTAGAGGCAATCAAACGTTGTGTTCCAAATCTCAACACAGATTGGCTGATGTTTGGTGTGGGTTCTATGTTTGAAGACGAGAAAGAGTCAGATGCAATTCAGGATGCAGAACCTAATCCATCGCTCCAGAAGAATTCTCTGGAGCCAGTTTTGTTTTTTTCGGATAACGCTACTCCCCCATCAGGCGACCGCCGGGTAGCCGTTGGTAAGCAGGGTGTTGTTAATACACTTAATAATCCTACCCCAAATAATGTGAAAAATATTGACATTATTAGAAGAAATATAACAGAAATCAGAGTATTCTATGATGATCAGACATGGGAATCGTTTGTAGCCAAGAAGTAATATTTTCTCAATGACGTTTTTGTGAACAGTTTTTTTTCATTATCTTTGCAATCAAACAAGATTAATACAATGATAATGAAAAAGACTATTCTTGATTTACGAGTGGTGTCTGTAGAGCATATTCATGAGAAATATGTGCTCTTGAAACTGACTCATGAGAATCAATTGCCTGACATTATGCCTGGGCAGTTCGTTGAAGTGCGAGTTGACAATTCTCCTAAAACATTTCTTCGACGGCCAATTTCTATTAGTTTCGTAGATAAGGCAAACAATGAGATTTGGCTTTTGGTGGCTGTTGTTGGATGCGGAACACGTAGAATGAGTGAGTTGTGCGTAGGAGATACTTTGAATTGTTTGTTCCCGTTAGGCAATTCTTTTACCTTGTCAGGTGTGCCGCTATCCAATAAGCAGGCGCAAGAAGTAAGGAATCAGCAGATATTGCTTGTTGGTGGTGGCGTCGGGGTTGCCCCATTGCTCTGTTTTGGCCATTATTTGCATTTAGTGGGAATCACACCTTCTTTCCTGTTAGGCGCGCGATCTTCAAAAGACTTGTTGCTTCTGGATGAGTTTAAAAAGTACGGCAACGTGTTTGTCACTACCGAGGATGGAAGTGCTGGAGAACGTGGTTTCGTTACAAATCATAGCATTCTGCAGCATGAGCATTTCGTCCAGATATCCACATGTGGTCCAAAGCCGATGATGATGGCTGTTGCGAAATATGCGCGAACAGCAGGTATTTATTGTGAAGCATCTCTTGAAAATATGATGGCATGTGGGTTAGGAGCGTGCCTGTGCTGTGTGGAGAAGACAACAGAAGGTAATATTTGTGTATGCAAGGATGGGCCTGTGTTCGATATAAATCGCTTGTTATGGTAATAAAGTAATAATAATGTTATGGCAGATTTAAGTGTAAGGATACATGATTTGCAGTTGCGCAATCCGGTGATGACGGCTTCAGGAACGTTTGGCTATGGTTTAGAGTTTGCCGATTTGGTTCCGCTGAACGGATTGGGAGGTATTATCGTAAAAGGAACGACCCTTCATTTGCGTGAAGGAAATGACTATCCGCGAATGGCAGAGACGGCTTCGGGGATGTTGAACTGCGTTGGACTGCAGAATAAGGGTGTTGACTATTTCTGTGAGCACATATACCCCGAAGTCAAAAACATTGATACCAACTTCATTGTCAATGTAAGCGGTTCTTCTCCAGAAGATTATGCTGCGTGTGCATCGCGCATTAATGCTTTGGAAAAGATACCAGCCATCGAGTTGAATATATCATGTCCCAATGTAAAACAAGGCGGAATGGCTTTTGGTGTTACGTGTGAGGGGGCTGCGTCAGTGGTTCGTGCAGTCAGGAAATGCTATGAGAAGACCATGATAGTGAAACTTTCACCGAATGTGACCAATATTGCCGACATTGCCAAGGCAGTAGAGGACGAAGGAGCCGACAGCGTTTCTCTGATAAACACATTGATGGGAATGGCTATTGATGCCGAGAAGCGCAAGCCTGTGCTAAGCATTGGAACGGGCGGCTTGAGCGGACCAGCCGTAAAACCAGTTGCGTTGCGCATGGTGTGGCAAGTTGCCAAGGCGGTAAAGATACCTGTTGTAGGGCTTGGAGGCATCATGAATGCCCTTGATGCTGTAGAGTTCATGTTGGCAGGAGCCACGGCTATTGAGGTGGGAACGGCAAATTTCATTGACCCTGCCGTTACCATTAAGATACGCGACGGCATTAGTGATTGGCTGGATGCACATGGATGCAAAAGTGTTCAGGAAATAATCGGAGCATTGGATGCATAAAAAAAGAGAGCGGCCAAACAGCCGCTCTCAACCAACACAAAAACTAAACTAGACTTAATCATATGTAGGAATTTCACAATCCCTGCCATATTCATTTGCAAAAATACAATTTTTATTGTAAATCTGCGATATGTTTCAGAGGTTTTTTTCTCAAACCTATCTTATTTCACACTATTTAACCAATCTGGATTGCAATAATGCATCAAATAATACCATGGCTGCCATGCTTTCCACGATAGGTACGGCTCTTGGCAAAACACATGGGTCGTGTCGTCCTTTTGCTTTCAATGTGGCCGGATTTCCTTCTGTGTCGATGGTCTGTTGTTCTTTCAAGATCGTGGCCACGGGCTTGAATGCCACTCTGAAATAAATGTCCTCACCATTGCTGATGCCGCCTTGGATGCCGCCACTGTGGTTTGTTTGGGTGGAAATATGCTTTCCATCACTGATGAATATGTCGTTTTGCTCGCTTCCTTTGGTGAGCATACAGTCAAACCCATCACCATATTCAAAGCCTTTGGCAGCGTTTATGCTCATCATGGCTGCCGCTAAACTTGCCTGAAGTTTATCTGCCTCTGGTTCTCCCAGCCCAATTGGACAGCCTTTAATAACACATGTTATAGCCCCACCTATGGTATCGCCTTCTGCTTTCACATTGGCGATGAGTCTTTCCATCATTTCCGCCTTGACAGCGTCAGGACATCTCACTGCGTTTCTCTCGGTTTGCGACAAGTCATACTTCTTATAGTCTTTGTCAAGCGCGATATTTCCCACTTGCGAAGTGTAGGCTTGAACGGAAATACCATGTTTCTGCAGGGCAAGTTTGGCAAAAGCGCCGCCCACACAGCGGCTGATTGTGATACGAGCCGATGACCGCCCGCCTCCACGATGGTCTCTTATACCATATTTATTATAATATGTGTAGTCTGCATGCGATGGTCGGAACAGGCTGCGCATGTTTTCGTAGTCTTGCGAATGCTGGTTACTGTTGTGTACCAGAAAACCAATAGGGCATCCCGTAGACTTTCCCTCAAACACGCCGCTGAGGATTTCCACCTCGTCAGCCTCTTTCCTGTCGGTTGTTATCTTGCTTTGTCCAGGTCGCCGGCGGTTTAGTTCATTCTGTATAAAGGCGGTATCAATGTCAATACCAGCGGGAAAACCGTCGATAATGCCTCCCACTGCCGATCCGTGACTCTCTCCGAATGTGGTCAGTCTAAATATTCTGCCAAAAGTATTGCCCACGTGCTTGCTTTTTTTGATAGGTAATATATGGTTCCAGACTTAGTGATGGCAGTGCCCACAGCCGCATCCACTGTCGTGTTGATGGCCTTCCTCGCAACCTCCACCACAGTCATCGCAGCCGCATCCGCATCCTTCGCCGCTCATTTGGTTCAGCATTTGCTGAATCTCTTCCTTGGTAGCCTCTCTGTTTTCAATCACTTTCCCGTTGAAGTTCAGTTCTTTTCCTGCCAAGGGATGGTTCAGGTCGATCTTAACGTGTGTGTCTGTTATTTCAAGAACTTTCCCGAAGAAGCGCTGTCCATCCTCATTTTGCAGTGGCAGAATAGCGTCCACGAAAACGTTCTCATGGTCGAAATGCCCGTTTATACTAAATATTTCGCGCTCAAGTTCTACCACTCGTTCCTCCTCGTAGTCGCCGTATGCCTGTTCTTTTGTCAGTGTGAAGTTAAACTGTTCTCCTTTTTCAAGGCCGATAATCTTCTTTTCAAACTCATCCAGTGTAATGCCGAATCCGCTAATAAACAGGAAAGGCTTTTCGGCAGTGGCCTCTTCGATGAATTCCAATGTATGTTCACCAGCAGCATACAACTTGTATGCCACAGCGATGTACTTGCTTGTAGTCTTATTCTCCATTTCTGTAAATATTTGTTTCCGCTGCAAATTTAAATAAAATTTCGCAATTAATAGGCAGAGTGGGGGAGATTTATTGCCCAAACCCTGCTTTTTGCGCATTATTGCGGACAAAAATAAGAAAAAGGAGCCGTTCAGAATGGCTGCGGAATGCTTGATGAAAGAGGTGGATTCCACATTATTTATAATAGCCAAAATCTTTGATGTACGTCAAAAAAGAGGACTGTTTGCGCAAACAACCGTCATTTTTTTGTTGAGCATCCGTGAAAACTATCTATCTTTGCACCGTCGAAAGGAACAAGAGAACGAGTTTCTCCCCCTTGAGACTAAGGATAACAAATATATAGGATAACAAAAAGAAGAAAGGAAAAAAAGATGAAAAGATTGTTTTTAGTAGTAGTAGCCATGTTGAGCATGACGATGACATTTGCCGAAGACGAGCATCTTAAGAACGTAAACAATGTTAGTGCATACAAGATGGATGTTAATTACGACAAACTTGGAGAGGCACTTTCACTCACACGCGACCAGATGGAGGCCGTAAAGGACATACATCAGGCCTTTTGTGCAGACATGATGAGCGTGGCAGCAGCCAGCAAGGAATCCCAGAAAGCGATGATGAAGAACGCCATCAGCAAGGATCTCGGCTTTATGCGCATTGTGCTCAATGAAAAGCAGTACAAACTGTATTTGCGCCTGTTGAATACCACCATCAACAACCGCGGTCTGAACATGCGATAAGACTAATGGAAAATTGAGAGAATGTGAATGGCCATGGTAATACGGTTATCGCTGCGTTTCATGGCTTTTATGAACAAATGAATGAAAAAATTGTCCGTGTCGGGCAGGAAACGTTCCTGCAAGGCACGGGCAATTGTTTTTTCTGTGAGTGTGAGTAGGCAGAAGAGCCTGCTATCACTCTTCAATCTTCTCGCAGCACCAGCGCGTCACCTTGATCATGACCGCCATGCCGGGTATCTCTTTCAGCAGATAATACTTGCCGCTTGTGCGCACCAATCTGCCGTCAAGGCCTTTCAGCGGCCCGTGAGTAACCTTCACCCGATCTCCCTTTTTCAGTTTTGCCTCTTGTTCGCTGAGGTATTTCTTCATCAGCAGGTCAGGATTGCACATAATCATGAATTCCTTCATCTGCCGTGCTGGTATCTGATAGAATTCGCGCGAACCGCGTTCTTTCCTTATAATATAATAATGTCCTTTGTAGTATTCGTCGATGGTGGCGGTAAGCAGTTTGTCATCAACCACCTTTTTGATGAAAATCAGGTTGGATATGACGGGTTTCAGTTCATGCCGGCGCTTGCCCTCTGCGTCGATAAACACTACTTGCTGCATGGGAATAAACGATTCTATCTCCTTCTCAGAGAGATAGGCAGAGAGGTCTTTCGACTTCAAGCCAAACAACTGAACACCGAACCACGGGGTGTTGTCATTGTCATCGAGTGTCGATTCGTCGTATATCGGCTTTTCTTCCAACTCTTTTTTCATGATTCTGTGCTTGTTTCTTCCCGTTTCACCATTTCGTTTCAAAACTCACTTGTAAAGTGGAACTTGATGTGTTCGAAGTCTTGCTGAGCCATTTGGAGCACATAGCCGCTGTCGGCAAGAAACACATCCCGTCCCTCTTTGTCCTTGGCCATGTACTGATACTTGCGTTTTTTGAATGCTTCCAGTTCTTTTTCGCTGTCAGCCTCTATCCAGCAGGCCTTATACAAGTGTACTGGCTCCCATCGGCATTTGGCATTATACTCATTTTCAAGGCGATATTGTATCACCTCAAACTGCAGTTGCCCAACCGTTCCAATGATTTTCCGGTTGTTAAACTGATTAATGAACATCTGCGCCACACCTTCATCCATCAGTTGGTCTATGCCTTTGTTCAACTGTTTGGCTTTCATCGGGTCGTCGTTCTCGATATACTTGAACATTTCTGGTGAAAACGAGGGCAATCCCCTGAAATGCAGTTGCTCGCCTTCTGTCAGAGTGTCTCCAATCTTGAAGATACCGTTGTCCGGCAGGCCCACTATGTCGCCCGGATATGCCTCTTCTATGGTACTTTTTCGTTGGGCCATAAACTGTGTGGGCGAAGAAAAGCGAATGGTTTTTCCCTGTCGCACAAGCAGATAAGGCTGGTTGCGCACGAATTTTCCGCTACATACTTTACAGAAAGCAATGCATGAACGATGGTTCGGATCGATGTTTGCCGTGATTTTGAATATAAATCCAGTGAATTTCTCTTCTTCCGGGTCGATGGTCCGCTCCACTGCCATTGTCGGACGAGGGCTTGGCGCAATCTCAACAAAGCAGTTCAGCAGTTCCTGAACACCGAAATTGTTCAGTGCAGAGCCGAAAAACACAGGCGCCACCTCGGCAGAACGATAAGTGTTTACGTCGAATTCCGGATACACTCCGTCAATCAGTTCCAGGTCATCGCGCAGTTTTGCCGCATCCTGGCTTCCTACACGTGCATCCAGTTCGTCACTGTCGACTTCCACTTCCACCTTTTCCGTTACACGTTGCTTGTCTGGTGTGAACAGGTCGAGTTTGTTTTCATAGATGTTGTACACACCTTTGAACTTTGCTCCTTGGTTAATGGGCCATGAAAGTGGACGTACTTTTATTTCAAGTTCTTGCTCCAGTTCGTCGAGAAGGTCAAACGGATCGCGCCCTTCACGGTCCATCTTGTTGATGAAAATGATGACCGGCGTGTTTCGCATGCGGCAAACGTTCATCAGTTTTCGTGTTTGCGCCTCTACGCCTTTTGCGCCGTCCACCACGATAATGGCAGAGTCTACGGCCGTGAGCGTGCGGTATGTGTCTTCGGCAAAGTCTTGGTGACCAGGCGTGTCCAGGATATTCACTTTGTATTCTATGTCGGAATCGTCTGGCGTATAGTCGAATTCCATCACAGAAGTTGACACGGAGATACCGCGTTGCTTCTCAATGTCCATCCAGTCGGAGGTTGCTGTCTTCTTGATTTTATTGTTTTTTACGGCACCTGCCACCTGAATCTGACCGCCAAACAGCAGGAATTTCTCCGTGAGCGTGGTCTTTCCGGCATCAGGGTGAGATATGATGGCAAACGTTCTTCGTCTTTCTATTTCTTGGCTCATATTTTTCTTAATCCTTAATAATCATCTTTTTTCCTTAAACAATCATCGTCTCAATCCATGGCATTCATCGTTTTCATACAGTCTCCCAGCGATTCCTCCCAATAAGGAATCATTATGCCGTAAGTGTTCTTTATCTTCGTCTTGTCAAGAACGGAGTAATGGGGACGGCATGCCGGCGTGGGATACTCCTCTGTGTGCAGGGGCGACACTTGGCATGTGGTGATTCCTGCAATGCGATGAATGGCTTTGGCAAAGTCGTACCAACTGATAACTCCTTCGTTTGAGAAATGGAAGACACCGGGAATGATGCCTTTCTCGATGATGGTCATGATGGCCGATGCGAGGTCGCGTGCATAAGTGGGCGTGCCAATCTGGTCGAATACCACTCCCAGTTGTGCTTTTTCCCTGCCAAGACGTAACATGGTCTTCACAAAATTGCTCCCGAAACTGCTGTAAAGCCATGCGGTGCGAATAACGACCGACTTCTTGCAGAATTTCAGAACTCCCATTTCGCCAGCCAGTTTCGTGCTTCCGTAAACGCTTTCCGGGCATGGCGTGTCTGTTTCTATATAGGGCGTGTGCTTCGTTCCGTTGAAAACATAGTCGGTGGATATCTGTATCATCCATCCGTTACGCTTCTCTATGGCGGCAGCCAGATATGCCGGTGCGACCGTATTCAGCGTTGTGCACTTCTCTTTCTCGCTTTCGGCCTTGTCAACAGCCGTATATGCAGCGCAGTTCACGATGCCTTCGATTCTGTTTTCTGCCACAAACTGCTCTATGGCCAGTTGATTTGAGATGTCCAACTCCTCCACATCAGTGTTAAACCAGTTATGCTGTGGGTAGTTTTCTTCCAGTAACTGTAGTTCATTGCCGAGTTGTCCTCTGCAACCAGTAATCAATATGTTCATTTTTACTTAGTTTTTTTTACAATTCCAGTTCGCCTGCTTTGTCTTTGAAGTAATAGTCGTTCAGCATGCCGATGAACGTTGTGATTTCCTTGATGGCATGCTGGGTGTCGGGGCTTATCTCTTTCTTTTGGAGTTTCAGCATCATCATGCCATACAGCGCGTTGAAACAGGTTTCCAGTTCCGGTTCTTCTTTGTCGCCGTTTCCGGCTTTTTTCCTCCTAAGTTCCACAATATAGGGCAACACCTTATAATATTCGCTTGTGTAGAAAGGAAACTTGGTGCTGTCGAGCAGCCGCGCATTCAGTTCCGACAACTGCTGCATCACGATGCGGTTTATCTGCAAATGTCCCTGTTCGCGGCATCCTTCCTGGTTCATCATACGCACCAGATTGCCATACCAGTCGGCCATTTCTTCTTTCTGTTCTTCGTTATAGTCGAAGCGCTCGATATATTCTTTGCGGATTCTTGTCAGCGAGCATCCGTATGCTCTTACAATATCTTCCACCTGCCACATGTATAGCAGGTATTCCGCAATATTATTCTTCCTTAGTTGTTGGGCGATATACATCAGTAATGCGGTAGTTTATATAAGTTGAAAATTGTTCCGAACAAGACAATGACGGAGAAAAGAATCACCACGGAACCGATAATCCTGTTGATGAGCAGTATGCCGCTGTTATCGAAAATGCCTCTTATCTTGTCAATAAGCCATGTGAGACCGTACCACCACACCAGTGCACCGAAGGGAATGCTCAGAAAACCAACGCACATTTCAAGCGGATGATGGGGAACGACAAACGAAAACTGTGCAAAAAGGGCCATGAACAGGAAGATAATCAGCGGATTGGAGAATGTAACAAAAAAGGCTGTCACTCCATTATGTACCAACGAGCCTTTTTGGTTGCCGCTAATGTGCATGTTCTTCGTAGGATTGCTGCGATAAGAGTATATGCCGAAAGCGAGAAGCAACAGGCTTCCCAGTATCTGTAGCAGGAATTGATAGCGGCTGTTGTTCACCATATCCATCACGAAACTCATGCCCATACCTGTTACCAACGCATAAAAGAAGTCGCTCACGGCGGCTCCGATGCCGGTTACGAACCCATACCAACGGCCTTTGTTCAAGGTTCGCTGGATACAAAGAATACCCACGGGCCCCATCGGAGCACTGGCAATGATTCCAATCAGTATTCCTTTGAATACAAGATCTATGATGTCTATGTGAAATGCGAATGGCATAGCGGATGCAAAATTACTAAATTTTCACGAATTATGTAAATTTACAGGTCAAAACTTTGTGATATACGATTATTTTAATAACTTTGTGCCTTGAATCATTGATTATCTAACAACTAAAAACATATTTATCATGAATGAGCAAAGTGCTATGAAGCCGTATGTCATCGGCTTGGATTTGGGTGGAACGAACTCTGTTTTCGGCATTGTCGACTCCCGTGGTGAGATCAAGGCAACTACTGCCATCAAGACTCAGGGTTACGACCGCGTAGAGGATTATGTGGATGCTTGCGTGGAAGTATTACAGGTAATCATCGACCAAGTGGGCGGCATTGAGCAGATTAAGGCCATGGGTATTGGAGCACCCAATGGAAATTTCTACAATGGAACTATCGAATTTGCTCCTAATCTGGCCTGGGCGCATCATGGAGTGGTGCCTCTTGCCAAACTGTTCAGCGAGCGCCTCAATAACATTCCCGTAGGACTGACCAACGACGCCAATGCTGCTGCCATCGGAGAAATGACCTATGGCGTGGCACGAGGCATGAAAAACTTCATCGTTATCACCTTAGGCACGGGCGTGGGATCAGGTATTGTCATCAACGGACAACTTGTTTACGGCTGCGATGGCTTTGCCGGCGAACTGGGACATGTCATTATGCGCCGCGAAAACGGACGTTCTTGCGGTTGCGGACGCAACGGCTGTCTCGAGGCCTATTGTTCTGCAACGGGAGTAGCGCGTACTGCGCGCGAACTGCTTTCCACTACGCAGGAGCCGTCATTGCTTCGCGACATCGATCCCGAGAGAATCACATCGCTCGAAGTGTCAATTGCCGCTGGCAAAGGCGACAAATTGGCTAAGCGCATCTATGAGTTCACGGGCGAAATGCTGGGTGAGGCATGCGCCGATTTCGCTGCATTCTCTTCGCCAGAGGCATTTATCTTCTTCGGAGGTATGACAAAGGCCGGCGATCTCATCATGGATCCCATCAAGCGCAGTTATGATGAGCACGTACTGAAGATATTCAAGGGAAAGGCAAAGTTCCTGGTGAGCGGGCTCGACGGCTCTTCAGCAGCCGTGCTGGGTGCATCTGCCATCGGTTGGGAACTCTAATACCTTTGACTCTCTCCCCATTTGGCAACTGTTCTCAGTGCAGAACAGTTGCCTGAACATGGCATCTGGGCGGTTCCGTCCTTAGTGGAACCCGTCCGGATGCCATGTTTTTTTATACTGCGCGAGTGCTTTCCGCTGACGGCATGTCGCTTGGAAGCGTTTTTCCCACTACCGTTTGGCATTCGTTCCGATTTCCATTGCCTTTGTTGCCATGCAGAAAAAAATATCGTGTTTTATTTGGCGTTCCCGCAAAATTCACTTACCTTTGCGCTCTATGAATCAGAAAGAAGATATCCAAAACGCAATAAAAGTGTTGAAAGAAGGTGGGGTAATCCTCTATCCTACTGATACCGTGTGGGGAATAGGGTGCGATGCCACCAACGAAAAAGCCGTTGCGCGTGTCTATGAAATCAAACATCGCGATGATTCAAAGGCCATGATCTGCCTGGTTGACAGTGATTCCCGCTTGCAGCGCTATGTGCGCAACGTGCCGAATGTGGCTTGGGACATCATGGATTTGGCCACCAAGCCCATCACCATCATATTGGATAGAGCCGTAAACCTCGCTCCCAACCTGATTGCAGCAGATGGCAGCATTGCCATGCGCATCACTCACGAGGAGTTTTCCAAGGA
Organism: Prevotella sp. UBA4268; assembly: GCA_002395135.1. Taxonomy (GTDB): domain Bacteria; phylum Bacteroidota; class Bacteroidia; order Bacteroidales; family Bacteroidaceae; genus Prevotella. The sequence goes on along the minus strand of DGWC01000076.1, from coordinate 71,632 downwards.
ATTGTGCTACAGGTTCCAGAAACCGTTGGTGTCTACCAGTGCTAATGTCAGCGGCGAACCGCCTGCTCAGAACTATGCTGATATCAGTCAGGAGATTCTCGACGCAGTAGACTATGTCTGTTTTTCGCGCCGTCAGGAGCACAAACCGCATACACCGTCGAGCATTATCAAACTGTCAGAAGACGGCGTTGTAGAGATTATACGCAAATAAAATCAAGCATTACGAAGTGGCGAGTATAAGCAACGACATGGAAACTCCGCAAACGTGGGTTCAGAAATTTCTGCAATGGCGTGAAAAGCATGTCACCGACAAGCAGTTTACGCTGTTGCTGAGTTTTTTCGTGGGCTTTTTTGCGGCCGTGGCGGCCTATGTGCTCCATTGGATTATCAAGGAAATTGAGGCGTTGCTCACGGCAGGCTTCGACATATCCTCCTTCAACTGGCTTTATTTGGTATATCCCGTCATCGGTATCTATCTTACTTCCCTGTTCGTGCGCTACATCGTGAGAGACAATATCTCACATGGCATCACACGCATCCTCTATGCCATATCGTCAAAGCGCAGCCGTTTGCCCGGTCATCATTGCTGGAGTTCGGTCATTGCCTCTGCCATTACCATCGGATTTGGTGGGTCTGTAGGAGCAGAGGCGCCCATCGTGCTCACGGGTTCGGCCATTGGCAGCAATCTGGGGCAGATGTTCAAACTCGACAGTCATACGCTGATGCTGCTCATGGGCTGCGGTGCCTCGGCTGCTATAGCGGGTATCTTCAAGGCACCGATAGCCGGTTTGGTGTTCACTTTGGAGGTATTGATGATCGATCTGACCATGGCTTCCCTGCTGCCTATACTGATTGCCAGCGTGACAGCCGTCTGTTTCAGTTATCTTTTCAACGGTAGTGCGTCCCTGTTTTCATATACTCCCAGCGAAATATGGATGATGGAGCGTTTGCCGGCATACATTTTGCTGGGTGTTTTCGGTGGTTTGCTCAGCCTGTATTTCATTCGGATGATGAATGTTTGCGAAGGCTGGTTCTCAAAACTTGGCAATAATCACTATGCAAAACTGTTATTGGGCGGCATTATTCTAAGTACACTGATCTTTCTTTTCCCTTCACTCTACGGAGAAGGCTACAGAAGCATCAATATTTTGCTCAACGGTAAGACAGAAGCCGACTGGAACACCATCCTGAACACATCTCTTTTCTACGGAAACGGTAAGTTGCTGGTGCTCTATCTGGGCATGGTGCTGCTCACCAAGGTATTTGCCACCTCGGCTACCAATGGTGGCGGTGGCTGTGGAGGTACGTTTGCACCGTCGCTCTTCATAGGCGCCTTCGGCGGATTCCTCTTTGCCCGTTTGTGGAATATAGAGCAGATAGGAGTATACATACCAGAAAACAATTTCACCATGCTGGGTATGGCAGCCGTAATGGCAGGTGTGATGCACGCTCCATTAACAGGTATCTTCCTGATTGCTGAACTAACGGGCGGCTATGCTATGTTCATACCGCTCATGATCGTAAGCATCTGCTCCTATCTCACCATCATCATCTTCGAGCCCCATAGCATTTACGGCATGCGACTGGCCCGCGAAGGGAAACTGATTACCCATCACACCGACCGGGCAGTGCTCACGCTGATGAGTCTGGATAGCATTATCGACCGCCATTTCACGGCTGTTGATGCCGACATGCCACTCCATTCGCTGGTGCATTCACTCAGTCACAGCAAGACCGACATCCTTCCTGTGCTCGATGCAGCCGGAAACCTGTTGGGAGAAATCAATATTTCAAAGATACGCCATATCGTTTTCCGCACCGAGTTGTATCATCATTTCACCGTTTCACAGTTGATGGTGCAGCCGCCTGCTGTATTGAGCGTCAACGATTCCATGGAGGATGTGATGAAAAAGTTCGATGAAACAGACGCGGTGATGCTTCCCGTGCTCGACATTGAGAGCCATTTGCGCGGCTATATCTCGCGCGCTCATCTTTATACAGCATATAGGCAGATGGTGGCCGACCTTTCTGCCGACTAATCACATGCCTGCCAACACGCTCATTGTCAGTGAAGTTTGCGGCAATTTGCTCCTTGTTTCGTCGCCCTGTATGTCATTTCGAAAGATATGCCCCATGCCTTCGTATGGCCATGTCTGTGGTATCAGCATGCCGATGATTCGGAAAAAACGCGACAAAATCATGTTGCCGCTTTCCTTCAAAATAGAAATTGATTTTGGGAAAAACGGGCGTTGAAAACGCGAATATGTAAAAAATCATTACCGCGACGCACATTTTTCCGAGCGAAACCTATGCTTTTGCATCTCAAAAACTATGGTTTTACCCTTCAAAAACTATGGTTTCGCACCTCAAAACCTATGTTTTTACAACCCAAAAGCATAGGTTTTGCGGGCAGCCTTCTGATTTCTTCGTTTAAGAGAATTTGGCTTTCGTTGTAATTGGTTGTTAGCCAATATGTTGCGGGGAGTATCTCAAAACGCGCGTATTTCGCGCCCAGTTGACCGTTTGCGCCCAGCATCGCGCGTATGAGAGCCCAAAATTCGGATTTTCCATGACAATACCAGACATCCGCATCGCTCTGTTCGCGGTTTTCCTGGTATATGGTTGCAGCGGCCGCAGGTGATTTGCGGCAAAGAGCAAGCCTGCTTTTTTACACCAGTTTGCAGTTGGTGATGTTGCGGAATCCGTTCAGGAAATCACGCGCCATCATGCGTTTCTTTCCGGTCAACTGAATCTCAATCAGTTCCAGCAACTCGTCGTCAGCAGCCACAAACAGATGGCCGTTATCGGCTGAAATACATCCGGCAGCCATCTGGGTAGGCTTTCCGGTCTTGGCCGTATGATAGATTTTCAGCACGGTCTTCTTTCCCTTTTCGTCTTCCAGAGTAGTCCATGCGCCGGGGTAGGGGCTGAGCCCTCTCACGAAATTATAGATGTTTCTGGCAGCCTGATTCCAGTTTATTTCGCACGTTTCCTTGAATATCTTCGGTGCATTGTGCAGGGCTGTGCCTTCGGCAATCATCTGTTCTTGTGGCAGCGACTCCACGTGGCCGTCGCCTTCAAGTATCAGTTCTATGGTTTTCAGTGCGGTTTCGGCTCCTAACTCCATCAGGCCGTTGTACACATCTTCCACATTATAGTCGTCGAGAATGTCGAAAGGCTTTTGCATGATGATTCTTCCTGTGTCGATGTCGTGGTCGAGGAAAAAGGTGGTAACGCCTGTTTTCGTCTCGCCGTTGATGACCGCCCAGTTGATGGGTGCGGCTCCGCGATACTGTGGAAGCAAGGCTGCATGCACGTTGAATGTGCCGAACTGTGGCATGGCCCATACCACTTCGGGCAGCATTCTGAATGCCACCACCACCTGGAGATGTGCCTGGTAACTGCGGAGACGTTCCACAAAGGCCTCGTCTTTCATCTTTTCGGGCTGCAGAATGTCTTCTTCCTTGATGCCGTGTTCCAGTGCGTAGCGCTTCACTTCTGGCATCTGCAGCGTGTCGTGATGCCTTCCCACCGGTTTGTCGGGCTGAGTTACCACAGCCACCACGTTGTATCCGTTGTCCAATAAAGCCTTGAGTGTGCCGACGGCAAACTCAGGAGTGCCCATGAAAACGATTCTTAAATCCTCTTTCCTCATGTCTTTTATCAATCAAAAACCAATACTTCCAATTCGCTTTTCCGTCATCCCGGCATGCTGCTCCATTGACGGCAACGTGCCGGCGGGGTTGCAAAATTACGCAAAAAAAACGAGATAGCCCTGTCTTCCGGTCACTTTGGGTGCGTTTTTCTGCATTTTCCTTGTTCTGGCAGCATGTTATTCAGGAAAAAATGCCTAATTTTGCAAGGCTGACCAAATGTTTGCCGTATGAAAAGAAAAGAAGTGCTATTGCTCATAATCATGTTTGTTGGTGTGCTTTCAATGAAGGCACAGCCAACCGACTATGGCAAGATGTCTTCCTGGATACGGCGGCTGGCGGTGAAGGAAAGCGTCGGCAAGCGGCAGGCACGTCCGGTTCACTCGCGCTCCAGACAGTCGGTGTGCGCCTTTGTGCGTATCAGCGGCGATGCCGAACAGGTGTTCCAAGAGAATGGCTGCCATGAACTGGCGCGTTTTGGCGACATCTTTATAGCCGATATTCCTGTGGGGCAATTGCGCAAACTCGCCGCTCATCACCAAGTGAAGCGCATTGAGGCGGGCGAGCGTTGCAGCGTTACGATAGACACCACAGCGCAGATCGTGAACACGGAGCCGCTTCACGAAGGGCGTAATCTGCCGCAAGCCTATACGGGCAAGGGGGTCATCGTCGGTCTGGAAGACATCGGCTTCGACCTTACCCATCCTAATTTCTATGACGAAGGTATGAACGAAAGCCGCATCCGTCGTTTCTGGGACCAGTTATCCACAGATACCATCGGCAGCAAACTATATGTAGGCCAGGAGTACGTGACGACCGAAGACATTCAGAACTATCGCCATTCGCGCGACGGCATGCTCTCCGGCCACGGCACCCATACGCTGGGCATCGCCGCCGGCACAGGATTCGACACGCCTTATCGCGGCATTGCCTATGAGAGTGACATCTGTCTGGTGAGCAATGCCGTGACATCCGACACCGTTCTGATAGATGAGGCGCAGCGCTGGAAGTATACCACGGCTACCGATGCGCTCGGTTTTAAGTATATTTTCGACTATGCCGAGCAGGAGGGAAAGCCTTGCGTCATCTCGTTCAGCGAAGGTTCCTACGAGGATTTGCATGGCGACAACCAGTTGTTTGCTGCGGTTCTCGACAGTTTGGTGGGCCCCGGACGCATCGTTATCGCATCTGCCGGCAACGAGGGCTTTCACAATACGTTTATCAGAAAGCCGCGCGGAGTGGAGCAGACGGGTGCTTTCTTCCGCCGGTGGGGCAAAGACAATGCCTTTTTAATGAAGTCTGACGGGCCGTTTTCATTGCGGATGCAGGTCTATGAGTCGGCTTTGCGCGCCGATACCTTAGTGATTCCGTCGTCGCGCGTACTTTCCATGCCCGATTCTCTGCTCACCGACACGGTAACTATGATGGGATTGGAGTTCCCGATAGAGATTCAGGCCTACCCGTCGGGATTCAATCCGCAAGAAACGGCATACGATTTCTATATCCAGTCGCCCGATTTGTTCGGCTATACGCCACCCATTTCATTCGAATTGCTTGGCGAAGATGCCGATGTATGTCTGTATCGGGTGTACGGAGAGATAGAACAGAATGCCATGAACCCGCTTCTCACGGCAGGAGAGTGCACACACAGCGTCTTCTCTCCGGGCAGTTCGGCGGCCGCCATCTGCGTGGGCGCAACCACCTATCGTGCTGGTCATCTGAACGAAGCGGGAGAATGGGTGAAGAGCGAGTGGGGCGAAGACGGTGAGCGTGCCCTTTTCTCGAGCGTCGGACCTACGATAGACGAAAGAATCAAACCAGATGTGATGGCACCGGGCAATGCCATCGTCTCTTCGTTCAGCAGTTATTTCCGCGAGGAAAATCCGCAGACCAAAGTGGAGAGCGATGTGGCCTACAGCATCTATAACCAGCGCCGCTATCCCTGGTCGATAGAAACCGGCACGTCCATGTCTACTCCCGTGGTGGCCGGAATCGTAGCACTCTGGCTTGAAGCCAATCCGAATCTCACACCGGCTGATATCAAGGACATCTTCAGGAAGACCTGTCGCCGTTGCGACGAAACGCTTGACTATCCCAACAATTATTACGGCTACGGCGAGATTGATGCCTATCGCGGACTGCTGGAAGTGCTCGAGTTGAGCGCAATACCGGGCATTTCGGCCAACAATCCCCAGCAGATGAAGGTGAAAGAGTTTGGCGAAGGGCGGTGGATGATGAGCACTGGCGGTGACGGACATGCCCATTTTGCATGTTCGGTCTACAATCTGCAAGGAATACGCGTGCCTGTAGGGGCTCAAAACCAGGGTAATGGCGACTATCTGCTCGATCTCCACGCATTGCCCCATGGCGTTTATGTGGTCCAACTGAATTCTCCTGTCCCCGCTTTATCCGGTTCATTCCTGATAAGGCGATAGCAAAACGGCATCATTATTATTAGGTATTTCGCAATTACCCTATTTTTAGGTATTGCACAAATTCTGTTTTCCTTTTATCTTTGCACTCGTAAAAGTCAAACAATTAACGAAAAGGAAAATGGGAAAGACAATAGTAGTTTACGGTTCTTCTACCGGAACATGCGAGGCGATTGCAGGGAAAATCGCAGAGAAGATAGGTGCAGAGGCAATAAATGTTGCTGACCTCACCGCTGACGTTATCGCAGAGAACGACAACCTGCTCATCGGTACTTCCACTTGGGGTGCAGGAGAGTTGCAGGACGACTGGTACGACGGCGTTGACACGCTGAAGGGTGCCGACCTCTCAGGCAAGGTGGTAGCAGTGTTCGGTTGCGGTGACTCTGCAAGTTACAGCGACACTTTCTGCGGTGCCATGAAGGAACTCTACGATGCAGCAAAGGCTGGCGGCGCAACCGTTGTCGGCGAGGTTGACATCGACGGTTATACCTTCGACGACTCTGATGCTGTAGTTGACAACAAATTTGTGGGACTTGCCCTCGACGATATCAACGAGGACGACAAGACCGACAGCCGCATCGACGCATGGCTGGAGCAGATAAACAGAAGTCTGAAATAATTATTTTATGAATATGAAAGCCGAGGTGATGCCGATAGACATGAAGGTGCTCATGAACCATATTTATGAGTATAAGAAAGGAGTACGCAACATGGTGCTCTTCACCTTCAACAAGCGATATGAGGAATATGCACTCCGTCGTCTTGAACGTCAGGGCATCAACTACATCGTTCAGCCCGTTGGCAACGACAGGCTGAATCTGTTCTTCGGCAAGCGCGAGTGTCTCGATGCCATTCGCATGATGGTTACCCGACCGCTCAACCAACTATCTCCCGAAGAAGACTTCATTCTCGGGGCGATGCTGGGCTACGATATATGTGCGCAGTGTGAGCGCTATTGTGAACGTAAGTGTCGCAAGTGCAAGCAGGCGCAGTAGTCATGAACCCCGAATGACTATAAAATGGAATGTAAGGAATATACTTTTTCTTGAATCTTGTTCGCTAAATAAAATTCATAATGTTTTTGTATAATAGGGATGGGGATGGCTGTGAAGCCATCCCTTTTCCTGTCAGTGCCATGCGGTTATTGATTCAAAAGTTGTTAAAAAAGTGGTGTTTCTTGAATGTTTTAGTTATATTTGCAACACCATAATCATAACAACCACTAACCACATGAGAAAATAATATTTATTTGCATTGCTGCTTATGACAAGTTTGATGGCCTGCGGACAGCAGGAAAAGACCGAAGGAACCGACTCGTTTGTCACTCCTTCGGGCAAGAAAGTGGTGTTCACGTGTATCAAGCATGCGAGCATCCGAATCAATTACGACGGAAAAGAATTCCAGATTGACCCTGTTACCAACCTGCCTCCTGTGACCGACTATACGAAAATGCCCAAGGCCGACTACATTTTCGTGACTCACGAGCATGGAGACCACTTCGACAAGCAGGCCATTGCTGACCTCACCAAGCCGGGAACCCTACTGGTTACCAACGCGCGATGCGCCGAAATGCTGGGCAACGGCACTGTGATGGCCAATGGCGACAACTTGATGCTGGCCGAAGATATACAGGTGGAGGCCGTTCCTGCCTATAACACCACGCCCGGACGTGAGAAATTCCATCCCAAAGGGCGCGACAACGGATATGTCATCACCTTAGACGGTTTCAGAATCTATGTGGCCGGCGATACGGAAGATATTCCCGAAATGGCAGAAATAAAGAATATCGATGTGGCCTTTCTGCCTTGCAACCAGCCATATACCATGCTGCCCGAGCAACTTGCCCGAGCAGCGCGGATGATAAACCCCAAAGTGTTGTTCCCGTATCATTATTCGCGGACCGACATGACCACGGTGGTCGACTTGCTGAAAGGCGCATCTGTGGATGTGCGCATACGCAATTACCAGTAGTCTTTACGCTCAGAGTCTGATCTGCACGCCACCCATCACCGTGGCGCGAGGCATGGGATAGCCGGCGTTGATTTCGTATTTCTGTGCCAGCAGGTTCTCTCCTCTCAGCCAGAGAGTGGCGTTTTTCGTGAGCAGATAACTCACCGTGCTGTTCAGCAACACGAAGTTCTCTTTCTTCTCGTTGTCTCCAACGGCAGTGTAAAGACCGTTGATGCACTGCAAGGAGAGATGAGCCTCCCATCTGTTGCGCGAATAGTTCACGCCGAGAAAGCCTTTATAGTCGGGCGCAGCCACCACCGGGTGCACCATGTGCAGCAGAGTGTGGTTCGTGCTCAGGCTCCATTGCGCGTTAATACGATAAGAGGCTTCCAGTTCTATGCCGCTATTCTCGATGGCACCTGTGTTTACGTTCTTTCTGTTCACAGTTTCTATCATGTTGTCTCCATTGATATAGAACGCATTGATGCCATATACAAAGGCATTACCTGCCATTCTGTGATGCCATGACAGTTCGTAGGTCCACAGGCGCTCTGGTTCCAGTTCTTCATTAGATGGGGGATAGAGGTACATTTCGCGCATGGTGGGGGTGCGGAATCCCTTGCTGGCCATGGCCTTGATTTCTCCCGTCGCCATCGGACGTACCACAAAGCCTGCCTGCGGAATCCATTCTGTTCCGGTAATGGAGTGATGGTCAACGCGGATTCCTGCATCCACGGTGAGCCATGACGCGATGTCCTGTCTGAAATCAGCATATCCTGCCACCTCGTTGCGATGAGAACGCCCGCTCTGTTTGTTGGGCGTGTCGAGCACTTCGCCGGTTGCGATAGACGTATAGTAGGCTTTTCCGTAGATATGCTGGAAGTCAAGGCCGGCCGTAACTCTGTTGCCTTCGAACAGATTGACGCTCTGATACCAGGAAATGCCCGTCAATGCGTCCTTAGAACGGAAATATCGGGTGGTAGGACTGTTCACTGGGTCGGCCGTACCGTCGTTTAACTTATGCCGGCCATAGTTGGCATAAACGCTCAGCGCACCACTTGTGCGGTCGTAGTGGTTTTCCAGCGCCGCCGAAACTACTCCGCGCGTAATCCATTGGTCTGCATTCCAGAGTGGCGAGGTGGTTGTCCCGGGGTGAGAAGCATTGAAATGCGTAACGTTTCCATCTATATAGGTGTTCCAATGGCTGGAAATGTCGTAGCCGATCTTCATGTATCCGCCGTATTGCTCGAATCCCATTCGCGGGCGGTGGTTGTCAGAACGTCCGTATTGTGCAGAAACGGTGGTCGATAGTTTCCCTTTTCGTGTCTGGTTGGATATTTCTCCCGTCACCGTTCCGTAACTGCCAGCCCCTAAGTTGAGCGTGGTGTGCGACCCTTCGGCATGGTTTTGGCGCGTAACGATGTTGAGGACACCGCCCATGGCATTTGAACCATACAGCACGGAGGCAGGTCCTCTGAGCACTTCAACGCGCTCTGCCATGAGCGTTTGGTAACTGTCGGAGATGGGATGGCCATAAACACCGTTGTATTGAGGGTGTCCGTCGATGAGCACAAGCAACTGGCCGGCACCGCCACTGATGCCTCTTAGGTTGATGCCTCCTGCTGCTCCGCCCGAAACACCATATCCCAGCATGCCGCGAGCGGTGAGCATGAGGCCGGGAACCTGCTGCATCACGGTGGGCAAGACGGATGTCTGATACTGATTGGTCAGTTCTTCGTGGCCAATCACGGTTACGGTCATGGGCAAATGGCGCACGTCGGTGGCGTTGCGCGTGCCTGTTACGACAATTTCCTGCAATGTCAGCGAATCGGGCTGCGCGGCAAAGCCGGCCAGCGATGCCATCAATGCGAATAAGGATAAGGTTCTTTTCATTTTGATTAGGTTGTGGATAATTATCCTGAATATTAATAATGAGATATCGTTTGCAAAAATAACAACAATTTCCATGAAAAAAAAGTAAATGCGATTTTTTTATCGGAATACGCAAAAAAAGTTTGCTTCCATTATGCAATTATACCCGAAAGAACGCTTGTGGTTTCAGAATAAATGTGTACCTTTGCAGACAGCGGCAGTCTGTTATTCGCACATATACAACCAGTGGGAAACAGGCGCGACAGCAAGAAAAGGTAAACATTATTATAATATTATAGTATTATGAAGAAGATTCAAGTAATTCTTTTGACACTGGTCACCTCTATACTGGTGTCATGCGGAACCACAAGTACGGTGCCTATCACGGGCAGAAAGCACCGTCTGAGTGTAAGTGACGAATACGTGCTGAGCCTAAGTTCGCAGCAATATGCCCAGTACATGAAGTCGGCAAAGGCCTCCACCAATGCCACGAATACGGCAATGGTGAAGCGGGTGGGCCAGAAACTGGCCACAGCCGTAGAGACTTATCTGAAAGGACATGGCTTTGCCAATGAGGTGAATAACTTTGCGTGGGAGTTCAACCTTGTGCAGGACAATCAGGTGAATGCATTCTGCATGCCTGGAGGTAAGATTGTGGTCTATGAAGGCATTCTTCCTGTGACGAGAGATGAGGCTTCACTGGCCATCGTTCTTGGTCACGAGATTGCCCATGCCGTGGCTAAGCACTCGGCAGAGCAGATGACCAAGGCCAGCAACTCCAGCACCTTGGTGCAGATTGGCGGTGCTCTCGCTTCGGCAGTGGGTGTAAGCCAGACGGCTACAGAACTGGGAACGGCAGCCCTGTCGCAGGGTTTGTCGCTGCTCAATCTGAAATATTCGCGCGACAATGAGAGCGAAGCCGACTACATGGGACTGATTTTTGCAGCCATGGCCGGCTATAATCCCAACGTGGCCGTGACGTTCTGGCAGCGCATGGCAGCCCAGGGATCGAGCAATGTGGCCACTTGGATGAGTTCACACCCATCTGATACCAAGCGAATTGCCGACATTCAGAAGCATCTGCCCGAGGCTCTTACCTATTATAAACCAGCAGTGCAGACGATAACTACCACCAAAAAGGCAACAACAAGCACCAAAAAGAAAACCGCCACAACGAAGAAAACCACAAAGAGATAAGACGGTATGACTCGTGAGGTTGCGCTGTATAGGCCAGAGCAAACGCAGAGGGCTATGGAGCGCAACCTCGTTTTTTTATTCGCTATTTCCAAGGCATGAACTTCCTGCTTTCCATATTCTGCTCTCCCCGGCCTGGCGCTGTGGTGGACATGCCGGCCTCTGTGAGCAAGTGGCTGTGCAGGAAGGGATATACGGCCATTACGCTTTTCGGCCGCATTTATACACGTGAGCAGGCAGCAGCCGACAGATTGAATGCCAGGCTCGATGCGCTGAAGAACCATGAGATGATCCATCTGAGGCAGGCACAGAACACTCGCAATTCGTGGCTCTTGTTCTATTTGCTTTACGGATGGCACTCGCTGCTTGCCTTGCGCTATTTCCGCAGGACGCGAAATGCCGCCTATTATCTGAATCCCTTTGAGATAGAGGCCTATTGCCACATGTACGACCTGCATTATCTTGACCATGTTGGCAGGGGCGGAACCGATGAATGGCGCAAGTTTGCCAAGATGTCGCTTGCCGCGCGCCTGCGATATATCAGGCGTAACAACATCGGATGAAGGCTGTTTGCAAACTTTTGCAAACCGTTTTGCCAATTGCGAATTATTGAGAACCATTTTTCTTGGCATCATCATTTATTTATTATATCTTTGCAACAAGAAACAATCAGTGAAGATGATGCAGTTAACCATAACCATATTGACGCAGCGGGAGGTGTTTCTCCTGATTCTATGCACCGTTACCTATGTGGCTCTGTTCATCGTGGCTGTGCAGAACAGCCGCCGGAAGATTCTGCTGCTGGAAGAACGACTGCGGAAAGTGCGCACCATGCAGGATGAGCAGCAGGCCAAAAGCCGCAAAAGCATTGAGGAAAATGAGCAGAAAATAGAGGAACTGGAGATGCTCTTGCAGCAATTGGGCGATGAAAACTCGGTGCTGCGCCTTGAATTGGAGGAGAAAAAGGCACGTCTCGACTATAATAATAAGGTGGCACGCATTGAAGGAGAGAAGCGCCGGCAGGCAGAAACCACCATTTTCAGTTCGGATATCTATAAGCGTATGCAGGAATACATCGACAAAGGCAGAAGCATGTCGCAGCAAGACTGGACTGATTTGGTGCAACTGATTGACGGCATCTACACGGGCTTCACCGAAAAACTGTTCAGTCTCTACAAATTGTCTGCCCAGGACTATTACGTAAGCCTGCTCATCAAGGCGCGTATACAGCCCAGAGACATTGCCACGCTGACGGCCCACAGCAAGGAGAGCGTGGCTTCCACGCGCAGCCGACTGTTCAGCAAGGTGTTCGGAAAGAAAGGCTCGTCGAAAGACTGGGACGATTTCATCCTGTCCATCTGACGGGCGCGATGCACCGCATGCAAGTAATCCCGCATCGGGGAACAGCAATAAAGTAAAACAACCAATTAAAAAAAAGGAAAAGATATGATTGACTATTTATCACAACACCTATGGCAGATGTGGGCGGTAGTGGCCGTGGTCTGCCTCATTCTTGAACTGACAGCCGGCGATTTCTTCATCATGTGCTTCTCCATAGGAGCCGTCTTCGCCGTGGTCTGCGCTGCCTTGGGCGGCAGTTTCTATTGGCAACTGGCCGTGTTTGCCCTGTTCACCATTGTGAGTCTCTTCCTGGTGCGCCCGTTTGCCCTGCGCTATTTGCATAAGAACGAGGAGCACAGAGTGAGCAATGCCGATGCTCTTCTGGGACGTCGGGGCAGGGTGGTAGAGACCATTGAGGCCGGCGGCTATGGCCGGGTGGCTATCGACGGCGATGTGTGGAAGGCTGCCGCCACGACAAAAGACGAGATTCCAGCCGGCAAATACGTGCGCGTAACCAACCGCGAGAGCATTATCATCACCGTGGAACCTGCCGACTGACACCTTTTTTCATAGCAAATGTTTCATTTAAAATAACTAATAATATGGATTTTATGACTTATGTTTTGATCGCCATCGTAGTATGTGTGATTCTTTTTGCCAAAATGGCACTGGTTATCATCCCACAGTCGGAAACCAAAATCATTGAGCGACTCGGACGCTATTATGCCACCCTCAAGCCTGGTATCAATGTGATTATCCCCTTTATCGACCGTGCCAAGGAGATTGTTGTGCTGAATCGCGGCCGCTATGCTTATTCCAACAACATCGACCTGCGCGAACAAGTGTATGATTTCCCGAAGCAGAATGTGATTACCAAGGATAATGTGCAGACAGAAATCAATGCGCTGCTCTATTTCCAGATTGTTGATCCGTTCAAGGCTGTCTATGAGATTCAGAACCTTCCCAATGCTATCGAGAAACTTACACAGACCACCCTGCGTAACATTATCGGTGAATTGGAACTGGACGAAACGCTGACTTCGCGCGATACCATTAACACCAAACTGCGCTCCGTGCTCGACGATGCAACCGATAAGTGGGGTGTGAAGGTGAACCGAGTGGAATTGCAGGACATCACACCGCCGGCAAGCGTGCTCAATGCCATGGAAAAGCAGATGCAGGCAGAGCGTAACAAGCGTGCTCAAATCCTCACTTCAGAAGGTGAGAAGGCAGCAGAAATCCTCGCTTCTGAGGGTGAAAAGACGGCTATGATCAACCGCGCCGAGGCCGCTAAGCAGCAGGCCATCCTCACGGCAGAGGGTGAAGCGCAGGCTCGTATACGTAAGGCCGAGGCAGAAGCCATCGCCATTGAGAAGATTACGCAGGCTGTGGGACAGTCAACCAACCCGGCTAACTATCTGCTTGCACAGAAATACATCCAGATGATGGAAGAACTGGCCAGCGGAAACCAGACCAAGACTGTCTACCTGCCATACGAAGCCACAAACGTGATGGGCTCTATTGGCGGCATTAAGGAACTGTTCAAGGGCGAGTAATCACACCTTGCATGCAAGGGCGCACGGCTCACCTTGCGCCATATATACGAAACATCCCCAGGGGTCTCTCAGTCCTGGGGATGTTCTGTATAGTGGATTTCATGCACATCTCGTGGCAAATAATCCCGCAAAACCTTTTTCATCCGATGCCGGCATCACAGGAAAACAGCACTTTCCTGCTCTGATAAACAGCATTTTCGCGCATAGATAGCACCACTTTCGTGCCTTGATAACGTCTGTTTTCACCCTTCAAAGCAATGAGTAGCAAAAGCAAATTAAATTAATTTACCGTGCAAATTAAATTGATTTACTTTCCAAATCACATTAACTTACTCTGCAAATCACATTAATTTACTTTTGCAAATCTATCTGGCGCTGGCTGCATCCTGTAGGTTTTCTGACAGGAAAAGGCTACTTTCTTCGTAACGAATCGTGACGGAGAATCTGTTTCCTGGGCAGTTTAAATGGCTGTAGTTGAGGCCGCATGTTTGGAATAATCAAAAATATAAGGCTTTTCTCTCGCATATATTTTTAAAATCTTCACGCTTGGAATAACAAATTTATTCCTTTTCTTTTTTGCTTACTCAGATTTTTCGTATCTTTGCGACGGAAATATTATGGATACAAGTTTACACATTAAATATAATAAGGCGGAGAAGTCGCCGATGAAGCAGCAAAGCGATGAAAAACTGGTGGAGTGGTTCAAGGAACACACCAAAGTGATTGCTTTTGATGCAGACGATACGCTGTGGGACTGCCAGTCGCACTTTGAAGCGGTGGAGAGTGCCTATTGTGAGATGCTTTCTCCGTGGGGCGACGAAAAGTATATTTCGAGCGAACTGTTCAAGACCGAGACGGCAAACATGGAAGAACTGGGCTATGGCTGCAAGGCTTTCACACTGTCGTTGGTAGAGAATGCCGTGAAAGTGAGCAAAGGGACTATCTCGGCCGACTTGTTGTTGAGAATCCAGGAGGCTGGTCGCAGCCTGTTGCGCTTACCTGCCACGCCGTTGCCAGGTGTTGATGAAACGCTGAAAGCCCTGCGGAATGCAGGGAAATACAGGATGGTGGTGTTCACTAAAGGCGAAATCCAGGATCAGGAAAACAAACTTCGACGCTCCGGTCTGTGGGAATTCTTCGACCGTGTGGATGTGGTAGCCAACAAAACACCGCGCCATTACCGGGAGTTATGCGAGGATTTGAACATCAGCATCGACGAACTGCTGATGGTGGGCAACAGTTTCAGGTCTGACATAGAGCCGGTGCTGGCCATTGGCGGTTATGCCATACATGTGCCTTTCGAAGTAGTATGGGCGCATGAGCACATGGAAGCGTATGAACATGAGCATCTGCTGACATGCAGTAAGTTCAGCGAACTGATGTGTCTGGCGGAGTAGAATAATGGAAAACAGAATAGGTGGGGTGTCGTCAGGGCATCTTGCGATAAACAAAGAAACGTGAAGATGACAAAGGTATGTATTGTTGCGGGTGCCCGCCCGAACTTTATCAAGGTGGCACCGCTTATCCGTGCTATTCAAAACACGGATGGCATGGAATATCAATTGGTATACGCAGGTAGTGAAAATGATTCTACACTGGAGGGTTCTCTGTTTGATGATTTGCAAATACCTCGTCCCCATGCTTACCTGCGTGTGGACAGCCAGAGCCTGAATGAGATTACCGGGCGTGTGATGGGTGAGTTTGACCGCTATCTGGAGAATCATCCTGCCGACGTTGTGGTGGTTGTGGATGATCTGGCATCTACCATGGCAGCAGCAATTGTTACCAAGAAAAGGGGCATTCGCCTGGCGCACTTGGTGGCCGGAACACGCAGTTTTGACATCAAGATGCCCAAAGAGGTAAACCGCTTGGTGATTGACGGACTGTCGGATCTGCTTTTCACGGCTGGAGTGAGCAACAACAGCATTACCAATCGTGAGGGCGCAGAGCAGAGCCGCGTGTATATGGTAGGCAATATCTTGATTGATAATCTCCGTTTCAATCATTCTCGATGGCAGAAACCCGATGTGATGGACCAATTGGGACTGAAAGAGGGTGAATATGTGGTGTTTACGGTGAACAGGAAAGCCTTGATGGGCGATGATAGCAAACTGAAAAGCCTGCTGGAACACATGATTAAAGCCTGTGAAGAGAATGGCGGGAAGAGCATTCCTATCGTTGCGCCATTGCGGGGACTGGCAAAAGACGTTGTCTCCAGAATATTGCCGGCATCGCCTTGCTTACATCTTGTTCCGTCTCTTCCTTATCTTCAGTTCGGTTATCTCACTTCCCACGCCATGGGAGTGGTTACCGACAGCGGAAACGTGGCGGAAGAAGCCACGTTCAATGGCGTTCCATGTATCACGCTGAACAGTTATACGGAGCACATAGAGACGGTAAAGACCGGCAGCAACGTCCTTGTTGGCGAGGATGCAGCGCAACTGTATGCCGCAATGAGGGATTTAATGGCGGGTAATTGGAAAAAATCATCGTTGCCGGAGCGATGGGACGGACGCACAGCAGAAAGAATCGTTAGGATTTTAATGAATGACTAATCCATAATAAGAGTATGAAAAGAATTGCTTTGATTACGGGAGCAACGAGCGGAATCGGTGAAGCATGCGCTCGCAGATTTGCCCAGGGAGGTTTTAACTTGATATTGACGGGTCGCAACAGCGAAAAGTTGCAGCAGATAAAGGCCGCTGCCCAGAAAGAAGGAGCCGAAGTGTTGCTTCTTCAGTATGATGTCCGCGATCGTGACGCGTGTGCCCAGGCTGTTGCATCGCTGAAGGATTGCTGGCAGCAGATTGATGTTTTGATCAACAATGCCGGTCTTGCTCTTGGCTTGGAAAAGGAGTATGAGGGCAATCTGGATGATTGGGAAACCATGATTGACACCAATATCAAGGGATTGCTTACCATGACGCGGCTGATAGTTCCTGGTATGGTTGCACGCAATCATGGCCATGTGATCAACATCGGAAGCGTGGCCGGCGATGCCGCCTATGCCGGCGGAGGAGTCTATTGTGCCACGAAAGCAGCGGTGAAGGCCATAACAGATGGCTTGCGCATAGACGTGGCAGAGTCGGCAGTGCGTGTCACCAATGTGAAACCGGGCTTGGTTGAGACCAATTTCAGTGTCACCCGCTTCCATGGAGATGCCAAACGGGCAGAGGGTGTGTATCAAGGCATTCAGCCGCTGACTGGCGATGACATTGCAGACGTGGCCTTCTATGCCGCTTCAGCGCCGGAACATGTCCAGATTGCAGAGGTGTTGGTGCTGGCTACACATCAGGCGAGTGGCTCGGTGATTCATCGCGACCCGAACCGGAAAGAGAATCTCTCTTAGGCCTCCATACAAAACGGGCCACCAAAGGCAGGTGATCGCTATAGCCATGGTGGTATTGATAGCCTTGATAGTTTCGTCGAGGCTGCATGCCACCATATTGCGGATCTTCCTCCAAGAGAAAAGGAGCGTCGTGGATGAGGCACGACTGGAACGTTTCTTCGAGCCTCTCGCTGATCAGAATATGGTCGATGGATTCCCATCGGCCTTTATATTTATAGGTGCCACGTGCGCCATGGCTTCCCTTGGCGGTGCTTGACACATCTCGCATCTTGTTGTTGACAAGCGTTTCCATGACGGGTGAGTCTGCGCCATCGTTGAAATCGCCGGCAATCATGATGTTGGGATTATGACAAATCGCACGAATCGAGTCAATGGATTGGTTCAGACGGTTCACCACTTGCATGCGGAAGGGCCTCGTTGCGAGATTTCCGCCATGCTTACTGGGAGCATGAACAACGAACACGTGCATGGTATCGCCGTTGATGAGTTGGCCGCAAGCATACAGGATGTCACGTGTGGGGCGCATTCCTTTGAGGGGAACAACCCTCAGGGGATAACTGTTGATAAGCCGGAATGAGAATGGGCTGTACAGGAGAGCCACGTCTATGCCTCGCAGATCAGGGCTGTCGGTGACCACATACTCATATCTTGCCTGTCTCAGCAGTGAGCGCTTGGTCAGGTCGTGCATCACACTGTCGTTCTCAATCTCACACAGCGCAATCATGTCAGGGAGTTTCCATTCTTTCTCTCCATCGCCGCACGAGATGATTTCCTGTGCCACGTTGTTCAGTTTGTTCCAATACCGCGTGCGAGTCCATCTTCTGACACTCTCGGCAGTATACTCCTGGTCGTCTTTTATACTGTCTTTTTGAGTGTCGAAGAGGTTCTCACAGTTGAGTTCCACAAATGTAAATGTGATTCCAAGTATCAGATTGAAGATGCTCATGTGCTTATTTTGAGGAAACCCTTTCAATATCTCTTTTCACGTTCTCTCTGATTTTTGTGAGATAGCCTTTCATTCCTGCGGCATCCTTGTGGTCGATAATCTCAAGCAACTCTTTCAGTTCTGAACGGATTTGTGCCACTTGGTCGTGCGTATAGGGATTAAACAAGATTTCTTGCAGCAGGTAATCGTCTTCGCTGAGCACACCTTTGGCAATGCGCATGTGGCGCTTGAAGGTGGTGCCTGGCGCATCCTGATGCTTCATGACTGCCGCAAACACGAATGTTGACACGAATGGGATGCTGAGCGAATAGGCCACGGTCTTGTCGTGTTCCTCAAATGTGTATTCATAAATGTTCAGGCCCAGTTTGCTGTAAAGGTCCTTGAAGAAGATGCGGCCAATGAAATCACCTTCGCTGATGATAATGGCATTCTCTTCTGAAAGTTGGTTCAGATTGGCAAAAGTGGGGCCGAACATGGGGTGTGAACTTACATAGTGCATGCCCGTCTGTTCATAAAACTCCTTGAGACCGGTCTTCACTGATGCGATGTCGCTGATGATGCAGTCTTTGGGAAGATAGGGAATCACCTCGTTGAATGCCGGTATCGTATATTTCATGGTCACGGCATTGATGACCAGTTCGGGCTTGAAGTCCTTGATTTCTTCTAATGATGTGAAACGCAACGTGTTGTAAGTGAACCGTAATCTCTTCGGATCTCTCTCAAACACTGCCGTTTCATGCTCAAAACTGAGCAGGTCGAGGAAGAAACTGCCCATCTTTCCTGCTCCCAGCACTAATATTCTCATAGCGTAAGATTATTTGTTGATGATTTCAATCTGTTGACGCACACTCTCTTCATGGACGGCTTCGAAGATGCGTTTTACGAAATCCCCATCCATTCCGCATAAAGATCCCTGCGCTCCGCGCTTGTCAAGGATCTCGTTATAGCGTCGGGCTTGCAGCACAGTCATGTTATGCTCTTTCTTGTACTGGCCTATTTCCCTGCAAACGCGCATGCGCTTAGACAAGAGTTCCATCATTTCGTTGTCTATTTCGTCAATCTGTTTCCTCAGTTGCGTGATTCCCTCGGTAGAAACTTTTTCGTCACGGATGATAAGAAGGCTGAGAATATAGTCGAGCACATCGGGTGTTACCTGCTGTTTTGCATCGCTCCACGCATTGTCGGGGTCGCAGTGACACTCTACGATAAGGCCGTCGAATCCCAAATCCATGGCCTGCTGGCAGAGTGGGGCAATCAGTTCGCGACGGCCTCCGATATGGCTTGGGTCGCAGATGATGGGCAGATTCGGTATGCGTCGGCGCAATTCGATGGGAATTTGCCACATGGGCATGTTGCGATATATCTTCTTGTCGACACTGGAGAATCCTCTGTGGATGGCACCTAATCTCTTGATACCAGCCTGATTGATTCGTTCAAGCGCACCAATCCATAGTTCCAAATCCGGATTCACGGGGTTTTTCACGAATACGGGGATGTCTACACCTCGCAGCGAGTCGGCAATTGCTTGCATGGCAAACGGGTTTGCGCTGGTTCGGGCTCCAATCCAAAGGATGTCGATGCCATATTCCAGGCACAGTTCCACATGCTTGGGAGTAGCCACTTCGGTTGTCACCAGCATTCCCGTTTCTTCTTTTACTCGTTTCAGCCATGGAAGTGCTTTCTCTCCATTGCCCTCAAAGCCTCCTGGTTTTGTGCGTGGTTTCCATGCGCCGGCACGGAAATTATGGCATCCCTTCATGGCGAGTTGCCGGGCTGTGGTCATTACTTGTTCTTCTGTTTCAGCAGAACATGGGCCTGCGATGACAAACGGGCGCTCGTTATCGCTGGGTAGATTCAGTTTTTCTAATTCGAGTTCCATATTTATTTGTTTTTGTTATGTTCTTTATTAATACCTTTTTGGTGCTACCATTCCAATGCCTGTATGCGCTGGAGAGCCTCTTTCATTTTATCGTCTTTGGCGCATAGGCTGATACGTATATAGCGAGCACCATTGCTTCCGAAGATGAAACCGGGGGTGATAAACACGCGGGCTTCGTGCAGAACGCGCTCTGTCAGCATTTCGGCATCATCGTATTTCTCGGGAATCTTGCCCCAAAGGAACATTCCTCTTTGCTTCTTGTCGAACACGCACCCGAGTGTGCTCATGATTTCTTCTGCAATCATGCGCCTTTTCTGGTAGGTGTTGATGTTGGCTTCCACATGCCATGATGCGTCGTTGTGCAGTGCTTCGGCTGCGGCGAGTTGGATTCCGCGGAAAGTTCCACTGTCGATATTGCTCTTTATCTTAAGAATCCACTGGATGAACTGGGCATTGCTGCAACACATTCCCACGCGCCAGCCCGGCATGTTGTGGCTTTTGCTCATGGAGTTGAATTCAATGCAGCATTCCTTAGCCCCATCCACTTGAAGCAGCGACAAAGGTTTGTCGTTCAGAATGAAAGAATACGGATTGTCATTCACCACAACGATGCCGTGCCTTTGTGCGAAATCCACCAGTTTCTTGTAGGTTTCCATCCGGGCATTACCGCCGGTGGGCATGTTGGGATAGTTGGTCCACATCAGTTTCACCCCGCTCAAGTCCATCTTTTCCAGTGAGTCAAAGTCGGGCTGCCATTCGTTGTCCTCCCTCAAATCATAGTTTACAATCTCTGCACCGAGGATTTTGCTCAGCGATGTGTAAGTGGGATATCCGGGATTGGGCACTAATACCTTGTCGCCAGGATTGACGAATGCGAGTGTTGCATGCAGAATGCCTTCCTTGCTTCCTATGAGCGGCAGTATTTCTGTCTGCGGATTCAAGTCTACTTGATACCATCTCTTGTAGAAAAACGCCATCGCCTCACGGAGTTCCGGGGTTCCCATTGTAGGCTGATAGCCATGGGCATTAGGGTTGGCAGCCACCTCGCATAACTTATCGACAGTTTGGCGCGACGGCGGCATGTCAGGACTGCCGATGGCCAGACTGATAATATCGTGCCCTTCAGCATTGAGCCTTGCCACTTCTTTCAGTTTTCTGCTGAAATAATATTCGCTTACTTGACCGAGTCTGTCGGCCGGTTGTATCTGATTCATATTCATTCCGTATGATTGTTAGAAACTGGTGTATTCTCCCAATATTTTCATTTCTTTCGTCAGTGGCGCTATCGCGTCGATGCTTTGCCTGTAGCGTGTGAGACTGTCATAAGTGACATCCACATAGAACATATACTCCCATTCATGTCCAATGATGGGGAGCGACTGTATCTTGGTAAGATTGATTCTATAGAATGAAAGAATGCTTAAAACCTGCGAGAGTGAGCCCTCCTCGTGGGGGAGTGAGAATACAAGACTTGCCTTGTTGGCCTTCTCAAGAGGCCTTAGAAAGTCGGCTTTCATGGGATTGCACACAACGAGGAATCTGGTGAAATTGTGCTTGTTGTCTTCTATTTGGTCTTCCAAAATGCGCATCCCGTTCATTTCTGCGGCTTCTCTGCTGCAGATGGCGGCCCATCCTTTGCACTGATTCTTGGATATATATATGGCAGAGCCTGCTGTATCTTCTGCTTCAACGGCTTTCAGATCGGGATGATTGGAAAGAAAGCCTCTGCATTGCATGAGGGCTACGGGATGAGAATGCACTTCAACAATCGTAGACCAGTCGTCCTCTGGCAGACAGCAAATGCAATGGCTTATGTGCAGTTTGTATTCACCGACGACAGCATATCCAGAGTCGCGCAGCAGTTCATAGTTGTGAAGCAGCGAGCCGGCGATTGTATTCTCGATAGCCATCATTCCGATGGCTGTCGGATCTCGCTTGATGTTTTCAAACACCTGTTCGAATGTGGAGCAACAAATGAGTTGCACTTGCTCGTCTTTGAAATACTGCCGGGCAGCCATGTCATGAAACGATCCCACCAATCCTTGTATTGCTATTCTTTTCACTGTCTTTCTTTTGTATATTATGTATGTAATTAAAAAGTCCCGTCTTTTCTTTGAAAGCGGGACTTTGTTGTATTCTGATTGAATGTTATTCTTGATTGAGGTTTACATGCAACTTCCCGCTTCACAGTTTCCTGCAAAGTAAAAATAAAAGTAATAGAAAGATGCATTTTGATGATTCATATTCATTGTTTTTTAATTTTCGGATGCAAAATTAAGACTTTTCTTTGAACTAAACAAACATTTTGCAACTTTTTTTAAAGAAATTCTTTTTATTCGTTATTGTTGTCTATTTGTGATTATACGCAAGCACATCCCACAAGGAATCAATTCGCGCCTCGGGATCCCATTTCCCGTCAAATGTCCATTTCGGAGTTATTTGTTCGGGTCGCGGTGCTCCTTTTGCCTCATCGAGGTTGTTTCTCATCCAGTTGAAATCGCCTCCCTTCCTGTGTACATTATATATATACACACGCTGTCCCCACGGACAGGGATCAAGCACCTGGTCGGTATAGGCATAACCGATAGGGTGATCGATGATTCTATCGGACATTGTGCAGTTGATGAGAAAGAATTGGGAATCATGGTGATAGCGTCCCAGCGTGACCGGACTCTTAGAATCGAAGTGAGAATCGGTAATCACCAGTTTCTTGTCGTAGTTGCCGCGTCCGTCGTGCCAGATGAGTGCGCGTCCGTCTCCATAGAAACGGCAGCGTGTGGCATAGCACCAACCGCGCGGACAAAGGAAGTCAACACCTGGGCAACGCAGGAAAAGGTCGGCATGATAATACATTCCTTCACCGCCTTCTGCCCATAATGAAAGGGCATCGTTGCCGTCTGCCCATACATTACAGTTGATGACAATCGTGCGCGTGGCCCTTCCGAAGATGGCCATCTGATGGGCTGTCGTGGGTTCTATAGTGCTTCCGTAGTTGTTATATACGGTGAGGTTGCTGATGATGCAGTCGTTGGCACCCTCCTGCAGCACAATCACGCCATTGCCAACAGGCTTTCCTTTGTACTCTTTTATAGTCCGCTTGCTCGAAAGTTCAGGAAACACAATTTTGGTTTCGTTTCGGTCTTCACCCAGAAGTACGATATTGGGCTTGTCTATTATCACTTTTTCGTTGTATGTGCCCTTTTTCACTAGTATTACATAAGGGGATGCTGCGTTGACTGGTGCTTTTTCGATGGCAGCCTGTATGCTTTCGCCGTTTTTCACGATGGCATCGTAATGGCCGGCATCGCTTTTGTCGTACTTGGCTTTCCATCTGTTGTACAATCTGTACAATCGAGCGGGGCCGTCGCTATACCATCCATAGCCGTTTCGTCTCTCATGGCCTATC
This sequence comes from Prevotella sp. UBA4268, assembly GCA_002395135.1. Classification (GTDB taxonomy): domain Bacteria; phylum Bacteroidota; class Bacteroidia; order Bacteroidales; family Bacteroidaceae; genus Prevotella. The sequence continues at coordinate 48,054 of DGWC01000076.1, read as the reverse complement.
TCACTGAGATGTTTTTGGGGCACACCATCGCGATCGCAGAAGAACGGTTGTTCATTTTCCAGGTCGTAATAGCGGGCCCAGATGGGGCCGGCCTTAGAATCGTTCACCACGCGACGGTCATTTTGACCGTTTTTATCGCGATATGATTCCAGCCGGATGCCCATCAGTTTGTGCGATTCAAACCATTCCATGGCTCCATTTACTGCTTCTTTGATACGATTGCTGGGGTTTGGGATCTCCATAAGTAATTTAACGAGTGACGCACTCTCAGAAGAACAGTAGGAAGCCAGTTCAAACGAGCGGGCAGGAGCAGGCTTCAGCGTTTCGCGGTCGTGCTGTTGGCACCATACAGTGGGCTTCCCGTTTACCACAATCTGTGTGTTCAGGATGCATTCCACGCCTTTATCGAAGGCCGCAGCGAGTTTTTTGCGCATTTTGGCATCAACGAGGTTCCCAAAAGGTGCTTTTCCGTCGCGCAGGTCACGTATCACCTGCATGGTTTGCACCATGGCATCATCGTTGTAGGTGATGTGAATTTGGTATCCATGGTTGTCAGGCCAGAACTGCGGCCATCCACCATTCTTGTATTGGCCGCTCAGCATGAACTGAACTCCTTTCAAGAAAGCCTCTTTGTATTTGTTCATGTCCGCCCGGTCGGCAGGATTGTTTTCTGAAGCCAGCACGTTGTAGAGTCGTGCCAGATATGTCATTTCCGTGATGGTGGCATCGTTGTCTGTGGTAGAGTCGTTGCGCTTTCCTTTATCGGCCAATACCACATCGCGTTCCTGTCCCAGTTCGCGGTGAATGGGCAGATTCTTGGGCCATCCGCCTGTTATACGCTGATAATCGAGCACGTTCTGTGCTATTCGTCTTGCCTCTGGAGTCTTGAAGAACTCATCGGGATAACTTCTGGCTATCTGTTTCCATTCTCGCGAAGAGTAGTTGTAGTCGCGATGCCCTTGCAAATGCTGTGCAAAGACTCCTGCAGACATGAAGGCAAAAATAATGCAAGTTATGATTTTTCTCATTTGGTAAGAATTAGCGGTTCTATAGAAAAAACGCGTGAACGGTGTCTTAGTAACCATGAAAAATCGTGATTTTATGCGAAATATTCTTTACGGATGGTGAAGGATTAATATAAAATGAGTAAATTCGCACCGTTAAAAAAGATGAGTATGAAAAGAATGGTCATCATATTCTTCGCGTTGTGGATGTCTTTCACGGTGAAAGGGCAGGAGTTGGCAGATACTCTTGCCTATAGGCTGTCACATGCACCGAGTGCTTATACAGGCATTCATGAGGATGTTCTTTTCAGCGATTCTCTCCATTTGCCTGCCTTCACCCAATATGGCAAGTTATATAATATTGGTATGTTTCCATACGCATGGGGCGGTTTGTATCAATGGAACCTGCATCAGGGACTTAATGTAAGTCTGGGAGCCAGCGCGTTTGCGCAGTTCGGCAAGCATGCACGTCATGGAGCGGGCTTTTCTCAGAATATTTCCATGATGTATGCCGACACCATTTCACACAAGTTGTCCTTCGCTATCGGTGGCTATTTCAACAATCTGTCGTGGGCGCATGATACTTATCGCGATGCAGGTTTGAATGCCGTGCTCAGTTATATGTTCAACAACCATTGGGAAGCGTATCTCTATGGTCAGAAGTCTCTGGTGAATACGCGAATGCCGCTTCCGCTTTATGACGTGAACGACATAGGCGACCGAATAGGAGCAGCCGTAAAATACAATGTGTCACCTAATTTCAGCATTCAGTTGAATGTGGAAAAAAGGGATTACGACATGTCTTATCCACAGACGATACCAGACATTCCGAAGACTCCAGCGAGACGTTTCGGAAACTGATGATTCACGTTTTATCGTCCATTGCGGATTGGGCAAAAGCGAAAAAACGAATGATATTTCCTATTTCTCAAGTTTTAGGCGCAGACTGTTCAATACCACGCTTACGCTGGAAAAAGCCATCAGGGCACTCGCCCACATGGGTGTAATCTGCCACGTGGCACCAAAAAGAGTGGGCAGTCCTGCGGCGATGGGTATGCAGATGATATTGTAAATGAAGGCCCAGAATAAGTTTTGATGAATCATGTTCACCGTTTTTTTCGACAAAGAGATGGCATTGCCTATCTTGCGAAGGTCGGTACTCATCAGCGTTACCTGTGCCACGTCCATGGCAATGTCTGTTCCTTTCCCCATGGCAATGCTCACATCGGCTGCTGCCAATGCCTGCGTGTCGTTGATGCCGTCGCCAACCATGGCCACATGCTTGCCTTCTGCTTGCAGTTTGCGCACCAAATCCTCCTTGTCTTGGGGCATCACTCTGCTCCGGTAGTGGTCTATTCCCGCTTTTCCGGCCCAGTATGCAGCCGCTTCTTCATTGTCGCCGCTCATCATGAATATGTCTATGCCTTGCTGGCGGAGCGATGTCATGGCCTCACGAGCATGAGGTTTGAGTTGTTCACGTTGTTCCAGTTCGATGTTTTGTGCAGCCGCGCTTCCTAAATCCAGATTGGGTATGGTGAGCGTACCCGTTTTGTCAATCACCAGCGTGTCGGTATTGCGGATGTTTTCCAGTGCTGTGGCATCTTTGATCAGTATGTTTTGTTGGGCTGCCTTGCCAATACCAACCATTAAAGCAGTGGGTGTGGCTAATCCCATGGCACATGGACAGGCTATGACCAATACACTGACAGCACTCAAAACTGCATGCGGCAATGCCGAATTGCCTCCAGCAATCCACCATATAATAAAGGTGGCGATGGAAATGCATAGCACTGCCGGTACAAAAATCATGGCAATCCTGTCTACGACCCGTTGAACGGGAGCCTTACTGCCCTGTGCTTCCTGTACCATTCGGATGATATTGGCGAGTATGGTGTCTTTTCCCACCTGCTCAGCCTTGAATATCAGCGACCCTTGTCTCACAATGGTTCCAGCAAAAACCTTCTCGCCCTTATCCTTGTTGGCAGGAACAGGCTCGCCGGTAATCATGCTTTCGTCTACGGCAGCCTGATTCCCGCTCATCACAGTTCCGTCTACGGGAATTTTCTCGCCGGTTCTCACCTCGATTATGTCGCCTTTTTGTAGCGTGGCGATAGGTACTTCTTCACCAGAAGCCAGTCTGGCTGTCTTCGGGGCCAGTCCCATCAGAGAACGGATGGCAGATGCCGTGCTGCTTTTAGCGCGTTCTTCCATCAGTTTTCCTGTCAGCACAAATGTGATGATCATCACCGACGCATCGTAGTATGTGTTCCATTCGATGCCTCGGCTGCCCCATGTCTGCTCTCCGAGAAAGGTGTTGTATGCTGAAAAAAGAAAAGAAATACCCGTTGACATGGCCACCAGCGTGTCCATGTTGGTCATTCCGTGTTGCAACTGCTTCCATGCGTTGGTGAAAAAAGACTTTCCGCAATACACCAGATTGGCTGCAGCCAGCAGGAACATCACCTGATTGGCATAGTCCACATTCATCCATTTCATGGAAATAGCCATCACTAAAATGGCAAATATCCATGACAGGATGACCCGCCTGCATAGCAGACGGTAATTGCGTTTCTCTATTTCAGTGACATTCTGCTCCTCATCAACCACCAGGTCGAATCCTATTTTCTGGATGCTTTCTTTCATTTCCTGGGGAGAAATCTCCTCTGGATCAAACTCCACAAGTGCAGTGCGAGCGGCAAAATTCACTGCGGCATGGCTGATACCTTTCATTTCGCTGAGCCGCCTTTCCACATTGGCGGCACAACCAGCACATGCCATGCCAATCACGGCTATGGTTTTCTTTTCCATGACGGTTGTTTCGAAAAACTATTCGTTGTTTCCGAAAATTCCTTTCACCAGATTGTCTAACGCCTTATTCACCTCGTCTTCAATCTTTTCTTTCACTTTCGAGGATACATCGTCTATGGTCTGGTTGATGATACCCTTCACATTGTCCTCAATAGTGGTGGAATCGGATACGAGACTGCTGGCTCCCGGCACGGCACCAACGATGCCATCCCACAGTTTGTTGGTCTGTTGGTCAACCAGTCCTTGCAGGTCTTTCTTGTCGAAAAGCACCCAGACATGGTTCAGCAACCCTACTGACAGTACGTGGTTCTCGCCGTTCAGTTCCGCTTTGGCAAGGCTGAACACCAGATAATTGTCCACGCTGATATTACTGTCGAGTGTGATATCCACCAGTTTGGATACCACGATGTTGCCCAAAACGGCCCAACTGCCCACCTTTCCTGTGAGCGAACTGGTCACGGCAGAACTCACTTCGGAGTTGATAGCCTCCTTATGGTCGTATTTGCCGGGACATGTAACGGCAAAAAGAATCAGCAAACCGATGATGATGGTTAGTATCCACCACTTGCGGTTGCCGCGTTTTTCCTTCTTTTCTTTGGCACGCGACTCCTTGGCCACGTCCTCGTCGTATTTCTCAATGTTCATAGTCCAATATATTTTGGTTAGTATGGATGGCAAAGGTACAAATAAAAATCCAATGAACCAACAATATTTTGAAAATCTCGTTTTGTTTGCAAAAATAATCAAATATTTCATGTAGTTGCCTTTTTTCGTGCATGCCTTTCAGTGGTACGAAGCATGAAGGAGAGTCATGACATGGTTGATGAAGTATATAATAATAAAGTGTGCAATATGCAAGCATGTTTTTTGCAGAGGCTTGGCATCTGTCTTGGTGTGGAAAAAGACCGTTTCTACTTGGTGTCCAGTTCGCTTTTTCGATGCATCCATCAGAATAAAAAATGAAATTTCTTTAGGCTACTGGCTTATAATCTCAAAAATTTTGTGTACATTTGTCGCCCGAAATTAATCTACTTAAAAACAAATGCAATTGTATGAAGAATCAAACGAAAGCAATCCATACACCATTCCGACGTCGCGATGCCTATGACGCGCTGTCGATGCCAGTATATAATGCCGTGGCATTTGAGTTTGACGATGCGGCCACCATGAGCGATGCGTTCTGCAACAGGATAGATGCACCTGACTATTCAAGAGTGGAGAATCCGACGGTTACCTATCTGGAGCACAAGGTGAAGACGCTTACCGGTGCCTCTTACGTGGGAGCCTTCAACTCGGGAATGGCTGCAATCAGCAACACAATGATGGCTGTGGCAGAGCAGGGCTGCAATATTGTAACGTCCAAGCATCTCTTTGGTAATACATTTTCGCTGCTAACGAACACGTTAGCGCGCTTTGGCGTGGAGGCAAGGCTCTGCGATTTAACGAATATCGACGAGGTGAGTCAGTCGGTAGATGGTAATACGTGCTGCATCTTTTTGGAAATCATCACAAATCCGCAACTCGAGGTGGCTGATTTGCGGGCTTTGGCCGAGGTTGCTCATCGTAACCACATACCATTGATTGCTGATTCCACTGTGATTCCATTCACCGAGACGAGCCTACACGAACTTGGCGTTGACATTGAGGTGGTTTCGAGTACGAAATATCTGTCAGGTGGCGCCACGTCGCTGGGCGGTTTGGTTATCGATTACGGCACAACGCCGGGCTTTTATGAACGTGTTGCCCTGGAAATGCTGTTCAATTTCGGTGCGTATATGACACCTCAGGTGGCCTATATGCAGACTTTGGGACTGGAAACGTTGGATGCACGTTACCGGGTACAGTCGTCTAACGCGCTGAACCTGGCACGCCGGTTGCGCGAACTGCCCCAGATTAAATATGTGAACTATGCCGGGCTGGAGGAACATCCATATTACGAGTTGGCGCAACGGCAGTTTGGCAAGACGGCAGGTGCCATGATGACCATCGATTTGGAGAGTCGTGAGGCCTGTTTCCGTTTTATTAACCGTCTGAAACTGATACGTCGCGCCACGAATCTCTTCGACAACAAGTCGCTGGCCATTCATCCTGCCAGCACCATCTTCGGTAATTTCCCAGAGGAAACCATTCGTGAGATGGACGTAAGGCAGACCACCATTCGCCTTTCAATTGGTTTGGAGGATGTAGACGATTTGTATGACGACATCAAACAGGCACTTGAATGATAGAAAAAAACAGAGACTATGAGAACATATGATTTTGATAATGTGATTGACAGAGCGGGCAGCGGCGACCTGAAACACAGTGTTTTGGAAGAGCGTTACGGTCGTGGCGACCTGCTGCCGCTATGGGTGGCCGACATGGATTTTGCCACGCCGCCGTTTATAACCGATGCACTGCGTGCGCGTTTAGACCATTCGCTATTTGGCTATACAGTGGAACCAGCCGACTATTGGCCCACGGTGATTCAGTGGATCAAGGATCATCATCAGTGGGAAGTGCGTCCCGAGTGGATCACTTATATCCCGGGCATCGTGAAAGGTATCGGCATGGTGGTGAATGTGTTTGTGAAAGACGACGAGAAGGTAATCATCCAGCCGCCCGTATACCATCCGTTCCGTCTGACGCCAGAGGGCAACCAGCGCGAAGTGGTGTATAATCCGCTGATAGAGGTGAAGAACGGAGAACAGTCTACCTACAGAATGGATTTCGGCCAATTGGAAACCATCGCCAAAGATCCCAAGTGCAGGCTCCTTATACTCAGCAATCCGCACAACCCTGCGGGCGTAGTGTGGGACAGGCAGACACTTGAGCGGCTGGCGGAGATATGCTATGACAACGGAGTGCTTGTGATTAGCGATGAAATCCACTGCGATATGGCCATCTTCGGAAACAAGCATATTCCTTTTGCATCGGTGTCGGAGAAGGCAGCGCAATGCAGCATCACTTTCGGGGCTCCGTCGAAAACGTTCAACATTGCAGGCATTGTGAGTTCCTATTCCATCGTTCCCAACGAGGCCATCCGTGAGAAATTCTATGGCTGGCTGACCGCCAATGAGTTCAACGACGCACCTCTTTTTGCGCCCATTGCCACCATTGCTGCTTTCAAGCATGGCGAGGAGTGGAGGCAGCAGATGCTTCAGTATATCGAGAATAATGTGCTCTTCGTAGAGGATTATTGCCGAAAGCATTTCGCAAAAGGCGAAAAGCGGCTGATTCTTCCATGGCGTCCGCAGGCTTCGTTCCTGGTTTGGCTCGACTGCCGCGGCCTTGCGCTCGACCACGACAGACTTAACGACCTGTTCGTAAACAAGGCCCTGCTGGCATTGAACGACGGTGAGATGTTCGGAAAAGAGGGTGCTGGTTTCATGCGACTGAACATCGCCTCGCCCCGAAGTGTTATCCTTCAGGCGTTAGAGCAGTTGAGAGCGGCCATCAACAGATAAGAAAAGGAGGAGGTAATGACAGATCAGCAGATTACAAGTGCACAGAACCCGAAAATCAAGACGTTGCTGGCACTTGAGCAAAAATCTTCGGAAAGGCGCAAGGCTGGACTCTTTGTGGTGGAAGGTCGCAGGGAATTGCAGCATTGCCTGCATGCCGGCTATGAGATAGACACCGTGTTCTATTGTCCGCAACTGGTGGAAGAACAGGCAGAGTGGGGTGGTGCGAAGCGCTTTGCAGTATCACCAGAAGTCTACGAAAAGATTGCCTACCGCGGCAGCACCGAAGGTGTTGTTGCCGAAGTGAAGTCAAAAAACATGCGCCTGGAGGATCTTTCGCTGGGCGAGAGCCCGTTGCTGATGGTGCTCGAGCGTGTTGAGAAACCCGGAAACCTGGGTGCTGTGCTTCGCAGTGCCGATGCCGCCCATGCCGATGCCGTAGTGGTTTGCGATCCGCTCACCGATCTTTATAATCCGAACCTCATCCGTTCCAGCGTGGGTGCCCTTTTCACCGTACCTTGTGTGGCATGTTCTTCTGAGGATTGCATCCGTTTCCTGAAACAGCATGGAATCCGCATACTAACCGCACAATTGCAAGATTCAGAACTATATTATGATACCGATATGCGAAAAGGTACAGCCATTGTGATGGGAACAGAAGCCACCGGACTGACCGACCAGTGGCGCCAGGCTGCCGACGCGCATATCCGCATACCGATGCTGGGGCAGATTGATTCGCTGAATGTGTCGGTGAGTGCTGCTATCTTACTGTTCGAGGCGGTGAGACAGCGCGAAAACCAATGATAAAAACGCAGGCTGAATAACGGATGTTCAGCCTGCGTTTCCTTTCTAAATGGTGGTGACTATCACTCTTTGTTCTGCTTCTTCAGTTCGCGCAGACGTTTCTTCTCGGCCTTTGCCTCTGCTTTCAGCCTGCGCTTTTCGGCCTTCGCCTCAGCCTTCTGCTGTCTCTTCTCGGCTTTTTCTTCAGCCTTTTCCTGTGCAGCCTCTTCCAAGGCGTCGCGCAACATGTCCTTGTTGAAAGTGATGACCTGTCCAAACAAGCCCAGCGATAGCAACTTATTCTTGTCCTTCATCTTGATGTGCGTGGTGTTGAACAGGTAATAATTGCTCTCTTTTAACTTTGCAGAGAGCGCACCCTCAATGGCTTTGGTAACCACATTCTTGCCGAAACGCGTCAGTCCGTTGTCCTTGATGCCTTTGTTTTCGGCCTCTTCGTCCACATATTCCTTGATGGCTTTCATCATGGCTTCCCTGTGGGCTTTCTTATCGGGCACGGTTTGTGTCATCAGAATGGCCACACCCAGTATGATTACGATGGTCAAAAGTTTCTTCATATTCTTATTATCTTTTTAATTGTTGATACCGGCGCAAAGTTACAAAGATAAATACGAAATGAAAATGGTACACGGTATTATTTTGGATTTTTCCACGCTTATTAATGAAAAATAATACAGAAGAAGAAATAAATCATCCATTTTTTGCTCACTTCGGTGAATTTTTCGTATCTTTGTCACCAAATTAATGATGATACCTATGAAAAGATTTTGTTTTACAATGGTCATGGCGGTGGTGGTGATGTCGGCATTTTCGCAAGGTCCGAACAACACTGCCAAATACTATCAATCGGCCGACGGCAAGAAAGGTGAGGCACTGAAGACGGCCATGCACGAAATATTGCGTGGCCAATACAAAGGCAAGACTTTCAAAGTGAAGGGATATACGGAACTTGCTTCAGTAGCATATCCAACCACGGATATGCGAAGCGACCGGACGATTTGGGATATGTATAGCACGATTCCCATTTCCATCACCAAGACATCGGGTGATAATTCGGTTGAAGGAGGCATGTTCAACAAGGAGCATAGCGTGCCTCAGAGTTGGTTTGGCGAAGCCTCTCCCATGAAGAGCGACCTTTTCCATGTGTATCCAACAGATGCCTGGGTCAATAATATGCGAAGCAATTACCCCTATGGTGTAGTGAAATCAGTGGCTAATCCGGCCAAGGATGCTTCTGCTGATCGTTTCAGCATAAGAGGTAAATGTGCCACACCAGGCTATAGTGGCACCGTTTTCGAGCCGAATGATCAGTACAAGGGAGATTTCGCCCGCACCTATTTCTATATGGCCACCTGTTATGAAGACAAGAGTTTTACCAGTTCTCTCGGTTCAGAAGTTTTTGAAAGTGGCGACAAGAAAACCTATCCCATGCTGAAGGAATGGGCTCTGAACATGTTCTTGGAATGGTCGCACAATGATGCGGTGAGCGAAAAGGAGACCAAACGCAACGATGCCGTAGCGGAGTTGCAGTACAATCGCAATCCTTTCATCGACTATCCCGGACTGGAGGAGTATATCTGGGGAAGCATGAGGGATGTGGCGTTCAGTTACGACAACTATGTGATTCCCGAAGGAACTTCACCTTATGTGCCAGGTCCTAATACCAATCCGGACAACCCGGTGAACCCTGACAATCCTGGCAGTGTTACACCTACTCCCGCAGAAGGTGAATGTTTGTATAAGCGTGTGACATCTACATCCGACCTGGTTGCTGGTGCAGGGTATATCATCGTATGCGAAAGTGAAAACATGGCCATGTCGGAAAACAGCAACAACATCCGCAAAAACGTGTCGCTGACAACGTCGGGAGGCTCTGTAACCACAAGTGTCAACACCAGTGGAAAGCCTTACGAGGTGACATTGGGATATGTGAACGGCAAGTATACATTCTATGATGAAACGGAGAAAGTGTATCTGGCACAGACCAAGAAAGAGAACAAACTGCACACGGCCACAGAAACAAGTAGTGAAAATGCACAGTGGACGATATCGTTCAGCGGCAATGATGCCATCATTAAGAATGCGTCTTATACAGGCTATAGCATTCAGTATAACAAGAGTGCACCACGTTTCTGCTGCTATTCCAGCACTCAGCAGCCCGTTCAACTCTACAAACGGCAGAGTTCGACAACTGCTGTAGGAACGGTTCCGTTGAGCAAGGCAAAGCCAAATACCGTCATCTACGATATGCAGGGCCGCCGCGTAGGCACAACAGCCAATGGCATGCCGCGTTTGAAGAAAGGAGTCTATGTGATTGGCAACCGCAAAGTGGTGGTGAAATAAGATAGAATCAGACAAAACATAAATTCTTACTAATATGAAATTAAACGGAAGAAGAGAAAGCTCTAACGTCGACGACCGTCGCGGAATGAGCGGTGGTGCAAAGGCTGCAGGCCTCGGTCTTGGCGGTATAGTGATGATCGCCTTGATCACATTCATGTCGGGTGGCAATCTCGGCGATGTGATTTCGAATGTCGGATCGCAGATGGCACAGCAGAGCCAGAATGTTACCACACAGGAAGGACAGCGCGAATTTACGGAGGAAGAGCAGGAACTGGCCAAGTTCTCCAGCCAGATTCTTGCCGGTACAGAGGATGTGTGGGCAGAAGTGTTCCAGAAAATGGGACGTAAATACACGCCTCCCAAGATGGTGCTCTATACGAATAGTGTGCAAACAGCCTGCGGACAGGGCAATGCTCAGGTGGGACCGTTCTATTGTTCGGGCGACCAGTGCCTGTATATAGACCTGTCGTTCTTCACAACGATGAAGAAATCACTGGGTGCCGACGGCGATTTCGCCTACGCATACGTGATTGCACACGAGGTGGGACACCATGTGGAGAATCTGTTGGGTACACTCGGACAGGCTCATTCCGCAATGAGCCGCACCAGTCAGGTGAACGCAAACAAGATCAGTGTGCGTCTGGAACTGCTTGCTGACTATTATGCAGGTGTATGGGCGCACTATGATAATGAGAAATTCTCTTCTTTGGAAGATGGCGATATCGAAGAAGCCATCCGCTGTGCACAGGTAATCGGCGATAATTATCTGCAGGAAAAGGCACGCGGTTACAGCCAGCCCGAGTCTTTCACACATGGCACCTCTGCCCAGCGTATGCGTTGGTTGAAGAAAGGACTTGACACAGGTGACATGAACGGAGGCCCGCGTTTGGATATGTCCGACAGCGAACTGGGATCGTAATCATTCACTGCAATCACATCCATAGCAAGCCCGCTCTTCCCGAAACACTATTTTGTGTTTTGTGGAGAGCGGGCTTGCGTTTTTTTCTTACAATATTGATAAAATAGTTTAAATCAGCAGAGAAAATGCCATTGTTTGCAAATTATTCCTTAAATTTGCATGATTAAATAAAAGAAGAGACAATTCATTTATGTTTGAGAATCTAAGTGACAGACTTGAACGGTCGTTCAAGATCCTGAAAGGTGAAGGAAAAATCACCGAGATAAATGTAGCAGAAACGTTGAAAGATGTGCGTCGCGCGCTGTTGGACGCTGATGTTAACTATAAAGTAGCAAAGACTTTCACTGATACCGTCAAGCAAAAAGCCTTGGGTATGAACGTGCTTACAGCCGTGAAACCTGGGCAGTTGATGGTGAAAATCGTGCACGATGAACTCGCTGAGTTGATGGGAGGCGAGTCCGTGGGGCTGAAACTGGAGAACCGTCCGGCCATTATTCTGATGAGCGGATTACAGGGTTCGGGTAAGACAACCTTCACGGGTAAACTGGCAAACATGCTTTCCAAGAAGCAGCATAAGAAGCCGCTGCTCGTCGCATGCGACGTTTACCGCCCTGCCGCCATAGAGCAGTTGAAAGTGGTGGCACAGTCTGTCGGTGTTCCCGTATATAGCGAGGATGGCAATAAGAATGTGGTGGAAATCGCCAATCATGCCATCAGCGAGGCAAAAGCGAAGGGCAACGACGTGGTCATCATCGATACCGCCGGCCGATTGGCTGTCGATGAGGAGATGATGAACGAGATTGAAAGGCTGAAAAATGCCGTAAATCCTGATGAAACCTTGTTCGTGGTTGACTCAATGACAGGTCAGGATGCCGTGAATACGGCAAAAGAGTTCAACGACAGGCTGGATTTCGACGGAGTGGTGCTTACTAAACTCGATGGAGATACCCGTGGTGGTGCTGCGTTAAGTATCCGCACGGTGGTGACAAAGCCTATCAAGTTCATCGGAACGGGCGAGAAGATGGAGGCAATCGATGTGTTCCATCCCAGCAGAATGGCCGACCGCATTCTCGGAATGGGTGATGTGGTTTCACTTGTTGAGCGTGCTCAGGAACAGTATGATGAAGAAGAGGCTCGCCGACTGCAGAAAAAAATTGCCAAGAACAAGTTCGATTTCAATGATTTCCTGGGTCAGATACAGCAAATCAAGAAAATGGGCAACCTGAAAGACTTGGCTTCTATGATTCCGGGCGTTGGTAAGCAACTCAAAGACGTGGATATCGACGACGATGCTTTCAAGGGTATCGAGGCCATTATCCAGAGTATGACACCTAAAGAGCGCTCCAATCCGGAGATTCTGAATACCAGTCGCCGCATGAGAATTGCGAAAGGCTCGGGAACAAATATCCAGGAAGTGAACAGACTGATTAAGCAATTCGACCAAACCCGGAAGATGATGAAGATGGTAACCACAGGTGGCATGCGCAATATGATGGGAGCCATGAAGAACATGAAGGGTGGAGGAATGCCCAAAATGTAGTCGGACAGGCGGACAAATATGATTTTTCGACATTAACATATAGAATTCTATAACCATAAAACTTATGAACCTGATTGATGGTAAGGCTACTGCAGCCAAGATAAAGGAAGAAATTGCCGCAGAGGTGGCGAGCATCGTTGCTGCCGGTGGCAAGCAGCCGCATCTGGCTGCCATACTCGTCGGACATGACGGCGGTAGCGAGACGTACGTGAAAAATAAGGTTCTCGCGTGCGAAGCCTGCGGATTCAAGTCCACACTGATTCGCTTTGAGGAGGATGTCACGGAAGAAGAACTGCTGGCATGTGTTGACCGACTGAACAGAAATGGTGATGTTGACGGTTTTATCGTCCAGTTGCCTCTGCCAAAGCATATTGATGAGCAGAAAGTAATTATGGCCATAGACTATCGCAAGGATGTAGACGGTTTCCATCCTGTCAATGTGGGCCGCATGGCAATAGGTCTTCCGTGCTTCATTTCTGCCACACCGCTTGGCATTATCACGCTGCTCAGACGCTACGGCATAGAAACGTCAGGCAAGAAATGCGTTATCCTGGGGCGTAGCAATATCGTTGGCAAGCCCATGGCACAGTTAATGATGCAGAAACAATATGGCGATGCCACTGTTACCGTATGCCACAGTCATTCTAAGACGCTCAAGGACGAGTGCCGTGAGGCTGATATCATCATCGCTGCCATTGGACAGCCCGACTTTGTCACTGCAGATATGGTGAAAGAAGGGGCTGTTGTCATTGACGTAGGTACCACACGTGTTGCCGATGCCACACGTAAAAGTGGATACCGCCTGAATGGTGATGTCAAGTTTGATGAGGTTTCACCCAAATGTTCCTTTATTACGCCTGTCCCCGGCGGTGTTGGTCCGATGACCATTTGTTCTCTGATGAAGAACACGCTGGCTGCCGGCAAAAAGGAGTATTATCAGTAATGGCTTCTGCATAGGTGGAGATTTCAAAAAACGTAAGGCGATGACGGCAGAAGAGTATTACCAACTTGGAAACGAATACCGCAGACAAGGCAACTGGCAGGAGGCGATGAACAACTACATGGAAGCCATTGCACTCGATCCGGACAGCCCTGCGGTGACAGCCAAGGAGATGCTGGATGACATCATGAACTATTATTGCAAAGACATGTATAATCCATAAATACAAAAAGCAGTATCATACTAACTTAACATTCTTTTTTAATCTAAAAACAAGACATTATGGCAAGATTCAAAGGTGCTATCATTGTAAACACGGAACGGTGTAAAGGCTGCGCTCTTTGCGCAGAGGCCTGTCCCAAGGACGTGATTGCCTTGGCAGCGAAGAAAGTGAATGTCCATGGATATCCGTATGTCGAAGCCGTGCGTCCAGACGATTGCATTGGCTGCGCTTCATGCGCCATCGTGTGTCCTGACGGATGTATTGAAGTTTACAAAACAAAAGTTGAATAGGCTCACGCCGCTTCAACATTAAACATTAAGTTATGGCAGAACAAGAAGTAACCTTAATGAAAGGCAATGAGGCAATTGCTCATGCCGCAATCCGATGCGGAGCCGACGGATATTTCGGATATCCCATTACCCCGCAGAGTGAAGTAATTGAAACACTGGCCGAACTCAAACCATGGGAAACAACAGGTATGGTTGTGTTGCAGGCAGAGAGCGAAGTGGCATCCATCAACATGGTGTATGGTGGTGCAGGTGCTGGCAAGAAAGTGATGACTTCATCATCAAGTCCAGGTGTGGCACTGATGCAGGAAGGTATTGCTTATCTGGCTGGAGCAGAACTTCCAGGCGTGTTTGTGAATGTTCAGCGCGGTGGTCCCGGCTTGGGAACTATCCAACCGTCGCAGGCTGACTATTTCCAGGCAACGCGCGGAGGCGGAAACGGTGACTATTATGTAATTACGCTGGCTCCTGCTTCCGTACAGGAAATGGCCGATTTCGTAGATCTTGCATTCGAGTTGGCATTTAAGTATCGCAATCCGGCTATGATTCTCTCCGATGGTGTCATCGGTCAGATGATGGAAAAGATTGTGCTGCCGCCGTTCAAACCACGCCGCACGGAGGAAGAAATCCGCCAGCAGTGCCCTTGGGCATCCATCGGCCGCACAAAAGACCGCAAGCCCAATGTGATTACTTCACTGGAACTTACCTCTGAAGTGATGGAACAGCGCAATCTCCATTTGCAGGAGAAGTATCAGCAGATACGTGACAATGAGGTGAGATATGAGACCCACATGTGTGAAGACGCAGATTTCATCATCGTCAGTTTCGGTTCTGCTGCCCGAATCTCAGAGAAAGCCATCGAAATTGCACGTGAACAGGGCCTGAAAGTGGGTCTTTTCCGTCCGATTACCGTATGGCCGTTCCCGTCAAAGCAGATTGCCGAACTTGCGCATGGCAAGAAAGGCGTCTTGGTATGTGAGATTAATGCCGGTCAGATGGTCGAGGACGTGCGCCTTGCCATCAATGGCGACGTTCCTGTTGAGCATTTTGGCCGTCTGGGTGGTATCGTCCCGGAGCCGGAAGAGATTGTGAATGCAATTAAAACAAAATTGATGTAAAGCCATGGATAATAATAATATCATAAAACCGGAGAATCTGGTATATAAAAAACCAACGTTGATGAACGATGTCCCGATGCATTATTGTCCGGGTTGTTCTCATGGTGTCGTTCATAAACTCATTGCTGAGGTAATCGAAGAAATGGGCATGGAAGAAAAATCCGTAGGTGTTTCTCCCGTAGGATGTGCTGTCTTTGCCTATAAATATATAGATATCGACTGGCAGGAGGCTGCCCACGGTCGTGCACCCGCAATCGCTACGGCCATCAAACGTCTCTGGCCCGACCGTTTGGTATTCACTTATCAAGGCGATGGCGACCTGGCATGTATCGGAACATGCGAGACCATCCACGCCCTGAACCGCGGAGAGAATATCACGATTGTATTTGTGAACAATGCCATTTATGGTATGACGGGCGGTCAGATGGCTCCTACCACGCTGATGGGCATGAAGACCAGTACCTGTCCCTATGGCCGTGTGGCATCCTTGCATGGCTATCCGCTCAAAGTTCCTGAGATTGCAGCCCAGTTGGAAGGCACTTGCTATGTAACCCGACAGAGTGTTGACACCGTTGCACATATCAATAAGGCCAAGAAGGCACTGCGCAAGGCTTTCGAAGCCAATATGGCTGGCAAGGGTTCTTGTTTGGTTGAATTCACCTCTACTTGCAATAGCGGTTGGAAAATGCCGCCAAAGAAGGCTAACGACTGGATGGAAGAGAACATGTTCCCGTTCTATCCTCAGGGTGATTTAAAGGATACTACAAAAGAATAAAATTATGAAAGCAGAAATAATTATTTCAGGTTTCGGTGGTCAGGGTGTCCTTTCCATGGGTAAGATTCTGGCCTATTCGGGATTGATGGAAGACAAAGAAGTGACATGGATGCCTGCTTACGGACCTGAGCAGCGCGGTGGTACCGCCAATGTTACGGTGATTGTGAGCGACGAGCGCATATCTTCCCCCATTCTCAGCAAGTATGACATTGCCATCGTGCTTAATCAGCCGTCGTTGGATAAGTTCCTTCCGAAAATCAAACCGGGCGGTATTCTCATCTACGACAGTTATGGCATCATCAACAAACCCGAGCGCGACGACATCAACATCTACTGTATCGATGCCATGGACAAGGCTGCAGAGATGAAGAATTCCAAGGTGTTCAACATGATTGTGCTGGGTGGTTTGCTACAGGTGGCTCCCGTTGTGAGCGACAAAGGTGTGGAGAAGGCTCTTTATAAGACACTTCCCGAGCGCCATCATGCACTGATTCCATTGAACATGGAAGCCATCAAGGCCGGTCGTGAGATTATCAAGAAGATCTGATACATCCTTTTTGAGAGGTGATCCGGATGGTTCACCTCTCTTTTTTTTCCTAATGATTCGTGTTATGAAGCGCAGATTGTTTCCAGTGATAGTTGCCTTCTTGCTGCCCTTTGTTTCATGCTTGGCGCAGCAGCAGTTGTTTTTTTATTGCCCCGATGCCACGAAGGGCCTTCATGTCGCCCATCTTCAGAAAGACGGATGGGTACATGTAGGGCAGTTGTTTTCGTCAGATTACGGAGAGTGGGGAGCGGAAAAACGCATGTTCTCACCTTTTATCCACCATTCGGCAGACGGTTCCTGGCGGGCAGTATTCCAGGTAAACGACCATGCGCCATGCTTTGCCGCCACCTATAGTGACGATCTCATCACGTGGCGTCCACAGGATTATCCCCAAATGGGGCAGAAAGGCTGTTTCTCTCCGGTGATTATTGAGACCGAAGAGGGCATCAACGTTCATTTCGCATCGGCAGAGAATGGCATGCGAATGACAACGGCCACGCCCGACTTCCGCCATTTTTCTCCCGACCGGAAGGCCGACCGCGTGTTTAAAATCAAGAAAGACCGTGCCTTGATTGATGGTCAGGAGCAAGAAGGTCAGCAGATAGAAGTGGCCGACAGCGTGGTTGACAAACTGCTGGCCTATCATCGGGAACAGCAAACCAATAGTGAGCGCTTTGCGGAAACGATGAAAGATGATGAGAAAAACATACTTCCATACCTGCATACGCGCCTTTTCAACGGCGTGCCTACGGCAGAAGCCACGCTCATAGCCGATCCTGTGAAAGAAAAAAGCATTAGCGACAAACTCATCGGCGTGTTTTTTGAGGATATCAATTATGCCGCCGACGGAGGTCTTTATTCAGAACTCATTCAGAACCGTGACTTTGAATACAGCGCGAAAGACTATTCGCGGAAAGGCAAGACATGGAATGCCACCACGGCCTGGCGCACCAGCGGACAATTCTCCATTGCTACCGAGCAGCCCCTCAGTGAGCAGAATCCCCATTATCTTGTCATCTCCAACGACACCTTGAGCAACACGGGCTTCGACGGTATCGCCGTGAAAGAGCAGTCGCACTATGTTTTTTCATTCTTCGTGCGCAACATCGGAAGCGGCAAGAAAACGTTCACCGTCGTGCTGAAGTCAGCCTCCCACAGTGGCGACTCCATCTTGAGCAACCCCGTGGTCATCACAACAAAGGGCAAAACCTGGGCACGCTATCGGGCAGAAATCATCGCAACAAGCAGTTGTCAGGATGCGCGCCTGGTAATCATACCCAAGGGCAAGTCGAAGGCCGCGATAGATATGGTGTCGCTCATGCCGACAGATACTTACAAAGGACATGGCCTCCGAAAAGACATTGCCGAGGCCATCGCCGCCCTTCATCCCAAGTTTGTGCGCTTCCCCGGTGGCTGCATGACTCACGGACAGGGCATCGACAACATCTATCACTGGCATCACAGCATCGGGGAATGGCAAAACCGCAAGCCCGACATGAACATCTGGAACTATCATCAGACACGCGGACTGGGTTTCTATGAGTATTTCCAGTGGTGCGAAGACATGGGTGCCGAGCCGCTTCCTGTGCTGGCCGCCGGAGTGCCGTGCCAGAATTCAAAAGCCAATGGCGATGGTTATGCCGGTCAGCAGGGCGGCATTCCCATGGAGGAGATGAAGGAATATGCTGAAGAGATATGCCATCTGATAGAGTGGGCGAATGGCGATCCTGCCACCAGCGAATGGGCCAGGCGCCGCGCCGATGCCGGTCATCCGTATCCTTTCCATCTGAAATACATCGGCATTGGCAATGAAGACCTTGTCTCAACGGCCTTCGAAGAACGTTGCCTGCTCATTGCGAAGGCCGTGCATGAGCGTTATCCGGACATCCAGATCTGCGGAACGGTGGGACCTTTCCATGCTCCCTCTTCCGATTATGTTGAAGGATGGAAGTTCGCAAAAGAGCATCGCGACCTGTTCAGCATGGTGGATGAGCATTATTATGAGAGCACGGGGTGGTTCCTGAATAATCAGCACTACTACGACCACTACGACCGCCAGGGACCGAATGTCTATCTCGGCGAGTACGCATCGTGGACACGTACCGTGGAATCGGCACTGGCCGAGGCCATTCACCTGTGCAATGTGGAGCGCAATGGCGACGTGGTGGCCATGACCAGTTATGCTCCGCTGCTTTGCAACAGCAAGCACCAGAACTGGAATCCCGATTTGATTTATTTCGATAACACATCCGTCACCACCACGCCCAGTTATGAAACGCAGCGCCTTTTCGGTGAGTTCTGTGGCGACCGGTATATCCATTCTGTTGTCGCTGCCGACCGGTTGACCACCGATGAGGCCCACCGTGCCACCGCATTACAGCGCATCGCCGCGAGCATTGTACGCGATAGCGGCACGGGCCATCGCTACCTGCGCCTGGTGAATGCGCTTCCCGTGCAACTGAGAGTGTCGTTGAGTGGCATCACGCTCCCCAGGTCATACTCCGTTCACGGCTTCCGAGGAATGCCTTCTGATACCACCGTAACGCCCATTCGTCAGCAATGCGACAATCGCGGTAGCATTCTCCTTGCACCTTATAGCATGGTGGTGGTTGAGATATAAATAATTGCGGAAGGTCATTCTTCCGCAATTCTTTTATAAAATACAATGTTGTTCGGGCTGGCATATCAATTGCCAAGTTTCTCTTTCAACACTTTCTGCACCTCGGGATCGCTGAGTGCTTTCTCGGCATCTTCCATGGCATCGTTCAGGGATTTCTGCAATCCGCGCATGGTTTCAAACTTGATGCGGGCCGGGATTTCGCCCTTGGCCTCTTCAAGACTCATCGAACACACATAGAAAGCGTCACCCATTCGGTAGCAGAACTCCTGCGGCCAGAACTTGCTTTCAAACAGTTTGTCGAATGATTTCTCCACCAGGGCCTCCTCCAACTTCTCTGCTCCGCCGTCAAAACCGCGGATGAGTTTGCCGTCTTGCGCCTTGGTCTTCATCAGTTCGTAGATTTTCTTCACGTAGGCTTTGTATTCCTCTTCGCTGATTTCACCTCCGTCTTTTTTGGCAAACACGCACGACACGCGGTGGTTCATATTGTTGTCGCCATAGAAATAGTCGCTGCCCTTTGCGCTTTTCTCCAGGTATTCGAATCCGGGAGCCACGTCTTTCATGTCAATCTGGTAGGCATCTTTCAGCACCGAGGCAAATTTCTCTATGCCCGACATGTCTTGGAACGCCTTCTCCACGATTTCGTCCACTTTCTCATTTCCGGTTTTCACGGCGGCTTCCTTCTTTTTGCCACCGTCTCCGCATGCCATTACCATGGCAATACCTGCGATGCACAGCAGTGCAAAACATATTCTCTTCATACCTTATTATATTTTTAATAGTTTATAATGACCGATAAGCGGCAGTTCTTTGGCCTTTCCGCTGGCGGCATTGATAATACCGATAACGAACCAGATAAGGAATGCCAGTCCGAGAATGCCCACGATGCTCATGACAAATGCCAGTCGCCAGGAGATGGCGAGGATAATGCTGCTCAGAATGCTGTAGGCTACAGAGTAGAGAATGGCTGCAATGCATAGGATAAGTCCCTGGTTGGCGTGGAAGCGTGCAAATTTCGACTCCTTGGCAGCCAGAATGGGGATGATGACCAGGATGCCGAAGTAGGCGAGAATGGCCATGAACTTGTTCTTCTCTATGTCCTGCGAATCATATTCCGCAGTGGTGTCGGGTGTGTTGTTCAGTGCTGAGATTTTCTCTTCCAGCCCTTGTTGCTCTTTGTCCATATTGTTGTTCGTTTTAGTGAATATGATTTTTTATTTGTTCGATTTCATGAAACGGAAGTCGATGCCGCCGCCGAAGTCGCCAATGCGGTCGTCGCTCATGGCCATCATCACGTATTTCTTGCCGTCTTTCTCCACGCCGTAACTGCGAATCTTCTCGGCTTTCAGTTGCTCAGCCGTATAAGGTTTGCCGCTCAGTGTGTGGGTAAAGGTTGCTCCCTTGGCCTCTAACACCTCAACCAACTTGTCGTGGATGGCATCCTTATCACCCTCGGCCAACTGGTGGTCGCGATAGAAACTTACGCCAATAGTGCCACCCATGGCACCGCTGCCCATCTCCACGACGCGCACATTGGGCAGTCCGCTCAGGTCTTCTGCCTTGATACCGAGCGGTTCAAATGCCCCTTTCATCGCTGTTTTGTTGTCTATGGCACAGAGCGACACCGTGAAATCATACTCGATAAACATCTGGTCGTCGCGCTCTACTATCTCATAGGCCGGGTTGGGCTCGTCGGCATAGTATTCGAAAGACATCGGGTTCACAAAGTCGAAACTCATTCTCAGGCTCATGTCCTTCTTGTCAGTCGGCTGATAGATCATCGCGTCTTCCCTGCGACCTGCGTCGATGCGCTCCTTCGTGTACTTCGGAATGCGGAAACCCTTGTCTTCCAGTTTCTTCACCCACGCCTGCATCTCCTCCTTGGTCACACCTTTATAGTATACGCGATACTGGTACGACTGGTCTTCTCCTGAGAGTTCGGTGAAGACAATGTGTCCTTTCGTCTCAATTTCAGGGATTTCATACTGGTTATAGACGGCTGCCGGCCATTTGCCATCCTCCAGTTTGTTTTCAGAAACAGACTCTCCACTTGCGGCATTACTACCGCCACTTTTCCCGCCGCCGCAGGCCGTAAGAGCCAGGGCAGCCACGCACATCAGTGCCAAATAGATTTTCTTTGTCATTATGTGATTGCTTTTGGTTGATTATTTCTTGATAAATTCCACGCGGCGGTTCTTGGCGCGGCCGGCGTCAGTCTTGTTGTCGGCCACCGGTTCGTGCGAGCCTTTGCCTACGGCACGCAGATTAAAACCGTCTACGCCTAAGCCTTCAAGGGCCTTCACCACAGCCTCGGCGCGTTGCTGCGACAGCGGATCGTTCACGGCATCAGAGCCTTGGTTGTCGGTATGTCCCTGCACTTCGAAGCGAATGCTTGGATTTTTCTTCATGTATTCTGCCACTTTCTGAATCTCCGCCATCGATTCTGACTTCAGCGTGGCCTTTCCTGTTTCGAAAAGAATGTTGTTTGTCACAAACTTACCTGTCTCCTGGATGGCCTTCTCTACAGCAGCGACTTTGGCATCGATGTCTGTTGCGTTGCGCTCATACAGTTCTACGGCCCCCTTGGCAATCACCACGTCCTTCATATAGGTATGTTTGCTGCCACCACTGGCAAACCAAGTCACCCATCCAGCGCCCGGCTTGGCATTCGGAACATTGATGACGCGACGGCCATCCACATAGAATTTGATGGCGCGCTTATTGAACGAGAGGGCGTAGTGATGCCAGCGCCCGTCGTTATAGGGACCTGCCTCAGAACTTGCACGTCCTTCCTTATGAGTGAAAGATGGCTCGGAGGTCAGGCAATAGTTACAATCGAATGTCTGCCGGTCGTAACCCATCGAATACACTATTGTAAACAACTCTGCATCTCTTTGCTCTTTCTCATTCATAATGTCAAATTCTATCGATGAGGCACCATTCTTCTCCCTGTCGTCATATAGCATATCGTACTCGATAGTGAACACATCGCCCAGGTAATTCTTAATGCCTCCCTTCACAAGCGGCGATATCCAACAGTCGTGCTTGTCCATCTCAATACATTTCACACCATTGATGACAGCCACTTCGGCACTGCCTCTGACGAGATCCCACTTTGAGGGGAACTCACCAACCTGCTCATTGGCGAAATTATCTTCGAACATCACCACGGAACCGCGCACAAAATCACTCTTCACATTCTTGGTGTCGTTCTCATAATCATCGATAGCAGCATCACTGTTGCCGGCATTATTGCTCTTCGAACTACTGCTTTTCTTGCCGTCGAGCACTTCGTCTGCCTTGCCGGCTACTGTATTTTCCACCTTTTTCTCTATTTTCTCCTTGGCTTTCTCCACTGCCTTTTGTCCCAGTTTTTTCAGGAATCCTTGTGCGTTGGCATTCACCGAGCACATTAAAACAATCGCGAGGATTGCCGTCAGTTTCTTAGTTTTCATATTATTGATAGTTTAAATGTAAAGTATTTGGCCACAAAGATAGAATAAAATGTTTTTCTATGCAATCCCCCAAATGTAGGTATTTGCAGGGGTGAATGCAGGCTGTCACCCTACCGGATAGTCTGTCATCATGGAGAAACGATGCATAAGGCCTTTTCCGCCGTCAAACAGCATGCAGATGATTTGGAAAAATCAAGACAAAATCTTGTTGCCGTTTTCCGTCAAAATAGAAATTGATTTTGGAATAGTTGGGCGTTGAAAACTCAGAAATGTAAGGATTCATTACCGTAACACACCTTTCGCTTTGCAAAACCTATGCTTTTACTCTTCAAAAACATAGGTTTCACTGTCCAAAAACTATGGTTTCGCACCTCAAAAACTATGCTTTTGCAACCCAAAACCTATGTTTTTATCAGCAGACATCTGATTTCTTCGTTCAAGAAATGTTTGTTTTTGTAGTAATTAATTGTTGGTCAGCGAGTTGCTGAAAGTGCCTTGAAATGCTCGTATTTCGCGCCCGTCAGACCGTCTGTTGACCAATATCGCCCGTATGAGTGCCTTCAATTCGGATTTTTCATGACAATTCCAGGCACAAGAATTGCTCTTTAGGTTGTCTTCTTCGTATCAGCCTTGCCGCCAAAATGACTGTCAGTGAACATCAATAATATCATAAAAAAACGACTCATTGCATCGCCTTACACCGAGTTCACATTTGTCAAATATCCACGAAATAGTTATTTTTATAACCGATGATGCTATTGTTATGCATGCAGATTTTGAAAAATCTTTAAAAACCCTCATTTGGGGGCTTGTAAAATACGATGATTCTGTGTATATTTGCAACGAAAACTATACAAACATTATAACTGGATGATTGACGTTATCATTGCCGATAATTTTAAACTCGTTGCGGATGGCATCTCAAGGCTTATTGACGGGAAGGAGAGCGTGAAGGTTGTCGCTGTGGCGCATACACTGAAAGAAACACAAGAACTGCTTTCTCTTCATAAGCCACAGGTGTTATTGCTCAACATTGCCATGCCCGACGGCGACGGCATTGATACCATTCCCCGGCTCATAGAGGCAAGTCCGCACACGCGGATCATCATTCTCACGGTCTATGCCGAAAGAGCCGTCGTCAGACGAGCACTCGACGGGGGAGCCATGGGCTACATCCTGAAAAGCACCAGTGTTGAAGAACTCTTTCATGGCATCGGCATTGTGGCGGGCGGCAATAAGTTCATCTGCCATGAATCCCAACAATTGTTCGAAGGAATCACTGATTCTGAATCGTCGCTCACGATGCGCGAGCGTGAAGTTCTACGCCTGATTGTAGAGGGGTATACCATGAAACAGATTGCCGACAAACTAAACCTGGGATTCGAAACGGTGCACAGTTACACCAAATACCTGCGCCAGAAACTGGGCTGCAACAATTCGGCATCGCTCGTGCGCAGGGCCATCGAACTACATCTTGTATAGCGCAGCCTTTCGTTTCTTATCACATTGTCCTTAATCCTTATCGCATATCCTTTATTTTTTAGCGGCTTTTGCGATGGCGCGGAAGAAGGAATACTCAAATTCCGGGTTCATTTCCTCCAGTTGGCTGATAATGTTTTTCATGTCGTAACGGTGGGACGCGTCTTCAAACGGGCAGTTTTTCACCTGTTTTCTGAACCCTTGTTCCTCGGCATGTTGCTGGAGAAGCCGCTCGCGGATGAGGCAAAGCGGGCGTATGATGGTCATCGGAAACTTGTCCATTTGCAGCGAGGGCCGCATGGTATCAAACATTCCCTGGAACGTCATGTTCATCAGTGCCGTCTGCATGATGTCGTCTTTGTTGTGTCCCAGTGCTATTTTGTTGCATTTCAGTTGCTTGGCCAGTTCAAACAGTTGCTTTCTCCTGTTCCATGAACACAGAAAACAGTGGGTGTGGCGCTTGTCGGTGGTTTCGTCGAAGGATGTTTCCACAATGTGCAGGGTTACGTTCAGGCTGTCGGCAAAGCCTTGCAGGTATGCCTCATCGTTCTGGTAGGGGATGTTTTTCATGCGGATGAAGGCCGCCTCCACCTGAAATCGGGGGAAAAAGATGCGTGATCGCTTGGCAAGCAGTTGGAGCAGTGCCAGCGAATCCTTGCCGCCTGACAGCCCCACCAGTATTCTGTCGCCGTCGTTGATGAGGCGGTAGTCGCGGAGCGCTGTATTGAAAAGTTGTGTGATTTTTTCTTCGTTGGTCATGGTTGTTCCTGTTTTGCTTGAGGCTGTTGGGCTAACCTATAAGCCCTATATGCCCTATTAGCCTTATATGCCCTATAAGCCCTATATGTACTGCAGCAAGATGTCCCACACCGCAATGATGTGGCACACAGAGCCGGCGAGCACAAAGAAATGAAACACCGAGTGCATGTATTTCTTCTTGTTAAAACTATAGAATGCCGCGCCCGTGATATAGCAGACACCCTCGGCAATAATCCATATCACGGCGGCTGTGCTTACACTGTCCACCAGCGGCTTGAAGGCCACGAGCACCGAAAGCCCCATCCCAATGAAACAGAATGTCTCCAGATTGCTGTGTTCTTTGAGGCGGACGAAACTCACCGTGGTGCCGGCGATGGCGCAAAGCCATACAAAACAGAACAGTGTCCATCCCCAGTAGCCCTGTTCACGCATGGCAATGAGCGTGATGGGAGAGTAACTACCGGCGATGTGCCAGTAGATGGCGGCATGGTCGAAGCGCCGCAACACCTCCTTTGCCTTGTATCTGCGGGGCAGTGCGTGATAGATGGTGGAGGTGGCATAAGAGCCAAGCATGCCGAAGATATAGAGTATAACGCCCGTGCGCGCCCAACCGTCGCCGGCGCGGAAACACCATATCAGAAAGATGATTCCTACCACCACGCCCAGCAGAATGCCTGCTCCGTGGCTCGAGGTGTTGATGATTTCTTCTTTCTTTGTGTATTTAATCATTTCTTTTCACCGCTCATGGGTCACTGCTTAGAGTTGGAAACGCTGGATGCCGCCGTAGGGCGTGAGATGGCGGAAGCAGTCGTCTTCGGGAAACAATCCGGCATATACGCCTGCGCAGATGAGCACGCCGCCGTGGGCGAAGATGGCTACGCGCTGATAGGGCTGCTGTCTTAGTTCGTCCAGAAAGTCGGCCACGCGGCTGTAAACGCTTCTGTAACTCTCGCCGTTGGTAGCAGCCAGGTTCATATAGTCATCATACCATTTGCGAATGGCTGGGTCTTCGCGCTCAATATCGTCGTAAAGGCGGTTCTCCCAGTCGCCCATGTTCATCTCTTTCAGGCGGTCATCGAGTATGGGATGTTCGTATCCGCAGAAGGCAGCCAGTTTTCTGGCGCGCGTCAGCGGCGATGAGTAAACGCAGTCGAATACTTCTTCTCCCAGATTGCGCTTGGTTTCAGCGGCCTCTAACTGAAAGGTGGGGGCCACTGGCACGTCGCTCCATCCGTAGCACATCCCTTTTGGCACGTCTACCGATGTGTGTCTGATCATTGTTACTTCCATATCGTCTGTTATATAGTTAGGTTCGGGTGTCGTCATCGGCGGTTTTCCGCTTGCCCTGACGGCGTTGTTCAGTTCAACTGCAGGGCCACGGTGAGATAGAAACTCAGTTCGATGAGCAGGAACAAGGCACCGCAGCAGTCGCCCGTGTAGCCTTGAATCTTCTTCAGCATCATGTAGTAGAGGAAATACATCACTATGCACGGCACGAAGATGATCAGGTCCCACCGTAGCGTGCCGTAGGAAATGCCCGTGAAGAGCAGGGGTATCATGGGCAGCATGCCCTGAAAGAAGAGGCTGATGCCTGCCGGAATGCTCATCTTGCGATACACGGTTTTGTTCTTGGCGGTCTCTTCTGTGCGCGCATAAGGCAGGAACATGATGATCTGAGCGGCCAGCATCTTGCTGTAGGCATCGCCAGCCAGGATGGCGAGACTGGCATAGATGGGCGACAAAGAATAGAGCGATGCAAAGAGCAGGGCCATGTAGAGCACGATTCCCAGCACTCCGTAGGTGCCGATGTGGGAGTCTTTCATAATGGTGAGTATGCGCTCACGGTCGTTGCCACCGCCGCCAAAGCCGTCGAAAAAGTCGCAAAGACCGTCTTCGTGCAGGGCTCCTGTCATCAGGATGCGCACGATGATGGCAAGCAGCACGGCGATATAGTAGGGCATCACCATGCTTCCGAAATAGATGACCAGTGCCATGGCACCGCCAGTGAGCCATCCCACGAGCGGCCAATGCTCCACAACGGTCTTGTAGCAAGCCTGTGGCGGCTGGTATAAACGCCAGAACGGCAGTCGTGTAAAGAAGATGAAAGCGGCATAAATGCGCTGCCACCATTTGGTTGGGTCGATATTGATCTGCATCAGAAATACTTGGTTATTTTGGCATTGTCAAAGTTGTTCATCTCGTTCATCATGTTCACGGAACTCTGAACGATAGGGTAGGCGCACAAGGCACCCGTTCCTTCGCCCAGCCGCATACCGAGATGGAGCAGCGGCTGCGCATGCATCACGCTAAGCATACGCCCGTGTCCGCTTTCATCGCCGCAGTGCCCGAATATCATATAACTGAGCACGCCGGGGAAAAGCCTATAGGCTGCCAGTGCGCAGGCCGTCATAATAAACCCGTCGACCATCACCAGCATCTTCAATTCGGCAGCGCGCAGCATGGCTCCAATGGCTGCCGCCATCTCGAATCCGGCGAAATAGCGGATGCACTGCTCTGTGTTCCAGTCGCCGTTACTGGCCAGGAAGTGGTCAACGGCTGCGTGCAGCACTTCCTTTTTATGCGCCAGACCGGGGCTGTCAAGTCCTGCACCCACTCCGATACATTCGTCAAGGGGGACGTTTCCCAGCAGATGCATCCAGATGCTGCTGGGTGATGTGTTGGCAATGCCCATCTCTCCCAAGCATATGATGTTGCATCCCTCGGCGTGGCAACTGTCCACCAGTTCGGCACCAGTATCGATGGCGCGGTTGAATTGGTCTTCGCTCATGGCCGCCTCGTGCAGGAAATTGCGCGTGCCGCGCGCTATCTTGCGGTCGATGATGCCGGGAATGTGGCTCAGGTCATGGTCTACTCCCATGTCGATGATGTGCAATTTGAATCCGTGCTGGCGGCAGAACATGTTCACGCCGCCACCTCCGTGGGTGAAATTAATCATCTGCTGCCACGTCACATCGCGAGGCGACACGCTCACACCTTCTTTTTCAATGCCGTGGTCGCCGCCAAAAAGCAGGTGGCAGGGATGGTTCAGGGCTGGCGAGAGCGTCTGCTGCACCATGCAAATCTGCATGGCGAGCGTCTCCAGTCTGCCCAGCGACCCTTTCGGCTTGTTCAGATTGTCTATCTTCTGCTGTATTTCATTCCGCAGCCTTTCGTCGGGCTGCTGTATGTTGAATGCTTTCATGTCTTTTATATATAATAAGGTGTCAGCCCTTGATCTTTACTGCGATGCCGCTCACCATCAGGATTACCTCGTCGGCTTGCTGTGCCACGTATTGGTTCATCCAGCCTTCCAGGTCGGTAAACTTGCGCTGAATGGCGTTCTCGCTCACGCCGCCGCTTCCTATTTCGTTGGTTACGAAAATGAAAGTGGCATCTTGCTGCGTGAATTTGTCAAACTCTTTCTTCAGGTTTTCCAAGTCTTCTTCCACCGACGGCTGCTCCCATTCGTTGGCCATACGGTCGAAAAAGAAATTCGTGCACCACAGCGTGATGCAGTCGATCACCACTACCCGGCCGCTCACATCGTGCTTGCTGAGCCATTTCTCTTCCTCAATGTTGGTCCATTGACTGCCTCGCCGCTCCTGATGCTTGGCCACTCGCTGGCGGAACTCATCGTCCCAGATGTGCGCCGTGGCCATATACACCGGGCGGTTGCTCATCTGCAGCGCCATGGTTTCTGCCTGTACGCTCTTGCCTGAGCGCTGTCCGCCTGTTATCAGAATAATCTTTTTCATTTGGCAAAGGTACACATATTTTTTTATATTCAGCGAAAAACAATCGGCATTTTGTTGATTTCTCCTCATCGCGAGGCATTTCCCGTTGTCATGGATAGCGTGAATCTGTGAGCCAAGGGGGTGGTTGGGCTTTCTGTTTTCCATGAAAGGTTCAAATTTGTTGCAATATTTGAAATAATGTTATAAAATTGTTGTTAATGTGAGGAATAATGTGTAATTTTGCAACCTGTTTATATGATTAAGGTAAAAGATTAAACAATTAATTATCATGGGAAAGCATCCGTTGAGAAGTGCTGTATGCACTGAAGGCCGCAGAATGGCTGGCGCGCGTGCGCTGTGGGTAGCCACCGGCATGAAGCACGAGCAGTTTGGCAAGCCGATTATTGCTATTGTCAACTCGTTCACACAGTTTGTGCCCGGTCATACCCATCTGCACGAAATCGGTCAGATTGTTCGCGAGGAAATAGAAAAGATGGGCTGCTATGCGGCAGAGTTCAATACGATTGCCATCGACGATGGTATCGCCATGGGACACGACGGTATGCTCTATTCTCTTCCCAGTCGCGACATCATTGCCGATTCGGTGGAGTACATGGTAAACGCACATAAGGCAGATGCCATGATCTGCATTTCTAACTGCGACAAGGTGACGCCGGGCATGCTGATGGCTGCCATGCGCTTGAATATACCTGCCGTCTTCTGCTCGGGAGGCCCTATGGAGGCCGGCAAATGGCGCGGTGAGAATGCCGATTTGATAACAGCCATGGTCAAAGGTGCCGATCCCAGCGTCAGCGATGAGGATGTGAAGGAATTGGAAACCTGTGCTTGTCCGGGCTGCGGCAGTTGTTCCGGCATGTTTACTGCCAACTCCATGAACTCGCTTACCGAGGCCATCGGCCTGAGTCTGCCCGGTAACGGAACCATTCTGGCCACACATACCAACCGTGTGGAACTGTTCCGCGCTGCTGCGCGCCAGATTGTGAAAAACGCGCTGGCCTATTATGAGGATGGCGATGAGCGGGTTTTGCCGCGAAACATTGCCACGCGCGATGCCTTCCTGAATGCCATGACGCTCGATATTGCCATGGGAGGCAGCACGAATACGGTGCTCCACCTGCTGGCCGTGGCACAAGAAGGAGGTGTGAATTTCACCATCAGCGACATTGATGCGCTGAGCCGGAAGACGCCCTGTCTGTGCAAACTTGCACCCAACACGCAGAAATACAGTGTGCAGGAGTGCAACCGCGCTGGCGGCATTCTGGGTATCATGAACGAATTATACAAAGGCGGCCTCATCAAAGGCGATGCCATCCGCGTTGACGGCATGACCGTGGAAGAGGCTCTCTGCAAATATGACATTACGAAAGGCACTGAGAGTCAGGAAAAAGCCATTTATTACTCTGCTCCCGGCAACCGCTTCTCCACCAAGATGGGCAGTCAGTCGGAGCAATGGCCTACACTCGACACCGACCGCAGCGAGGGTTGCATTCGCGATATCAGCCATGCCTATACCAAGGATGGCGGTTTGGCTGTGCTGTTCGGCAACATTGCGCAAGACGGATGTGTGGTAAAGACGGCCGGTGTGGATGAAAGCATCTGGCATTTCGAAGGTCCTGCCGTGGTGTTCGACTCTCAGGAGGATGCCTGCGAGGGTATTCTGGGCGGCAAAGTGAAGAGCAGCGACTGCGTGGTGATAACTCACGAAGGGCCGAAAGGTGGTCCGGGCATGCAAGAAATGCTGTATCCCACTTCTTATATTAAAAGCATGCACTTGGGAAAGGAGTGCGCACTGATCACCGATGGCCGTTTTTCGGGCGGCACATCGGGGCTGAGCATCGGCCATATATCGCCTGAGGCAGCCAGTGGCGGCAATATCGGAAAGATAAAAGATGGTGACATCATTGTGATTGATATCCCGTCGCGCACCATTCAGGTGAAACTGACTGACGAACAACTCGCTGCGCGTCCCCAGCAGCCGTTGAAACGGAAGCGTGAGGTGAGCAAGGCGTTGCGGGCATACGCACAAAGTGTTTCGTCAGCCGATAAGGGTGGAGTGAGAATAATCGGCTGATTGCATTCCCCAAGCCTATTTGGCCTATCAGCCCTATTAGCCAGATAAGCCTTATAGGCCCCATAAGCCCTATAGGCCCTATAGGCCTTATAAGAACCGATAATAACCCAAAAGTAAGAAGATGACTATTCAGGAAAAGATAAAAGGCTCAGAGGCACTGATGCTCGCACTGAAAGATGAAGGCGTGAAGACCATTTTCGGCTATCCGGGCGGTAGCATCATGCCGGTATATGATGCCCTCTATGACTATACGCGCGGCGAAAAGAAAGCGTTTGATCATATCTTGGTGCGCCACGAGCAGGCTGCTGCTCATGCGGCAGAAGGCTATGCCCGCGTAAGCGGAGAAGTGGGCGTGTGCATCGTTACCAGCGGTCCCGGTGCCACGAACACATTGACGGGTATTGCTGATGCCATGATGGACTCCACGCCCATTGTGGTCATAGCCGGTCAGGTGGGCATTGGCGTGTTGGGAACAGATGCTTTTCAGGAAGTAGACCTCGTGGGTGTGGCGCAGCCCATCTGCAAATGGAGTTACCAGATACGCCATGCCTCAGACATCGCATGGGCTGTGAGCCGGGCGTTTTATATCGCCCGGAGCGGCCGTCCGGGGCCTGTGGTATTGGATCTTCCCAGGAATGCGCAGGTGGAAACGGTGGACTACGAACAGAAAAAAGTTGATTTCGTGCGCAGTTATGTGGCTTATCCCGAATTGAATCAGGATGCCTTGCAGCAGGCTGCCGCCATAATCAACCAAGCAGAGAGACCTCTGGCATTGGTGGGGCAGGGCATTGAACTGGGAAATGCACAAGACGAGTTAGTGGAATTCCTCGAAAAGGCCGATATTCCTGCTGCACGCACCATGCTGGGACTGTCGGCCCTGCCCAGCAATCATCCGCTCTGCGTGGGCATGCTCGGCATGCACGGTAACTTTGCGCCCAACATCAAGGAGCAGGAATGTGATGTGCTCATCGCCATCGGCATGCGTTTCTCCGACCGTGTAACGGGAAATCTCAACACCTATGCCAAGCAGGCCAAGGTGATTCATCTGGATATCGACAAGAGCGAGATAGACAAAAACGTGAAGACCACGGTGGCACTGGTTGCCGATTGCAAGCAGTCGCTTCCCGCGCTCACACGTTTGATAGAGAAAAGAGACCATTGTCAGTGGTGTGAATCGTTCAAGCCGCTGTATGAGCGCGAGTTCGAGCGAGTCATCAAGCCCGCTTTGATGCCTGCCGAGGGACCGCTGCTCATGGGCGAAGTGGTGAATGCCGTAGCGCAGGCCACGAAAGGCGAGAACATCACCGTTACCGATGTGGGACAGAACCAACTCTTTGCCACCCGCTATTCGCAGTTCATGCAGAAGCGTTCCATCGTTACCAGTGGTGGCTTAGGCACCATGGGCTTTGGCGTGCCGGCCGCTGTGGGAGCCACTTTCGGTGCACCCGACCGCGAGGTGGTGTGTTTCTGCGGTGACGGAGGTTTCCAGATGAATATCCAGGAACTGGGAACCATCATGGAACAGCAGTCGCCGGTGAAGATGGTGATACTGAACAACCACTATCTGGGCAATGTGCGACAGTGGCAGGATATGTTCTGGCAGCGTCGCAAGTCATTTACGAAGATGCTGAACCCCTGTTATGAACTGATTGCGCAGGGATATGGCATTCCTTATACAGCCGTTGTCGACCGGAAGGACCTCAAGGCTGCCGTGGAAAAGATGCTTGCTGCCAGCGGACCGTTTATCCTGGAGTGTGCCATTCTGGAAGAAGACAACATCCTGCCAATGACTCCCCCGGGAAAGAGCGTCGACGAAATGCAACTGTCGCTGTGAGCCGCGAAGCGGCGCTATTAGCCTTAGTGGCCTTAAAAGCCCCATAAGCCCTATAGGCCCTATAAGCCCTATAAAAACCAAAAAAGCAACAAAGATGGAAGATCATAAATTGTATACATTGCTCGTTTATTCAGAGAACATTGCCGGTATCTTGAACCAGATTACCGCTGTGTTTACCCGTCGGCAGGTGAACATCGAGAGCCTCAACGTGTCGGCTTCGAGCATTCCCGGCGTGCATAAATACACCATCACCGCGTGGAGCAATGAGAGTCAGATTGTCAAAATCACCAAGCAGATAGAAAAGAAAATCGATGTGGTGAAGGCCAGTTATTATACCGACGACCAACTTTTCATCCGCGAAGTGGGCCTTTATAAACTCTCTACGCCCATCGTCCTGGAGAACCCCGAGATTTCGCGCATCATCCGCAAGGCCGATGGAAACGTGATGGAGGTGAATCCCACCTATATCGCTGTGATGCTGGGCGGTATGACAGAGGAAATCACCAACCTCTATTATGCCCTTGACCAATACCACTGTGTGTTGCAATATACGCGCAGCGGGCGCGTGGCTGTGACGCGCAGCACCGTGGAACAGGTTTCCGACTTTCTGGAAATGCAGGAAGCCAAGCATCGGTCCATGACGGAATAGGCACCGAACCTGCTCATAGCGGATACTCGTACCTCCGCTATTTGTATACATATCACCAGTTGCAAGAATGTCAGTATGTCTGTGTATTGCAACGGGTGATATGTTTTTTTGTGCCAATAGGTAAGACCATGTTTGTGCAGAAAGATAATAGCATTTTGTTTGCAATATGGCGATTCATTGCGTATTATTGTAAACGAAAGTTAAAGTTAAATGATTTTAAATAGAAAAGTGTTAATTGTTTTTTTTTTTTGTGAAAGTTTGTATCTTTGCAAAAGTTTTTTCATCCTTCGTCTGTTTTAGGCGGAGGTAATGTGTGTAACCACCTCTGTGAAGACATGGTACACGAATATCTTAAGTTAATTAATATGCTATAACGGCGTCAAGTCGTGAGACTGAGCGCCTTTTCTCAAGTAATCAAACAGGGGAATGCCGCATGGTTTGTATGAAATCTGGACTGTGTGCGCTCCCAATTCCTCTACACATTATATATTTTAATAAAGACAATTTGGTGCCGTTGGGAGCGAGGTACCTGTGATAGTGTAAACAAAAAACAAACAATATTAATTCAAGGAGCAATGAAGAGACTATTTTTTTTATTAACCATGTGTGTTTGCGTCAGCATAGGGGCGTGGGGACAGACTGTAACTATTACGGTTAGTAGTTCAAACTCGCTTGCATCGCAGATATCAAGTATTACGGCATGCGACTTTTTAATCATTAAAGGAGAACTTACGGCCGATGACGTAGCGGCCTTGGCCAGCATTAGTGCAAATGTAAAGCATGTGCTAATGAATGAGGCTACCTTAACAGATGATGCAAAAAAGGCAGATTTCACATTCAATAATAGTAATGTGGAAACGGTAGTCTTACCTAAAGATTTGGATAAAGTGGATTCAAACTGGTTTACTGCTTGTAGCAATTTGAAGTCTTCAATATCTTATTCTTCCGACGGGAAGACGCTCAATGCATATTTGAAACAGGCAGGGACACTGAAGGATTCATTCAAATCGTTGACCAAAACAGATAACCCCAGTGGTGGGACTTCAACAGATCTTGGAACTTGGGATTACAATGGATTCTTAAAAAATTTAACAATAGAGAGTGTTACCATATCGGGATCTTTTGATAGTAATGATATAGGCAATCAGTGGAATTGTCAAATCAATTCAACAAAAATAAAGAATGTTGATTTAGGCAACGCAACGGGAGATGTCGGAACCATTTTTTCAAATAATGGGAGTATCCTTGAGTCAATTGTGCTTCCTCAGTCTGCTACCACTTTGAGCACGAATGCATTCCAGAATTGCACCCATCTTACAAGTGTCACTTTACCAGAGCGATTGACAACAATTCCAAGCAACTGTTTTCAGGGTTGTAGTTCTCTGAAGGAAATTGACATCCCTTCGACTGTCGTGAATGTAGGAAGCATGGCATTCGACAATTGTTCTGGTTTGACAACATTGATTATCGGAAAAGGCGTTCAAAGCATTGGAGAACGTGCATTTGAAAATTGTATTTAGAGCCTTATAACTAACCATAACTTACTACGACTAACTAACTATAAGGTCTTGATTTTCAATACTCTTTGATTTTTAACACTTTCTGAGTGCTTTTTGGCAGTTCCCGATTTTCCACATATTTTTGCAGCGTATTTCTACCGTGGAGAATTTGCGGAGCTTTTATTTTGTCATATTGTGAACGTAGTTGACAAGGGTTTACGAGTGGTTACAATGGAGGACAGATTTGAAGCTGATAAGCAAAAAGCGTTATATCGTGGACTGGGTTGACAAAGGTTGTCAATGGTTCACTTCCGTTTACTCCATCGGTGGAATACTCAAAGTATGTAGAACATAGCAATATCAAAGAGTATGAGACTGAAAAGAAAATGTGAATTTTGTGGCAAGCCATTCGTGCCAAGGAGCGGTATGCAGAAATACTGTTCCGAGGAATGTCAGGCAGAGGCAAAACGTCTTAGGAAGAAAAGACAGCAGGACTTGATTAACGGCATTGAGCCAATCATGGATCTGCAACATCAGGAGTATCTTACCTTCTCCAAAGCTGCCATTCTGATGGGATGCACCCGACAGTATATCTACAAACTTGTGGCTAACGGCAAGTTGAAGGCTTCACGGTTGAGCAGCAGAATGGCATTCGTTAGAAAGGCTGATATAGAGAAGATGTTTGAGGGTAATCCCTACAAGCGTGTGGTTCCTGCCTGCAAGAGCAAGCTCAGTAAAAAGGCAAAAACAGAAAAGCCAACACAACACCTGGAACTAATAAAAGGGAAAGAGGAGAATGAGGTGCTTGACTATTATTCGGGTGAGGAAGTGATGTCCATTTATAAGGTCAAGAAGTCTTGGCTCTACACATCCGCCAAGCGCAACCAGATACCGATGTGCCGTATCGCTGGCAAGAACTATTACAGCAAACGACATATTGACGAATTCTTCGGAACTGCCGTTGACATCCACAGCATCACCGAGTGGGTGACTGCTGATGATGTAGAGGATGCTTTCAGCATGAGCAAGTCGGCACTTCGGGCATACGCCTATCGTCACAAGATACCGACCAAGCGAGAATACGGACGTACCTATTATTCCAAGGAACATCTTGAAGAACTTCGCAGGACTGACCTCATGAGCGATGACAACTATTATACCACCGAACAAGTGCAGCAGTTGTATGGTCTGACAAGTGCCAACATCTGCCATATTGTGAGAGTTCACCATATCAGCAAGGTAAAAGTGGGTGTAAAGAACCTGCTTTTGAAGACGGATGTGGAGCGAGCAATGGCAGAAAGGGCAGCAAAAGGACTGTGATTTCAAATGATTTCATCATTAACCATCAATGACTGCAAATAATTGGAGTCACGGAAGTATCATTCAGTTATTTTGCAGCCGTGAAGAGACACTTCACCATGAATATTCATCAATAAATCAATACAACTATGAGTAATATCTGCAAGACCGTATCATTGCGTACACGCAAAATCAAGGACGGACGCATGCTGTCCTATTATCTTGACTATTATCCAGGCTATCGTGATGAGAGCACGATGAAAGTCATCCGCCATGAGTCGCTTGGCATCTACATCTATGCCAAGCCGAAGAACCAGATGGAACAGAAGTACAACCTCAACCTTACGGCAAGAGCCGAGGCGATACGCTGCCGTCGCTTCGAGGCTATCGTCAACGAGCGTTACGATTTCTTCGACAAGGAGAAGATGAAAGGCGATTTTCTTGCCTACTTCAAGAGACTGGCAGACAAGAAGAACTCCAAGTGGCAGCACGTCTATATGCACTTTCGTACCTTCACGCAAGGCAAGTGTACCTTCGGGGAGATAAACGTGGACTTGTGCAACAGATTTCGTGAGTATCTGCTGACAGCACCACAGGGACTGCACAAGAACAGAAAGTTGCATATCAACTCAGCAGCCAACTACTGGTCAACTTTCCGTGCTTCAATCCACACAGCCTATCGTGACCATAAGATAAAGGAGAACCCGAACGGTTTCTTGGAGCGTATCGAGACAATCCCGACAGACAAGGAGCATCTTTCGCAAGACGAGGTTATCCGCTTGGCATCCACTCCATGCTCTGCTCCTGCCTTGAAGAGAGCCTTTCTGTTCTCCTGTCTTACTGCATTGAGAAAGAGCGACATCAAGAAACTCACTTGGGAGGAGATACAGCCATACGGCAGCGATGGGGTGATGTATGTCACCACACGAATGCAGAAGACAAAGGACATCGTACATAACCCAATCAGTGAGGAAGCCTTGGAACTGATAGGCTATTCACCAGATAAACGAGGCAAGGTGTTCCCTGATTTCAAAGACTCCATGACACAGGCACCGCTGAAAAATTGGCTGAAAGATGCAGGGATTACCAAGCATATCTCCTATCATTGCTCACGCCACAGCTTTGCCTGTCTCCAGCTCGATGCAGGGACCAGTATTGCCGTAGTGCAGCGTTATCTCGGTCACAAGAATGTGGCAACAACAGAAGTGTATGCCAAGATTTCCGATGCTCAGAAACGTGCTTCGGTTGGCTGTATCACCTTGAAGAAGTAACCATTTGACAATAACACGCAGAAAAGGACTGTTGGAATGATAGTGTTCCAATAGTCCTTTCCTCGTTTTGTTGGTTCTATTTGTGGTCGTGGATAGAACCAATCCGACAAATTCACTCCAATTTCTGTTGGTATTGAAGAGGAACTGCAAATTTCCCTTTTCTTTGCCCTTATCTTTGTAGTCAGTAATAAGCAGCAACTGGCACTAACGAGCAGTTTAAAGTATGATTCAGAGTATGATATCATATTAGAACGCTAATAAAGCGTAAAAGAAAGAGCGCCAGAGAACGTAAATGCGGTTTTTACATGCTTCTGCATCTAACTTTGTGGAAGTTTTTGAACGAATAAAAATAAAACGAATACAATAATGACAGTAAACAAGAAAACTTCAGATTGTACCATCTACGCTTTTGTTGGTACAGCAATTCTCGCCATCTCTCTTGTCGTGGCGATGTGTGTAGGCAATGACTTCCACCAAAGTCTGTTTGTCGAGTCAATCATCTTTGTAGGGAGCAATATCCTGCTTTGGGCGATATTCATTTCCATGGTGAATTATCCCTATGAACTGATGACCATTGGTAGCAACAGCAAAACAAAGAAAAACGTTGTAGAAGCAGAACATGCAACAGAACAAGAACAGCCAAAGCAAACATTACCACAAACAGAGTCAACACAATACAGTCATGAAGACTATGCCAAGTGTGTAGAGGCACAAGAAAAAGAAGCACAGGAGGAAAAGGACAAGCGAACAAGAGCCGTACTTGACTATGTGCATCGTACAATGTCAAGGTTTCTGTATGAGGAAGATTTGTACAAGTTAATTGAGGCTGTCAAGGAATGGAGCAACGACACCAACTATACCCCGACAGCAATAAACCGCTTCAAGGAAAATGTTGAGAATATCCCTTTAAGGCACTTCGTGTGGAATATCGCAGAGCGTTTGGGTAAACGTGATTACACAATGGCCATGCGAATAGCTTTTATCAAGGCATTATTTCCAAAGCCGTTTGAAGGTTTGGACTACAGCACATTGAAGAACCTGAAAGCACCATGCTCCAATGATGTCATTCCGATTGATGAGCCAGACAATGGTGGATACGATTTCCATGATGTGACGGAGAAAATTCCCGAATAATCCCCATTGTTAGAGTTATTCCTTCGTGAATGACAAATGACTGTCACGAACCTCAGTAACGGAAGCATCATTCTGTTCCTTTGCACCAGTTATTAACAAAGTATCAGAATGAATAAGGTATTAACTTTCAACGACCTTCCAATGGTCGTTGCCCAGCTTCGGGACGAAGTGGTGGGCATGAAGCAGATGATCGTCAGTCTGCAATCACAGAACAAGCCACACAAGGCGAACACGCACATACCTATGAGTGTGGAGGAAGCATCGGCATATCTCAAAATGCCGATGGCAACTCTCTACATGAAACTTGGCAACGGCAGCATTCCTGCCACCAAGCCAGGCAAGCGTTACTGCCTTTATCAAGATGAACTTGACAAGTGGCTGGAGACTAACCGCAAGAATCCTGTACCTCTCACGGCAGAGGAGGAGAATGCAGCCATTCTTGCAGGAAACAAGCGCAAACCGAAACCCTTAAACTGGTAATGTCATGGATGCGCTTGAAATTTGTAACAAGCTACGCTCGGAGGCTTCGGGCGTAGCCACTTCTGGAATTCCGCTTGACGTATTCCCCCAGAAGATGCAGCAGATGATTCTTGATTTGGCAAGGACGGAGAACTATTCCATTGAGTTTACCGCTACTTCCCTTATATCCGCTATGGCAGCAGCCGTCGGCAACTCCTGCTATATCCGGATTAAAGGCAATTGGATTACTTCACCTATCCTATATGTCATTCTTGTTGGCAGACCAGGAGTCGGCAAGACTCCACCATTGAACTTTGCCTACAAGCCGTTGCACGACATTGATACTGAGGAGCACCATAAGTTCAAGGCTCTAAAGAATGAGTATGCAGCCATTGTGGAGAGAAACAAGGGCAAAAAGCGGACGGAATGGGAATCGTTACCTCCTATGCCTGTCCTGCATAAGAATATCATGAATGACTTCACGCCAGAGATTCTGATGCGCAATCACGATGCCAACCTCAGAGGTGTGGCAGTTGTGGTGGATGAGATAATGGGGCTGTTCAACACCATCAACCGATACAACAATAGTTCTTTTGTACAACAGATGCTGTCGGCTCACAATGGCTTGCCAGTAGATGTGTCTCGTTGTAATCTTGATTGTCCTTTACGCATTGACTATCCTTGCATACAGATTGTAGGAACTATCCAGACTGGTATTGTGCATGAACTTTATGATATGGGATTCAAGAAGAATGGTTTTCTTGACCGTTTTCTGATTACATGCCCAAAAGGTTTGAAGATTGCTCCTTGGGTTAAGGTTCCAAAACAAGATGCTGCAATCATTGAAAGACCATTCCGTGTATGGAAAGAGATCATAGACAAGGCTGTGGCTCTTCCTTTCACGGAAGGCATCTTCAATGTTCTTGACTTCTCTGATGAAGCCATTGACATATTCTATGATTGGCAGAATGAGGATATAGAACGGCAGAATGCCATTACGGATGAAAAAATGATAGACTCACGTGCTGCAAAAGTTCCTTTGAACACGGCTCGGCTTGCCTTGATATTCCAACTGTTCCGATGGGCTTGTGATGAGTCTCACAAGGATTTTATTGATGCGGAGTCCGTTAATGCAGCCATACGGATGAGCGATTACTTTGAGAATTCATACAAAAGGATGGATGACCTCGTTTTAACCGAGGCTACCGACCCTGTGAAGAAACAGGTACTTGACTCGTTGGGAAACAAGTTCGTAACTGCTGAAGCAGTAAAGGCTGGAGCGGATTTCGGTTTTGCAAGACGTACTGTCATGTATATGCTCAAAGACTTCTGTCAGAGAAACTTTATCATCAAAGACAAGCAAGGCAATTATGAGAAAGTTCAGAAGTAGAACCACCACCTTGCACCGTTTGCACTTTGCACTTCTTGCACTCTTGCACAAAAGATGCTGCATTTTGTGCCAAACAAGTGCAAAAGTGCAGAAAGTGCAAGGTGCAACAAGTGCAGAGCCCTATGAGTGAGTATAGATTCCATCTACAGAAATACAAGCTGGGCAACCGATATGCTTGCCCTCAATGTGGGCGTAAGCGTTGCTTTGCAAGATATATTGACGAGCAAGGACAGATTGTATTCCCTGACAATGTGGGGCGTTGTGACCATGAACAGAGTTGTGGCTACCATTATTCTCCATCTGATTATTTCAAGGACAATCCCGATGCCAACTGCAATGATGATTGGAGATATAAAACACCAATCAAAGAGTGCAGGAAAGAGAAACCTCTTCCAACTTTCATTGATAGCATGCTGGTGGAGCAAACACTGCATGGCTATTCTGTCAATCCTTTGTACCGATACATTTCAACGGTCTTTGGCAAAGAGGAGACAGAACGGCTGTTTGCCTTGTACAATGTCGGCACTTCAAAGAAATGGGGCGGTTCAACTATCTTTTGGCAGATAGATGTCAATGGGAATGTGCGCACTGGCAAGATAATGAAGTATGATGACAAGACAGGACACCGTATCAAGGAACCCCACAGCCAGGTGACTTGGGTACACTCGGAACTGAAACTGCCAGACTTTACACTTCGGCAGTGCTTCTTTGGCGAACATCTGTTGACAAATAAAACCACGACCAAGACAATAGCCATCGTGGAGAGCGAAAAGACAGCCATCATTGCCACCCACTTCATATCTGATTTCGTATGGTTGGCTACTGGAGGCATGAACGGATGTTTCAATAAAGATGCTGTCGAAGTCCTAAGCGGTCGGGAGGTTGTTTTGGTTCCAGACCTTGGGGCAACGGATAAGTGGAAAAGCAAACTTCCATTGCTGCAATCAATATGCAAGCAAGTTCTTGTCAGCAACATCTTGGAAGACAATGCCACCGATGAACAAAAGACCAAAGGTCTTGACATTGCCGACTTCCTTCTGATGACGGAAACACCGCAGATGGCGCTACAAAGGCTGATAAAGCAACATCCGCCACTCCAGCATCTGATAGACAGCCTTGGGTTGGTGTTGGTAGAAGAGTCATAGCAGAATGGGTAAGGATCTGCGGGCACGCTTGCGTGACGGACTTTCACAAAAGTCCTAAACATAATAGGGACTTTTAGATTCACCTGCTGACGCTGTTCACTTAAAAAGTCCTTCTATTATGCTCAGGCTCCGCCCGAGACCTGTCTCCAATTATACAATAACTACGTTACAAGCTCAAATGAAATTCGAATGGAAAGAAACGTACCACGTGCCGCCATCCATGTAGGCACAGACAAGAAATCGTTCTCGTCCCAAGTGGGCAACGAGGCGGAACGCAGAGGTTGGGACGAGAAGCGTTACCAACTAAAAAACGCAGACATAGATAAGAACAACCATTATAACTACTCACGAAAGAGACTCAACTTTGAGATAGTCAAGGATGGAAAGATAGTGCCTCTCGGTTCCCAGTCTGTGCCGTTGCATGAACGCTTGCAGCACAGACTTGATGAACTTGGCTTCAAGCCGTATATGGATGCCAAGCGTCCCGACCAAGTTTCAAGGAACAGTCCGAACAGCACTGTCGGCATCATCTTCAGTGGTGACCATGATGTGCTTAACAGGCTTGCCTTTGGTGAACAGAAACTCAACACGTCAAATCCAAATGCTGACCACAGCAAGGTTGTATTGCAAAAAGGCATCTATGACTGGGCATTGGACACCTACCGCTTTGCATGTGAGAAATGGGGAGAAGAGAATGTCATCGGCTTTGATGTGCATTGTGACGAGACAAGCATCCATGCCCATGTGCAGACCGTGCCTGTTGAACAAGTAAAGAAACGTGGGCGCATCGGAAGCAAGTACATTCACAAGGATAATCCAGAAAAGGTTCTCTCTACAAAGGAATGGAGAGCACTTCCAAAAGAAGAACGTGACAACTATACAAAATCGGGAGCGGCAAAGGATGTTGTTGAAAGGGTCTCTTATGCCAAAGTGTGGGGAGAGCGAGCAAAGGACAAATCACAATACCTTTCCCAACTGCATACTGACTATTACAACAAGGTAGGGCATAAGTATG
Source organism: Prevotella sp. UBA4268 (assembly GCA_002395135.1). Taxonomy (GTDB): domain Bacteria; phylum Bacteroidota; class Bacteroidia; order Bacteroidales; family Bacteroidaceae; genus Prevotella. Next base: position 5,472 of record DGWC01000076.1, on the reverse strand, counting down.
GCTTGGCAAGAGGCTTCTCCTATGATGAACTTTCAGAGGAAGAAAAGCGAGGACGCAAGCATAAGAACAAGGTGGTGCTTGAAGCTGAACGTCAGGCGAAAGTCGCTCTTGACAAAGTGGAGAAATATGCAGTGCTTGCCACAATCGACAAGAAGGAGCTGACCATTCCTTTACTCAACATCAAGACTCCAGTACAAGAAGCTATGAATGCCGTAAAGAAAGAACTTGCCATCCCGATTCCTACTATTATCGGACAAAAGGCGTGGCGTGAGGAGCGTGTGTCTAATATCTACGCTGCAATCAAGGCTCTTGTAGCAGCCGTTAATGCAGAACGTGACAAGCAGAATGAAGATGTACGCAAGTCTGTCAACAAGACATACACTTACTATATGCAGAATCTCAATAAGCAGATAGAGGAGAACAAGTCGCTTCGTGCTGAGAATGATGCGCTAAAGACTGAAAACAACAAAGTCAAACAACGCATCTCTCAACTTGACGAGAAGGCTGTGGAGCGAGTGACTACTCAACTTGTCTGTGCGAAGGAAGAACTCGCCAGTGCCAAAAGTTATAATACTACACTTTTGGAAATGTACAATGATTTGAAGGCTCGTTGGAATGCCATTTGGCAAGAGCCTGAAATGACAGACGCATGGAGACGAGTGGAAGTACGCAAAGAAAGAGAAGCAAAAGAAAAGGCTCGGCAAGAAACCGAAGCTAAACGTGAAAGCATGGCTCGGCAAAACAGATACATAGGAGTGCTTGACAAGTTCATCCATGAGGGGCATGAAGCTTTATCATCCTTTGCAAAAACAGACAGAGTCAACTTCAACGAGAAAGAATCGGCTTTCATATACTATGGCATTATGGCATCTGCTGTAAAGCATAACATTGGATTGGACTCTAAAGCCAGTATAGAATCGGCAGCAAAAAGTTTCTTATCTGGTATGTCGTGGCATGGTTTTACAGACTTCAAGCAGGAATGTGTCACCAGCTGGACAAAACTCTTCGCCACGAATGAAGTTCAATTCACAGACAAAGCCATTGACAACTTTCTCGCTTTTGTTGACCACATGTCATGTAGCGCAGATACATACGTTTCGCTCGGTGGTTCCAATGGTTGCGCCGACCAACTTACGAATTGGGACGGAACACAGAAAGTTGGATTAAGTGGCATCAAAAAAAATAGAAGTACATCAAGATAGAGTATTGATATCTATCAAGCCGTCTTTTATTTTCGATTCCTCATATTTTCGTCCAAAGTCTCAAATATACAATAGAGAACTGGCAGGAAGAACAATATGGCTATTGTTCCGACAACCATTCCACCGACAACACAAGTCCCGATAGCGACATTACCTCTTGCTCCTGCGCCATGGGCAAACATCAGTGGTAACATTCCTATTATCATAACACTTGCTGTCATGATGATAGGGCGCAGACGCACAACAGCGGCAGAGAGTGTGGCACGAATAATTGATTCACCAACTTTGCGCCGCTCTGTTGCGTATTCGGTCAAGAGTATGCCTGTCTTAGCCAACATGCCGATGAGCATGACGAGACCAATTTGCATATAGATACTATTGTCTATGCCAAACAGCAACGACAGAAGAAAACTTCCGCACAAGCCGAACGGAACGACAAGGATTATGGCAAACGGTATGAGCAGACTTTCATAGAGACAACAAAGTATAATGTAGATGAATACAATGCTTATGGCCAATATTACAATGGTGGCATTGCCTTTCGATGATTCTTCACGCGACATTCCGCCCAACTCGTAGCCATAGCCCTTTGGTAGTGTTTGTGCAGCCACTTCGCTTATTGCCTGTATGGCTTGTCCTGAACTATAGCCAGCAGCGGCAGTTCCATTTATCCGAATGGAAGGGAAAAGATTGAAATGTGTCAGATATTCGGCTCCGTTCACTTTCTTCAGTACCACATATTCGCTCAATGGTGACATCGTTCCGTCTTCACTTCTCACAAACATATTCCTCAATGCCTCCTCATTGAGTCTCTCAGTTGCTTCCGATTGCACCATCACACGATAGAGTTTGGTGTATTTGTTGATGTTCGAGGCATAGTCACCGCCTATATAGGCAGACATGGTGGTGAGTACATCCTTGGGCGACACCCCCTTCATCATACATCGTGCTGCATCCACTTCTACCGAATATTGCGGATAATCCATGTTGAATGTGTAGTGTGCCTTGCCTATTTCCGGACGCTTGTTCAAGGCATCTGTGAGTTTTTGTGTAGCAACAGAAAGTGCCTTGAAGTCCTCGCCTGAGCGATTCTGTACATATAATTCAAAACCGCTTGCCGAACCGTAGCCACGTATTGTTGGCAATGTGGCACAGTTTACATCGGCTTCTTTGATGAAAGCCGTGCGGCGGTAAATTTCGTTTACCACGCTGTCAATGTCGTCGGCACGACCTGTACGCTCCGACCAATTTTTCAAACGGACAGACAGGAATCCGGCAGAAGATGTTTGATTTTTTTGTGCATCGCGTCCGTCAATTCGTGTATGTATCTTGATTTGCGGAATGTTCTTAACCACAGCTTCCACTTGATCCATCACCTTGCCTGTTTGTGCAAGACTATATCCCGGTTGGCATTGCACGCTCACATCAATAGTACCCATATCCTCTTGTGGTACAAAACTTGTCTTGGTCGTAGCAATCATAAGGACTAATAGGACAATGGAAAGCGGCAATGAAAGCATGACAAGTTTGTGGTGCTTCACAGACTTTAGTATTGAATGCATATAGGCATTCTGCCATTTGTCATGTTTGTTTTCAACTGGCTTTTTCTTCTGCTTCAAGACCAAGGTACAAAGAGCAGGACATAGCGTCAAGGCATTGAATAAGGATATGGCTACGGCAGCAGCCATTGTCAGTCCAAACTCTTTATAGAACACTCCCGTTGTTCCGCTTGTGAAACTCACTGGAATAAAAACCGCCATAAAGACAATGGTAGTGGTGATGAGTGCAGCCTTCAGGTCTTTCATGGCTTCTACGGTAGCACGAAATACGCTCTCACAGCCTTGGGTGAGCTTTGCTTGAACAGCCTCGACCACGACAATGGAGTCGTCAACCACGGTTCCGATGACAAGTACAAGGGCGAAAAGCGTGAGCAGATTCAGACTGAAACCAACGGCATACATAAAGCCAAACGTACCGATGAGCGACACCAAAATGGCTATGGTTGGTATGACCATCGACCGCCAATCACGCAGAAACACAAATACGACAATCACCACAAGCACGAGGGCAATGACGAGTGTTTCCGTGACATTGCGCATGGAGGCATTAAGAAAGTCCATTACGCTTGTCTGGTCTTCAAGAACCATTCCGTCAGGAAGTGATTGGCGTACATCATCTTCCACCTTATCTATTTGCTTGATAATGTCGTTGGCGTTGGTACCTGCCGTTTGTGTGATGCTTGCCGATGCGCCAGGCTTACCACTGGTCGTACTCTTCATATTATAGTCCACCGTTCCCAACTCTATCCGTGCTACATCGCCAAGACGCAACACACCACCATCGGCAGAGGCTTTAATCACGATATTGCGGAACTCGCTTTCATCGCTGTAGCGTCCACGATATTTCAGTACATATTGAAAAGTATTGTCCGACTCCGCAGCCAATGCTCCCATAGGCGATTCAAGGTTTTGTGCAGCCAAGGCATTGTCAATGTCGGCTGGCACCAGCCCGTAGGCATGCATTTTAGCGGGATTGAGCCATATACGCAACGCATAGTCGGCTCCAAAAACATTCACCTCGCCAACACCGGCTATACGTGACAGTTGCGGTTCGATATTTATCTTCATGTAGTTGGTCAATGTCTTTGAGTCGTAGCGACCGTCTGGACTGTATAGAGTTATAAACTTCAGATTGGAGTTTTGCGTCTTGCGTACAGTTACGCCACTCTTTGTCACTTCGGCTGGCAACAGTCCTTGAGCCGAAGCCACACGATTCTGTACATTCACCACAGCCATATTAGGGTCAGACCCTTGCTTGAAGTATATGGTAATGGTGCAAGTGCCGTTGTTGGCGGCAGTGGAAGTCATATACTGCATGTTTTCCACACCGTTTATTGATGCCTCCAATGGTGTTACCACGCTTTTCATTACTGTCTCGGCATTAGCTCCAACGTATGTTGCGTTCACCTTGACAGTTGGTGGAGCAATGTCGGGATATTGTTCCAACGGAAGACAGAGAAGTCCGATAATGCCTATTATGACAATGACAACCGAAAGCATGACCGACAGAATTGGACGGTCTATAAATGTCTTGATGCTCATATTTTATTCCTTTATATTTTTATGTTACATTTCTACAAATTCGTCCGCAAAAATATAAAGGGATTCTGTTGACATTTTGTAGTTTTGTACAGCATAAGGAATAAAACTGATTTTTAATAGTATTGTAACATGAATACTGCAATATGCTTTTAATTGCTGCGTTTGTATGAATACAAATCATCACGACTATGTGGAAATATTACGCTTTGTTGTCAGCCTTCTTTGCCGCATTGACGGCAGTCTTCGCCAAAATTGGAGTGAAAGACGTTGATTCCGACCTCGCTACGGCTATCCGCACCACGGTCATTTTGTTTATTACATGGGGCATTGCCATATTGGGCAACCACATGTGCGACTTTCGGGGTATTCCATCGCGCACATGGGTGTTTCTCATTCTTTCAGGAGCAGCTACAGGTCTGTCGTGGCTCTTTTATTTCAGAGCCCTGCAGTTGGGCGACGTGTCGCGCGTTGCCCCAATCGACAAACTCAGTGTGGTAATCACCATCTGCCTGTCGTTCATGTTCTTGAAAGAACCGATAAACGCCAAAGTCATCGTGGGGGCATTGCTGATAACTGCTGGCAGTATAGTTATGCTTTACAAATAAATATAAAACTAAAAGAGAATGAAAGTACTGATAATAGAAGACGAGCGCAAGCTATCCGACAGCATTGTTGATTATCTCAAAGGGGAGAAATATCTGTGCGAACAGGCTTTTGACTTCAATGATGCCTTGATGAAGGTTCGCATTTATGATTACGATTGTGTGTTGCTCGACCTGATGTTGCCTGGTGGCAATGGTCTCGACATTCTGCGCGACATCAAACGTCGCAACAATCCGGCAGGAGTAATTATTGTTTCTGCCAAGGATTCGCTTGACGACAAGGTAAAGGGACTGCAAATAGGAGCGGACGACTATCTTGCCAAACCTTTCCACCTTGCCGAACTGAGTATGCGCATCTATGCCATCATACGCCGAAAGGAGTTTGGAGCAAACAATGTGTTGGAATGTGACGGCATTAGCATTAACTTGATGGAAAAGACAGTTACCGCCAACGGACATTCCGTTACATTGACAAAATCAGAATACGACTTACTCTTGTTCTTCATCGGCAATAAGAAACGGGTGCTGTCAAAGAGTGCGATAGCCGAACATCTGAGTGGCGACTTT
>DGWC01000023.1 GCA_002395135.1 Prevotella sp. UBA4268 | reverse complement strand
GGTTAGAATGCCTGCCTGTCACGCAGGAGGTCACGGGTTCGAGTCCCGTACGCACCGCAGAAAAGAGCCTTTTGGCTCTTTTTTTGTTTCCTATTGATGTGCAGCCTGCACTTGGTTCGGGTTCACGGACACACTTTCCCTGAGACCATACTTCATTATATACCTCAGGAATACTCTTGATTTTGCCCTAGCTGCATGACTTTTTAGCATATAATACCCAAGAAAAATCTGAAAATAGTTTGGCCTGATGTGTAACTATTTATAAAACTTAATCGTCTATAAAATACTATGACAGAAGAACAAAAAAGAAAATTTCAAGAAAAGTTTGACGGATGGTACCCGACTGAAGAACAGTTTCAGTATGGTAAAGATCATTGTAATCTCAATTGGATAAGAGAAGAAAAACTTAAAGTATTAGACTGTTTATTATCAAGCCCTAGTACATACAATTATTCATCATGGATTACTAATGTTGTCCCTGTATTAGAAGATCTTGAAATGTACGATAAATGGGAAGAAGAAATGAAAGAATTATACGAATAACTGAATGTAAGAAAAGAATTTAAAGACAGAGACAAAACAATGTAACCTATTACGATTCATCCATACACAAGATTTTGGAGGTATTTATGATAATACCTCCACTTACGAACAAGCCTTAGAAGAAATAAAGAAAGGTTGTAAGAAATCACATTGGATATGGTATGTCTTTCCACAAATGAAAGCACTTGGCAAATCCGAGATTTCTAAATTCTATGGAATAAACGGACGAGAAGAAGCATACGAATATATCGCACATCCAATTCTTCGTCAGCGACTTATAGAAGCCACAAAGGCAATACTTGAAAATGAAAAGACGGTTTGTGAACTCTTCGGAAACGATACGATTAAAGTACGTTCCTGTATGCTGCTATTCGCATCTGTGTCAGACATACCAGAATTTAAACAACTAATCAACAAGTACCATTGGAAATAAATAACGGCATGCTGATGATTCAAAAAACACGACAAAATCATGTTGCCGTTTTCCTTCAAAATAGAAATTGATTTTGGAAAAAACAGACGTTGAAAACGCGAAAACGTAAAGATTCATTACCGCGACGCACATTTCTTTGAACAAAACCTATGCTTTTGCCCTTCAAAACCTGTGGTTTTACAGTCCAAAAACTATGGTTTCGCACCTCAAAACCTATGTTTTTACAACCCAAAAGCATAGGTTCTATCATCAATCATCTGATTTCTTCGTTAGAGAAAAATATGTTTTCGATATAATCTTTTGTTAATCAATGAGTTAAAAAAAGTACCTCAAAACTCGCGTATTTCACTCCCAATCGACCGTCGGTGAACAATACCGCCAATATAAGCGACCAAATTTCGGATTTTCCATGACAATTTCATGCACAAGAATCGGTAAGTTCTTATAATAATCCAAAATTACGGTTACATTTTCTAAATAATTGGCAATATTAATTAGTAAACATTTAAAAAAAGGGCTTTAGGCGGAATCTTATACCACTTCAAGAATAAACTAACCGTTAAATCAAAATAACCTAAAAACTATGAATTACAATCAAACAAAAAACATGTTCTATTAGGGAACATCAGAGTATAAACTCGTTGCACTCAATACAAGTGTATCCCTAGAAACATACATATAGGGAAGAACAGATTAAGTAAATTGTATTGGCAATCTTCAATCATCGACTTTTTTTTTCTTGCCGAGCATGTGTTTCAATACGGCATAGGCGGCAACGATACAGACAACGCCTACGATGAAATATTTGATATAATCACCATATTCGGCAATCTTGTCATTCAGTTGGTCTTCGCCGACAATGCTGTGCAAGTACCATCCCAAGGCAGCAAGGATGCAGTTCCATACACCTGCACCGAGTGTAGTGTATAGCAGAAACCATCCATAATGCATCTTCGACAGTCCGGCAGGAATGGAAATAAGATGGCGAATGCCGGGAACGAGCCTTCCTGTGATGGTGGCAATCATCCCGTGGTCATAGAAATATTTTTCACTTTTCTCCACTTTTTGCTGGTTCAACAGGCAGAGATGCCCCAGACGACTGTTGGCAAAGCGGTAGATGACCGGTCGTCCTACGTAGTATGCCACCACATAATTGATGGTGGCTCCTAAGTCCGCACCCAGTGTTGAGAACAGGATGACAAGCCAGATGTTAATGTTTCCGGCTGCTGCATGATAAGCGGCCGGACTGACGACAAGTTCCGACGGAACAGGAATCACTGTACTTTCCAGCATCATCAAAAAGAAAATGGTGGGGTAGTTCAGGTTGCTCAATAAAGAGGTTATCCAATTCATAATTTGCTAAAAGTTGCTTAATGCATATTGATAATAGTCAGAAGGATCCATCCCGTCAGGGAACAGATAGCCGAGAACGAATTTTGCCTCTTGTCTATCTTGTTCAACAGCCTTCTGAAGGTGCTGATAAAACGCATCGGTATCACCTAAGATGAATTTGCATACTGCCATGTAAGAATGTCCTTTGTCCCAGTGTTTGCTTTTGTAAAGGATATCCAACATTTCTGCCGCCATGTTGATATAGCCTGCTTCATAGGCCGCGATGGCAATGCGATAGAAGACTTCCTGCGAAGAGTTGCTCTCCAAGATGGCCTTGTTGAAGCATTCCTGTGCGGAATCTGTCCTGCCGTTTTCAAGATAGAACTGTCCCTTCAACACCATCAAGTCTGGGTTGTTTCCTTTCAGTGCCTGTGCCTTTCCCAGATATGCCAAAGCCCCGTCCAAGTCACCCAGTTTGTTCTTGGCATAGGCAATTTCCTGATAAATATCAGACAGGTTGCTGGAGTCTGTAGCCGCATTCCTTTCTGCATTCAGCAAATGCTCCAATGCTTCCTCGTAGCGATCCAGGTTTAGCAGACAGATGCCATGGAACATTTCTCCATATTCGTCATCAGGTTTTATGCTGCAGAACCGCTCATAGAAAGACAGCGCTTGCTGGAAATTACCCAAGGTATAAAGACCGTTGGCGATATTGAGGATGGCTTCGGCATTATCGGGATCCACGGCAACGGAGTATTCGCTGCTGGAGATGGATTCATGAAACTTCTTCTGATTGTACTGCGATGCAGCCAGATTGTCCCAATATTCAGTGGAAAATGGATTCTTGTCAATCAGTTTGTTGAACACCTTCTGGCTCTCATCATGTTTTCCTATGCCTTCGAGCGTTCTGCCAAGCAGGGAAAGATATTCTTCATCGTCATCTTTGTCGGTAAGTCTTTGCAGCCATTTCCATGCTGTTTCATATTCTTCATAGTCGGCAAACAGGGATGCAATGTCTAATATGGTTTCCTCCATCTCGTCCTCGTCGACATCTTGACACACCTTTTCAAGATATTGGTCTGCTTCTTGTGTATGGTTTTCAGCCACGGATATCTCTGCCATGAGATAGTGGTATTCCATGTTGCTCTTATCTTCTATCTGGCTGGCATAGTATTTTGCTTCCTGGGTATCGTGATGGTGAATGATGGAAAACCGGGTACGGAGCGCCAACGGATAGATTTCACCGGGATAGATATCGATGGCGGTGTTGATGGTTCTGAGGGCTTGATCGGCGAGACCTTTGCTATCGTAGTATTCAGCAATGTCAGCGTAGTCTTCCGAACTGATGATACAGGGTATATTTTTTTTCTCGCAATCCTCATATTGTTTGAGGATTGCGAGAAACTCATCGCTCTTGTAATAGTCGAACCTTTCTTTCAAGGGTGATTTGTTGTGTTTATCCTTTTACTTGTTGTTTTGCCCATGTGTCTTTCAGACCGACGGTCTTGTTGAACACCAGATGATTCTCATTGCTATTCAGGTCTGCCATGAAATAGCCAATGCGCTGGAACTGTAGATAATCACCAGGTTTACGGCTGGCAGCATACTCTTCCACGTAGCAGTTGTCGATAATCTGCAGTGAGTCAGGGTTGAGCAGGTTTCTGAAATCTCCTTCCTCTGCCGATGGATTCTCAACATTGAAAAGACGGTCGTATACTCTTACCTGTGCTTTCTTGCAGTGGTCGGCACTTACCCAGTGCAGTGTTCCCTTCACTTTCCTATTTGCACCGCTCATACCGCTTCTGCTTTCCGGGTCGTATTCTGCCTGAATCTCAATAACGTTACCGTTTTCGTCCTTTGTGCATCCTGTGCAAGTTACGATGTATGCATTCTTTAGACGCACTTCTTTGCCCGGCGTCATTCTGAAGAACTTCTTCGGTGCATCCTCCATGAAGTCATCACGCTCAATCCAAAGGTTGCGACTGAAGGTGATTTCATGGGTTCCGTCGTCTTCGTTTTCAGGATTGTTCACGGCAATCATTGATTCTGTCTTGCCTTCCGGATAGTTGGTGATGACCAGTTTCACTGGGTTCAATACGGCACTTACACGTGTGGAGCGTGCATTCAGGTCTTCTCTGACGGCGGCTTCGAGCAATGCTACATCGTTCAGTGCATCAAACTTGGTGTAGCCAATGCTGTCAATGAATTTGCGGATGCTCTGCGGTGAATATCCTCTGCGACGCATTCCGCACAGAGTAGGCATGCGCGGGTCGTCCCAACCCTCAACGAGGTGTTCGTCAACCAGCGCTTTCAGTTTGCGTTTGCTCATCACGGTGTATGTCATATTGAGCCTGTTGAACTCAATCTGGCGCGGACGGTACTCCTTTTGCTGCTGCATTTCCTGCAGTTCGTCTATGAAATGGTCATAGAGTGGGCGGTGGGGAACGAATTCCAGCGTACAAATAGAATGGGTTACCCCTTCAAAATAGTCGCTCTGGCCGTGGGCAAAGTCATACATCGGGTATGCATGCCACTTTGTGCCTGTACGATGATGCGGTGTGTGAATGATGCGATAGATGATAGGATCGCGGAAATGCATGTTAGGATTGGCCATGTCCAGTTTCGCGCGTAGTACCATGGTGCCCTCAACGGCATCGGGAGTGTTCATCTTATTGAACAGTTCCAGATTCTCTTCAATAGGACGGTCGCGATAGGGCGACGGTGTGCCAGGCTGTGTGGGTGTTCCCTTTTGCTCGGCAATCTGTTCGCTTGTCTGCTCGTCTATGTATGCCTTGCCCTGTTTGATCATCCATATGGCAAAGTCCCAAAGATGCTGGAAATAGTCGGATGCATAGTAGACATTCCCCCATTTGAATCCAAGCCATTTGATATCGTTAAGTATGGAGTCCACGTATTCTGTATCTTCCTTGCTGGGATTGGTGTCGTCGAATCGAAGGTTGCACACGCCATTGTAGTTTTCTGCAACTCCGAAGTCCATGCAAATGGCCTTGGCATGACCAATATGTAGGTATCCATTTGGCTCTGGCGGGAACCGTGTCTGAATTCTTCCGTTGTTCTTTCCTTCCTCAAGGTCTTTTTCTACGAGTTGTTCAACGAAACTTAGGCTTTTCCTCTCATCGCCTTTATTCTCATTTATAATCTCTGTCATATCGTACATTGTTTTTAAATCGCTGCAAAGTTACGAAATTCTGCTGAAAAAGGGAAATGTTTTACCTTAAACTTTCATGTTGATCGGTTAATGATTAGTTAATGATTAGAACCGCAGCATTTTTTCCAGTTAAATGGCAAGAAAAAGAGTGCTGACGCTAAAGCCCACTGTCCTTCTATATAATAATGTTGTTGTCTTATGCCATTTAAAGAATACAGGTAATAAAAAAGCCCGGCATGATGACCGGGCTTACTTGTTGAAATATGTTGCTTCTTTTAGAAGAAGATGCTGGAAATGATGTAGGCCACAATTGTGCTGACCACTACGCTGATGAGTCCCGGCACCATGAATGAGTGGTTGAGTACGTATTTTCCGATCTTCGTGGTACCTGTGCGGTCGATGTTCACGGTTGCGATATCTGAAGGATAGTTCGGGATGAAGAAATATCCATAGACACAAGGCAATGCACCGAGCAGAATCCATCCGGGAATACCCAGTTTGTAGGCCACGGGCAGAAGGGCTACGACAACGGCTGCCTGGGAGTTGATGAGCACCGAGAAGATGAAGAACACAAGGGCGATGGCCCACGGATAGTTGTCAACCATTTCATCAAGCAACTGTTCCACCTCAGCCATGTGTGCACCAAAGAAGGTGTTGGCCAGCCAGGCGATACCGTAGATGGCTACCACGGCTACCATGCCCGATTGCCATACGTTGCCTGCAACGGCAGCCTTAGGTTTGGTGTCGCAGATGATAATCATCAGTGCTGCAGCCGAGATGAGGATAATCTGAATGACGAGATACATGTGAATCGTTGCGGGAACCTTCTCTGTAACACCGGCCATTACGATTCCGGCAGAAGCCAGATCTGAAGGACTGACGGTTTTGCCGGTCGGCAATGCAACGGCAGTTGCACCTTCTACGGCCTTCACCGTATCGAAAGCGGGAAGAATGCTCTGAGCAAATGCCAGGATGACGATGAGCACGATAGCGGCCAGGAAGATATAGACAGCCCACTTCGACTTTTTGTCAATCTGCTTGTCGAGTGTCGTTGCCGTGTTGCCATATACAAAAGCATATTGGACGGGGTCCTTGATCCGCTCCAGGAACTCCGGGTCTTTGTCAAGATCAAGCCCACGGTTATAAGACCAGGAAGCGGCTGCTATGATACCACAGAGACAGGCTGGAATCGTAACGGCAACAATCTGAGGGATGCTGATGCTGAAACCGTTCAGACCAGAGATGGTGGAGAAAGCCACTACGGCAGCAGAGATAGGCGAGCAGACGATGGCCAGCATGGAAGCTACGGAGGCTACTGCCAATGGGCGCTCAGGACGGATGCCTTTCTTGATGGCTACGTCGGTGACGATTGGCATCAGCGTGTACATCACGTGACCGGTTCCGCATACTACTGTCAGGAAGAATGTGCTCAGCGGAGCCAGGAAGGTGATGTGCTGAGGATGTTTGCGCAGAATGCGCTCCACAATCTGGATCATCCAGTCCATACCGCCTGATGCCTGAAGCACACCGGCACAAGTGACGGCGGCCACAATGATATAGATAACGTCGGTGGGGGGTGTACCCGGTTTCAAACCGTGGTCGAAAACGAGGATGGCAAGTCCGAGACCGGCGATGGCTCCCAGCGCAAGGCTTCCGTACTTGGAACCCAGATAGAGGGCCAGGAGAACTACTAATAATTCTATAATAATAATCAACATAGTCAGTAAGGATTTAATAGATGATCATTGACAAGGCATAGGCCACAAGGGTGCTTACTACGACGTGGATAAGTCCGGGCATCATGAACGAGTGGTTGAGCAGATACTTACCGATGACGGTGGTACCTGAACGGTCGAAGTTCACGGTAGCAATATCCGATGGATAGTTAGGAATGAAGAAGTAACCGTAAACGCTGGGTAGTACACCGAGCAGGACGGGACCGGGGATTCCTAATGAATAAGCCAGTGGCAACATAGAGACAACCACAGCGCCCTGTGAGTTGATAAGAACGGAAACGAGGAAGAATACGAAGGCTATCGACCAGTTGTATTTGGCTACGATGTCGCCAAGCATTGCCTGCATCTCATCGGTATAGTTGGAAAAATAGGTATCGGCCAGCCATGCGATACCGAAGATGGCCACGACTGCTACCATACCCGACTGCCATACGGCTCCGTGGACGGCCTTCTGAGGAGAGGCCTTGCAGAAAAGAATCATAATGGCGGCGGCGGTAATCATCACAATCTGGATGATAACGTTCATCTTGAGTTTTACGGTAGAGACTTCGGTGATGCCTGGAATGACGGCCTTCGCCTTGGCCAGTGCTGCCGCTGAGGCTACGGTGCCGTCGGAGAAGGTGAAGTCGGGTGCATCTTTCACGGCTTTCACGGTGCTGTATTCAGGCAACACGTCCTGGAAGATAGCGAAAAGCACGATGATGATGAGGGCTCCGAGGAATACGAATACAGCATTCTTCGCACTCTGGGGGATTTCCTTGTCGAGCGTGGTGGCCGAACTTCCATAGATGTATTCGCGCTGTTCCGGATCCTGAATCCTTTTCTGGAACTCAGGGTCTTTGTCGAGGTCAAGTCCTCGATGAAAGGAAGCAGTGGCAGCAGCCATGAGTCCACACAGACATGCTGGGATGCTGACCATTAGTACTTGTGGGATGGTAATGTCGAAGCCGTTGGCGTTCGAGATGGTAACGAAAGCCACAACGGCAGCGGCAATAGGTGAGCAGGTGATACCTACCTGTGAAGCAATGGAGGCAACGCCGCAAGGACGCTCCGGACGGATGCCTTTCTTAATGGCAATGTCACAGATAATAGGCATCAGTGTGTAAACCACATGTCCGGTTCCAACGAGCACCGTCAGGAAGAAAGTGCAGAGAGGGGCCAGGAATGTGATGCGGTCGGGATGCTTGCGAAGCATCTTTTCAGCAATCTGAATCAGCCAATCCATACCGCCCGATGCCTGCATAATACCAGCACAGGTGACGGCTGCAATGATGATATAGATCACATCAGTTGGTGGAGAACCTGGTTTCATACCGAAACCAAAAACGAGCAGGGCTAATCCGATACCGGAAATGGCACCCAGCGCCAGGCTTCCGTATCGGGATCCTACATAGAGCGCCAGTAGCACCACCAGCAACTCAACAATCATTAGAATCATAGAAATAATGTGTTATAAGTTAGAGTTTGTTATATATTCTTTTTATTTTTACTCTGCAAATATAGTAAAAAATATCTTAAGTGGTTTCTCTTGGGCGCATTTTTTTGTTTTATGTCGAAAATAATTGGGAATGATGATGTTTTTCAAGTCTCTTTTTCAGAAATGGAATTGTTGTTAACCATACGTCATCAAGCCATGTCTTTTGTGTACTATTGAATTTCCTTATCATGCAAAAACAATGAAAGTGTATTTGAAACAAAATCTGTTCCGCTAAAAACAGACAGCAGTAAATAATTTCATTCAGTGCGCGACAACAGTCCCAGACATCAGCATCGTTGTGTATGATATTGGGCGGCTTGAAGCGTTAATCTTCTGAAAACGCTTGCTGATTACGCTATTTTTTCTTATTTTTGCAACCAATATAATACATATATATAATAGGTAATATGCAAAACGGATACATAAAAGTGGCTGCTGCCATTCCATTAGTGAAAGTTGCTGACTGCGAATACAATGTGAAAATGATGGAAACCATGATTTCCCAAGCCGAAGAAAGTGGAGTGGAAATCATCGTATTCCCTGAACTGAGTGTTACGGGGTATACCTGTCAGGACTTATTTCGTCAGCAGGCATTGCTTGAGCATGCGGAAGCCGGTGTGGTGAAGTTGTTGGACTTTACGCGTAAGATGGATGTCATTTCTATTGTAGGCATTCCTGTTGTGGTAGGAGATTTGCTTCTAAACTGTGCGGTGGTGATACAGAAAGGCGGTATTCTTGCTTTTATTCCGAAGACATATTTACCTAATTACAGTGAGTTTTACGAAAAGCGCTGGTTTGCGTCCTCACAGGATTTGCAACCGACAGAGATTCGCTTTGCTGGAAACAGAGTGACGGTTACACCAGAACCTACGTTGTTTGAAACGTCAGATGGTGTGAAGTTTGGCGTGGAGATATGCGAGGATGTATGGGCACCTGCACCACCCAGCAATACACTGGCACTTGCCGGTGCCGATTTGGTGTTTAATCTTTCAGCAAGTGACGAACTGATAGGCAAGCATGTCTATCTGAAGAGTCTGCTCGCGCAGCAGAGTGCCCGCACAATAACCGGATATGTGTATAGCGGATGTGGTTTCGGGGAGAGTACACAGGATGTGGTGTATGGTGGAAATGCCATGATCTTCGAAAACGGCAAATTGCTGAAAGAGGCAGAGCGGTTCTTGCTCGAGCCCCAGATGATGGTTACGCAGATTGATGTAGAGAAACTTCGCGTTGAACGACGCACAAACAGTACGTATGTAAATGCACAACGTGGAAACAATGCGCGCATTATAGCCTGTGATTCCATTGCTCCCCGTAACTTCGAACTGATTCGTGACGTAGATCCACATCCGTTTATACCAGAGTCGGATGACATGAAGCGCAGTTGCGACGAGATTTTCAACATCCAGGTGTGCGGTCTTCTGAAGCGGATCGTGCATACTAACAGCAAAAAGTTGATACTTGGAATCAGTGGCGGACTCGATAGTACGCTGGCTCTCCTGGTATGTGTGAAGACCTTTGATAAACTTGGACTGCCCAGGGAGGGCATCGTAGGTGTGACCATGCCTGGTTTTGGCACGACAGACCGCACTTATCACAATGCCGTTTCGCTGATGAAGAATCTGGGAATCACGATGAAGGAAATCAATATTGCCAAATCGGTGAAGCAGCATTTTGAGGATATTGGCCATGACATATCTGTGCATGATGTGACCTATGAGAATTCCCAGGCAAGAGAAAGAACGCAGATATTGATGGATTTGACCAATGAACTGGGTGGACTGGTAGTTGGCACGGGCGATTTGAGTGAACTCGCATTGGGATGGGCCACTTATAATGGCGATCACATGTCTATGTATGGTGTGAATGCAAGTGTCCCCAAGACGCTGATTCAATATCTGGTGCGACATGTTGCCGAAGAGTTCGGCAGGAGTGAAGGCAGCGACGATGGTACTAAATCTATTTTGTTGGATATCCTTGACACGCCCATCTCGCCGGAATTGATACCTGCTGACGAGCAGGGAAATATCAAGCAGAAGACCGAAGACTTGGTCGGTCCATACGAACTGCACGATTTCTTCCTCTATTATTTCCTGCGATTCGGCTTTTCTCCTCGTAGAATATTCCTTTTGGCTAAGAAAGCATTTGACGGTGCCTATGATCACGCGACCATAAAGAAATGGCTTACCACATTCACACGTCGCTTCTTCTCTCAGCAGTTTAAGCGTTCATGTCTGCCCGATGGCCCGAAAGTGGGAAGCGTAAGCCTGAGTCCGCGCGGCGATTGGCGTATGCCGTCAGATGCATGCAGCGCATTATGGATTCAAGAGTGTGAGTCGTTGTAATCAATGTTGCCGTTGGGCGTGAGGGCGATGAATGCAATAAAAAGCATGAAATGTCGTTATTCATACAATGAAATTATTATGTAAGTCAGTCGTCTTGTTGGTTGTTTTGTTGCTGGCAGCCTGTTCCGACGGAGATTCATTTAGTGATTCTCCATCGAGACTGTTGACATTTTCTGTCGACTCGGTGAAATTAGATACCGTGTTTTCGCGCGTTCCCACGCCAACGAAGTCGTTCTGGGTGTATAACCGCTCCGGAAAAGGAATCCGTTGCAGCAGCATCAGTCTTGCCAATGGCAATCAGACGGGTTATCGTGTGAATGTTGATGGCATTTATTTAAGTCCGTCAGCAGGCTTTCAGGCGCAGAACATTGAGATACGCGATAAGGATAGCATCCGGGTCTTCGTTGAACTTACAGCGCCAGAGAATGGCATCTCAACCCCTCAGAAACACGAAGACGACTTGGTGTTCACCTTGGAAAGCGGTGTGGAACAGCGTGTGAAACTTCACGCTTACACATGGGATGCAGATGTTATAGAGAGCCTGACGATTGATGGAGACTATGAACTGAGCGGCGATTTGCCGACGATTGTCTATGGCAACATACGTGTAAACGAAGGCGCAACACTTACAATTAAGGAAGGAAAGACGTTGTATTTCCATCATGGATGCGATATTGATGTCTACGGGAGGCTCGTTGCTGAAGGTACAGCATCGAAAAACGTGACATTGCGCGGCGACAGAACAGACAATATGTTTGACTATCTTCCTTATGACCTTGTAAGCGGTCAGTGGAGCGGTATCGTTTTTCACGAGAGTTCCTACGATAATAAACTCGTCTATACCGATATCCACAGCACTTATAATGGTGTTGTCTGTGATTCTTCGGATGTTTCGAAAACGAAGTTGAGACTGGAAAACAGCACGATTCATAACTGTCAGGGTGACGGACTACAGGCGCGCAGTTGCAAACTGGAGGTTGTCAATTCCCAGATATCCAATACATTGGGCCATTGTCTCGATGTTAGCGGCGGGAATGTGACCATTCAGCATACAACATTGGCTCAGTTCTATCCATTCGATTCTGAACGAGGGGCAGCCTTGTCTTTTGCCAATGGAAAGGAACTGCCGCTGTTGTTCCGGTGTTATAATTCTCTGATTACCGGTTATGCAGAAGATGTGGTGATGGGATATCAGGAAGATGAAGACTCGGCATTTGATTATCAGTTCGTTTCATCTGTTATCCGAACACCGGAAGTGTTTCTTCCTGAAGACCAGACAAATGGATTGAAAGATGTTCCAGACACGCTCCATTTCCGTCAGGTGCTTTTCGAAGATCCCAAGGATACCGTTTCCATGGGAGAGAAGCATTTTGAACTGGTTAATATCAACACGCAGCATTATGACTTCCGCTTAAGCAGCGCATCCAAGGCAAAGGATTTTGGAAGTGCAGAATATGCCCTGCCCATCGACCGGCTGGGCAGAACACGTGATGATAAGCCTGATGCAGGCTGTTATGAGCGGTGAGGAACGTTGCGTGAGATTAGGATTGACTTGACAAGAATAGAATCATTAACTACATATACGTAAGATGAAAGATATAGTTATACAGTCAAACATCAAACTTTGTCAGTTGGATGAGTTGGATGAACAGGAGAGAAAACTTGTTGAAATGGCAAAAAAAGCCACGGAAAACAGTTATTCACCTTATTCCAATTTTGCTGTCGGTGCGGCTTTGAGGCTTGCCGACGGACGCGAGGTCATTGGTGCCAACCAGGAAAACGCTGCTTTCCCTGTAGGATTGTGCGCTGAGCGGGCCGCTATCTACGCCGCTCAGTCACAATATCCAGACCAGCCCATCGTCGCCATAGCCATTGCGGCGCGCAACAGCAAGGGTTTTATGGCAGAGCCTGTCAGCCCATGCGGGTCGTGCCGGCAAGTGATGATAGAGATGGAGCAACGCTATTCTTGCCATATCAAAATATATCTTTACGGTACGGGCGGCACCTATGTCATCGAGAGCATACGTGATTTAATGCCGCTTTCGTTTGTTGATGAATCGATGAAATAGTATTGTACAATTAACAGAATCGTTATGATGAATCCAATGGGCGACTATGCCCGTTTCACAGTAGAGCGCGAACAGCCTCTGTTGGAGTTCTTGCTGGAGAATATGAAAGGCACAAGCCGCACGAAAGTGAAGGCTGTCTTGAAAGGACACGGAGTGAGTGTCAATGGAAAAACCGTCACTCAATTTGATATGCTACTTCATCCCAAGATGAAAGTTCTGGTGAGTAAGACAAAGCGTAACATGGAGACTCTGCAAAGCCGCTATGTGAAAATCGTATATGAAGACCAATGGCTGGTGGTTGTTGAGAAGAACATCGGTATCCTCTCCATGGCTGCCGGACATTCTTCACTGAATGTGAAAGCCGTATTGGATAACTATTTCCAGAAAACAAAACAAAAATGCAAGGCACATGTGGTTCATCGTCTGGACCGCGACACAAGCGGGCTGATGATATATGCCAAAGACATGAAGACCGAGCAGAAACTTGAGCAAGAGTGGCACGACATTGTCTACGACCGCCGGTATGTGGCTGTTGTCAGCGGCTGTGTTGAACAAGAAGGCGGAACCATTTCCAGTTGGCTGAAGGACAACAAGTCATATTTTACTTATTCTTCGCCTGTAGATAATGGTGGCAAATATGCGGTGACACATTTTCATACCCTCCGTCGGTCAAGGCATTATTCCCTGTTGGAATTTGTCTTGGAGACCGGTAGAAAGAATCAGATACGTGTTCATACCGCTGATTTAGGCTGGCCCGTGTGCGGTGATGTGAAGTATGGAAATGGTGACGATCCCATCGGCAGGTTATGTCTTCATGCCTATATGCTGTGCTTCGACCACCCCGTGACGCATCAGAAAATGGAATTCAGCACTCCTGTTCCTGCTGCCTTTCTCAACATCGTTAACAAAGAGTGAATGTGGAAATGGAAAACTACTATTATTATATATTCGCAATCGTCTTACTGGTTGTCGTTTTTCTGCTTATAAAAAAACTGGCGAGTTGCCTGATTAAAAGCATTGTCATGCTTGCAATCATAGCATTACTCGCCTATGTTTGGTATGTTTATTTCAGATGATTCCTCGAATGCGTTCAAAGAATTATCTGTTCATGTCGAAACCAAGTCGTATTCCGTCGTAGTTGCCTGCGATTTCACTGACAGCCGACAATGTGCTGTTTCCGCTCATAGCACCCAGTACCTGCATCACGGAAATGAGTTTCTTGGATTCGAATGTAAGACTCATTCCGTTTGCAGAACGAGCCAGGTATCCGTTCATGTTTAAAAGCAGTGTCTTCAGAAAGATGCTTCCAGAACTGGCATCATACTCGTAAGTGCCGCTAAGGCTCTTTCCGTCAACTTTTGCGGTGAAGGTCTTGTCCTCTTTAAAAGTAAAGTATGTATTGCTACTGCTTACACCCAGAGAGTTGTATGTGGGCATCAACTTTTCTTTTACCTCTGTAGCAATGATCTCACCTCCTGCCTTGGCCAAGAGTTTCTCAGATGTGAAAGCACATCCCGGAGAATTATATTTCCACGTGCCGATCACTTCTTCTTGGGTTAGTTTGGTGCCGCCAATGACGTTATAGAGGATGTTTGTGAGCGTACCTGTATTAGTGGCGGCTCCGATAACGCTGCCGAGAACATTGCCGAGTGTAGACAAATCACTTCCACCTGTGCCGGAAACGCCACACGATGTGAGTGCTGCAGCCAATGCAAATGCATAAAATGTTTTCTTTTTCATTTTCTTTTGATTTATAATGATTCAGTAATTCTACTTGTTCTGTTACTGTTTTCCTTCGGTCTCACTGCCTTTTTCTTCTTCCAGAAGTTGGTTGAACAAAGCGCGTAACTTCTTGGGTGAGTTGATATACTCACGTATTTCCTTAAGTTTTGCTTCGTTGGGCGTGCCGTGCATCCATAAACGGATGTAGCCATGCTCGGAATACTTGTTTTGCATGTGCTCATAAAAGCGCTCCCACTGTTCTTCATCGTTCTTCTCGGGATAGTTGTTCAGCCCATATTGAATGGTGCGCCTGAACACATTCATCGGGTCCAGGTCACGATCGGCTTCTGCAACAATCTTTCCGTAGATGCTTCTGGGGGAATGGCTTGCAGAGGCACGGTGGTCTTCAACCGCCTCTTTCATGATGCGTATCTGCTCGGCGGAAAACCATTTCCGCAGCCGTACATCCGTGGAAAGTATCTTTCCGCCAGTGATATGATGGATGGCTCTTGGGCCGCTGAGGCCTAAATCGTGGTATGCAGCAATGGTATAGACCATGTTCATGTCAGCCCCGGATTGACGTCCGATTTCTATGGAACGCCTGATGACGCTTGTTACGTGCGACATGTTGTGAGCCTTGTCAAAAGATGCATATTGAGGTAGTATCTTTTGTTCGATGAAATCCATCAAATCCAAACTGACATTATTTTCCATTTCATCCGTTTTTATTTGCAAATATACGATTAATTGTTTACTTTTGCAAGCAAATTCAATAAATTGTCTGATTTTTAATGCTAAATACGGAAAGATTCCAATGAAAAGCAAACAAATGAAAACAGAAGACGACGATGTGAAAGAACCGTTGAAAGATTCTGCCAGATCGTGGGTGCTGGCGGCTCGGCCGAAAACGCTGACTGGTGCTGTCGTCCCCGTGATGATTGGCTTGTCGATGGCATACGCTGACCAGTCGGCATCCACGCCATTTCATTGGATTCCGGTATTCTTATGTTTGCTTTTTGCGTTCATTATGCAAGTCGATGCCAATTTCATCAATGATTATTTTGATTTCATTCATGGTAATGATGATGAAACGCGATTGGGCCCCAAACGGGCATGCGCAATGGGGTGGGTGTCGGTAGCGAAGATGAAACAGGCAATAGCCATTACCACCGTCTTGGCATGTGTTATTGGCCTGCCTCTTATATATTACGGCGGTTTCGAAATGGTTGCAGTCGGTCTGCTGTGTGTGGTCTTCTGTTTCCTTTATACCACGCATCTCAGTTACCTTGGCCTTGGCGACTTGCTTGTGCTGTTGTTCTTCGGCATCGTTCCCGTATGTATACCTTATTATATAGAGTTGCATACGATGACCGTTCCTGTTGTTGTTGCTTCTGTGGCATGTGGTTTTGTGATCGACACGCTGCTTGTTGTCAACAACTACAGAGATATCGACAACGACAGAAGAAACGGTAAAATAACGCTGATTGTAAGAATCGGTGCCAAGGCTGGCCGTCTGTTCTATCTTTTGCTGGGTGTCATAGCATGCGGCATGGGGATTATCCATCTCTCCAACCATCACTTGATGACATTCGTGCTTCCTTTGGTATATCTTCTGTTTCACATAATTGCCTACAGGCAGATGGTTCGCATTGACCATGGACGTGAACTTAATCATGTTTTAGGGCTGACGGCACGCAATATGTTGATATATGGAGTCACGGTTTCCATAGGTATGTTGTTGTGAAAAGAAGGGTTAGGGTAGAATTAATCATGATAATATAAAAACAAGAATAGAAATGAAAACAAGATCAGCAGTGTGGTTTGAAGTTAAAATCGCATATGAAAAGACCATGGAAGATGGTCTGCAGAAGAAAGTAAAAGAGAGTTATGTGGTGGATGCCATGAGTTTCACCGAGGCAGAACGCCGCATCACCGAGGAGATGTCTTCCTATATCAGCGGTGAGTTTGACGTAACTGATATCAAGAAAGCGTCTTTCAGAGAGATTATTTTCTCGGAAAACGACCAAGACGACCGTTGGTACAAAGCCAAGTTGCAATATATCACAATAGACGAAAAGACGGAAAAGGAAAAGCGTTCCAACGTGTACTATTTTGTGCAGGCATCCACATTGGCGGGCGCAGTGAAGAATATCGATGCCGTTATGGGCGGCACACTGATAGACTATGTGATTGCCTCGCTGAGCGAAACCACGGTGATGGATGTTTTCGAGTATCATAAAGGCCTTTCCGACAGTAAGGACGACAAGCCTGAATATGAAACCGGTGAGTAATACGTATACACTTCTGTTCGTGACAGGTCATTCTAATTCATTCGTTAATCATTCATATATCATATGTATCCGGTAAAAGAGAATTTGCACAAGGTTCTTTCACAACTGCCTGAAGGTGTGCGGTTGGTTGCCATCAGCAAGTACCATCCCAATGAGTACATCGAGGCCGCCTATGAAGAAGGCCAGCGCATCTTCGGTGAGAGCCATGAGCAGGAACTCAAGCAGAAACATGCCACACTTCCCTCAGACATAGAATGGCATTTCATTGGTCATCTTCAGACCAACAAAGTGAAATACATTGCGCCCTACATCTCTATGATAGAGGCAGTGGATTCGTTGAAATTGCTGCGCGAAATTGACAAACAGGCTGCGAAGAATGGTCGCACGATAAAGGTTTTGCTCGAACTGCACATCGCAGAAGAGGAAACCAAATACGGCCTTTCGCTTGATTCCTGTCGTCAGTTGCTTGAAGATGGCGAGTGGAGGCAACTGGAACATGTGCAAATCTGTGGCTTGATGATGATGGCAAGCAATGTGGATGATGAACAGCAAATCAGGAGTGAAATGATGCTTGCTGCGGGTTTCTTTGACGAGGTGAAGCAGAAGTATTTTGCTGAAGATGATGCCTTCTGTGAACGGAGTTGGGGTATGAGCCATGATTTCCCCATTGCATGCGAATGTGGAAGCACAATGGTTAGGATTGGAACCACCATCTTTGGCCCCCGAATATATTGAAACCGCGGGAGGCGCTGTATGCCGCGAAGTGAAAAAAATCAGAAAATGATGAAGAATTATGGGGAAAGTGCCTCTTTTTCGGAAATAATTGTGTAAGTTTGCATCATGAATATCCAACAAGTGCTGTCGAAACTTGGTATCAACGACCTTGCTGACATGCAAAAAGAAGCACGCGAGGCGTTGCTCAATACCCGTCAAGATGTTGTCATATTGTCGCCGACAGGCAGTGGCAAGACCTTGGCTTACCTGCTCCCCTTGGTAGAAAGCATTGATGCCGGAAATAATTCCGTGCAGGCAATCGTCATTGTGCCTGGTCGAGAACTGGCTATTCAGTCAGCCACCGTGTTGAAAGACATGGGCTCTGGCATACGTTCCATGGCATTGTATGGCGGAAGGCCTACGATGGATGAGCATCGAAAGATGCGCGAGGTGATGCCTCAAGTGGTCTTTGCCACACCCGGACGCCTGAACGACCATATCGACAAGCAGAATTTCTCGGTCGATGATGTGCGTTGGCTCATCATCGATGAGTTTGATAAATGTCTTGAAATGGGATTCCGCGATGAAATGCAGCGCGTGGTGGAACGTATTCCCAGCGTTAGGCGGCGCGTTCTGCTTTCGGCCACCAAGATGAGAGACATCGACCGATGGGCAGCCGATTTCATGGATTCCGCTGTGTTTATCAACTATCTGACATCTCAGACCGATCATCATCAAGATGGTGAGAAGCGTTTGATTGGCAATGGCCAGTGCGCTATGTTCACAGTGAAAAGCCCCGACAAGGATAAACTTGAGACACTCTCACGTTTGTTGCGGAGTTTCGGACAGCAGAGCAGCATCGTCTTCTTGAACTATCGTGAAAGCGTAGAGCGCACTGATGAGTATTTGCGACAACAGGGCTTTGCCACGTCTGCATTCCATGGCGGACTTGAACAAAAGCAACGCGAGGATGCATTGTATAAGTTTAGCAACGGCTCTGCCAATGTCCTTGTCAGCACCGACCTTGCTTCGCGTGGTCTCGACATACCGAATATCACCAACATCGTGCATTACCACCTGCCCGAAAGCGAAGAAGGCTATATCCACCGTGTGGGTAGAACGGCACGATGGGATGCGCAGGGTAGGGCGTTTTTCATCCTTCATTCCGGTGAACAGATACCTTCCTACGTGAAAGAAGATACTGAGGAGTACCAAATTCCAGCCCAATTGCCATGGCCCGCAGCACCGTTAATGGTCACTATATATATAGGTAAGGGCAAGAAAGACAAGATTTCCAAAGGTGATATTGTGGGTTTCCTGTGCAAGAAGGGTGGTTTGGAGAGCAGCGACATCGGTCGCATCGACGTGAAAGACCGTTATTGCTATGCGGCCATCAGCAGAACAAAAGTAAATGATGTGCTCGCAAAAGTGAAAGGCGAGAAAATAAAAGGTGTCAAAACGATAGTTGAGGCGGTGGAATAAGTGTTAAAAATCGCCCTCGTTGGTAAAATATTGCCAAAATATTTGGCTGTCAACAACAAATTGTATACTTTCGCAGAAAAATTTATCTCATACATTAATTTAAAAATTTAACAATCAAATGAAGAAGTACAACTTTAATGCAGGTCCGTCAATGCTTCCACGCGAAGTGATTGAGAACACCGCAAAGCAGTGTTTAGACTTCAATGGTAGTGGACTCTCTCTTATGGAGATTAGTCATCGTGCAAAAGATTTCCAGCCAGTTGTTGATGAGGCAGTGGCACTTATTAAAGAACTGTTGCAAGTTCCCGAAGGCTATAGCGTTATCTTCCTTGGTGGTGGTGCATCTCTGGAATTCTGTATGGTTCCTTACAACTTCCTGATTAAGAAGGCTGC
>DGWC01000027.1:1885-13803 GCA_002395135.1 Prevotella sp. UBA4268 | reverse complement strand
ACATCGACCCTCTATGCCCAAGCCTGTGCCTCGCATGGGCACAACGTCACTTACGACGACAAAGAGGTGTTCGACGATCTACCCACCAACCGCCTCTACTGGCTATGCAACCCCAATTCGCCCACAGGCAACGTGCTACCTAAGACGTTTGTCAAGTACCTGGTACACCAGAACAGCCAATATACGTTTATCATCGACCAGTCGTACGAGGCACTCACCGACGAAGAGGTGCCTACGCCACGTGAAATGTTCACGTTTCCTAATGTGCTGACCATTCACTCGGCATCGCGTAAGTACGGAATTCCCGGCATCCGCCTGGGCTACATCACTGGTTCGCCTGCCGTCATCGACCAACTACGCATGCAGCGGCAGCCGTGGGCACTGAGTCCGCTCACCATCCTGGCAGCACAATACCTCATCAAACACCCCAAACAGAACAATGGCGACATAGGCGAACGGCTGGCAGAGGCCAAACGGCTCAGAGAACAACTGAACGCCATCGAAGGTATCAGCGTCATGGAAAGCAACACGCTCTACATGCTCGTACACGTGGATTCCTTTACAGCGAAAGAAACCTGCCACCTGCTGCTGGAGCGCTACGGACTGAAAGTGCGCGACGCGTCGAACCATCATAGTCTCGACGACCACTACATCCGCATCACCTCACAGACAACAGAGGTCAATAATCTTCTTATCAACGCACTTCAGGAACTGATCCACACAAGCTGAACACCAGCACGGCATCGGTAAGGAAAAACATACTTTTCTGTATTTCAGCACATTTTCTCGTCAGAAAATTTGGGCGATTCAGAATTTATGCTTACCTTTGCAGCGACATAAGAAAAGATTGCACGAACGTTACAGAACGCAGGATTCCGACAGAGAGCATGTCGGGATTCTTTCTTTTTTATCGTCAAAAAAAGTAAAAGATTAATAACTAAAGAACAAAGGAAATGGCATACATGTCACAAGAGGGCTACGACAAGCTCGTGGCCGAACTGAAACGCCTCGAAGGCGTTGAGCGTCCGAAGGCTTCGGCTGCCATTGCCGAGGCACGCGACAAGGGCGACTTGAGCGAAAACAGCGAATACGATGCTGCAAAGGAAGCACAGGCCCATCTGGAAGCCAAGATAAACCTGCTGAAACAGCAGATTTCTGAGGCTAAAATCGTCGATACATCGCGACTGAGCACTGACTCTGTGCAGATTCTTTCGAAGGTAGAAATGACCAACATGGCCAACAAAGCCAAGATGACCTATACCATCGTGAGTGAGAGCGAAGCCAACCTGCGCGAAGGTAAAATCAGCATTACGACCCCCATCGCACAAGGTCTGCTGAACCACAAGGAAGGCGACGAGGTGGAAATCAAAATTCCTCGCGGCACCATCAAGCTGCGCATTGACAAAATCACTGTAGGCTAAATAAAAGAACAAAGTATGGATATCTTCAGCAAAATCGCCGCAGGCGAAATACCCAGCTACAAGTGCGCCGAGAACGAGCAGTTCTACGCTTTTCTCGACATCAATCCGCTGGCCGTTGGCCACACCTTGGTCATTCCCCGTCGCGAAGTAGACTATATCTTTGATATGAACGACGAGGAGCTGGCCCAGTTCCAGCTCTTTGCCAAACAGGTGGCCGTAGCCCTGAAAAAGGCTTTCCCCTGCAAGAAGGTGGCCCAAGTGGTGCTGGGACTCGAGGTGCCTCACGCACACATCCACCTCATTCCCATGCAGAGCGAGGCCGACGTCGACTTCCGTAAAGAAAAACTAAAGCTCAGCGAAGAAGAATTTCGCGAGGCTGCCGCTAAAATCTACGCTGCCTTCAAAGCGTAGGGCACAATGCGAAGACTGGCCCTTATGATGCTGCTCCTGGGACTTTGCCTAACAACGGCACAGTCTCAGGAGCAGCATCGTTCATGGCAGGACGTCTACAACGAGCTGACCACTGCCGACGATGCTGAGTCGACACTATGGGAGGAGAACCACGACCTGCTCGAACAATTAGCTGCCCACCCGCTCAATCTGAACAAAGCTACGCGCGAAGACCTCGAGCAGCTGCCCTTCCTCACAGAACAGCAGGTCATGGACCTGCAGGAATACCTATCGCGCTATGGCCCCATGCGCTCACTGGGCGAACTGCGCATGGTGCGCTCCATGGACTATCGGCAGCTACAACTGTTACCATTTTTTGTCTACGTAAGCCATGAACAGGAAGCGCCCCGCGACACTTTGCCCAGTTTGCAGAGCATAGCCCGCTACGCCCAACACGAGCTTTCTGCCTACGCCCAGATTCCTTTCTACGAACGCAAGGGCGACCATAATGGCTACTTAGGCTACCGATACAAGCACTGGCTACGCTACGAAATGTCATATCATGACCGACTAAGGATTGGCCTCATCGGTGCACAGGATGCAGGCGAACCTTTTTTAGCCAACCGCAACACCTGGGGCTACGACTACTATTCCTACTACCTCCAAATCAGTAAAATAGGGCGTTTGAAGACCCTGGTTTTAGGCAAATACCGCTTGTCGACAGGTATGGGACTGGTGCTCAACAACAGTTTCTCGCTGGGAAAGCTCTTCATGCTGCAGTCACTGGGCCGTTCCATGCGCAGCCTGCGCCCTCATACTTCACGTTCGGAAGCCGACTATTTCCAAGGTGCAGCCGCCACAATCGCCCTCTCGAAAAGACTTGACCTTACGACTTACGTGAGCTATCGACCCATCGATGCCACACTAGACAAAGGTTCTGCCACAGCATCAACCCTGCTCACAAGCGGCTACCACCGTACGCCCACAGAGATGCAGAAAAAGTACAACACCCACATGACCGATGCAGGTGCATCCGTGCTCTATCGCAACGGAGCACTGAAGATGGGCATCACCGCCGTCTATACTCATCTGGACCGTTCGTTAGAGCCCAACCGCAAAACGCTCTATCGACGCTACTATGCCCACGGCACCAATTTCTTCAACCTCTCTGCCGACTATGCACTCACCCTGCCCCGCCTTTCGCTGGCAGGCGAAACTGCCATCAATGCCGACGGAGCACTGGCTACGGTCAATGTGGCCAGCTACCAACCGTCAAGCCGGATAGGACTGGTGGCTGCTCAGCGTTTTTTCAGCTATCGCTACCACGCTCTGCGCGGAAATTCCTTCTGCGAGGGTGGACACGTGCAAAACGAAAGCAGCCTCTATGTAGGAGCCACATGGCAACCAGCCAAATACGTGCATCTGCAGGCATACACCGACTGGGCCTATTTTCCCTGGGCACGCTATCAGGCTTCGGCCTCGTCTTACGCCAACGACCATCTTCTCGGCATCAGCTATCAGCGACAGCAAGTGACAATCACCGCCCGCTACCGGTTGCATCTGCGACAACGCGACGACGAGAACGACCATCTGGAGTGGCGTACGGAACATCGTGCCCGTTTGCAAGCCGACTATAATCCTACGGAAAACCTCACCTTGCGCACCCAAGCCGATGCCTCTCGCACCGTACAGCAGGACGCCAGTCAAGGCATCATGCTCAGTGAGCACGTCAGCTACAAAAGCCAGCGGTTCTCGATGTGGCTGAGCGCCGCTTGGTTTAAAACCGACGACTATGACTCGCGTCTCTACCTGTTTGAACACGCCCTGCCTCGCACATTCTCTGTGCCCGCCTTCTACGGAGAAGGCATCCGTCTTTCTGCCACTGCCCAACTGCGACTGAACAGCCATCTGCAAGCAGGCATGCGATTTGGCCTCACCCGCTATTTCGACCGGGAAACCATTGGAAGCGGCCTGCAGCAAATAGACGGCACCACCAAGAGCGACCTTGAACTAAGCCTACGCTGGAAACTGAGGGATTGACTTACGTCAAATAATAATTGCTGCGTCAGAAATCGGTCTGTTTTTCCTTGCGCACCCTCGCAAAAACACATACCTTTGCACCCAACAATCGCGATGATTGTTCGTTATTCATTAGGTTAGTAGTTTATAGATTTAAGGTAAAGATTATGTTATTAGATTTAGAAACAACTGTGATGCTGGCGGTTACTATTGTTTTGACAATACTCAGTATTGTCTGTTTGGTTAACACCAACATCCACTAATTGTTTTCAGGAGGCCGAAGTGAGTGATTCATATCGTCCTCTTTTTTTTATCCCCCTGCCTCACGTGCATGAAACATCATTACAAATGCAAAAATACACGGAAAGTATTCTAAACATAACTTAAAAAATCACCAATTAATCAATAATTTACATAATTAAGCGCCGAAAAGGCGTTTTATTTGCGGAATTCTGATTAAATTTGCACCTGATTTTTAATTTTGAACAGAGAATGAAAAGGATTTTCCTACCTTTCGCCATACTGGTCTCTACGATTATCGTATGCACCTCGTGTCTGGGCAGCGATGATGATGACTACACATATTACGACGACACAGCCATTACATCGTTCTCCCTGGGAACGCTCAACCGTTATGTGCATACCACATCCTCGACAGGCAACGACAGCATTTACAAGACTACCGTGAAGGGCAGCAACTATAAATTCATGATCGATCATGAGAAGCGGGAAATCTATAATCCCGACTCGCTGCCCCTGGGAACCGACGCGCAACACGTCATCTGCGCCGTTACGGCCAAGAATTCGGGTGTGGTGACCATTAAGAGCATGACAAGCGACTCGCTGAGATACTACAGTGAGAGCGACAGCGTGGACTTCAGCAAGCCTCGCGAGTTTGTGGTCTATTCAAACAGCGGCAATGCCAGACGCTCGTATACCATACACGTGAACGTGCATCAGGAAGACGGCGATGCCTTCAACTGGACGAAGACGGGCGACAATGCTCCCTTTGCAGACCTGACAGTCATGAAAGGTTTCGCGCTCGAAGATGGCATCTATTTGTTCGGACTCAACGGCGAGGAAACCGTGATGTACAAGAACAATGGCAGCGGATGGACGGCCGCCAACGAAACATGGGAAGCAGCCGCCTGCCAGAACGTTGTGAAAGGCAACGGCAACATCTATTTGCTCAACAAGGGAGCCATCGTGAAAATTGACGGAGGCGTTCATACCCCGGAAACCCAACTGCAGCGGCTGATTGGTGCCGGAATGGGGTCGCTCTATGGATTGGATGCCGAAAACAGACTCGTGGTATCTTATGACGAGGGTGCCACATGGACCGCAGAGTCCATGGATGCAGCATCCGAACTGCTGCCCGCTGAGAACATCAGTTGCGCTGTCATCAACAGCCGCACCAACAACGACGTCTATCGAGTGGTCATCTGCGGCACCCGTAGCCTCGATGCTTTCCCCGAAGATGCCTACGGCATGGTATGGGGAAGACTGGAAGAGACCGGCGCACACGCCATGAGCCACGACTGGACATACTATAAGATTTCCGGAGACAACCTGTATGGACTGCCACGACTGAGAAATCTCGCTATGGCAGCCTACGGCGACGGACTGATTGCCCTGGGCAACGAAGGCCTCGGGAAATGCACCAAGGAGAGCATGGACTACATCTATGAGAGTCTCGACGGAGGCATCACATGGAAGAAATCCGCTAACTGCCCCCTGCCGGAACAACTGAAGGGCAGCACGCTGCCTTTCACCGCGTTCACCGACAGCAGCAACTATCTGTGGATTGTAAGTGCAAACGGACAGACCTGGCGCGGACGCCTGAACAAACTGGGATGGGCTTCCGAGCAGCGGTCGTTTATGGAATAAGGCAAAAAGATGAGAGCACTGCGAACCGTCATCACGTCCCTAATCCTCATGGCAGTGGCTGTGAACGCCAGTGCACAATGGGATGATGAGTACAAGATGGAGATTGGCGGTGGTGTGGGCATGATGTCCTATCAAGGCGACTTCAACGGGAACATCGCAAAAGAAATGCAACCGTCGCTGTCGCTGCTCGCCCGCAGGGTGCTCAACCCCTACATGGGATTCAAGGCAAACATCATCTACGGCACGCTGAAAGGCAGTTCCAGAAATGTGGAGACGAGTTTTCCCGACCTGCGGGAAACCAACTACTCGTTCAGCAACAAGGTGGTGGATGCCTGCCTGACGTATGAATACAACTTCTGGCCGTATGGCACGGGGAAAGACTATCGCGGCGCACGCCGCCTCACCCCGTTCATCTTCATCGGCATCGGAGCCACCTATGCTGATGTAAACGGCGGCTCTGTGGTGGCTGCCAACCTGCCCGTGGGCGGCGGAGTGAAATACAAAGTGGCAACTCGCCTGAACATCGGACTGGAATGGGCCATGCACTTCTGCCACAGTGACAAACTCGACGGCGTGGAAGACCCTTACCATATCAAGAGCAGCGGAATATTCAAGAACAGCGACGGCTATGCAGCACTGCAACTGACGCTCACCTACAGTTTCCTGCCCAAATGTAAAACTTGTAATAAAGACAATGACGACTGAACAATTAGATATGACACGCATTCCCCGGCACATTGCCATCATCATGGACGGCAACGGCCGCTGGGCTACAGCCCGGGGCGAAGAGCGAAGTTTCGGCCATCAGGCTGGAGTGGAAACCGTGCGCAAGATTACTTCCGAATGTGTGCGTCTCGGCGTGAAATACCTAACGCTTTATACATTCTCCATCGAGAACTGGAACCGCCCGCAGGCTGAAGTAACGGCATTGATGTCACTGCTCGTCGACTCGCTTAGCGAAGATTTGTTCATGAAGAACAACGTGCGCATGCGCATCATCGGCGACAAGACACGCCTTCCCGAGGAGGTAAACAAGGTGGTCACCCATTTGGAGGAACGTACTCGCAACAACGATGCCATGACCGTGGTCATCGCCCTGAGTTATTCTTCGAAATGGGAAATCGCACATGCTGCTAAAATGATTGCCCAAGAAGTAAGCAAAGGCGAACTCCAGCCGGAGGATATCACCGAAGAGTTGTTCAACAACCACATGCAAACAGCATTCGCGCCAGACCCGGATTTGCTCATCCGCACGGGCGGAGAACTGCGCATCAGCAACTATCTGCTTTGGCAGATTGCCTACAGCGAACTGTATTTCTGCGACACTTTCTGGCCGGATTTCGACGAGCAATGCCTGCATCAGGCCATTGCCGACTACCAGAAACGCCAGCGGAGATTCGGAAAGACCGAAGCCCAGGTGGAAGCAGAGCAAGAGGCAGACAAGTAATAAAACAGAACAGTGATTAAAATCATATATATGTATAATATAATAAGGTACGCGTTGAAGAACAAGAATGCGAGGATGACGGCACTGCTGGTGCTGTTTGCCTTGCAAGGGGCGTTGTTCAATGCTCACGCTCAGGAAAAGATCTTATACCCAGATATCTCTTATGCAGGCACACCGCGCCAATGCACCATCGCGGGCATTGCAGTCTCGGGTGTTGAAGGATATTATGAAGACTATGTGTTGACAGGTGTCTCAGGCTTAGCCATCGGCGACGAGATTGAAGTTCCTGGTAGCCAGATTACCAAAGCCGTGAAGAACTATTGGCGAAACGGACTGTTCTCGAAAGTGGCCATCACCGCCGACTCCATCGTGGGAGAGAAGATCTATCTGCACTTCCACCTGGCTTTGCGACCGCGCATTTCCACCATCAACTATTACGGATTGAAGAAAAGCGAGCGCGAAGACATGGAGAAGAAGTTGGGACTGATCAAGGGCAGCCAACTCACACCGAACATGATTGACAAGGCCAAGGAACTCGCCAAGAGATATTTCGACGACAAGGGATATAAGGACGCTGAGATAACCATCGACCAGCGCGAAGACGTGGCCAACAAGAACCAAGTGATTCTCGACCTGAGTATCGACAAGAAGGAGAAAAAGAAGATTCACCAGATTATCATCGATGGCAACGAATATCTTTCCGACTCCAAGATCAAAGGTAAACTGTTCACCAAAGGTGCCTTCTCAAAGACGCACGAGGCTAACAAACTGTCGTCGTTCCTCAAGGCCAAGAAGTTCACGCCCGACCGATGGAAGACTGACAAGAAGAACCTGATTGAAAAATACAACGAATACGGCTATCGCGATGCCACCATCCTGGAAGACAGCGTCTGGAACTACGACGACAAGCACGTGAACATATACATCAAGGTGGATGAGGGAAAGAAATACTTCATCCGCAACATCAACTGGGTGGGCAATACGGTATACACCACCGACCACATGAGTGCCCTGCTTGGCATGAAAACGGGCGATGTATATAACCAGAAGCAAATGAACAAGCGCCTGAAGGAAGACGAGGATGCCGTTGCCAACCTTTACTACAACAACGGATACGTGTTCTCGGGCGTGGAACCCACCGAAGTGAACATCGTGGGCGACTCCATCGACCTCGAAATGAGAATCCAGGAAGGCCCGCAGGCTCATCTCAGCCATGTGCGCATCAACGGCAACGACCGTCTCTATGAGAATGTGGTGCGCCGCGAACTGCGTACCAAGCCCGGTGACCTGTTCTCGAAGGAAGCCATCATGCGTACAGCCCGCGAACTGGCCTCCATGGGACATTTCGATGCAGAGCAGATTAATCCCGATGTGAAGCCCAACTATGAGGACGGCACCGTGGACATCAACTGGAATCTGGTGCAGAAGTCAAACGACCAGGTGGAAGTATCGCTCGGCTGGGGACAGACGGGTATCATCGGACGTATCGGTCTGAAACTGAACAACTTCTCCATGGCCAACCTCTTCAACAAGAACAAGGAGCACCGAGGCATCATGCCTATCGGCGACGGCGAGGTGATGCAGTTCGGACTGTCAACCAATGCCAACTATTACACATCCATCAACGGCTCTTACAGCACAGGTTGGTTTGGCGGCAAGCGACCCATCCAGTTCTCCGTGGGAGCCTTCTTCTCCAAGCAGTCAGACGTGTCGAGCAACTACTACAATAGTGCCCTGTATCAGAACCTGCTCTATAGCCGCTACGGATACGGCTCCTATGGTTATGGATACGGTTACGGCAATTACGGCAACTATGGATACACCAGTACCGAACTGTTTACCGACCCCGACACCTACATCAAACTGCTGGGTGTGAGCGTGGGATGGGGAAAACGACTGCGCTGGCCCGACGACTACTTCCAGTTAGGGCTTGAACTCGGTTTCACCCGCTACATGCTGAAGAACTGGAGATACTTCCTCGTGCAGAACGGAAACTGTAACAACCTGAACCTGGGCATCACCTTGTCGCGTACCTCTACCGACAATCCGCTCTTCCCGCGTTTCGGTTCCGAGTTCACAGCGTCGGTTTCACTCACACCGCCATGGTCGCTCTTCGACAACAAAGACTACAAGAATCTGGCAACAAACACGCAGGCTGCCGACTTCACAAAGCAGCAGCAGGACAAATACCGCTGGATTGAATACCACAAATGGAAGTTCCGCAGCAAGACCTACACGGCACTCAACAGCGCACAGAAATGCTTCGTGCTGATGACGCGCGTGGAATTCGGAATCCTCGGATCGTACAACAAATACAAGCAGTCGCCATTCGAGACCTTCTATGTGGGAGGTGACGGTATGAGCGGATACAGCACTGGCTATGCCGAGGAAACCATCGCCCTGCGCGGTTACGACAACGGTGCCCTATCAACCAATGCCTATCTCACTGAAGGCTCGAGCAGCAACACCGTCTATAGTTACAACGCATACGCCTACGACCGCCTCACCCTGGAACTGAGATATCCGTTCCTGCTGGGCAACACCACCATCTACGGACTGACATTCCTCGAGGCTGGAAACGCATGGATGAAGCCCAAGAACTTCAATCCGTTCAACATGAAGCGCTCGGCAGGTGTCGGCGTGCGCATCTTCCTCCCGATGGTGGGTCTGATGGGTATCGACTGGGCTTATGGATTCGACAAGGTGAACAACGGAAACGGCAGCAAGAAAGGCGGCAGCCAGTTCCACTTCATCCTCGGACAAGAGTTCTAATGCCGACGTTAGTGGATATTTAACAATTATACAGCGAGAGAAAACATAAAATATATAAAATGCGCATCGGTGATATGCAACCGCAAGCAGCCTGACGCGTCATAATTCTGAAAACCAAAAAAGAATGAACGTATGAAGAAAATGATGATGACCGCCCTACTCGCTATAGTAGCGATAACGGCAAGTGCACAGAAGTTCGCACTGATCGACATGGAATATATCTTAAAGAACGTGCCAGCCTATGAGCGTGCCAACGAGCAACTCAACCAGGTTTCGCTGAAATGGCAGGCCGAGGTAGAGGCAATCAACACCGAGGCACAGACCATGTATAAGAACTACCAGAACGAAGTGGTGTTCCTTTCACAAGAGCAGAAGGCAGCCAAACAAGAAGCCATCATGAAAAAAGAAAAGGAAGCCAGCGAACTGAAAAAGAAATACTTCGGCCCCGAAGGAGAACTCTACAAAAAGCGCGAAGCACTGATGACCCCCATCCAGGAGGAAATCTACAATGCAGTGAAGGACATTTCCGACCTGCGCGGCTACAGCCTGGTGCTCGACCGCTCCAGCGATGCCGGCATCATCTTCGGCAGTCCCAAGATCGACATCAGCAACGAAGTGCTGCAGAAACTCGGCTATGGCCGTTAATCCGGAAGACAATCAACAGCCGTCAACCCCGTGTTGCAGGCAGAAAAAAGAAACATAAACAAATAATCAAATCAATAGAAAAATGAAAAAAGTTATCATTATGCTGATGATGCTCGCCCCAATGGCAGCATTCGCACAGAAGTTTGGCCACGTTGACGTACAGGCCATCATGCAATCTCTCCCCGAACTGAGCAAGGTGAACGGTGAACTTGAGGCCCTCGGCAAACAATACCAGAACGAACTGCAGGCCATGCAGGAAGAAATCCAGCGCAAGAGCGACGAGTATGAGAAGACTCGCAGCACCATGAACGCCACCAAGCAGCAGGAGACAGAAACCAATATCCAGCAACTCATTCAGAAGTATCAGCAGGCCGTACAGGACAACCAGGCCGCATTCGAAAAGGCACAAAGAGAAAAACTGGCTCCCGTTCAGGAAAAGGTTTTCAAGGCCATCGAGAACGTAGGCAAGGCCGGCGGCTATGTATATATCATGCAAGTTGGTTCCACACCCTTCATCAACCCCACACTGAGCAAGGACGTCACCTCTGAGGTGAAGGCCGAACTCAACAAGATGAAGTAAATCCGCAGCACGGATAAGCAAAGGATTCACAAAGGAATAAAAAGAATAAAGAGAAAAAGATTGTTTAACGCTATCAAATCATTCAACATGAACAACCATCAAGTATTAAAACACATAGTGGGCATCGCTGCCAAGTCAATAGCCCTGCCCTGCAGTTTCCTTGTTCTTTTATTCCTTTGTGCTTCCACCACCCCTGCCAGCGCACAGGCCAAGATCGGCTATTTCAGTTACAACGAAGCATTCAAGTCGATGCCCGAATATGCCATCGCCGAGCGCAACCTCAGTTCACTGCGCGCACAGTATGAAGCCGAAATGAAGCGCGCAGAGAACGAGTTCAACAAGAAATACGAGGAATTCCTCGAAGGCATCGACACCTTCGCCAAGCCCATCCGCCAGAAACGGCAGTCAGAACTGCAAGAGATGATGGAGCGCAATGTCGCCTTCAAGCAGGAAGCCAAGAAACTGCTTGAGGCCGCAGAGAGAGATGCCTACTTCCCACTAAAGGCAAAAATGGAGAGAGCCCTTGCCAAAATCGGGCAAGAGCAAGGCTATGCCTGCATCCTGAACACCGACAGCAACGCCTGCCCCTATATTGATCCAAACATACGGGTAGACATCACCAAGGCACTCAAGGAGTTATTGAACAGCGACAGCCTATGACCCCCATCGGCATCTTCGACAGCGGATACGGAGGTCTCACCATTCTTCACGGCATACGCCAGTTGCTGCCGCAATACGACTACCTGTATCTGGGCGA
>DGWC01000027.1:0-1836 GCA_002395135.1 Prevotella sp. UBA4268 | reverse complement strand
TATCTGGGCGACAACGCCCGCGCACCCTACGGACCGCGCTCCTTCGACGTGGTATACGAATTCACGCGCCAGGCCGTCGTCAAACTTTTCGAAATGGGATGCCAACTCGTCATCCTCGGATGCAACACCGCATCAGCCAAAGCCCTGCGCTCCATCCAGCAGAACGACTTGCCCATGATTGACGCAAGCCGAAGAGTGCTCGGCGTAATCCGCCCCACAGCCGAAGCCATCGGCGACCTCACACAAAGCAGGCACGTGGGGATACTCGCCACCGAAGGCACCATCAAGAGCCAGAGTTACAATCTCGAAATCCGCAAATTATGGCCCGACGTTCAAGTGAGCGGCGTGGCATGTCCCTTATGGGCAGCCATCGTCGAGGCAAACGAAGCCGACAGCCCCGGAGCCGACTATTTCGTGGAGAAACGAATACGCCAACTGCTGACGAAAGACCCGCTCATCGACACCATTATCCTCGGCTGCACCCACTATCCCCTGCTCCTGAACAAAATCCTGAAATACGTGCCGCGCGGCATTCGCGTTATTCCCCAAGGCGAATATGTGGCCAACAGCCTGGCCAACTATCTTGAACGCCATCCGGAAATAGAGCAACGATGCACCAAAAACGGCACCTGCCACTATCTCACCACCGAGAATCCCGACAGTTTCAAGCAGAGCGCCCGTCTCTTCCTCAACGAGGATATCACCGTAGAGAACGTTACTTTAGAGTGATTTCCACCCCTAAAAGCATCGCTTTTCACGTTACAAACCATCACCCTGCAAAAGCAAATTACATTAATTTGCGCGGTAAATTACATTAATTTGAAAAGTAAATCAATTTAATTTGCGCGGTAAATTATATTAATTTGCAGAACAAATCAAATTGATTTGCCACCCCATTCTGCACCTATGCAACGTGCAAACCAATCAAACCATACAAAAAAAACATTGAAAAGAATCGTCTATTTCCTTCCGAAGTCTGCAGGAATCTCGCCCCATTGGGCGGTTTCCCACTTGATGATGGGATTGTGATAGACATGCGTGCGGAGCCAGAACTCGGCACGCTCTATAATCTGATAAAGTGGTTCGGTCTGCGCGTTCCGCTCCAGTTTGGTCTTGCATTGTTTCTTGTTCACCCACAGAATGGCGTTGTAACTGTCGCTGTAGATGGCCTTGCAGATGCCTTGCTTCTGCTGCAGTGCCAGTGCATGGACAATGGCAAGGAACTCTCCGATGTTGTTTGTGCCGTGCACTGGCCCGAAACGGAACACTTGCTGACCGGTGGCCAGGTCGATGCCGCGATACTCCATCTTGCCGGGATTGCCGCTGCATGCCGCGTCAACGGCCCATGCGTCTGCCCGTACCCCAAGGGGCAGGGGCAGCACCGTGTCGTTCCGATAATCGGGAGGTGAAGTCAGTTCCATTACATTCTTTCTGGAACCTGGATGCCCAGGAGAGACATGCCGTTCTTGATCACCTTTGCCACGTTGCGGGCAATCACCAGTCGGCATAGGCGTGCCTGCTCGCTCTCAGCGTTCAGGATGCTGTAGTCGTGATACCACTGGTTGAACTCCTTGGTGAGTTCATAGCAGTAGTTGGCGATGCCGCTGGGCGAATAGTCTTTTCCTGCCTGCTCCACGGCTGCACGGAAATCGCTCATTTTCTGGATAAGGTCGGTTTCCTTCTCGTTCCACTTGTATGCGCCGCTGAGTGCTTTTGCCATTTCCTTCTGTAGCGCTTCGCCCTGGCTGGCCATGACTGCCGACTCTTCTGCCTTGCGTAGAATGCTGCGTATGCGGGCATGCGTATATTGAATGAAGGGTCCCGTGTTGCCGTTGA
>DGWC01000095.1 GCA_002395135.1 Prevotella sp. UBA4268 | reverse complement strand
GGGTTCGAATCCCAACGGAATCACGAAAAAAAAGAAGAGAGGATCCTAAAGGTTCTCTCTTTTTTGCCCCGACCGAAACGCAATGGGACTTGGGGTCGAAATCCCAACGGAATCACGAAAAAGAAAAGAAAAAAGCGGTTATTCATGGAACGTGAATAACCGCTTTTTTGTTAAAGCATGTCAATAAAATATACAACGTATCAATAAAAAATGTAACTTTACGGCCAGTTTTATATCAATTATTATTAACTAAAAACAAAAAATTATGAAGAAAGTCTTATTTATGGCACTTGCAGCAGTTGCCTTCACATTCACAAGTTGCGGAAACAACAAGACCCAGGCTCCTGTAGAAGAGGCTGTTGATTCTACCGAAGTGGCTCTCGAAGAGGCTAATGCCGCTGCCGACGAAGTAATCGCTCAGTTAGGAGAGGTTCAGGATGCCAATGCATTGCAGGGTATTCTCGAGACAGTAAAGGCTAAAGTTGCAGAGTTCATTGCTAAGAATCCCGAGATTGCCAAAGAATATCTGGCAAAGGTTCAGGGCTTCCTGAAGGATAATGCTGACAAGATCAAGGCCGTTGTTGGTGAGAATGCTGCTGTTGCAGGTCTGCTCAACACCGTTACAGCCATCCCAAGCGAGAGCGTTGACGCACTGATGAACGCTGGCGATGCACTGAAAGCCATCGGTATTGATGCTGCTTCTCTGGCAGGCAATGCTGTTGACGCTGCTGGTGCTGCTGCTGAGAACGTGAAAGATGCAGCCGCTGGAGCCGTTGAAAATGCAAAGGATGCTGCTGTTGACGCAGTGAAAGATGCCAAAGACGCTGCTGCCGAGAAGGCTGCAAATGCCGTAAACGAAGGCAAAGAAAAGGCTGGTGCCGCTATTGACAAGGCTGCTTCTGACGCAAAGAAGAAGTTAGGTCTCTAATCGGAAAGTACCATAACAAAAAGAAATCCGCAGCCATTGGGGTTGCGGATTTCTTTTTGTATGAGTTGAAAATTTTATCTTATCCTGTCCATCGACCTCACCAGACGCTCATCGGCTATGATTCCGCGATGCGCAAGGAAATGGAGAATGATTGAAACGAAAGGCAGACATGCTGCAAACATGGGCTGGAATGTGGCCTGCTCCCCTTTCGTGAACGAGAATACGGCATATACGATAATCCAACCAAGCAGCAAGAGCATGTTGAAAAGACACAGGCGCGCCTGCAGCATTCTGTTGCGATACATGAAAATGGCAGCAAGTGCGATGGGACACGTGAGCAGCAGAATGGCAAACAACGCCCACACACTGAAATCGCGTACACCATCACCGTTGACAAT
Organism: Prevotella sp. UBA4268; assembly: GCA_002395135.1. GTDB lineage: Bacteria > Bacteroidota > Bacteroidia > Bacteroidales > Bacteroidaceae > Prevotella. The sequence goes on along the minus strand of DGWC01000095.1, from coordinate 33,303 downwards.
CCACAGATTGAACATCTCGTCGGCAACGCCCATTGCCTCGGGAATGAACTTCCCTATGGGCAGGCACAGGCAGACGACATTCACGATTACTGCCAGAAGGAGATAGAGAGTTTGCTTACGCTGTATCATCAGTTCTGGTTTTCCTTTGATGGATCGCGATAATACACCTGACCCTCTATGAATTCCTGCGTTGCCAGCAGCGATGCCTTGGGCAGTTTCTCATAATAGCGCGATATTTCTATCTGTTCACGGTTCTCAAACACTTCCTCCAAAGAATCGTTATAAGATGCGAACTCGGCAAGTTTCTTGCTGAGATCCTGCTTGATTTCGGCAGAAATCTGGTTGGCACGCTTAGAGATAATGGCAACGCTCTCATAAATGTTGCCCGTATCCTTACAGAGATCCATAATGTTTCGCGTCACGGTATTCACCGGCGCCTTTGATTTTTTGTAATCCATTCTATTTTATTTCTGTTAATTGTTGTTCATTTCCTGATTGCTTTCTCCATCGGCCTCGCCCGTATATTTCTTGCAGGTGTTAATGTATCGCTCAGCCACCTTGCGGTCTTTGCTGTCTGGATACTCGTTGATAAAGCCGTAGCACTCATCCTCTGCATCGCGATAGCGGTCCACGCGCTTAGATTCCACGCTCTGTTCAGCCAGTTCGAACTTGCTCTTCATAATGAGCAGGGCGAAGTTCTCGCGCATGCTGCTATACGGATAGTCCTTCAATGCATTCTGGGCAGTGATGATACAAGCCTCATAATTGCTTCCGCCAGTAAGGCAGTTGCCGAAATAAGTACCCAGATTATAATACAACTGAGCCGAAAGCAGTTCTTTCTTCACAAGTTTATCCTGCAATTCAATCAGCCTCGACTGAGCCTCATCTTTCATCTGAGCATCGGGATACAGGTCAAGATACTCCTGATAAGCAGCAATGGCACTCACTGTGGCGGTCTGATCAAGGCGCGGTTCGGGAGTGCTCATATAGAGGCTCTCGCCCACATAATAGGAAGCCATCTCTGCGTATACCCCTTTCGGATACGACTGATGATACTTTTTGAACCATTCCGAGGCCGTTTCATAGTCGCGCAGGCAGAATTCCGACATGCCAAGCATATAGACACTCTCCTGCGCATTCTCGGTTCCCTTCATCATAGTCACCACATCCTGCAGCAAAGTGGCTGCGCGCTGGTATTTCTGCTTGGCGAAACACTCCTTGGCATATTCATATTTATAGTCGTAGTCGGCCGATTTGTACACCTGGTTGAACTCATGAGCGCAACCAGAGAATAGAATCGAGGCGCATACAACTGCCATTATATTCTTCATTTTCTTCATATCAAGGTGCAAAGATACGGCAAAATCCAATAATTACAAAGTCATGTGATAGTTTTTTAGCAAAAAATTGCTATAGATTAGGTCTTTTTTAGTAATTTTGCAGTTATGAATTTCAAGTTAACATCGAAATATCAGCCCACGGGTGATCAGCCCGAGGCCATCAGGCAACTGGTTGACGGCATTGAAAGGGGCGATAAGGCGCAAGTGCTTTTAGGAGTTACTGGCTCGGGAAAGACGTTCACCGTGGCCAATGTCATAGCAGAAGTGAACAAGCCCACCCTGATTCTCAGCCACAACAAGACTCTGGCAGCCCAACTATATATGGAAATGAAGGGATTCTTTCCGGAAAATGCCGTGGAATACTATGTTTCCTACTACGACTACTACCAGCCAGAGGCTTATCTTCCGCAAACCGACACCTATATCGAGAAGGATCTGGCCATCAACGACGAGATAGACCGGCTGCGGCTCTCTGCTGTTTCGTCACTGTTGTCGGGCAGAAAAGACGTGGTTGTGGTGTCGTCGGTATCGTGCATCTATGGTATGGGCGGTCCTGTGGCCATGGCAAACAGTGTCATCACGCTCAAAAAGGGACAGAAATTCGAGCGCAACGCATTCCTGCGCCGACTGGTTGACGCGCTTTATGTGCGCAACGACCTGGAACTAAAGCGTGGAAACTTCAGGGTGAAGGGCGAAACCGTTGACGTATTTATGGCATACAGCGACAACGTGCTGCGCATTTCATGGTGGGACGACGAGATTGATGCCATCGAGGAGTTAGATTCGGTAACCTTCCACCGCTTGGCTTCGTTTGAGGAATACCAGATTTATCCCGCCAATCTGTTCGTCACATCCAAGGAACAGACCGAGAGTGCCATCCGCGCCATACAAGACGACTTGATAAAACAGGTGGATTTCTTCAACGAAATAGGAGAACCCATTAAGGCACAACGAATTAAAGAGCGCGTGGAATATGACATAGAGATGATTAAAGAGTTAGGCCACTGCTCGGGAATAGAGAATTACAGCCGCTATTTTGACGGCCGTGAAGCCGGACAACGTCCCTATTGTCTGTTTGATTTCTTCCCCGACGACTATCTTTTGGTCATAGATGAGAGCCATGTAAGTGTGCCGCAGATCAGCGCAATGTATGGTGGCGACCGCTCACGCAAGACAAATCTGGTGGAATATGGCTTCCGTTTGCCCGCAGCATTTGACAACCGGCCGCTCAGATTCGAGGAATTCAAGCAACTTGTCAAACAAGTTATCTACGTTTCTGCTACTCCTGCCGACTACGAACTGCAAGAATCGGAGGGCATTGTGGTAGAACAACTCATCCGACCTACAGGTTTGCTCGACCCGGAAATCGTTGTGCGACCCAGCGAGAACCAAATTGACGATCTAACAGAGGAGATTTTGGTGCGCAGCCAGCGCAACGAGCGCATCCTGGTGACCACTCTCACGAAGCGCATGGCAGAGGAACTCACTGAATATCTGCTCAATCACGACATCAGAGCCAACTACATACACAGCGATGTGGCCACACTCGACCGCGTAAAAATCATGAGCGACCTGCGTGCCGGTGTGTTCGACGTGCTCGTTGGTGTCAACTTGCTGCGCGAAGGACTGGATTTGCCTGAAGTATCACTCGTTGCCATTCTCGATGCAGACAAAGAAGGATTCCTGCGGTCGCACCGCTCACTCACACAGACCGCTGGCCGTGCAGCACGAAACGTGAACGGAATGGTAATCATGTATGCCGACACCATCACCCAAAGCATGCAACTCACTATCGACGAAACGTTGCGCCGACGCAGCAAACAATTGAAATACAACGAGGAACACGGCATCACGCCTCACCAGATTGTGAAAGAAATCAAGCAATCCACCTTCGGACAGTCTGCCGAGGAGGCCGTTGCCGACAAGCGAAAGAGCAGACAACCCGTGGCCTATCAGCCTTACGTGGAGCCCGATTCCATGGATATGGCTGCCGATCCTATCATTGCCAAGATGAGTCAGGAGCAGTTGCGCAAGAGCATTGACAACACCACCAAACTGATGAAGCAGGCTGCCAAGGACCTCGACTTCATTCAGGCGGCGCAATATCGCGACGAAATCATTCGTCTGCAAGAACTGCTCAAGTAACGTTTCCATGGATGCCAAATCCCATTTTCCGCCATCTGGCGGCATGCGGATGATTCGAAAAAACGCGACAAAACCATGTTGCCGTTTTTCTTCGAAATAGAAATTGATTTTTGACAAAACGGGCGTTAGAAATGCAAAAATGTAAAGAATCGTTACCGCGTCGCACATTTCGACTCGCAAAACCTATGCTTTTACCTTTCAAAAACTATGGTTTTACTGCCCAAAAACTATGGTTTCGCACCTCAAAACCTATGCTTTTGCAACCCCAAAGCATAGGTTTTGCCAGCAAACATCTGATTTCTTCGTTCAACGAGAACTTACTTTTACCGTAATAGTCTATAAACCAACAAATTGCGAAACATGCCCCAAAACTTGCGTATTTTACGCCTCATCGACCGTTTGTGGCTAAGATCGACCGTATGAGCGCCTAAAATTCGGAATTTCCATGACAATTTCATGCACAAGGACTGCCATGTCCGCAGGCTTCATCGTATATGACTTGCTGCCTTCAATCGCTCGGTTCCGCAGGCTTCCGCGTAAATGACTGGCCGCCCGAAGAAGCCGTCAGTGAACGCAGAAAGCATCGAAAGATCCGATGGAGGATGCGCTCTGCCATTTTGCATGAAAGCGTTGCGCATGCATGCGTCTAAAGGTTAAATAATGCTTAAACGAGCGTTTATCGCATATTATTTACTAATTTTGCACCATGAAAATGAAGAAATACATCATACTGGCATTAGCATGCCTGCCGCTGAACATGGTGGCTCAAAACGTTTGGGAACGGCCTGACATCAAGCAAGAAAGCCACGAAACACCCGCAGAAAAGCAGAAAACAATTCCACAGGAGGACGAAAAGTATCTTGAGGGGGCAGTTCCCGAGGTTGACGGACGCGTGGAATGGACCTTAAACGTGGATGTTCCAGGCAAGAAAGCGCAGGAACTCTACGATGCCATGCTCAAATACATGGACGCGCTCACACATACTGAGAACCAACTTGAGGGCAGCATCGTGGCATTAGTGAACAAATCGGACCACATGATTGTGACCAGCGTGAAAGAATGGCTGGTTTTCAAAGACCAGTTCTTCTCTCTCGACCGCTCACGATTCTCTTTCAACCTGGTGACGACATGTTCCGACGGACATGTAAGCGTGGTTATGAACCGGCTGGTCTACCGTTATGAGGAGAACCGCGAACATGGCGGACAGGTGATGAAGGCAGAAGAACTGATCAACGACCGCAACTCGCTGAACAAGAAAAAGACCAAGATGTACAAGGGGACGGCCAAATTCCGCCGCAAAACCATCGACCGCAAAGACTTTCTGTTCAACGACATCACCCAAATGCTGAAGAAACTATAATCAAGACATTGGCTGCCACAAGCATAAACGCCGGCCACAGTCACGAGAAGCATACGTTTTTAAAACAACTTTATTAAACATATCAAGACATGGATAGCAACCGCATAGCAATGATACGCCAGATTCTGAACCTGATTTTCATGGTGGGCGCTGTGATAGGCGTTCTGGTTTATTTCTATTCAAACCATGACACGGGAACCTACATCATACTGGCATCGATTGTTTTCAAGATTATTGAATGTGCATTGAGACTGATTAAATGGAAAGACTGATAATGCTGATGATGGTTGTGCTGCTGTGTTGCACCGGCAAAGCACAAGACATCAACGGCCCGGAGAACGGAGACTTCAGAGATACTGGTACTCCCGGCATGAACGGAAGGACGGATTCACTGGGGCATGGCAACAAGGAAATACCCAAAGGACTGAAAGTTTGGACGGTGGATGAGCGTTTCGGCGACCGCAGGGCTGCCGAAGTCGACACGATGTCGCACATGTTCATGAACACGCCTTTCACCACTGGCATGCGAGGAGAATACAACACCACCGGCAATCTGGGTGCTCCGCGCATCAACAGGATATTTATCGACCGCCTGCAAACCGGTCAGTTCTTGTTCACACAGCCTTACGACTATTTCATCACACCGGTAAACCAGTTCCATTTCACAAACACTTTGTCGCCCATTACCAACATTAGTTTCAACGAATGCGGCGACAAGAATAATGGAGAAGACCATCTGAAAGCCCTCTTTGCCGTGAATGCAGGCAAGAAAATCGGTGCCGGCATGAAGTTCGACTACATCTATGGCCGCGGCTATTACCAGCACCAAAGCACGGCCCACTTCAATTACACCTTGTATGGATCGTATCTTGGCGACCGATATCAGGCGCATCTGCTCGTGTCGACCAACCACCAGAAGGTGTCAGAAAACGGCGGCATCACCAACGATGAGTATGTTAGCCACCCCGAAATATTCCAGGATGACTTCCGTACCGATGAAATTCCCACCGTTTTACAAAAGAACTGGAACCGTAACGACAATCAGCACGTGTTCCTGAGCCACCGCTATAACATCGGTTTCAACCGGAAGGTGCGGATGACCGCAGACGAAATCAAGGCCAAGAAGTTTGCCATTGAAGCGCAAAAAGACAAGGAAAAGCGCGATAGAAGAAAGGCACGCGACATAAAAGGTGATGAAGAGGACGAAGTAAGCGAGCCGAAAACCTTTGCAGGAAGGCCTGAAGGAGCAAGGATTGCGGGGACTGAGCCAGCCGAAAATGGCAGAGAACAGAAAGACAGCACCCGCATCACGGTGAGCAGCAAGGCCATGGCCGACAGTTTGATGAATGCCATGAACAGTCAAAAAGAAGACACGTCGTGGATGAAGAATGAGTTTGTGCCCGTGACCAGCATCATCCATACAGCGCAGTTCGACAATTACAAGAGGATATACCAGGCTTACGAAACGCCATCCAATTATTACCTGCACACCTATCCGCTTGTCGACGCCTTGGGAGGTGACAGCATCTATGACAAGATGAAACATTTTGAACTCAAAAACACTATCGCGCTCTCGCTATTAGAGGGGTTCAACAAATGGGCAAAGGCAGGACTCAAGGCCTTTATCACATCTGACCTGCGCCGTTTCACACTTCCCGACTCGCTGGATACCAGATACAGGAGTTATAATGAGCACAACCTGAGCATAGGAGGTCAGTTGATCAAGACCGAGGGCTCGCTTTTGCATTATAAAATAGGTGCAGAGACATGGCTGACAGGCGAAGATGCAGGCCAGTTAAAGATAGACGGCACGGCCGATCTTAACTTTAAGTTCCTGGGAGATACTGTTCAACTGGCTGCCAAGGCATTTATCCACAGGCTGAATCCAGAGTTTTACAAGCGCCACTATCACGGGAAGCACCTGTGGTGGGACCAAGAGTATGACAAAGAATACCATACCAGGATTGAAGGAGTGTTCTCTTACAGAAAAACACGCACTAAACTGCGCGTGGCTGTGGACAATATGAAGAACTACACCTATTTTTCCCAGAGTTATGGCAATGAAAACAACGTGCGTTCAGCAACTTCTGTGACGGCAAGACAGTGTAGTGACAACATCAGTCTGCTCACCTTGCAGTTGAATCAAGACTTTACCGTGGGACCGCTTAACTGGGAAAGCCAGATTACATATCAGGAAACCAGCAAGCAGGAAGTTCTCCCGGTGCCGAAACTCAATGTCTACAGCAACCTGTACCTGAAATTCCTGATTGCGAAAGTGCTTACCGTGAACCTCGGAGGCGACATCCGCTACTTCACCAGTTACCAGGCACCAGAATACAGTCCGCTCATTGGCCAGTTCACCACACAAGATAATGGAGAGAACAACATAGACATCGGCAACTACCCCATCATCAATGTTTATGCCAACATGCACTTAAAGCACACACGGTTCTATATCATGATGAGCCATGTGAATGCCGGCGACGGCGGAAAGCGCTTCTTTGTGCCTCATTATCCCCTCAACGGCATGGTGCTCAGGTTCGGTGTTTCGTGGAATTTCTTCAATTAATACAACTTTTCTTTTGTGATTATCACAAATTATAGTAATTTTGCAACAAATTTGAAATAACAGAAGCATATGCCCCAGATATCAGTTCGCGGCCTGGAGATGCCCGAAAGCCCTATCAGAAAACTCGCCCCGTTGGCCGCAGCCGCCAAGAGGAGAGGCACAAAGGTGTATCATTTGAACATCGGACAGCCCGACTTGCCCACACCGAAAGTGGCGCTCGATGCCATAAAGGACGTTGACCGCACCATTTTGGAGTATTCCCCGTCGCAAGGTTACTTGAGTTACCGCGAGAAACTGGTGAATTATTACGCCAAATACGACATTAACGTTACTGCAGACGATATCATTATCACCTGCGGAGGTTCGGAGGCAGTGCTGTTTGCATTCATGTCATGCCTCAATCCGGGCGATGAAATCATCGTTCCAGAGCCTGCTTATGCCAATTATATGGCATTTGCCATATCGGCAGGTGCCAAAATACGCACCATTGCGACCACGATTGAAGAGGGATTCTCACTTCCGAAAGTGGAAAAATTCGAAGAACTCATCAACGACCGCACAAGAGCCATCCTGATTTGTAACCCCAACAACCCCACGGGCTACCTTTACACACGTAGGGAGATGAACCAAATCAGGGATTTGGTGAAGAAATACGATCTGTATCTGTTCTCTGACGAGGTGTATCGGGAATACATTTACACCGGCTCACCCTATATCAGCGCCTGCCATCTGGAGGGAATCGAACAGAATGTAGTGCTTATCGACTCCGTTTCCAAACGATACAGCGAGTGCGGCATACGCATTGGGGCACTTATAACGAAGAACAAGGAGATACGACAGGCAGTGATGAAATTCTGCCAGGCACGTCTTTCGCCGCCATTGATAGGCCAGATCATCGCCGAAGCATCGCTCGACACCCCGGAAGAATACCTGCGCGATGTGTACGACGAATATGTGGAACGCCGAAAATGCCTGATCGACGGTCTGAACCGCATACCGGGCGTCTACTCCCCTATTCCCATGGGAGCATTCTACACGGTTGCCAAGTTGCCAGTAGACGACAGTGAGAAGTTCTGCAGATGGTGTCTTGAAGAATTCAACTATGAAGGTGAGACGGTGATGATGGCTCCCGCAAGCGGATTCTACACCACGCCAGGTGCCGGAATCAACCAAGTGCGCATCGCCTATGTGCTTAAAAAGGAAGACCTAAACCGCGCACTCTTCATCTTGCAGAAGGCATTGGAGCAGTATCCCGGCAGAGTGGAAGAATAGAATAATGTGTTGAAAACGATGAATTTCCCTCTCTTCATAGCAAAAAAGATATATCGTGACAAGGGCGACAAGCACATGGTGAGCCGCCCGGCCATACGGATTGCCACGCTCGGTGTGGCCATCGGACTGGCCGTCATGATTGTATCTGTTTGCGTGGTGCTGGGATTCAAACATACCATTCGCGACAAAGTGGTTGGCTTTGGCAGCCATATTTCAGTGGGAGAATTCATGACGGTAAAGTCAACAGACATGAATCCCATCGTGATGAATGACAGCATGATGAGCGTACTGAGCCATTCATGGGGAGTGAAACATGTGCAACGCTATGCGATGAAACAGGGCATACTGAAAACCGACGAGGATTTTCTGGGCGTGATGTTCAAGGGAATAGCGCAAGAATATGACACCACGTTCATCCATAACCATCTCATCGAAGGCAGTATTCCTCATTTCAGCGATGAATCGAGCAAGCAGGTAATCGTGATATCCAAGATGATTGCCGACCAGTTGAAACTGCATGTGGGCGACAAAGTCTTTGCCTATTTCCTAAGAGACAACGATGTGAGGGCAAGACGTTACACCGTGGCCGGAATCTATCAGACAAACCTGACCATGTTTGACAAAGTGACATGCCTGACAGACATGTATTCCACGGTGAAACTGAATGGATGGGAGCCCGAGCAGGCAAGCGGAGCAGAGATTACCGTTGAAGATTTCAGCAAACTGGATGAAGTGGAGGATGTATTGGTGCATAAAGTAAACCGGACTACCGACCATTTCGGACAGACGTATGCCGCACAGAAAATCCAAGATACTTATCCGCAAATATTCTCCTGGCTTGATTTGCTCGACCTGAATGTGTGGATCATCCTTGCCCTGATGGTATGTGTGGCTGGTTTTACCATGATCAGCGGACTGCTCATCATCATTTTGGAACGCACAAATATGATTGGCGTGCTCAAAGCATTAGGTGCCAAGAACAAAACAGTGAGACATACGTTCCTCTGGTTTGCCGTTTTCATCATTGGAAAAGGCCTTCTCATCGGTAATATTCTTGGAATCGGCATCGTTTTGCTGCAGCGAATCACAGGAATTATCAAACTCGACCCAACCACCTATTATGTGAACACGGTCCCGGTGGAGATGAATATTCCCCTGATTGTTCTTTTGAACGTTGCCACTTTGCTGATTAGCGTTTTCGTACTCATTGCACCCAGTTATCTTATCTCGCATATCCATCCTGCAAAGTCGATGAGATACGAATAATCATGTATATATTCGTTGCTTTGCGAGCATTATTGTCCGATAACGGAATAATATTATCTTTATACAACAAAAAATGCACAAATAATTTTGAAATGTGCAGAATATCTATTAACTTTGCACAAAATATTTAAAATTGTGCAATGGAAAAGATACCATCCTTCAATTCATATATAGAAAAAACTATCATTAAGAATTGGGATCAAGACGCATTGACCGACTATAAAGGAGCCACCCTGCAATACAACGACGTTGCCAGAAAAATAGAAAAACTGCACATTCTGTTCGAAAGCAGTGGCATCAACAAAGGCGACAAGATTGCATTATGCGGACGAAACAGTGCTCATTGGGCCGTGGCCTTTCTCGCCACACTCACCTACGGAGCCGTTGTTGTGCCCGTATTACATGAATTCAATGCAGAACAGATACACAATATCGTGAACCACAGCGAAGCCCGGTTGCTTTTCGTGGGCGATGTGGTGGCAAAAACCATCCAACCAGAGGAGATGCCGGCACTGGAAGGAATTGTGCACCTGCCTGATTTCTCTTTAATTATATCTCGTTCTGAGTCGCTAACCTATGCCCGCGAGCATCTTAATGCACTTTTTGGATCAAAATATCCCAAATTCTTTAGGCCGGAACACATCTCCTATCATCAGGACATGCCTGAAGAACTGGCAATTATCAACTATACAAGTGGAACAACTGGGTTTTCGAAGGGCGTGATGTTACCTTACAGAGCCATTTGGGGCAATCTTGATTTCTGTCTTAACAGACTTGGCTCCAAAATAGCCAGCAGAAGCAATGTGCTGAGCATCCTGCCCATGGCCCACATGTATGGTATGGCCATCGAATTCATATTCCCGTTCTGCCATGGATGCCATTTGTTCTTCCTGACACGTCTCCCGTCGCCGGCAATAATAGCACAAGCGTTTGCAGAAGTAAAGCCTTCCATCGTGATTTCCGTACCTTTGGTAATCGAAAAGATTATCCGCAAGAAGGTATTCCCCAAGATTCAGAACAACATGGTGCGCCTGCTGCTGAACATGCCCGTAGTAAGCAAGAAAGTAAAACAGAGAATCTGCGATCAGGTGTATGAGGCTTTCGGCGGCAATCTCTATGAAGTGATTGTGGGAGGTGCTGCGCTGAACCAGGAAGTGGAAGCGTTCTTAAAGAACATCGACTTCCCCCTGACGGTGGGCTATGGTACCACTGAATGCGCCCCGCTTATCAGTTACAGCGACTATCACGACTTTGTTCCCGGCAGTTGCGGGACACCTGTTGACCACATGGAAGTGAGAATCAACAGCAACGACCAGCAGAATGAACTTGGAGAAATACTCACACGAGGCGTGAACGTGATGCTCGGCTACTTCAAAAACGAAGAAGCAACGCGCCAAGTGATAGATGAAGACGGATGGTATCATACCGGTGACCAAGGAATTATGTCTGAAGACGGACACATATTTATTAAAGGACGCATCAAGAACATGCTTTTGGGTTCCAACGGTCAGAATGTATACCCGGAAGAAATAGAAGACAAACTCAACTCAATGGCCTTAGTGTCTGAGTGTATTATCGTGCAACGTGAGGACAAACTGGTGGCACTCGTTTACCCAGACCATGAGGAAGTGGCCGAAATGGGATTCTCTGAAGCCGACATAGAGGGAATCATGGAACATAACCGACAGGAACTGAATGCCCACCTGCCCGGTTATTGCAAGATTTCCGCCATCCAACTGCAAGGGGAAGAGTTTTCCAAGACACCCAAAAAGAGCATCAAACGATATCTATACCACTAATATCTAACATTATCCTTATTACACATCGCAAAAAATAACATCTATATATGGACGTACCGAGTTTTAATGGAATTATCCAGAAGAGCATCATCGACAATTGGGATCTTGATGCACTGACAGACTACAAAGGGGCTACTCTACAGTATCATGACGTAGCACGCAAAATCGAAAAGTTGCACATCATGTTTGAAAACAGTGGCGTAAGCAAAGGCGACAAGATTGCGTTATGCGGCCGCAACAGTGCAAACTGGGCTGTAGCATTCCTTGCCACACTTACTTATGGAGCCATTGCCGTGCCGATACTGCATGAATTCACCGCCGATCAGGTGCATAACATTGTGAACCACAGTGAAGCAAAACTGCTTTTTGCCGGTGATGTGGTATCAACGACTATCGACGCCACCAAGATGCCCATGCTTGAGGGAATCATATATATACCAGACTATTCGCTGATTCTCTCACGAACAGACAAACTGACGTATGCCCGGGAACACCTAAACGAAATGTTCGGAAAGAAATATCCCAAATATTTCAGGAAAGAACATGTGAACTACTATCTGGACAGCGCTCCCGATGAGTTGGCAATGATTAACTATACCAGCGGAACCACGGGATTCTCGAAAGGCGTGATGATACCTTATCGTGCGCTGTGGAGCAACTACGATTTCGCAGAAGACGTGCTCGGCAAAACCATCAAGAAAGGCGATAACACCATCAGCATTCTTCCCATGGCCCATATGTATGGAATGGCATTTGAATTCATGTTTGAATTCCTACACGGATGCCATGTGTTCTACCTGACGCGAATACCTTCACCAGCCATTATCGCACAAGCATTTGCCGATATTCGTCCGGCAATCATCATCGCCGTGCCACTGATTATCGAGAAGATTATCAGGAAAAAGGTTTTCCCAAAGATACAAAACAATCGCATGCGCCTACTTATGAGCATGCCCATGATCAGCAAAAAGGTGCGGGAAAAGATTTGCGCGCAAGTGGTGAATGCCTTCGGCGGAAAATTCGAGGAGGTTATTATCGGCGGAGCCGCCTTCAACCAAGAGGTGGAACAATTCCTCTACGGCATCGGATTCCCATATACCGTAGGCTATGGGGCAACAGAATGTGCTCCGATTATTTGCTATGAAGACTGGCGGAAGTTCGTTCCTGGCTCTTGCGGTAAAGCAGCCCTGCACATGGAAGTGAAAATCGACAGCCACGACCCGGAAAATGTTCCTGGAGAAATACTTGCTCGCGGACTGAATGTGATGCTTGGCTACTACAAAAACGAGGAAGCCACACGCGAAACGCTTGACGACGAGGGATGGTATCATACTGGAGATCTGGGTACGATGGACCGTGACGGCAATGTTTTCATCAAAGGAAGATCGAAAAACATGCTCTTAGGTGCAAACGGACAGAACATCTACCCGGAGGAAATCGAAGACAAACTGAATTCTCTGGCCATGATCGTTGAGAGCATCGTCATTCAGAAGGACGACAAACTGATAGGATTGGTGTTCCCCGATTTCGATGAAGCCAAGTCAATGGGATTCTCCAATGAAGATCTGGAGAAGATCATGGAAGAAAACAGGCAGCAACTGAACAGCACACTGCCTGCATATTGCAAAATTTCTGCCATCAGAATCCATCAAGAGGAGTTCGCCAAGACTCCCAAGAAGAGCATAAAAAGATACCTGTACTACGAATAAAGTACAGGTATCTTTTTATCAAAGCAACACCGTGGAACGTACACGGCTCAACGTTTCAGGAGTCATCTGCAGATAACTGGCGATATACAACAGAGGTGCTCGCAGCGCTATCTGAGGTGACAATTTGCACAAACGCCTGTATCGGTTCTCTGCACTTTCGAAACGGACGAGGTCGGCGTGAATCTGCGAAACGATGAGCGATTCCTCCAATATCTTGCGATAAAGAATCTGTATGTTCACATTATGCAGAGCAACCTCCTCAAGTCTCTGCTTCGGCAGTTCATATAGAATGGTCGGTTCGAGGGCTTCTATCTCTTGAAGAGAAGGCACTTCCTTGAACAAACTCTCTATCGACATCATAATACTACCCTCAACGGCAAGATATTCTGTTACCTCCTTGCCGTTTTTCAGATAATACTGGCGCATGAGTCCTTTATCGATATAGATGATGCTCTTGCAGATATCTCCCTCGTGGAGCACCCGTTCACCCTTGGCAACCTTGCGTGGCACAAGCACGCTCTCGAGGATATCAAGTTCGTCATGGCTCATGGTGCTGTACTTTCTGGCCAGTTCTCGGGCCACATCGCGTGTCGTGTTGTGTAATTCTCTCATTCCTGTTCCTCCTTGTTCAATTAATCTGCCTTATTCAATAAATCTGATTCTTTTATAGTTTTATATAGTTTGTTAGTCAAGTTTCAAAACTGCAAGGAATGCTTTCTGGGGAACTTCCACGTTGCCGATTTGCTTCATGCGTTTCTTTCCCCTCTTCTGCTTTTCCAAAAGTTTACGTTTTCTACTCACGTCTCCGCCATAACACTTGGCCGTGACGTCTTTTCTCACCTGTTTCACCGTCTCGCGTGCAATGATTTTTGCACCAATGGCGGCCTGGATGGCAATGTCGAACTGCTGTCTCGGTATGAGTTCCTTCAGTTTCTCACACATTCTCCTTCCGAAACCGACAGCATTATCCTGATGAGTCAGTGTAGACAATGCATCGACGGGCTCTCCATTCAAGAGAATATCCAGTTTAATCAGCCTCGAAGGTCTGTATGAGTCAATATGATAATCAAACGAAGCATACCCCTTGGAAATGCTTTTCAGTTTGTCATAGAAATCAATCACAATCTCGCCCAGCGGCAGCATGAAGTGCAACTCCACCCTATTGCCGCTTACATATTCCTGCTTGATGAGTTCCCCTCGCTTGTCAAGACACAATTTCATGATCGGTCCGATGAAATCAGATGCCGTGATAATACTTGCCCTGATATATGGCTCCTCGATGTGGTCAATCATCGTCTGCTCTGGCAGACCGGAGGGATTGTGCACTTCTTTCTCGCCACCTTGCTTGTCGTAAACCATATACGAGACATTGGGGACGGTTGTAATCACATCCATGTTGAACTCGCGGTCTAATCGCTCTTGCACGATTTCCATGTGAAGCAATCCCAGGAATCCACAACGGAAACCAAATCCCAATGCCACGGAAGACTCGGGTTGGAACGTCAGAGAGGCATCGTTCAACTGCAGTTTCTCCAAAGAAGCACGAAGATTCTCATATTCGGTCGGGTCAATGGGATACACGCCGGCAAACACCATGGGCTTCACTTCCTGGAATCCCTCTATTGCCTTAGTGCAAGGACGGGCAATATGCGTGATGGTATCGCCCACTTTTACTTCCTTGGAGTCTTTTATGCCACTGATTATATACCCCACATCGCCCGTGCTGAGTTCATTTCTGGGAATCATATCCATCTTGAGCACTCCAATTTCGTCGGCATCGTATTCCATGCCCGTGTTGAAGAATTTCACTTTATCACCTTTGGCAATGGTTCCATTCAGAATCTTGAAATAAGCGATGATACCACGGAATGAATTGAATACCGAATCGAATATCAATGCCTGCAATGGAGCCTCTGGATCTCCGACAGGGGCAGGTATACGCTCTACCACAGCGTTGAGTATATCCTCAACGCCCTCACCTGTTTTTCCCGATGCCCGGATGATATCACTCCGGTCACAGCCAATCAGTTCCACGATTTCGTCTTCCACTTCATCGGGCATCGCACTGGGCATGTCAATCTTATTGATAACAGGAATAATTTCCAGGTCATTGTCAATGGCCATATACAGGTTACTGATGGTCTGTGCCTGAACGCCTTGCGTGGCATCCACCACGAGCAAGGCTCCTTCACAGGCAGCAATGCTTCTGGACACCTCATACGAAAAGTCCACATGTCCCGGAGTATCTATCAGGTTCAGAATATACTTATCATTCTTATAGGTATATTCCATCTGTATGGCATGGCTCTTGATGGTGATTCCGCGCTCGCGTTCAAGGTCCATATCGTCAAGCATCTGCCCTTCCGTTACCTGAATAGTTTTGGTATATTCAAGCAAACGGTCTGCCAATGTAGACTTTCCATGGTCTATATGCGCGATAATACAGAAATTCCTAATATGTTGAATCTTTTCCATCAGTCTTGTTTTTGGTTGCAAATTTAACCAAAAATCCCGAATTAGCAGCCAGTACAGATAAAAAATCGGTAGAAAACGGCTTATTTGTGACATTTCTTTTCAGTTTTTCTTGCTTTTTGACATTTGACCGCATTCATAAGAGTAACAGAGCGCTGGAGTTATAAGATTCCGACAAAAGACGCAGACCACCATGCAGAAAGGGATTCTGGGGTTTGTTGGAATGCCTATCCATTACCGATGCTCATGGAAATAACGCCCTAACAAGCAAGGTCTATCATGAACGGGGCAATGGCTATGACTACAAAAGGCATATCAATAAAAAATATTGAAAATCAAATAAAATATGGAATGATAAACGAATGTAAAAATACATGGCTGGCGCGCAAATTACTTTTAACGGCATCAATTGGATTGTTAAAAGAGAACAAAACAATAGGACAAAATGTCAGATTTACATTTTTTGCCCCTATTTTTGCACAAAAGTTTTTTTGAATATCGAACAAACGTGTTAAAGTAAGTTTTGGGAATGCTCCATTCCCAGGCTAACAAGAAAAAAAGAATAATAATTAAAACATTAAAGAAGAGAATATGAAAAAGGTATCAAACTATTTGGTTTATGCGATGTGCATCATTGCCATTGCATTTTCAGCAGGATCTTTTGTAAAAGTCTATGCCAACAAAGCACCTCTCGCTTCAAGTGCTACTGCAGCCCCCGGGCAGCCAGTTGACCTCACTTATGCAGCAGACAAGGCACTTCCATCGGTGGTTACCATTCGTGTGGTGAAGAACTCAAAGACTGTAATACGAGAAGTGCAGAACGACCCGTTTGAAGATTTCTTCAGCGATCCCTTTGGTTTCTTCGGCACTCCAAATAGAGGAAACGGCGGCACACGCAAGTATCAGCAGCAGACTCCAAAGCAGCAAGGCTCCGGCTCTGGTGTGATTATATCATCAGACGGATATATCGTGACCAACAACCATGTGGTTGCTGATGTTGATGAGATTACTGTCATTTTGACAGACAACCGTGAATTCTCTGCAAAAGTCATCGGAACAGATGCCGATTCAGATCTTGCCTTGGTAAAAGTAAACGCAAAAGACCTACCAGCCATTACCATTGCAGACAGCCAGAAACTGAGAATTGGCGAGTGGGTATTGGCCATTGGTAACCCATTCTCTATTGGAACAACTGTCACAGCAGGTATTGTCAGTGCAAAGGCACGCTCAATGGGCGGCGGTGTTCAGAGTTTCATCCAGACTGACGCTGCCATTAACCGCGGTAATTCCGGTGGAGCACTGGTCAATACCAATGGTGAACTGGTGGGCATCAATGCCATGCTCTATTCAGAAACAGGTTCATATAGCGGCTACGGATTTGCCATTCCCACCACTATTATGAATAAGGTGGTGAGCGACTTGAAGACATACGGCACCGTGCAGCGTGCATTAATAGGAATTCAAGGCAGCGATTTGAATAACTATACCGACAATTTGAAAGAACAAGGCAAAGAGGTTCCAGACTTCGGAGTAGTGAATGGCATCTACGTGGCCAAGGTTGTTGAAGACGGCGCAGGTGCTGCTGCCGGTCTGAAAGAGGGTGACGTGATTACAAGCATTGATGGAAAGCCACTGTCAAAGATGGCAGAACTGCAGGAATATCTTGCCAACAAGCGCCCGGGTGATAAGGTTACACTGTCTTATCTGCGCAACAAGGCTAAGAAAACCGCCACTGTGACACTGAAGAACGCACAAGGAAACACCAAGGTGGTGAAGAAAGCCGACCTTGATGTGCTGGGTGCCAACTTCCGTGAAATCAGCAAGGAAGAAAAAGAACAGTTCGACATCAATTACGGTATCGTGGTTACCAAGGTTGACAATGGCCCATTCAAGAAGAAAGGCGTTCCCGTGAAGTTCATCATTCTGACGGTTAACGACCAGCCAGTGAAGTCGATAACACAACTGCAAGAACTGGTAAAAGAAGCATCAACCAGCAAAACGCCGGTGCTGTATATAAAGGGAATGTATCCAAGCGGTAAAGTGGACTTCTTTGCCATACCGTTGGAAGACGATTGATAGGATACAGTCATCTTTTCAAAACAAAAATGCCAATTACGTAAAAATAATTGGCATTTTGTTTGTTTTTACGAAAGAAAACCCGTATTTTTGCATTTGCTTTTAATCAATGTGCACCATGAGACAACTAAAAATCACAAAATCAATAACAAATCGAGAGAGTGCTTCTCTTGACAAATATCTGCAGGAAATCGGTCATGAAGACCTTATCTCTGTGGAAGAAGAGGTAGAACTCGCACAGCGCATAAGAAAAGGCGACCGTGAAGCACTCGAAAAACTCACCAAGGCGAATTTGCGATTTGTTGTTTCTGTAGCAAAACAGTATCAGAATCAGGGACTTAGTCTTCCCGATCTGATCAACGAGGGTAACCTCGGATTGATAAAAGCCGCCGAGAAGTTCGATGAGACGCGCGGTTTCAAGTTCATCAGTTATGCTGTATGGTGGATTCGTCAAAGCATTTTACAGGCAATTGCTGAACAAAGCCGCATTGTAAGGCTGCCGTTGAACCAAGTTGGGTCGGTAAACAAGATAAACCGCGTGCTGAGTAAATTCGAACAGGAGAATGAACGACGCCCCAGCATTGACGAAATAGCAGATAAAGTGGATCTTCCACAGGAAAAAATCGAAGATGCAATCAAGGTAACGGGAAGGCATGTCAGCATGGATGCACCGTTTGCAGACGGAGATGACAACAGTTTGCTTGACGTTTTGGTGAACGATGACTCCCCCATGGCCGACAAAACACTTGTTCTGGAATCCTTGAGAGAAGAAATCAATCGGGCTCTGCTCACGCTCAATGAGCGCGAAAGGAATATCATCGAGGCCTTTTTCGGCATCAACCGCCCGGAAATGACACTCGAAGAAATCGGCGACAAATACGGACTCACGCGCGAACGTGTCAGACAAATCAAGGAAAAGGCAATTCGACGCTTGCGCCATAATACGAAGAACCGCCTTTTGAAAGCATATCTTGGTCAATAAGGCGATGAATGAAACAATTAAGAATCTTTAAATTTGAAATGAAAAGAAACGTTGTTATTGTTTTTGCGATAACATTACTGATGTGCGCATTTACAGCATCTGCTAAGAATAAGGTAGTTCCAAAGATCTATGTCTTCGGTTTATCTGCATCATTCAATGACTCTATAGTCTATTTCACGGAAATCCAGGAAATAGACAGTGCATGGATCAATGACAAGAATAATTTCCTTTTGCACAGGAACAACTACTCATACCAGTTGCGTGACTATTTCATTGAGAAAGGACAGCCCAACCGTACATGTATTACTTCCTATGCCTTGAACAGAAAAGACATTGAAAAGAAGTATCTGGAAATGAAGAGCCTGTACTCAAATGATTTGAAAGGAAAAAAGAAAAACAAGAAAAAGGTTCGGAACTATGACATCAAATTACTGACGCTCAACGACTTTAAATACGAAGTCGTCGTTCCCAATGAATACGACAATGATCAGGATGAGCCGAAAGTAAAAGTCAAAAAGCCCAAAAAGAACAAGCAGAGACCTGCCAAGCCTGTTGTAGAAAAGGGAGCACCGGCATAGGCTAAACTGTCATCATGGCATTGTTATCGAATATGAACATCAACCATTTCAAGATTGCAGACTTTAACGTCAAAATAGTATTCAAGGAGTCTCAGATAAACGACATGAGACTCCTTCCCTCATTTGAGCCCTTCAGACAAGAAGCAACAGATGATGATCTGTTTTTCCGACTCACCGTCGACGATGAACTAAAGCCCCGCCCAAAGGAAGGAAAAGAACATATCGGGAAATTCGACACTGGAAATGGAGAAACCATTGTTGACAGGTTTCCTGACGGCGGCTATCAGTATATCATCAAGGACATCAATGGTTACGAGTGCTGTCTGCTGCAAGCAAACAAGAGTTTCAACGACTGTAAATGTGCGCTCAACGGCAATTACAACATGCGTTGTTTCGGACTGAATAATGCATTGATGCTTATTTTTGCATTTGCTGGCAGTCTGAAACAAACCGTACTCATACACGCTTCACTGGTAAGGCATAATGGCTACGGATACGCATTTATTGCAAAAAGCGGTACGGGAAAGAGCACACAGGTGAGCATGTGGCTCAGACACATTCCCAATTGTGACTTAATGAACGACGACAACCCCATTATACGCATCATCGACGGAGAACCGTTCATATACGGAAGCCCTTGGAGCGGGAAGACGCCATGCTATCGCCAAGTAAAAGCACCATTGGGAGCCATCACGCGAATAGACCGGGCGAAAGAAAACAGCGTGGAGAAACTGCCTCCTATAGAAGCATTTGCCTCGCTCTTGCCCTCTTGCTCTTCCATGAGATGGGACAAAGACATTTTTGATGCCATCTGTAATAATGTTACCAGAATAGTTGAGACAACCGGATTATACATTCTTCATTGTCTCCCCAACAGAGAAGCAGCCATTGTATGCCATCAAGCCATATCAAAATAACAGAGATTCAGTTTACAAATGCTGAGTTTCTTCCAGAAATCGTGAAACTCCTCAACGAAGGTCACACAGTGACTTTGCGTCTGAAAGGATTCAGCATGCGCCCGTTTTTAGAAGATGGGCGCGACAAAGCCCTTCTTGTGAAGCCGCAGCATCCGCAAAAAGGAGATCCAGTGCTTGCAGAAATAGCACCTGGACACTTCGTCTTACACCGCATCATTGCCATCAATGACAAGGAAGTGGTACTAAGGGGTGACGGGAATCTTGGTGTTGAGCGCTGCCGGCCAGAAGATATAAGAGGAGGCGTAAAAGGATTCTACCGAAAAGGACGTGACCAACTGGATGCCACCGACGGTTTGAAATGGAAAGTCTATTCATGGATTTGGACCAGGCTCTTTCCCATTCGCCGCTACCTGCTTGCATTCTACAGAAGGATATGGTTACGTTTTTTCAAGGCAATATAACAAAACAAGTATAACAAGGATATGAAAGCGAAAAAAGGATTTAATCTCAGAACGGTTTGTAAAGAACAGGTTATCGTTGCCGAAGGCAAGGAAAACATTGACTTTAGCAGCATTATCAGTATGAACGAATCGTCTGCTTATCTGTGGAGAAACGTTCAGCAGCGAGACAGTTTCACAGAGGAAGACCTCAAAGAACTGCTCACTGCTGAATATGATGTTGATGACGCTACTGCTCTCGCCGATGCCACCGAACTGGCAAAGCAATGGCTTGAAGCAGGAATCATTGAGCCTTAATCCACAGGATTGTTCTCCGCAAAGATTGCCATTCTCTCATCAAGCAATGCATACTGATTGTCATTGATGAATGATGTGCATACGCGCAGACCTTCCTGATGGCTTCCTGTGGTGACAAGACAGATGGCACTCACCCCATAATACATCAGTTCATGGGCTAGTTCCCCACTTGTCATACCGGGATATCCTATCGTGAAATAGAATCCATCGGCGATTGGCTCGTCCAAATCTTTGTCATAGACAACATAGAAATGGTGACGACGGAAAATATCCTTAAGTTTTCCTGCTCGCTCACCATAGACACTCACCTCCTTGCGGAAATCATATGTGCCGTCAGAGGCTGCTTTCAGCATGGCAGCCATGGCATATTGTGCACTGTGACTGGTACCTGATGACAAGGCATAGAGCATACGAGTGGAGAAAACCAAGCCAAAAGGCAACCCTTCATAGCGATTTGCCAAAGCCTCAAAATGGCGACGGAACAGTTTGTCACCAATACACGTCACGCCAATTCGCTCACCAGCATAACTGAAAGCCTTGGATCCGCTGATCAAAAGAATGTAATTGTCTGTATATCGAGCCACTGTCGGCTGATAAGGCGGCATAAACGGCTGGCTGAGATTCTTCCTGAAATCCATGGCAAAATAAGCCAAGTCTTCCATCACAATCGTATCGTAACGGTTGGAAAGTTCTCCAATAACCTTCAGTTCTTCCTCATTGAAACAAATCCACGAAGGATTGTTCGGGTTGCTGTATACGATTGCACAGATGTTACCGTTTGAAAGATAACTCTCCAGTTTAGGCCCCAGTTTCTCTCCGCGGTAATCATAAACGTCAAAAGTCTCATATTTCACACCCTGAACCTGCAACTGCATCTTCTGGACAGGGAATCCCGGATCGATAAACAACACGGTATCTTTCTTCGGATCGCACTGTGAGCAGGTTAGGAACGAAGCAAATGTTCCCTGCATAGAACCACATACAGGCACACAACCTTCAGGAGAAATGTCAACACCGATGAATGCTTTCACAAAACGGGATGCTTCCTCTTTCAACATTGGGAGACCTTGAATGTCGGGATAACTGTGCGCTATCCCTTCATTCAAGGCTTTTATCTGTGCATCTACTCCTACTTTTGCAGCAGGCAGGCCAGGAATACCCATTTCCATCTTAATGAACTCAACGCCAGACTCCTTCTCAGCAAAGGCTGCAATAGACTTCACTTCACGGATAGTTGCCTTGGCAAAGTCCTGAATGCCAAAATCGCGGATGGCACCATCAATAAGTTCTTTCTGAATTGGAGTCTGTTTCATCGCTGCGCCTCCCTACCAATAGCCAATGCCTTGATGTTTGCCTCAACGACAGCATCTCCCTTACGTCCGAATACACGGCGAATGGCATCTTCCAATTTACCGTATTCGATTCCAAGGGCTTTCTGGGCAGCACCCAAGAGGATAACATTTGCACTGCGAGGTACACCATTTTCCTTGGCAGCCTTCTCTATATCCAAAGAGATAACGTTCTTTACCTTTGCCAGATCACCATTAATCACCTCCATGTCAGGATAATTCGGGATGTTTACGAATGGCGTACTTGAGGTAATAATCCATCCGTTCTTGCCCAAATATGGCAAATAGCGCAATGCTTCCATCGGTTCCATGGATATAATCACATCGGCACCGCCCGCAGGAATAAGGTCGCTGGCTATCGGATCAGATGAAATACGGAGATTACTCTGCACGTCTCCACCTCTTTGCGACATTCCATGAACTTCGGCCTGTTTGATATAGAGGTTCTCTTTCATGGCTGCTTCACCAATGATCGTTGCTATGGACAGGATGCCTTGGCCTCCCACTCCACATAAGATAATATCTGTTTTCATTTCTGTGCCTCCTTTGCTTTCTTTTGTTTCAAATGGCGCTGAAGTGTTTGCATACACTCACGACGCGGAATAATCACACTCACACCATGATAGTTGATTTCATCACGCAATGTCTGGGTTATTTCTGGCATATTCTTAGGCAGTGGAACCACCACTTTAAGATGTTCTTCGGGAACACCCAAACCGCGGCAAATAGCCTCAAACTTGTTTGTTCCTGCAGAATCCTGGCCTCCCGTCATGGCTGTTGTCAGATTATCACTGATTATCACGGTAATGTCTGCATTCTCATTGATAGCATCCAGCAATCCTGTCATACCAGAATGAGTGAAAGTAGAATCTCCGATGATTGCAACAGCAGGCCACAGGCCAGCATCTGCAGCACCTTTAGCCATCGTGATGGATGCTCCCATATCCACGCATGAATGAATGGCACGGTATGGAGGCAGGAATCCCAGCGTGTAACAGCCGATATCGCCAAACACTCTTGGGTTTTCATACTCCTTCAACACTTCGTTCAAGGCGGCATAAACATCTCTGTGGCCGCATCCCTGACAAAGTGCCGGCGGACGAGACACAACATCTTCACATGGTTCATGGTTCTCAAGCGGAGCCAATCCCAAGGCTTTCTTCAGTGCATCGGGGTTCAATTCGCCCGTACGGGGCAGTTCGCCCGTCAAACGACCACGGATGACAGCATTGCCCGGCATCACTCCACGTACTATAGCTTCAATAAACGGCTGGCCCTCTTCAGCAACGAACACCTCTTCGCAAGCCTCTGTCATCTGGCGAACCAAGTCTTTGGGCAGAGGATACTGGCTGATTTTCAGCACTGGATAAGGACATCCTTCAGGGAAGCATTCCTTCAGATAATTGTATGCAATACCGCTTGCGATGATACCCAATTTGTGATTTCCGGCATCTTCATAGCGATTATATGCACTGTTCTTTGCACATTCCTCCAACATGGCCTGCTGCCCTGTTACGATTACGTTGCGTTTGCGGGCGTTGGCAGGCAGGAGCACCCAACTGGAAGCCTCAGCATTATAATTCATCTCGTTCTGCGGGCGGGCAGTTTCCTTCACTTCCACTACGGCACGAGAGTGAGCCATGCGTGTTGTTACACGCATCAGCACCGGCAAATGAATCTTCTCAGAGAAGTCGTAAGCCACTTCCATCATGTCGTAAGCCTCCTGCTGGCTGCTGGGTTCAAAGGTAGGAATCATGGCAAACTTTCCGTAAAAACGTGAATCCTGCTCATCTTGCGATGAGTGCATGGATGGATCGTCAGCCACCAAGACCACGATACCGCCATTCGTTCCCGTCATAGCAGAATTCACAAAGGGATCTGCACAGACATTTAAACCGACATGTTTCATACAAACAAGCGCCCTCTTTCCCATGAACGACATACCGAGCGCTGCTTCCATCGCCGTTTTTTCGTTGGTTGACCAGCGACGATGAATGTTTCGTTCCTTAGCCAAAGGAGAATCCTGGATATACTCCGTGATTTCCGTTGACGGCGTTCCTGGATAGGCATAAACACCGCTCAGCCCTGCATCGATGGCACCTTGAGCAATAGCCTCATCACCTAATAAAAGTTTCTTCATATAATTATAATAGTTAATAGATAAAGATAAAAGTCTCACTTCATTGTAATGGTCAGCGGCGTATGGAGGGCATTTATCGTCTCCTCGGCACGCAATTTCCACTCATTCATTGTGCGCACATCGTTCTTGCTCCATGCAGAGCCGAAATAATAAGTGTATTTTTCACCTGGCTGGTAAGCGGCAATTCCCACAGCGTGGCCGGCAATGCCGTTCAATACCTCTTTGTCCATCACTGTCTTGGTCGTTTTCACACCATTGGGGAATAGAACACCCACGTAAATCTGGAAATTCTGTGCAGCAGGATTATCGGTCGGGTCGGCATAGAGCACCATGTCTTCGCCGAGAATCATACTCTCCAGGTCTTCCTGATGAACCACGACGCCCATGGCAAGATTAGCAGCCTTGGTCAGACCGTCATACCAAACGGTGCATTTGTTAAAATTCGACCCTTTGTCAAGGCTGATTATGCGATGCTCTACCACATTTGCATCTCCGTTGATGGCTGTAGGATGATAAGAAACTTGAACGGTAAAGCGAAGCGGACCATTATCCAGAATCTTGTAATCCTTATAGCAATAAGGAAGAATCAGTTTGTCACCGTCCATCAATGCGGGTGCTCCACCACCGAGACTGGGTCCTACCTTGTAGCAGTCAAGACCGTAGCCATGATCGAAATGATAGGTTGTCGCCTCTTCCATGGCAAGAGCCTCTTCTTTCTTTCCAGCCGCTTTCAATGCTCCTATCTTCGGGTGGTTCGTCAATTCTGTCACATAGCGCTTTTCAACCTCTAAGTCTGGTGTGTTCTTTACCCACACATCCACGCCAAAGGCACGCTCTCCGCTCTTCTGCAATGCAGGTCCGTAAATTCTGTAAGCGGTTCTGTCGTTCTCCCATGCGATATCATCCACACGCTCAGGATACATTCTTCCGGTGACAAAAGTCTTCATGGCACGCGGAGTACCCGAAGAAATGGTAAGCGCGGCACTACCGCAAGGGCGCACAGCCACGTCGACCAAAATCTTGCCATCATAGGAAATCTGATAGGCGACCTCTTGTCCCAGCGCATTTTTCACCACAATGGGTTGTCCCACATTAATGCCGAGTAGTTTGTAAACAGCATATAAGTCGATTTCAACAACTTCTTGTCGCTGCACTTTCTCTTCATTCGTCACTGTTACAGTGACATCATTGGCAAACGATGGAGCCATCATCAGGCTTGCCACCAGTGCCATTATCCATCTTGACTTGTTCATAGTAGTATGTTTATTTTAAATATTCCACAAAATGTTCTGCAATCTGCCGGAGCAGGTGATTGCGCGTATTGCCACCATAAATACTATGGTTACGGTTGGTGTATACATTCATCTTGAAGTCCTTGTCTGCCTGAACAAGCGCCTCTGTATACTCATAAGTATTCTGCGGATGCACATTGTCATCGGCAAGACCGTGGCAGATGAGCAGTTTTCCACTCATTCTCGAAGCCCTGTTGATGGGATTGATGTCATAGCCAACGGCATTCTCTTGGGGAGTACGCATAAACCGCTCGGTATAAACGGTGTCATAGTAGCGCCAATCAGTAGGAGGAGCAACGGCAACACCTGCTTTGAACACTGGACGACCTTCGCTCATGCTCATCAACGTGTTGAATCCGCCATAACTCCAGCCCCATATTCCGATGTTATCCTTGTCTACATAAGGAAGGTTTCCCAAGTAAAGCGCGGCCTCCACCTGGTCTTTAGACTCTAATTCGCCTAATTTCATATAGGTGCATTTCTCAAACTCTGCTCCACGGCCACCTGTTCCGCGACCATCTACGCACACCACGATGAAACCTAATTGTGTGAGATAGGTATCATATAGGGCACCACTACCCATTGATCCCATAGACCAAGCGTTGGTAACCTGCTGACTGCCAGGGCCGCTATACTGCCACATGATGACAGGATATTTCTTGGATGGCGTAAAATCGGAAGGCTTGATCATCACACCGTTCAGTTTAACGCCCTCCGAAGTGGTAAACTCAAAGAACTCTTTCGTAGGCAATTGTATGGACGAAAGTGCCTGTCGGAGTTTCTGATTATCAATCAGCGTTGCCAATTCCTTGCCAGCACTGCTGCATGTTGTGAATACATACGGTGTATTGCAGTCGCTCCACTGGTTCACGAAATATCGATAGCCCTTACTGAAGATAGCCGTGTTCCATCCGGCCTTCGGTGTGAGCAACTGTGTCTTGCCGTTTTTAAGCGTTACATACACGCCGCGGTTCAGCGGGTTGCCACCCGTTGACTGATAATACACGCTTCCCGTAGCCTCATCGTAGCCGTAAACAGCGGTCACCTCGCCTATCGGTGTGCTGAATTGTTTCAGCAACTGTCCATTCATATTGTAGAGATAAAGTTTCATGTGACCATCGCGGTCGCTCGGCACCAGCATGTGATTGTCGGTAATTTGTATGCCCGACATGGCATCTTCTTCCACATACTTGTCTACCGTCTCCTTGATGAGCAACTGAGAAACCGTGCTTCGCGGATTCACACTATAGATGTTCAGCACGTCCTGATGGCGGTTCATCGTATAAACAATCATCTTGTCGGCATCGCGAGTGGCCTTGAGGCGCGGAATATAACCATCATGGTCGAGCGGAACCTGAAGTATGCGCGTCTGATGACTCTTAATATCATAACTCAGCACGCTCACTCTCGAGTTCACTTCGCCCGCTTTGGGATACTTATACGAATATACACCAGGATAGGTGGCATTGTCTTTCATCACCGGATATGAACCTTTGAACATCTGCAAGGGATATTCTTTCACTTGCGATTCGTCAAAACGAATCCAGCAAATCATCGTACCGTCTGCATTAAACGAAAGGGCTGAGTTGAAACCAAACTCCTCCTCATACACCCAATCAGGTATACCGTTGATGACTTCATTCCATTTTCCGTCCTTTGTCACCTGACTCTCCGCATTGTCATACAGCAGTTTCACCAGGTAAATGTTATTCTCGCGCACGAAAGCCACCTGCAATCCGTCGTTGCTCCATACAGGAGCCTGCTGCGGACCGCCGTCAGAAAGGCGCTCCAACAGTTTTGTACCGATATTGTAAATATAATACTCGGCAGTGAACGAGCGGCGATAGATGCGATGCGTGCGGGTTTGGATGAGCATTTTCTTACCGTCTGGGCTCAGGATGTAATCATCAAAGGCTGAAATTGTCTGTCCTTTCGTGTCGTTCACATCGAAAAGCACCTCCGTCTGCTTGCCCGTCTTATACGAACAGGCCACGATTTGCTTGCGGTTACTGCTAATCTGCGCATAACTCTCACCGTCTACCAGCGGTGTTACCGTGCGCAGATTCTCAGCACTATATGTTCCGTCAACCACTTGCTTCAACTGAAGATTCCCTGAAGCCAACACACTGGCGGCGCTCATCAGCAAAACCGCCCCCATCAGAATGATTCTTTTCATTTTGTAAAACTACTTTTTTCCCATTAAACAGCATGATTATCAATGTCTGTTCATGGTATCTATTCTCGAATTCTCGTATTTTTCTTTATTCAGTTGGCAAAGTTACGAAAAAATGTGTACATTTGCAACGTTTATAATATAAAAGAGGTTAATGCACTACAACGATTTCGGCACCTGGGCAAGAATGCGCTTTCCCTTCCGCATACAAAAGATATCCGTCAACGCCGGGTTCACCTGTCCCAACCGCGACGGGAGTATTTCATTCGGAGGATGCACATTTTGTGACAACCGCACGTTCAATCCGTCGTACCTTTCCATAGAAAGCACTGCCGCAAACACAGCCAACGTTCTTTCGCTCATCGTTTCTCAGATTGAGGCTGGCAAGAATTTTTTTGCCCGCAAATACCCCGACATGAAGTATCTCGCCTATTTCCAAGCATTTACCAACACATATGCCCCACTCGACCGACTCAAGATGATGTATGAGACGGCTCTCAACGTCGAAGATGTAGTCGGCATTGTGATTGGAACTCGCCCTGATTGCGTATCCGAATCGCTACTCGACTATCTCGGGGAATTGAGCAAAACAACCACGGTAATCGTGGAATACGGCATTGAAAGCGCTAACGATGAAACGCTGAAACACATCAACCGTGGTCACGACTTTGCCTGTTCGCAACGAGCAATTGAGAAAACAGCAGCGCGCGGCATACTTACGGGTGCCCACATCATTGTTGGTTTGCCAGGAGAAGATGCGGAAGAAAGCCTACGACAGGCTTCTGTCATTTCATCGCTGCCGTTGAACATCCTCAAGATACACCAGTTGCAGATTATCAAAGGCACGCGCTTGGCCAAAGAATACGAAGAAAAGCCTTTTCATTTTTATTCTCCGGAAGAATATATTGAATTGATTTCCAATTATATACAACTGATAAGAAAAGATATTATTTTAGAGCGGTTCGTCTCGCAAAGTCCTGCCGATATGCTCATTGCTCCCAAATGGGGACTCAAAAACCATGAGTTTGCCAACCTACTCCACAATTACCTTTGCCAGAAAAACATTTATCAAGGTGCCCATCACCCTGATGGAGCATTCATACCCGTGGAACAGTAGTTCATCAAAAATGCATTCTTTTTCAACAGCATACTTGAATTCAACAACTTTAGAAACTTCAAAAGGAAGGGACTTACAGCATTAGAAAGCCGGTATTTATTAAAAAAAGTCAATCCGCAATCTGGCTATTGTCTTTCATTTTCAGCAGACCTTCGATGGTGACATGCGGATTCTTTTTCATAAAGAGCGCAGTGGAATCCACATTTTTTGTTTTGAAAAATTTGCTGCCCATTACCTGATTGCACACCCACAAGATCTTGCCCACATGAGCATCTCGCTCCTTCTGGCTGCGCGTATCGAAATCGTGGAGCGGATAAAGACTAATGAGATAGAAACAAAGACAGTCAGGCACAATATAACTGCGCTTCATCGTGGAGCGCTGCGAATCAGAATAAAACCGTTTGTAAACAGGATAGTCTTCTCCAAGATACTTATCAAGAGAAATACCAACACGGTCGTCACCAACCACAATGCTCTGGTCGAGTGCACCAATTTGCGCATAGAATTGCGGCACGGGGAGACCTGGTACATAATAAGTGAGTTTGCGAAAGGCATCATTCAATTGCTCATTGATATCGTCCATGTTAGCATATTGTGCGCCCACATCACTGATTATCACCTGCAACGTGGTGTCTTGGAAGAAAGCCAGAAACTTGTTGTTGATTTCCGCATCGTTCACAGAACCCAGTTTCAGGATGTTTTCTATCAGTGTTCTGGTTTCCATGGGATAGCCGGTCTCCATCTGCTGAAGTGCCGAGAAATCGCCCGTGGTGAGATAAATGCTTTCCAATCGGTCATAACGCTGCACCTCGATTGGTTTTACAGCGTCGTCGTTGTCATTTCTGAACTTGAGTTCACATGAAGAAAGAGACAACAAGATGGAAAGTATTAGAATGATTATTCTACCCACGGTTTGCCAAAAAAGTTAAAATAACGCCACAAAATTACTAAAAAATATTGTATAATGCAAATTTTCCGCTAAAAAAATTAAACAAACATTAGTTTTGAAGTATATTTGCATATAGATTTTTTCAAGAAAGCGAATTAACAAAGAATAATTGATCCAATGAAACAACTACTTACCAACATGCTACTCTTTGCATTCGTGCTCGCTGCCAATGCACAGAAGACAATCAAAATCACCGTGAGCAATCCCCTGAAAGTGGCAAGAGAGGCCGCACCAGTGGTCATCCCCGTCAATCAGGACGGCTTTAGTGTGAAATCAGCACTCGTTTCTTGTAACGGAAATGAAATTCCCTGCCAACTGGATGACCTGAACGGCGACGGAGAATATGATGAACTATGTTTTCTGACCAACCTTGGAAAGAAAGAAAAGAAATCTTTCAGCATTGAACTGGCATCTCAAGGCGAACCAAGAACCTATGAGCCACAGGTATATGTAGAGATGATGCTGAGCAACAAGAAGGTTAAAGAGAGCAATAAGCAGGATTTGTATATTTCACAACTCACCGTGGAGAACGGAACCAATGCCTATTGGATGATTCATCACCACGGAGCCGCTTTCGAAAGTAAGAAAGTGGCCTATAGAATCTATTTTGACCACCGCCAAACTGTGGATATTTACGGCAAATATCACCAAGGGCTGGAACTGAAACAGACACAGTTCTATCCCGACCAGCAACAAAAAGATGCCGGATTTGGCGACGATGTGCTATGGGTGGGCTCTACTTTCGGTGTAGGAACATTGCGTGGATGGGACGGAAACAAGCCCACCATGCTGGAAGACGTGAACCACCGCACACAAAGAATCATCTCTCGCGGTCCGCTGCGCACCATAGTGGAAGTCATTGACGACGGTTGGAAGCACAACAATGCACCAAGATTCAAGATGACAACAAGGTATACGCTCTATGCCGGCCACCGTGACTGCCAAGTGGACGTAACCTTCGACAGACCCGTGAGCGAGCATCAGTTTGCTACAGGTATTATCAACGTGAAGAATTCCACGGAATTTTCCGACAAGAAAGGACTCAGAGGATGCTGGGGAACCGACTGGCCGGTATCAGAGAAAGACAGTGCCGGACACAAGCGTGAGACCGTTGGCCTGGGCATTTGCATCCCCGCAAAACACATTGTGAACGAACTTCCTGCCAACAAAGATAATTACGGATATCTGGTGAGTACGCCCGATCAGTCTCTTCACTATGACATCGTATTCTGCAGTGACAACGAAGACTTCGGTTTTCATTCAGCATCGGAATGGTATCAATTCCTCACCGCATGGAAAAAAGAGATTGAGAACCCTGTTGTTGTTCGCTAACGCACCACAAGGGTCTTGAACCAGTCGCGCAACACGCCATGGTATTGATTTTGCGAATCGCTTATCAATACGATGGCGTATGAGCCATCTTGGAGACGAGGACCAAGGCACATACCTTCATAATTGGCAAATTTCCGCCCAAGAAGTGTCAGCCGAGTTCGCCATTCGCACAATAATTGTTTAGGAAGATAAGGAGAACCGTCACCAAGAACAGACTGATTGTCAATGGGTTCCCCCTCGGAGGGATTCACGGCATACAGTTTACAATGAGCAAACGCGCCCACTTTCTTTTTCGGCACATACACCTCTCGCTCCAACACGAGCAGGTGACCGTCGGGCATGGCAAGCATTTCGCTCACGCCCATGGCATAGATAGCAGCCTTACGGCGTGCCTGCGGTGCATCCATCAAATAGGCATACTGCGCCTTGGGCTGAAGCAAGGAATCGACCGTCAATAGGCGCAATCGGTTTTCAACATGATTCACAGGAGTGGCAATACTGCCGTCAGGGCGCAAGGAGGCCTCCGTTGTTATCCAGAATGTGCCATCTTCACCACAACAAGTTATCGACTCCAGCCCATAATTGCTCCTGGCTTTACTGAAAACAGGCGGAAGGGACACTTGCCTGCCGGTAAATTGCCCGTCCAAGGTATATTCCAAAACACGATTGTCCTTTTCACCACATATTAGAAGGGTGTTTTGTGACGGGAAAAAGGCAATACCCTCAGCATCGCGGCCAGATTCCCCACTCTCATGGAACCCCAGATTCTCCGCACGATACAGTTGACCGGTCATCAAATCAATATGCAGACGAAAGAGAAAGAAACCATCTTGCGGCGACTTATCGCTGACAACAGCATAGAGACTGTCTCCCAAATACGTAATTCCGCTATAATTGCCTGGCGGAATCTCGTTTTTGAAATGGCGTTGCTTGTTCATTCGCTCCAACATAGGTTGCGCATTCAGACTCAAAGGGACAAGCAGTAACAAAAAAAACAGTCGTCGCATCACCAGAATTATATTGTTGTTCAAAAGGAAATGCGCAGAATCATCTTGCGTCAGTGCAGAAGATTCCGCGCAATCCATGTGATATGAAAAAGGGAAACCTAATAGGGGTATCCCTTCATTCACAGATTATTTTCCAAAATAACGCTTGAGCAAGCCAGCAAAACCAGCACCATGACGAGCCTCGTCCTTTGCCATTTCATGAACGGTATCATGAATAGCGTCGAAGCCTGCTGCCTTTGCATTCTTGGCAATACGGAACTTGTCTTCGCAAGCACCTGCCTCGGCTGCAGCGCGCTTCTCAAGATTGGTTTTGGTATCCCATACACACTCGCCCAGAAGTTCTGCAAAACGGCTGGCATGATCGGCCTCTTCGAAAGCGTAACGCTTAAATGCTTCAGCAATCTCAGGATAGCCTTCGCGATCAGCCTGGCGTGCCATGGCCAGATACATACCTACTTCTCCGCACTCACCATTGAAGTGGTTGCGCAGGTCTTGAATCATTTCCTCACTAACTCCCTCTGGTTTGCCGTCACCAATGCGATGAACGGTTGCATAAGTAACGTCTCCATCTTCCTTCAATTCAGAGAATTTGGATGCCGGAGCCTTACAGATTGGACACTTCTCGGGAGCAGCATCGCCTTCGTATATATATCCACAAACGGCGCAGATACACTTTTTCTTCATAACTGTTCAATCACTAATTT
>DGWC01000011.1 GCA_002395135.1 Prevotella sp. UBA4268 | reverse complement strand
GCCGCAACGGCGACGAGAACAAACCTGCCGAACTGGCCCCCTACGCCGTAGTCAAAGACATCCGCGAACTCCAGGACGTCGATGTAGCCATCCTGGCCACTCCCACCCGCTCCTGCGAGGAATATGCCAACCAAATCCTGCCCCTGGGCATCAACACCGTTGACTCCTTCGACATCCATACACAGATTCGCGGCTACCGCGAGCGCCTCATGCAGCTCAACAAGCAGACTGGCACCGTCAGCGTCATTGCCGCCGGATGGGACCCAGGCTCCGACTCCATCGTGCGCACCCTCATGCAGAGCCTCGCGCCCAAAGGCCTCAGCTACACCAACTTCGGCCCCGGCATGTCGATGGGCCACAGCGTCTGCGTGCGCTCCAAGGCCGGTGTCAAGAACGCCCTCTCCATGACCATCCCCCTCGGTGAAGGCATTCATCGCCGCATGGTCTATGTAGAGCTGGAAGATGGTGCCAAGCTGGAAGATGTGACCGCAGCCATCAAGGCCGACCCCTACTTCGCCAACGACGAGACCCACGTCTTTGCCGTGGAGAGCGTAGATGCCGTCCGCGACATGGGCCATGGTGTCAACCTCGTGCGCAAAGGCGTCAGCGGCAAGACCCAGAACCAGCGTCTGGAGTTCAACATGAGCATCAACAACCCCGCACTCACTGGTCAGGTACTCGTCAATGTAGCCCGCGCCTCCATGCGCCAGCAGCCCGGCTGCTACACCATGATTGAGATTCCCGTCATCGACATGCTCCCCGGCGACCGCGCCGACCTCGTGGAGCACCTCGTGTAAGAATTCCCTTCGTAAAAAAGCAATAAAAAAATCCGCCTTTCAGCTGAAAAGCGGATTTTTATTATTGTTGTAAAAGCCATATAGCGAAGAACTTGTCATAAACGCTATAGGTCCCTAAATCGTGGATAATAAAATCTTTTTCCAACAACCCTTTGACCGCTCCCTGAACAGTGCTGGCTGTAAGATGATGCCGCTGCAGGAACGGACGAGAGGTAATGCTAGTAGCCTTCCCCTCCCTGCAAATAGCCATAAGAACCTCTTTCTGTTTCGAAGGCAGTTGAAAGAGCAGTGCACTATAGGTAAAACTCTGCTGGGTAACAACTTGCTGAATGGCTGTATCTATGGATTCTGGCTTACATTTACCGCCAGACTCCGTCATGGAAAACAGGGCATTAAGTATTGTCTGCACGTACCATGTGACCCCATCGTAGCGTTGATATGCCTCCCGAACAGTTTCTTCAGCAATGTCTTTTTGATATTCCCTGAAAAGGCTTTGAGCAAACTCTACGTAACGATCGACATTAATAGGGGCTAAAGTCATCAGGCTGGTGCTCTGGTAGAAAGGACGCGAGGGTGTGGCGAATATCTCTGCCATCATGTGCCGTTGTGACCCGGCATAAATGAATCTCGTATTCTTGCACCGCTGGATATGTGTGCGGAGAATCGCTTCAACATTACCCTCTGGGTAGCCTGCCACCACTTGAAACTCATCGATAGCAACAATACAAGGCTTGTCTGCTTGTTCAAGATACATGAAAATCTCATCTAACGTGGTTTGTGGCACTTTAACATCCCCCACGCCAAGTCCCCATTCCGGCAACCCATTGATATCAAACGATATACTTCCTCTCAAAGAGCCGAGCGCATTTACGAACCGCTCCCACACTTTACGACCTTGTGGCTTTAATGCCCCCAAGATGCTCTTGCCCAAACAGAACACCAGTTCCTGCAGATTTTTGGTGGCATAGATATCTACGATGAAAGTGTAGTAATCGTCCTTGATACTCTGCTGTTCAAAACAATGGTGTATTAGCCCTGTTTTCCCAAGACGACGCGGTGAGATAAGCGCAACATTATTGCCATTAACAATGAGGTTCGTTAGATAATTAGTCTCTTCTACACGGTCACAGAAGTAGTGTGGCGACAAGTAGCCTTGGGTAACAAACGGGTTTATTATAGCCATAGGATGCTGAAATTTAACTTGTTACAACTTTATGCAAAGATAATTATAATCTTATTATAAAGCAAGCAAATCGCATCTCTTTTAACTTTCTTTATGCCACAGCCGGCTCTTCGTAACAACTCAGCACCCCCAATTCTTAAACAAAAATCTTCAAAAATCTAACACAAAGCTTTCCCTTTAGCCTTATCTTCGACCGCAAAGTATGAACATTTTTGTAAGTTTTTTGAAGATTTTTGTCCAAGAATGGCGAGGTGCAGAATAGTTACTTTATTAACTGATTCAAGTTTGATTTAGGAGTTTAGGAGTTTTCGCGTCTTTCAGCCGCTGGAGTTTAGACAACACGCGCGCGCGAAGGAAAATTTTCTACGTTTTGCTATCACTGCTATCACCTGAAAACGTAAATACTTACCAGCAAGCAAGTTAAACCACTCTCATCCAGTGATAGCACAGGTGATAGAAGTGATAGCAAATCGGCATAATGGAGAAAAAAAATGCCCTAAAAAGTGCATTTTTTCAAATTTTCCAATCCATGCCTCATACGCTCCTGCCCATCCATCGAGTCACCTCCATTGGTATATGGAAAGACTGCCGACGGCTCGCAGCACTACTGCAGACCATCCGCAGCAGTACTGCAAAGCATCCGCAGTAAGACTGCAACCCATCTGCACAATGACCGTCATTCATCGTGCCCCCTCCATCCGACAATCCCGATTTCTAAAAAAATTCCCCCAAAGAAGCCACTTTTTTCTATTTCCGCACAATTTGCTATCACTTCTATCACCTCTGCTATCACCTGCCCAAAAGAGTCCAACCGCCAGATTACCAATCACTTACATTATCTTAGAGATAGCAGTGATAGCAAAACCGACCAAAACTTTTTTTCATACGCAGCTTCCGGTTTCGTATACCATCACGGCACGCAGTTCCTTGACCTGCCCAATCATTGTCTTCACTCCCCCACCCCTTGCTTAATGGTGAAGATTCAAAGGCCCAATAATGAAAAAAGAAAAAACGACAGCTGATTATTTGGAACTTTCACCGAAAACCATTATTTTTGCAACAGGAATACAGCAAAATAGGCTCTTAACAAATAATGTTTAACCCTTTAAACCAAAATAGCCAATGAAGTAGAAAACAGAACAAACGCTATCGGCCCGCAGATGAGGCTCAGCCCCACAAGGCCACAGAGAATTTAATAACAATCAAATTATTAACTTACAGAATAGCGT
>DGWC01000018.1:184-5287 GCA_002395135.1 Prevotella sp. UBA4268 | reverse complement strand
GGCGTAACGGGCATTTACGTTTGCGCTGCCAAAGCATCATGAGTTGCCTCGTCGTGCATAGCAACGGTGACGTCCCCCTCTGTCAGAACCTCGATGTGGTGCTGGGGAATATCCATGAGCAATCTCTCGACGAGATTTTCAACGGTGCATCGGCATGTCAGACGCAATGTCAGTATTCCAAGGACTGCAATCAGTGCTGGATAAACTTCCACCGTAAGTATGACATCATCCTCGTGCGCAACTTTGAGCGAATACTGCCCAAATGGCTCATCGAGAAGATTTATGGTCCGTATCAATGGACGGCAGACCCTAAACAAACATATCGCAAACACCTAAAAGCAATACAATGATACAAGCACTCATCAAACGATACAAGCGGATGCGCACGGAGTGGTTCCTGCGCCAAACATATCAACATCAATATGCCTTCGTAGGCATGGGGCAGCACTCGCTGACCAATCTCTATCCCGTTCTTCATTACCTCGGAGTGCCACTGAAATACATCTGCGTCACGTCGGCAAGAAAAGCCCGACTGATAGAGCAGAAGTTTCCTGATGTGAAAGCCACGACCTCGCTCAACGAGATTCTGAACGATGAAGCAATCAAAGGCTTTTTCGTTTCAGCCTCTCCAACAGCCCATTTCTCTATAGCCTCGCAAGTGCTCCACAGTGGCAAGTCGCTTTTCATCGAGAAACCACCCTGCCGGACATTGGAAGAACTCGACACGCTCATTGATTTACAGCAACTCCACGGCTTGCCCGTCGTCATGGTCGGCTTGCAGAAACGCTATGCCCCAGCCGTCCAACTGCTAAAGAAGCGTCTCAACAAGGAGCACCTAATCAATTACGATTTGCATTATCTCACAGGCGTATACCCTGAGGGTGATGCTCTTTTAGACCTCTTCATCCATCCTCTCGACCTCGTCTGCTTCCTGTTTGGCAAACCCGAAATCCTTGCCTGCCGTCAGATTGCCGAAGGTTCTTACATCCTCATGCTCCGTCATCCCCACATCGTCGGCACGCTCGAACTCTCCACAGCTTACTCATGGACTGATGCAGAAGAGTCGCTGAAGATTTGCACCTGTTCTGGCAGTTATCACCTTTCACAAATGGAAGAACTCTCTTTTACCCCTTCGTCACGGACTGTCTCAGGCATCCCAATGGAGAAGTTGTGCCCTCACAAAACAACTGTAGAATATCTCTATCAGAACAACAGTTTCACCCCCATATTGTCGGCCAATCAGGTCTATTCGCAAGGATATTACAATGAATTGACCGCTTTCGTGGAAGCCGTAGAACATCATGATAGCCACGTCATTTCGACTCTCGAAACAATAAAGGACACTTATCGGTTGATGGACAATCTGGAAAGGACTTAATGTCACCCTTCACAATATCTACGCCCTGTGAGCGTTTATAAAAAGAGTAAGAAACAACAAAACATTCATACGTAATGAGAATGATAAACCTATGGAGAAAATCAAGATTTAGTGAGAGCCATGCAAACTCGCTTGCTAATGGCCGAGCAAAAGCGATTTATGCTATTGCTTTTACGATGCTTGCTGTTTTCTCCCTCGCCTCATGCAGCAGCGACCCAGAATGGACAGACCCGGAGGCACACGAAAAGACGATGCAACTCCAGGAGCAATATGGGCCGCTGCTTGTCGGTACATGGCACCTTGAACGCATCGGCGAGCGGCAGCGATTCTTCGAGCGGCTGACGTTTGAATCCGATGGAATACTGACTGGTCTGCGGAAATGGCAGAAGCGTAATCTTGTGACTGTGGACGGCAAAGAGACCTTGACAGACTGGGAGGACATTCCCGAAAAAAACGGAACGTTTATCGGAACATGGAAGCTCTATTGGGAGCGAAATGATGGTATGAACCACCTGAGTCTCTATGCAGGGTGGCAAGACGGTGAATATACCGCTTTCTCTGAGGACGCAATCTTTGGTTCTGCCGATACCGAAACGCTACGCATGAGAGGCTACTCGTTCCTCCATCTGTCACCTGAAGAAGACGATGGTGAGCACCAATCGTCCGACTGGATTTCCTACCGGCGTGGCGAGGCCGAGCCAGATTTCTGAAAAGAATAGTTACGCCTTCTCTGTCTTGACGATGGCAGCACCGATTCCACAGATGGCATAATCCATATACAATCAGTACACCCCGATTTTACACACCATTCTCTGTCCGAGCCTGCTCCCAAAAGTACGCTTTTGAATGGACAAGTTTTGAGTTAAGGAACGTTAACTCTAATTAGGCTTAGCGTTTTCTCAAAACACGCTTCAAACAATCTTAAAAAATGAGTTCTTAACCGAAAACTGATAAACAAGATTTCAACTCTCCGATTTTACACCTCATTTGCCACATTTACGAGATGTAGCTTTGCGCTTTTAAATGATGTCATAACCATACTATAGCTTGCTCTTAAAGTGGCAAGCCTCCCAGCGACTATGGTCAGCTGGGGAATTAGGCTACCCGCCCCTTGAAAAATGTGGCATCGGCAAGCCGATTAGATTGACTAGATAAAAATTACAGGTATTAACTAAGAATTGTATGACCATCCATGTGTTAGCACACTTTTACGCCAGATACTGTGACCTCTGCTTGCAGATTTATGTGGTCAGTCCACCGCCCGATGGAAATCGGAACGGGTAATGAGCTTCCNNCCTAAAAAGTTGGTAATCTGAGATATTTTTTGTATCTTTATGGTTGATTCACAGTTACTTATAAAGTTAAACAAAAGAATACGCTCATGATTACCGGTGACAAAATTACAGAAATTTTCTGTGCTACGGATGAATTTAGTAAGAAATTTGATGAGGAAATTGAAAATATGCCTCTTCTGACCTCCGACGGGAAGGCTCGCCGCCGTCGTGCTGCCAGCATGTCCGACAGTGAGATTATGACGATTCTGATTATGTTCCATTTTGGCACGTTCGACAATTTCAAGCACTACTATCTGCACTTCATCAGGGTTCATCTGAAGAATGACTTTCCCGATGCCGTATCCTACAACCGCTTTGTGGAACTGGAGAGCAGGGTGTTCTTCAAGATGATGTTCTTTCTGAACCTCCACTCTTTCGGACGATGCACAGGAATCACTTTCGTGGACTCCACCATGATACCCGTATGCCACAACCTGCGCAGGTATGCCAACAAGGTGTTCGCCGACCTTGCCACTGACGGAAAGGGAACGATGGGATGGTGCCA
Organism: Prevotella sp. UBA4268; assembly: GCA_002395135.1. Taxonomy (GTDB): domain Bacteria; phylum Bacteroidota; class Bacteroidia; order Bacteroidales; family Bacteroidaceae; genus Prevotella. Next base: position 2,070 of record DGWC01000018.1, on the reverse strand, counting down.
CGGATTCAAACTGCACTTGAAGCATATTGTTTCTTCGATAACAAACCTGAGGCTATTCAGGGGTACTGTATTGAGGACACTAAACAACTCTCATTGTTCTAATCTTATCCCGAACTGGCGTATCTTCTCACTATTCTTATTACTGCCAGGATTCTTTATCGGCAGAAGAAAGAGGGAATGAAAGCATAGGAATGGAGCCTCGAAAGCGCAGGAATGGAGCACCGAAAGCGGCACTGCGGAAAAGTAAATTATATTAATTTGCACGGTAAATTAACTTAATTTGAAAAGTAAATTATATTAATTTGCGCGGTAAATTATATTAATTTGCTGAAGGAATGCAATGCAGAGAAACCGCCAAAGCATTGGTATGAAAAGAGGACAACGGCACAGCGAAGCCCATATTTCGCGCTCCGCATTTTGCAATATGGAATAAAAAACGTACCTTTGCCTGACTAACCGCCAAACAACAAGGACGATGCTGAAAGCACTGGTACTCGCGATATGGGCTCTCTCCGGCACTGCCGCCGGGGAAAGCGACACGTTGCGCGTAGCGGAAACGGTCAGCATTCAGAGCGAAGACTCTACCGCCAAGGCCCATTGCCTGCACCGCATAGATGCCGAATTCCTGCCGGCCACCATCCTGCACACCAACGATTATCTGAAAGGCAGCAACAGCGAGAACCGCACCATGAACCATGCCAACACCTATAGGCTGAAATACTCGTTCCAGACGGCACCCCACAGCATGCAGGCCCGCATCTTCGGCAACCCGTATCAGGGCATCGGCGTGGCCCGACATGAATTTAACCATCAGACGGGCAATCCCTTTTCCGTCTACGTGTTCCAAGGGGCAACCCTCAAAAAGTGGGGGCGCAGACTGGCACTGAACTATGAATGGAACTTCGGTCTGACCATGGGGTGGAAGCCCTATGACAAGGTGACGAACCCCGAAAACCACATCATCGGCTCGAAAACGACGGCCTATATGGATGCCGACCTGTATCTGAACTGGCGGCTGAACAACCACTTTGACGTGAACATAGGCGCGCAGGTGAGCCATTTCTCAAACGGCAACACCAAACTGCCCAACTCGGGACTGAACACGCTGGGCGCGAAACTGGGGCTCACCTGGTATGTGAACCGGGAAAAGGAAGAGCGGGAGACAGACTGGCCGCCCGTTGCGGCGTTTCAGCGGCATGTGAACTACGATGTCGTGGTGTTCGGTGCCTGGCGCTCCAAGGGCATTCTTGTGATGGGTAAGGATGGTGCCGACATCATTCCCGGCTCTGCCGGTGTGTTCGGATTCTGTTTCAGTCCCACCTGGAACGTGAGCCATCGGTTTAATGCCGCCCTGTCGGTGGACGGATTCTACGACCGCAGCGTGAACCTGCTGGTGAGCAAGGACTTCCACAAGATAGAAGACTATGAAGAACGCCTAAGGAGCACCTACGCACCGTCGGCCGACCGTCAGATCATGGTGGGCGTGTCGGCACGGGCAGAATTTGTGATGCCCTATTTCATCATCAATGCCGGCATCGGCCACAGCATATACGGCAAGGGCGACATGAACGCCTTCTACCAGATTATAGCGCTCAAGGTGAACATGACGCGACGCGCCTACCTGCACATCGGCTACAGCCTGCACGACTTTAAACTGCCCAACCACCTGATGCTGGGAATAGGCTACCGCCTGCGCTGCCGCAGATGAACGGCGCTCCCCTACTCTCTTTCTTCGGACGTGAACAAAAAAATGGCTGCGCATTGACAGCGCAGCCATTGATGGTTATCATTCTCTGAAAAGAGGTTTCTTAGAGTTTCGGGCCTGCAGCGACGAGAGCCTTACCAGCCTCGTTGCCCTCATACTTCTTGAAGTTCTTGATGAAGCG
>DGWC01000018.1:0-133 GCA_002395135.1 Prevotella sp. UBA4268 | reverse complement strand
AAGTTCTTGATGAAGCGGCCGGCCAAATCCTTTGCCTTCTCTTCCCACTCGTTGCGGTTCTGATAAGTGTCGCGAGGATCGAGGATGCCCCATGCTACGCCGTCGAGTTCTGTGGGAACCTCGAAGTCGAAGT
>DGWC01000100.1:7246-30275 GCA_002395135.1 Prevotella sp. UBA4268 | reverse complement strand
AAGATCAGTAAATCACGTTGCTTCAAGAGCAAAGAGAAAAAGAATTCTCAAATTGACACGTGGCTATTTCGGAGCCCGTAAGAATGTTTGGACAGTTGCTAAGAATACATGGGAGAAGGGTCTTACTTATGCTTACCGTGACCGTAAGAATAAGAAGCGTACTTTCCGTGCTTTGTGGATTCAGCGTATCAATGCTGCAGCCCGTATGGAGGGTCTGAGTTATTCACAGTTGATGGGTAACCTGCACAAGGCTGGTATCGAGATTAACCGCAAGGTGCTCGCTGACCTCGCCGTTAACAACCCCGAGGCTTTCAAGGCCATTGTTGACAAGGTGAAGTAGTATTCAAACATCAGCACACAATATGAGGGAATGCAGTTGCTACTGTGTTCCCTTTTTTTATAGATTATTAGGTAAAGACATTCTTTTTCCTAATAAAACTTATTTTTCATCTAAAAATTTTTTTTATTTGAAATAAAATATTAATTTTGCAGTCGGAAAAATCTGTGATGTATTAACGTCATGGATATTAGGCAAGAGCAAAATCGTCTATAATGTGAATCTGGACAATTCCTCAGTTGCAACGATGATGGCAAGCCAACCATGCAGAGAATGAATCATTCAAATGAGAAAATTAGCGTGGGCGTTGCTTATTGGTTGTAACAGGTGAAGTCCAGAACCTATATTATTAAATAAGCGATTTGCCCACGCTTCCTTTGTAAAAACAGATTCCGGTTTTCTTCCCCCGCAGTCTTTTTCATTTCAGTTTTCTCATTCCAAGTCTATGACGGTGATTCCAGCACCACCAAACTGTACATGTTCGTCATGATAACTCTGAACGTTGGGAACGGTAGAGAGGTATTGTCTGATGAGTTGGCGAAGGATTCCGCTTCCTGTTCCGTGAAGAATCCTGACGCGGCTCATGCCCACCAAGATGGCATCATCGATGAAATAGGTAACGGCATTGACGGCTTCATCGCCGCGCATGCCACGCACGTCGAGGTCTTGCTTGAAGTGCAGTCTACGGTTGTCTATCGTCTCGCGTGTCTCTCTGCTGACCTCCACGTATGCATGTTTTTCCTCTTTCTTGGGCTGGGTGGCGGGTTCCAGTCTCTCTATGCGCATCTTAGTGCGCATATCTCCGAAGATAACGGTTGCCATTTTACCGTCTGTAGACTCTATTTCCCCAATGGTTGTTAGGCCTTTGATGCGCACGATAGAGCCCACGGTGAGCGACGGGGCTTTATCTTCATGTGTGCCGCTGGTCGTTTGCGGTGTGCTGTTGGCAGACTGTTGTGCCGCTGTAGTGGCGGCTTTCTCCCGTTTCTTTTTCTCCTTCCTTTCCTTGCGCTGCTGTATCTGGCGTATCTTTCGTGCTATCATTTCGTCGTTGGCACTGGCATCCACCTCCTCAATTTCCTGTCTGAAAGTGTTCAGTTCCTCACGTATCCGGCGTGTTTCTTCCTTTGCCGCCTGACTTTCTTTGATTTCACGAATGGTGTTTTCAATCTTCTTGTTGCTCTCGCGCAGCAGTTCCTCTGCCTGTTCCTTGGCGCGTCTCAGTATTTCCTTGCGCTGGCGTTCCACCTCTTTCACCTCTTCCTCATAGCGGGCAATGGTTTGCTGCATTTGTTTCTCATGCTGGTGGATGCTCTGCCGCTTGCTTTCCCAGTATCGTTTGTCACGTACAATGTCCTGAAGATATTTGTCGCTTTGAATGTAGTCGCTTCCCACGATGTCGCTGGCATTGCGGATGACCTCTTCGGGAAGTCCTATCTTGCGGGCTATCTCGATGGCAAACGATGAGCCTGGTTGCCCGATTTGCAGTTGGAAAAGCGCTCGCATCTCGTTGCGGTCGTAGAGCATGGCACCGTTTATCACGCCCTGGTTCTTGTCGGCAAAGTGCTTCAGATTCTGGTAGTGTGTGGTGATGACACCCCAGGCCATGCGCTTGCAGAACTGCATGAGCACACTTTCGGCAATGGCTCCGCCGATAAGCGGTTCCGTTCCTGTGCCGAATTCGTCAATCAGTATCAGGGTTTGTGCGTCGGCAGCCTTGATCATGTTCTTCATGTTCAGCAGATGGCTTGAGTAGGTGCTCAGGTCATTCTCTATGCTTTGCTCGTCGCCGATGTCAATCAGAATATTTTGGAAAATACCCGTTTTGCTTCGCTCGCTCATCGGCACTGAGAGTCCGCACTGAATCATATACTGTAGCAGACCGGTTGTCTTCAGGCATACAGACTTTCCTCCTGCATTTGGGCCGGAAATAATCAGGATCCGCTTCTCTCGGGTGAGCATGATGTCAAGCGGAACAATGCGCTTTCCCTGCTTTTCCAACGACATTTGCAGCAGTGGGTGCACAGCCTGAATCCAGTCGATATAGGGGTATGAATGCACCTCAGGTTCTATTCCGTTCATGCTTTGGGCAAGTTCCGCCTTGGCATGGATGAAGTCTATTTTTGCCAGGAACAGATAGGAGTTGAGAATATCGTGGATATGTGGTCTCACTTCCTTGGAGAATTCCGTGAGAATCCTGATAATCTCGCGCCGCTCTTCTGCCTCCAGTTCGCGGATGCGGTTGTTGGCTTCAACCACTTCGGTGGGTTCTATGAATACCGTTTTGCCGCTGGCAGACTCGTCGTGTATAATTCCTTTTATCTTTCGCTTGAGTCCTGGGGCGATGGGAATCACCAGACGGCCGTCGCGGATAGTGGGGTTCACGTCTTTTTCCACCACGCCTTCGCTCTGCGCTGCTCTCAGAATGCTGTAAAGTGTGCGTGATATGCTGCCTTCTGTCTTAGCCAGTTCGCGTCTGATATTCCCCAATTCTGTTGAGGCGGAGTCTTTTATCTTTCCGAATTTGTCGAGAATCTGGTCGATGCGCTGTATCAGTTGTGGGAATGTGATAATCTCTTCTGTCAGTTTGAACAGAGAAGGGTAGGCCGGTGTTTCAGGTTCTCGTCGCAGATACATCACCATACGGTGGATGGTTTCCAATGAACGGCGCAGGTCGAACAGTTCGTCCTCCTCCATGTGGGTACCTTCCAGCCGCAGTCTTGCCACTGACTCCCTCACGTCGAAGAAGTATTGCATGGGGAAATCATCCGTTTCCTCTTGCAGCCGCCTGAAGTCGCGGGTTTGTTGCAGCCATTCTTGAATGGTCGCCGCATCGTGACTGAAAGCCATTTGTGTCACCTGTTCTTTCCCCAAGGTGCTCATGCATTTCTCCTTCAGCAGTGTGCGAATCTCGTTGAATCCTATTTTCTGTTCAAAAGTCTTCGGATATATCATATAGGTGTAAGCGTGTCTTGTTGATGGATGCAGTATGTATGTCAGGTGCGTTTTGCCTCAATCCGCTTGGCGAGTGCCTGCGACGGTTGCGACAAATACCCTTTCAAATACTCCTCAATGATGAGCGAGGCGATGGGGGCAGCCAGGTCTGCACCGAATCCGCCGTGCTCAATGAAAACGGCAATGGCTATCTGAGGGTTGTCCATGGGAGCAAAGCCGATGAATGCAGAGTGGTCTTTGCCTGGATTTTCCACCGTTCCTGTTTTCCCGCATATAGGATATGCCGGCGTATTGATACTTGAGCAAGTTCCGTTTTTCACTGCAAGCCGCATGCCAGACACAACTGGCGCATAGGCACTGGGCTCTACTTTCGTCTTTTTGGGTGTTAAAAAGCGCTGGGGAAGAGGATGTTCTGCCGTCGCTTGGTGGATATGTGGCACGTAGTAGTGTCCCCTGTTGGCGATGCTCGCAGCCAGATTGCACAGTTGGAGGGGTGTGAGCGTTACGTCGCCTTGTCCCATTCCTGCCCACATGATGGTTTTTCCGTCCCAGCCGTCTTTATAACGGCGGTTCAGATAGTTCTTATTGGCCAGCAGACCGCCCTTTTCGCCGGGGATGTCCGTACCCAGTGAGCCTCCAAGTCCCATGCTTCGCATGTATTCGTTCCATACGGTGATGGCCTCTTCCTTGTCTTCATACACGAAAGTATCGTTGATCATCTGCATGAAAGTCATCAGAAACCATGTGTTACACGAGATGGCAAGCGCCCTCTGCAGGTTGAGAGGCGAGGCATGCTGGTGACATCCCACGTGGATATTTCCATCGGTAAATCCGTTGGTGCATGGGATTGTCATCTCGGGGGTGATGATTCCTTCAGAAAGGAGAGTGAGCGCCTGGGCCGTTTTGAATGTAGATCCTGGTGCATAGGGAGTTGCCACGGCCAGATTCAGATTATATCCTTCTGGAGAATTCGTTGCCAAGCAGATCACTTCTCCCGTTTGTGGCCGTATCGCCACAATACTGCCTTTCTTCCCTTTGAGCAATTTGTTTCCCAATTGTTGCAGAAGCGGCCGTATGGTCAGTGGTCCGTCGGTGGGCAGGTCCTGTGCTACCATTTTCAAACTCGTTAGCAGCAACAGGAATACAATCGTTTTGAGTCTCTTATTTTGTTTTGACATGTTTCTTGTTCTCGTATTTTCCGTGCAAAGGTAATCATTTATTTGCGTATCTTATTCGGAAAAGAAAATAAATAATGTTTTTTATCATGCTTTTCTCTCGCTCCTTCGTATCTTCTGATAATGTGAGTTCGGCGAAACGACATGCTGATGATTTGAAAAAACACGACAAAATCATGTTGCTGTTTTCCTTCGAAATAGAAATCGATTTTTGAAATAGTGGGCGTTGGAAACTTGAAAATGTAAAGATTCATTACCGTGACACATGTTACGACGCGCAAAACCTATGCTTTTACCTTTCAAAAATATAGGTTTCACTGTCCAAAAACTATGGTTTCGCCCCTCAAAACCTATGTTTTTACAACCCAAAACCTATGCTTTTTTCAGCAGACATCTGATTTCTTCGTTATAGAAAATTCTGTTTTCGGTGTAATTAATTGTCTGTCAGCGAATTGCAGGAATTATCTTGAAACTCGCGTATTTCTCGCCCAATTAATCGTTTGTGCCCAATGTCGCTCGTATGAGAGCCCCAAACTCGGATTTTCTATGACAATTTCATACACAAGAGTAGCGCGTTTCCGCGCTTTTCATCGTATATGGATCTGCTGCCAGAGAAACCGTCAGTGCATATTGATATCATCGACAAGGGGAAGCAAATAGCAGAAGTCTTGCGATGAATTCACGTTTTAAATATGATACTCTCGCTCTGAAATTTGAAATAAAAATGATTTTTATTTTGTATTTCTCTCACTTATTCGTACCTTTAAATAAGATACTTTCGCTCGACAAATCAAAGAAAAACGATGTTTTCCTTTGTTTTGTTCTCACTTATTCGTATCTTTAAATAAGATACTCTCGCTCGGAAATTAAAATAAAAAAATGTTTTTTATTTTGTATTTCTCTCGCTTATTCGTATCTTTGCAGATGCATAGCGGTAATTGTGCGATTCTGCGAGCATTTATTTATAGGATGCTCATCTGCGGAAATACCTAATCACTCAAGTGCGTGATACCCGTTTCACCGAGATTCCACAACTTGTGGGATTGGGTAGTTATGTCCGTAATAATCATACAGATACCGTTATGTCCGTTTTTCATGAATGAAGCAGAACACCTGCTGGAATGTGATATCGCATAACACTTCCACAAGTTGATAGTTACAGAATACATGAAAAAACTCGTAAGGGCAGTAGAACCATATCGCCATCCTCATGGCATCAACTTCAAAACGAAGGCATTTGAAGCGTGGGTAAAGGCAGGCGGACAAGTGGCTGAGAGCCATTATCCACCGCGGTGGGCGCATCATTTCGCTTACCGATATGAGTTGCCAACCATCTGGAAGAATAAAAAGGAGGCCAGACTGCGATTTGTAGAACCCGTCAGTATCAGTTTCGACACATTTCCCGATTACAGCCATTATGAAATCATCCCGTTTATTTGGGACTGCTGGCCGAAGTATTTTGAGAAAGTCTGTGCGTGGTTTGTCAAACATGATGTAAAGACAGCCTTTTTCACATCTTCTCAAACGGCTGATAGAATGAGAAACCGATTCCCCAAGATGAATATTTACTACGTTCCGGAAGGAGTAGACTCGTCTTTGTATTCAGAAGGGAAAGCCTTAACAGAAAGAACTATTGACATCTTGGAATTCGGACGCGCGAACAAGCAGGTCTTTGATGTGCAATTGCCAGAAACCGTGAACCATTTGCATAGCCGAGACGGAAAGCATCTGTTTGAAAGCGACGAAGAGTTTCGTTCAGCACTGGCTGATACCAAAATATGCATCACCTTTCCACGTTGCGATACACAACCAGAAATAGCCGGCGACATCGAAACCCTGACGCAACGTTATTGGGAATGCATGCTCTCAAGGTGTATCATGGTCGGCAGAGCCCCGAAAGAATTGACAGACTTGATGGGTTATGATCCTGTGGTACAATTAGAAAAAGGGAGAGAGAAAACCCAAATCATGGATATTCTTTCCAATATTGGAGCGTATCAGAGTCTCGTTGATAAAAACTGGGATGTGGCCATCAATTTGTCTGACTGGACAAAAAGGATGAATTATGTCCAGGATTGTTTGCAAGAATTGAAGAAGTATAATATCCTATGATTCCCAAAATCATACATTATTGCTGGTTTGGACGCAATCCATTGCCCCCTTTGGCACAGAAGTGCATCGCATCATGGAGAAAGTTCCTGCCAGATTATGAAATCAAGGAGTGGAATGAAGATAACTTTGACGTGAACATCATTCCCTATACGGCAGAGGCATATAAACAAAAAAAGTATGCATTTGTGAGTGATTATGCCAGATTTTGGATTCTATATCAACATGGAGGCCTGTATTTCGATACAGATGTTGAAATAATCCGGCCGTTGGATGATATTATTGCGAAAGGACCATTCATGGGATTCGAGTTAGATCCTGACGGGGAGAACAGTCCACTTAAATATGCTCCAAGGTTCGCATATTCTGTTGCTTTAGGCTTGGGGTTTGGAGTGGAAAGAGGAAATCGTGTGATGGAACGTTTGCTAAACTATTACCAGGACCTTTCTTTTGAAATAAAAGAATTGAATCCATATACCAAAACTATTGTTGCATATACAACAGAAGTGTTGCAAGAATTTGGTCTTCAGAATATTAAAGGAATACAAGAAGTTAGCGGTATAACAATATACCCCAGCGAATACTTTGCTCCGATTAGTGTTGTTACCGGAAGGCTACATATAACCGAGAATACAAGAACAATTCATCGGTATATGGCGTCATGGGATGAAAAAAAAGGAAAAAGTGTCAAAGACTACCTTCGCCATTATATGCCAGAGCCAGTTCTTGTGTTGTTGAATAAATATAAGAGAAATAGATATAGGATAAAGTAATACAGATAATATGAGAATTAGTACATTCTTTACGTGGTTTTGGATTCTATATATTCCATTTTCCATTTTGTTCTATGATCTGGTGAACGACTATGTGGATGAGGTTATGACTCTCATATTAGCCGCTTTTACGTTGACAAAACTGAATAAGAGAAGTTCGTCTAAAGCACAAAAAGAAATTGTTGTGTATGTGGTGTTAGTTGCATTATATTTTGCGTATTCTTTGTCATTAAAAATCAATTCCACAAATGCTATTTTGTTAGATATTCAACAACAGGTGAGGCCCTACATCGTTTTTTATTGTACTTATTTGTTGGCTCCCATATTCAAACGTTGGCAAAAGAACTTAATGATAGTGATTCTCGGGGCATGTTTGGTGCTTTACGTCGCATTGGGTTTTATAGGTTCAAGTGTTTCTACATACGGCTTAGAGACTCCTGTAATTGGACAGGCATCTTTGATGTTAGCAATGTTGTTCTTATTCTGCTATGGTGATAGAGGGGAAAACAGATGGGTGGCATTGTTAATAGTTGCTGTGGGGTTGCTTTCTGGAAAATCGAAAGTATATGGTGAGATACTCGCATTCATCGGTGTCTTCTTTTTCTTAAAGAATAAACTCAATATAAAATCAGCAAAGAGTGTCTTGCAATTGGTCGCATTGGCCGTGATAATTATCTTTTTTACTTGGACAAAGTTTAATGCATATTATGTAGAAGGGCTTTCGAAAGATGAGGTCGGACAGATGAATGCCCGTCCTGCCAGTTATACCGTGGCGGGAGACATCATCTTGAAAGACTATGTACCTTTTGGCAGTGGATACGCTTCTTTCGCCACGAATGCTGCGGCAGTGCATTATTCCCCATTGTATTATAAGTACAAACTGGATGAAGTTTGGGGCTTGTCTCCAGATAACCCGATGTTCTTGGCCGATGCCTATTACCCCACGTTGGCTCAGTTCGGGCTGGTGGGTATTTTCTTTTTCCTGTGGTTTTGGGTGAGAAGATATAAGGAGGTGGCCAGCAAGAAGGAAAGAGTCTATTATAAGATAGGATTGATGTGTATCTTGGCATTGGCATTGGAGAGTACGGCAGACACATCTTATCTTTCAGGAAAAGGAATGGGCTATTTCATGTTGTTAGCCATGTGCATCCGTGCAGGAGAGAATGACATCAAGAAAAGACGCAGGATTGTTATTGTAAATAGAGACGTGGTTCGGAAGGAACATGCATCAATTAGTAATGCAGATGAGAATACTAGTCATTGATAACGTCAATTTTACTGATTATCCTACTGGGGGCATCATGAATTTCTATAGAAACATGTTGCCTGCTTTTGGAAATGATTTGTTGTTGGCTGGCATTACCACAGACGGGACTGGAGAAGTCGGAGAATGGGAAAAGCGCGAAATGAATGGATGTCAGTTTGATTTTTATACGATGGCGCACATAACCCCTGCTTCAAAACGCCCGTTAATTCCTGAACGAATAACCAATTGCATCCATATAAAAAAGCATATTAAAAGGATACTGAGAAGGAAGGATTTTGATGTGATTCTGACACATGCACCAGAGGTGACTTATTTTATTCCCAAGAATTATCTTAGCAGGACTTGTTTTATCTTGCCTGGGATTGAGAATCCGCTTTCTATATCGAGATATCCTTGGGCAAGAAGATTGGCTGGAGTGTATGACCGCTTTTTCTTAATGCCGAAGGCAGAGAAAGTGAGATGGCTGCTTGCTGCGGCAGACCTTGATGCAAGAAAGAGTTTTTCAGAAAGGAGCAAAGGAAGAATTAAGACAAGTGATGTGACACCTTTCCCAACACGTTTCAATGACTTGTATTACAAACATCAAGATCAGGACAAATGTAGGAAACAACTCGGTATTGAAGACCGTTTAAATATCTTTGTTACGGTAGGGCGCTTGGGATGGTTTAAAGGTTGGAAACTAATGGTAGATGCATTTCAGATATATCATGGTACAAATGAAGATTCCAAACTTTATTTCATTGGTGACGGAGAGGATGAAGACAAAATCAAGAACTACATAGAATCGTGTCATCTTGAGCATTCTGTTATCTTGGTAGGAAAGAAAGATCCCTCTGAGATTGCCTTATACCTGAATGCAGCAGATTTATTTATCATGGGATCTTTAGTGGAGGGATGGTCAACAACATTGGTAGAGGCATGTGCATGTGGAGTACCTTGCGTAGTCACTAATTTCAGCAGTGCTAAAGAAATGGTTAAAAATGGTGTAAATGGCTTTGTTGTTGAGAATAGAGATGAAGTGACCTTCGCAGAAAAGATGTCTGAGGCATTGAAGTTGAATAGGAACAATGTCGTTGAATATGACAAGAGATTTGAAAAATATGCAATCAGATATCTAAAGAAAGATTTACTTGAAGTATTAGATTCAAAATGACACTGGTATCTGCCGTAAAAAGGATTCGTGATCTGTGGATGAAACATGTTGTTTGGCACAGATATCAAATTGGAAAGAATTTCCATTGTGGGAGAGGTGTGTTTATGTGGGCAAGGGATGGCATTGAAATTGGCGATGATTTTTACATTGGGAAGTATTCTGTTATAGAGACAAATTGCAAGATTGGCAATGGGGTAATATTGGCTAACCACGTGGGTATTGTTGGTAGGCATGACCATTGTTATCAAGAGATTGGAACACCAGTACGATTAGCAAAATCGATTCGCGATAAAGACTATTCATGGAAAGGCGTAGAAGAAATGACCGTAATAGGGAATGATGTGTGGATAGGGTATGGCGCGATTGTTATGGGCGGGGTGACTGTTAGTGACGGTTGTATAGTTGCTGCCGGCAGCGTAGTGACTAAGGATACGGATCCATATTGTATTTATGCTGGTGTTCCTGCAAAAAAGATAAAAAACCGTTTCAACTCAGATGAGGAACTCAGACGGCATCTGGCATTATTAAAGGAAAAAGGGTATGTTAAAACTCCGTGATGTCGATGTGTTGTCATGTAAGGCAGATTTAAGCAGTTTGCCCCAAGGCAAGTTGCTGATCAACACCATCAATGCCCATTCGTATAACATGGCCTTGAAAGATGAGCAGTTTGCAGAGGCTTTAATGATGGGGGATGCTCTGATTCCTGATGGGGCAAGTATCGTGAAGGTCTGCAGATGGATTCATGCCAAGAGTCAACCGAAGGAACGGATTGCAGGTTGGGACCTGTTTGCTTTTGAAATGGAACGGCTGAATACGCAGGCCGCGGCTGGGAATAAAGAAAAGAAAGAATTACCCAAAGTGATGTTCTTAGGCAGTTCGGAGCATGTGCTGTCATTGATTAAGCGCAAGGCGAAGGATGTGTATCCACATTTGAATGTGGTGACTTATTCTCCTCCATACAAAAAAGTGTTTTCTAAGGAGGATAATGAGGCAATGGTGGCAGCGGTAAACCGTGAACAGCCAGATTTGCTGTGGATAGGTATGACTGCCCCGAAGCAAGAGAAATGGACGTATGCTCACTGGGACGAACTGGACATAGACTGTCATGTAGGAACGATAGGCGCCGTATTCGATTTCTTTGCAGGCACTGCCAAAAGAGCCCCCAAATGGTGGCAGGAACATTCATTAGAGTGGTTATACCGACTGGTGAAAGAGCCGCGAAGGATGTGGAAGCGATATTTGGTGGGAAATGCTTTGTTTGTATGGAACATTCTTTTCCATGAGGTGATGGGAAAATAGTCTTGTCAGTAATGCATCGGGACATCTGTTAGGAGCGGTTTCGGATTAGGTGTGATTGATTGATATTATGAAAAAAGATATATACGAGAAGTTTTTCGAACTATTGAGGTTCTCTGTCGGAGCAAGTGATGAGTTTGAAAAACTTACGATTACGGATGAAGATTGGTGGGGCATACACGGCATTTGCATTCAGCAGACTGTCATAGGGGTCTGTTTTGTGGGGATAAGCAGGCTTCCTGATGAGTTGCGCCCTCCCAAAGAGTTGCTTTTCAGATGGTACGCAGATATAAACGAACTGAAAAGGTTGAATCATATAATCAATTATCGTGCGGCAAGTGCTTGCAGAAGAATTGACAAGTTGGGGTATAAGGCGTGCATTTTAAAAGGACAGGGTAATGCTTTGATGTATCCAGAAATGATGCAGCGAACCCCTGGAGACATTGATTTATGGATGGTGGTCTGTGGAGATGATGGTGAGTTGAGGATTGATGATGATGCTATATTGGCTTTCTCACGTAAATATCTCGGGAACACTCATTATTGTTACCACCATGTGGATGGATCAAATATGAATGGAACACCCGTGGAGATTCACTATAGGCCGGCCTTTATGAACAATCTGATTCATAATAAAAGGCTTCAACAGTATTTCAAAGAACAGACTCCATTCCAGTTCTCTCATGCAGAACCTATTTCAGAAGAAGGGCGGTTTATCATTGTTCCGACTCTGGATTTTAATATAACCTACCAGATGGTTCACTTGTCAAACCATTTCTTCAACGAAGGTCTGGGCCTTCGGCAGGTGATAGACTATTACTATTTGTTGAAAAAGAGTTTCGAGGCAGGGCGTAAGGAAGATACGACGAGGCTGTTCAGACACTTAGGTATATATAAATTTGCAACAGCAGTGATGTGGGTGTTGCATGAAGTTCTTGCCATGCCAGAAGAATGGATGATTGTGGCTGCCAACGAAAAGCAGGGAAGATTCCTCTTGGAAGAAATCATGCAGTCGGGCAATTTCGGGAAATATGATTCTCGTGTCAGCGATAAGATGAGAGATTCTGGTTTAGGAAGGAACATACAGCGCGTAAAGCGAGATTTGCGGTTGATGAGAATGTATCCTTCGGAATGTATGTGGGAACCTGTCTTCAGGGTATGGCACTGGCTATGGAGGATGAATCATAGGCCAAAATCATGAGACAATATTGAAAATATCAGCCGAAAATTTGGCTGATATTTTTTTTTGTTATATATTTGCATCGCTAAATATCATGATTAACTTAGGTGACAAGGGAAAATTAACAAAAGAATGAGGTCGGTTTCGAATAAATCATCATGGATTCTTTTATCCATATCACTGATTGACTGGGTGGTACTGGACATTTCACTGGTTATATCTGCTTTCTTTGGCTGGTGGCCAATGCAGCCCTTAACGGAATTCAGCGTTATTGACGATTTGTTATTAGCCAATGTGGCTTATCTGATAGCACGTGTTTATGAGCCCATAACCTTACACCATCGAATGGTAAATCCTGCCACGGTGATGAAGAATGCTTTCAAGACCACCTTATTATATATATTAGTGTATGACGCACTATTAGGTATGACACATGCTTTCGTGCCAGGTTTCTTCCGCTCTATGACTGTGTTTGCCATCGCCTTTGTGTGTCTTACCATAGAAAGAATGTTCCTGCGAAAGATATTGCATTATATCAGAAAATCCGGGCATGACATTTCGCGTGCCGTACTAGTGGGTCATGGCGTGATGATGGATTCTGTAAAAGCAGAGATGAAAGACGGATGGAATGGTTATGAGATAGTAGGAGAGTTCGGAAATACTGTAAAGGACGGCGTGATGCCTTTGGAAAACCTGTTGCCTTTTATTCAGAATCGGCAGACTGATGAATTGTTCCTGTCCATGGTGGAGAAATACGATGACAACTGGCTTAACCTGTTGCTAACAGAATGCGAACAGCAGGTGGTGAGGGTTTACTATGTTCCAGAGAGTTATTCAAGCAAGGAGAGGCATACCGTACCCATGGAATTTGGCAATGCTTATGTGCTGGCTCAGTATAATGAACCATTGATGAATGTGATGAATCGCATTAAGAAACGAGTCTTCGATCTGGTTATTACGATTCCTTTCCTCTGCCTGGTTTTCCCGTTTGTCTATCTGATTGTGGCTCTTGTGACGAAAATAACAATGCCTGGTCCGGTGTTCTTTAAGCAGAAACGGACTGGATATGACGGAAAAGATTTCTGGGTATATAAATTCCGCTCCATGAAAATGAATGCCGATGCAGACAACCTGCAGGCAACGAAAGGCGATCCGCGTGTTCCGCAATGGGGGAAAATACTCAGACATGCGAATATCGATGAACTCCCACAGTTTATCAATGTGCTGAAAGGGGAGATGAGTGTTGTAGGCCCTCGCCCTCATATGTTGGCACATACGGAATACTACAGTGCCAGAATAGGGGATTACATGGTTCGGCATTACGTGAAACCTGGTATTACCGGATGGGCGCAAACCCATGGATTGAGGGGCGAAACGAAGACCGTTGATGATATGGCCCGAAGGGTAGAGATGGACATTTGGTATATCGAACACTGGAGTATGTGGCTGGATGTGTCCATTATCCTGAAAACCATACGTGATGTTGTCAAAGGTGATGATAACGCATATTAATGGTTTCTTCTTGGTTGCACGCGTGATGGTGTTCCTCATCACAATTCCTTATAGCGTGTTGCTGTAATAAGCAAATGTTGAGATAAAAAAAGAAGCACTGGGGTCAGCGTGACCACCAGTGCTTCTTTTTTGGAGGTTGATTGTTGGTTCCTTGCCTGTCGTGCATGATGTCCTGCCATGTCCTGCCATGTTTTATCATGTCGTAGATGACTCCCCAGTCAGGTAATCCGCCCACATTGCGGTCATCAATAAACAGGTCAACTTTCAACTTTCTTGAGAAATGGTTGTTCTTTTCCTGCTCCTCTTCTGGATAATCGCGATTCACGGCATAAAACTCTATGCCGTGATCGCGACACCAATTGACAGCATCATCCAACAATTCTCCTTCTCTTACTGACCAGAGAATCAGTTTGTGATGATCCTTCAGGAGCATGTGCAGCGTTTCTACCGCAAATGGTATCTCACGCCCTATTTTAGGGTACGCATGTTCTACTATGGTACCATCAAAGTCTACTGCAATCGTCATTCATCATCTTTTTACACTGTCGTCGTTCTTTTCTCCATAACGGCTGTTGGCATAGTTACCATATTGGCCATAGTTGCCGTACTGGCCGGCTCCATATCCACCGTGGCCATATTGTCCGTAACCATAACGTCCATAGGAGCCGTATCGCCCATATTTTCCATAACCATACTTGCCGTATCCGTATCGTCCGTATTTTCCATACCTTCCATATCCATAGTAATAGCCGTATTTCTTCTTAGACATATCAATGCCATTGATAACGACAGCCATGTTGGGAAGTTTCTTCTCTGCAGCCAGACTGTTAACCAGTTGGAAACTGCTCTTTGGCGTATAGTCAGCACGACACACGAATACGGTGACATCACAAACACGTGATATCTGAAGCGTATCGGTTACCAATCCAACAGGAGCGGTGTCGACGATAACATAGTCGTAGAGGTCGCGAAGAATATTCATTACGATGTCTAATGAAGGACGGGCAATCAACTCAGCAGGGTTGGGGGGAATCGGACCTGCCATCAGTGTGTCGAGGTTCTCGTTAATGCCAGAAGACAATATCTGTGCTTTCACGTCATCTACCGTGGGATTACTGTGAGTGAGCAGTGGGGTGATACCGTGATGATGGTCTTTGATTTCCAGCAGTTCTGCCAAACGTGGCTTGCGGATATCCAGTCCCACCAGAATGACTCTCTTTCCCAGCAATGCAAAACTGACTGCAATGTTTGCCGCATTGAAGGTTTTTCCTTCACCAGAGGTACTCGATGTAAACATGATAACCTTCTGTCCTTCTGAAAGCATGAATTGCAGATTGGTACGCATAGAGCGGAAAATCTCTTCCATTTGGTTGTTCTTGTTCTCATGAACCACAATGTCTGCCTTTGACTTTGCGGAATCGCTGGCAACGGCCACATCAGCCAGAATGGGCAGCGGTGTAAGTTTGGCAACATCTTCATGACCTTCAATGCGATACCTGAAGAAACTGATGAGGAAGATGATAAGACTTGGAAGCAACAGTGCTATTGCCAGGGCTATAATATAAATCATCCGGTTGTTAGGGCTGACCTTACCTCCGAACTTTGGCAATTCAATTAACTTTCCCTTGTCGGCAGTCGCTGCCAGTGAAATAGAGTTCTCCTCACGTTTCTGGAGAAGCATCAGGTAAAGACCGCTCTTCACTTCTTGCTGACGACCGATCTGTGTCAGAATACGCTCTTGTTCTGGCGTGCGACTGATTTCTCCTGTGTATTGCCCGTGCTGAGTGGCAATGGCATTGCGCTGAATGATGGCGTTGCGACGTGCCTGCGCCAGCGATTGTTTTATGCTGCTGTTTATTTCATCAAGTTGCTCAGTCAGTGGTTCAACGATTGGGCTGTTCTCTGCCGCAGTACGTAATAACCTGTTACGATCCATCGCGATTTTGTTGTACTCGTTGATCAACTGATTGGCAGAAGCATCCTGCAAGCCCACTGTTGGGAGCAACTGAGAGCGATTAGATGTGTTGACGGCACTTGATACGTCGTCAATCAATGCGATTTGAGTGTTGATATCATTGAGTTTTTGCTCGTAGGCAGATGCGTTGGCGGATGATTCGCGAGCATCGGTCTTCAGTTCCACCAAACGATTGCGGCGCTTGTAACTCTCCAAAGCACCATCTGTGCTACCTAATTCTCCATTGATCTTGGTCAGACGCTCATTGATAAACTCTTCTGTACGCACGGCAACTTCATTCTTGTCGGCATTAGCCTGTCGGTTATAGCATACAACCAATTGGTTCAGGTAATCCATAGCACGACGTGGAACCTGATCAACAAGAGAAAGAGTGAGCACGGAAGACTCTTCCGTTTTCTGAGAAACAGAAAGTGATCCGGCATATTTGCCAGCCATCATGCGCGGAGAACAGATGCTGACACGCATAGTTCTGCCTTCGGGCAACAGGTTCTTTCCTGTGGCATTAAACGTGATATATCCAGCATTGGTGCGAATCATTGTAGGAAACTGCGTGATGGTGCGCTTGATTCCGTACGGACCACGCATGTTGTACTCGTCTAACGGCACATTGTATACGCCTGTTACCTCATATTTGTTGCCCACCCTGGTGATTGAAAGATTGACGGGGGAGTTGAGTCTCTCCAGGTGTTCGGGATCAATATCCACGGTAATCGGCTGGTCCTTATAAAGTATGTTGCCAGTTACGCGGCCTTCCAGATAGTAGTTGACATAAAGTTTCAGGTCGCGCACGGCATCTGCTGCCAGAATACTTGATGAAAGAACCTGCATTTCATTCTGGATGCCAAGGCTTTGTGTCATTAGTCCCAGGTTTTCCATACTCTGAAGTCCCGTGCTTCTTCTGCGTCCGCCATCATCGTCTTTGATCAGCATCTTGGCGTATGCATTGTAGTTGGGGGTGGTGTAGCGCAAGTATAAGAATGCCGCTCCCATACAGATGATGAGCGACAGCAAGAACCAATACCAGTTCAGGATTAGCGCTTTGTAAATGGATCCAAAATTAAATGACGAGGTTTCTTCTTCGATAATCTCGGTTTGAATGTTGTTTGCTTCTTCAATCATATTCTTGTTTTGTTTAATTACACCTTAAGAAATTCGTGTCTTGATGGCACTTCTATATATTTATAATTGTACGTGTTATGTTTGTTTATTGTCCGTTTGAAAACTTGGAGGCCAGCATCAATAAATATTTCCCATAATCGTTTTTTGCCATCGGCGCTGCCACTTCCCGCAATTTGTCTGCGGTAATCCACCCGCGTTTGAAGGCTATTTCCTCTAAACAGGCGATTTTCAGTCCTTGGCGCTTTTCAATAACTTCAATAAATGTGCTTGCTTCTGACAGGCTGTCATGAGTTCCAGTGTCCAACCACGCAAAGCCGCGCTGGAATGGTTTTACTTGCAATTCTCCTTTTTTGAGATACTCTTGATTCACGGAAGTAATTTCCAACTCACCTCGAGCACTCGGCTTGATTTGCTTGGCAATGCTGACTACACTGTTGGGATAGAAATAAAGGCCCACAACAGCATAGTTGCTTTTGGGATTCTTTGGCTTCTCTTCGATGGAAAGGCATTTCCCTTCTTGGTCAAACTCGGCGACACCATAGCGTTCCGGGTCGTTAACCCAATAGCCAAAGACTGTTGCTTTTCCATGTTGCTCAGCATCGATTACGCTTTGTTTTAACAAAGAAGTAAAGCCTGCGCCATGGAAGATGTTGTCACCGAGGACCAGACAGCAGGCGTCGGTGCCGATAAAATCCTCGCCAATGATAAATGCTTGAGCAAGCCCGTCGGGGCTGGGTTGTTCTGCATATGCAAAATGAACACCCAATTCTGATCCGTCACCAAGCAACCGCTTAAAGCCGGGCAGGTCGTATGGTGTTGAGATGATGAGTATGTCTTTGATTCCTGCCAACATTAATGCAGAAATCGGGTAATAAATCATAGGTTTATCAAAGATAGGTATCAACTGCTTGCTGATACCTTTCGTAATCGGGTAGAGGCGCGTTCCACTTCCTCCTGCTAATACGATTCCTTTCATAATTGCAAAATTTTATGCAAAGATAATAAGAATATCCATAATAATCAAAAATTATTTTGTTTTTTGACAAAATAGGTGTACTTTTGCAAACGTTTTATTTAAGATTATACAAGAAATGGGAATATTTGACAAGATTTTCAGACGTAACAATTCCAGTGAACAGAAAACTGGTGGCATGGAGGATTTCATGACACTCGTAAGGGTATATTTTCAGGCTGCAATTGCAGAAAGTGCCAGCATCACGAATCTGGCCATGTTGCCTGACTTGAGGATGTTTAAAACCACATTGCGGGTTCCTACCGTAAAGAATAAACTTGGTGTAGGCGAAAAAGTCCATTGCCGCAAAATGTTGCGCGATTTGTATAAGGTTGACGACCTGTTCTTCAAAGAGATAGACCAGAGCGTGAATAAGAACTGCCGGAAGATGCAGGATGTGCAGACATATCTTATTCAGTTCCAGAACTTTTCTCAGGACATTATGATGCTCACGGGCAATTTGATGAAATTCAAACTCCGTGTTCCTTCATTCTTCAAGAAAGTAATCTATACACTGACGGAGAAGACCGTGAACGACATCTTCACAAAGAATGATTTCACCGATGCCGGTGTCTTGAAGACCGTGGCTGCCATCCGTCAATATAACAAGCGGCTCGGCTTCTCTCAAAAGTGGGTGACCGATTTCGTATATCAGGTGGTAATGCTCGCAAAAAAGGAGCCAAAGCCCGTTGCTGATAAATAATTAGCGTTTTTCGTTGGATAAATTTTGTGGTATCAGAATATTTTATTAACTTTGCCACAAATTATTTCCGGATGGGCGAAGACAATAAGATATTAACCCTTTTCACTACCCGCATGAGGCAGATGATTCTCCAACACCAAGAGGTGAAAAAGGAGAATGAGGATCTTTATGCAATGGTGGATTCGCGTGATGCGGAGATTAAAGAGTTAAAGGAAAAATTGGATCAGGCTCAGAAGGACTATAACAGCCTCAAAATGGCAAGGATGGTGGAAATCACCGACGGCGACGTCGATTCGGCAAAAAAACGGCTGGCATCCATGATTAAAGAGGTTGACAAATGTATTACACTGCTGAGTGAAAAATGACGGATGCTGCATGGCAGCAGAAGTGAAAACAATTCCTGGCAATGGCTGAAGAGAACGACAAATTACACATAAGATTGCATCTTTACGATACTGACATGGCGGTAAAGGTAAACCGCGATGAAGAAATCTATTATCGTAACGCTGCGAAACTTATCAATGATACAGTAAACACCTATTCCGGGCTTCTGAAAGGAAAGAAGAGCGAAAAGGAAATACTGTATGCTGCCATGTTGGTAATCGCCCTGAAGTATGAAAGTGAAAAAGGGCATAACGACACGAGCGAGTATGATGATATTCTCAAGAGGCTGACAAAGGAAATCGAGGCAGTATTATAGAGAATATTAACATACAATAAAGAACAACAATGAGTTTAATGATTATTATCGCAGTGGCAGGCCTGATTATAGGCGGTGTTTGCGGATATTTGGTTTTCCGTTATGTTGCAACTGGCAAGTATAATGAAATGTTAGCCGCAGCAAATAAGGAAGCAGAAGTACTGAAAGAGAAAAAACTTTTGGAAGTCAGGGAAAAATTCCTTAATAAAAAATCGGAACTTGAAAAAGAAGTTCAACAGCGAAACCAGAAGATTCAGCAGAACGAAAATCGCCTGAAGCAGCGCGAGATAAGCCTTAACCAGCGTCAGGATGAATTGTCGCGCAGAAAGCAGGATGTGGAACAGCAGCAACAGCGTGTTGATAACGAGAAGAAACTGCTGCAAGTGAAGCAGGAGGAACTGGAGAAAATGCAATTGCAGGAGCGTGCTAAGTTGGAGGAATTGTCTGGCTTGAGCGCAGAGGAGGCTAAAAACCGGCTTGTAGAGAGTTTGAAAGATGAGGCACGCACGGATGCAGCAAGTTATATCAACGAGATTGTTGACGAAGCCAAACTGAATGCAAATGCACAGGCAAAGAAAATCGTTATCCAGACCATTCAGCGTGTGGCCACCGAAACTGCAATAGAGAATTCCGTGAGTGTTTTCCATATCGACAACGATGAGGTGAAGGGTAGAATCATCGGACGCGAAGGACGAAATATCAGAGCATTGGAGGCTGCGGCAGGTGTGGAAATCGTGGTTGACGACACTCCTGAAGCAATTGTTATCTCGGCATTTGATCCTATTCGCCGTGAGGTTTGCCGCTTGGCACTCCACCAGTTGGTGGCTGACGGTCGTATACATCCCGCCCGCATTGAGGAAGTTGTGGCCAAGGTGAAGAAGCAAATTGAGAATGAAGTGGTGGAGACGGGTAAGCGTACCGCCATTGACCTCGGTATCCATGGGTTGCATCCAGAGTTGATTCGCATCATTGGTAAGATGAAATATCGCAGCAGTTATGGACAGAACTTGTTGCAGCATGCTCGTGAGACGGCAAATCTTTGTGCTGTCATGGCATCAGAACTGGGATTGAATCCCAAGAAAGCCAAGCGTGCCGGTCTGTTGCACGATATTGGTAAGGTGCCAGACGAGGAGAGCGAGTTGCCTCATGCTCTCTATGGTGCCAAGATTGCAGAGAAGTATAAGGAGAAGCCTGATATCTGCAATGCAATCGGAGCCCACCATGATGAGATGGAGATGAACACGCTGCTGGCTCCTATTGTGCAGGTATGCGATGCTATCTCTGGAGCACGTCCCGGCGCACGTCGTGAGATTGTGGAGGCATATATCAAACGACTGAATGACTTGGAGGCGATAGCCATGAGTTATCCTGGTGTTACGAAGACGTATGCCATCCAGGCTGGACGCGAACTCCGCGTAATCGTAGGTGCAGACAAGATGGATGACAAAGAGACCGAAGCACTGTCTGGAGAAATCGCAACAAAGATTCAGAATGAAATGACTTATCCTGGACAAGTTAAGATTACCGTGATTCGCGAGACACGCTCAGTTGCCTATGCAAAATAAACAGCAAGCGTAAAAAAAGAATATTTTTTATGTATTAATGCCTGTGGACATCCGTTCACAGGCATTAATAATATATAATGTATGCGTAGCACAGCCGTTTTCTCTGTCATCTGTAGTGGGTGTCTGTGTCACCAGTGAAGGGGCACTATTGGTTTTCAAAAGTATCATTAATTGCATGTGGGAGTTTTAAATTGCATAAAAAAACGCACCATTCTGTTTGTCTTTCATTTCTTTTTCGTACTTTTGCAAAATAAAATACAGTGCGATGAGAAATCAGAAATTGTATGAGCCAGAGGATAAAATGGTTCATTTGATTGCAGACAACTACAGTTTGCTGGAGAGTTTGGGACGTTTCGGGATCAATCTCGGTTTTGGCGACAAAAGCGTCAGAGAGGTTTGCGAAGATCAGGGAGTGGATGCTTATACATTCCTTGCGATTGTGAATTTTTCCGTTAATGGCTATAGTGTGTCAGAAGATACAAGCCGCATGTCGGTTCCGACGTTGCTGCATTATCTGAAAGCATCTCATGAGTATTTCCTGAATTTCCAATTGTCAGAGATTCGAGAGGAACTGCAAGAGGCACTGGACGAGAATGATAATCTTGCACGGTTAATCATGAAAATGTATGATCGTTATGCGCAGGAAATCAGAAGCCACATGAAATATGAGGAGCACAATGTGTTTCCTTACGTAGATAAACTGCTGAAAGGAGAATCTACGGGTGACTATGATATTGAGACTTTCTCCAAGCACCATGGGCAAACAACGCAGAAACTGCGAGAACTGAAGAATATCATTATCAAGTATCTGCCCTCTGACCCGCAACGCAACAATCGCCTGATGGCAGTGCTGTACGATCTCTACAAGAATGAAGAGTGGCTTGGTCAACATGCAAAAGTGGAAGATTATATTTTTATTCCGACGATTAGAATGCTCGAGAAAAAGTTGCGGCAGAACGATGTCTCAGTGAATATTTCCAAAATGATAAACCAGACTCCTGAAAGTAGTGAGGCGCTCAGCGACCGGGAGAAGGATGTCATCGTGAGTCTTGTTCAGGGAATGACGAACAAGGAGATAGCCGATCATCTGTGCATCTCGACCAATACAGTGATTACTCACCGCCGGAATATCGCACGGAAACTGCAGATACACAGTCCGGCTGGTCTCACGATTTATGCTATTGTGAACAATTTGGTGGACATCAGTTCCGTAAAACTGTAAGGAAAGATATGTAAGTGGTGCTTGGGCTGCGCCTAATCTCGTTTTAAAGCAGTATTTCCTATATCTTGTTGATGTCAACATAGCCGTGCATCACCGCATAGATGGTGAGGGCACTTACGCTTTTCATCCCCAATTTGTCCATGATGTTGCGGCGATGTGTGATGACTGTGGCCAGTCCAATATTTAATTTGTCGGCAATTTCTTTGTTGATGAAGCCTTGCACAATGAGCGAAAGCACTTCAAGTTCTCGGTTTGACAATATCTTTTTCTGCAATACTTGAGGCATAGAAGGCATGTTCTTTCCATGGGGATGGGCGCCTTGCACCATGGCGAGAATAGATTTCAATAATTCCTTTTCGGGAACATTGATGCGCAGGCAGTGGAAATTGCATATCTGTGTGTTATGGGAAGCAATGAGCACGATGGTTTTTCGTTGGTGTTCCTGGAAGAAAGGCAGGTTGTCGAGCAGGATGTTCATGGCAACGAAATAATGAAAATATTGTTCTGGCTCATTCTCCAGCAGTTCGTCAAAGGTGTTGAAATAGTCCACAGTGACGATGGGCATTACTTCCTGCAATAAACTTCTCAATCCCATCACGCTGAGTGTGTTGGAATCAATAATTGCCATTTTGGGCCTTCCTTGCATCATTTTCATTTCCACGTGGTTTCTGATAATTCTTTGCAAAGATACAATTAATTTTTAATATCAGAGCATTCTGAGGCCACTATTTGCGTTTTCATATCTATTCAACCTGTTCTTTCGTGACCGGATTGTATGGAGTTTTAGCCATAAAAAAGCGGCATTCAAAGAGAGATACACAAAGATAAGAATGTGTTATTCTCTTTGAATGCCGCGCCGGTTGTTTTTTACAGGGTACTGTCCCCGTATTGCTTATTGCAGGAATCCGAGAAGAGCACCTGCGGCTACTGCTGAACCGATAACACCTGCCACATTCGGACCCATGGCGTGCATGAG
>DGWC01000100.1:270-7195 GCA_002395135.1 Prevotella sp. UBA4268 | reverse complement strand
TGGCGTGCATGAGCAGGAAATTGTGACGGTCATATTCCAGACCGAGATTGTTCGAGATTCGGGCAGCCATTGGTACGGCTGACACACCCGCATTACCAATCAGCGGGTTAATCTTCTTTCCTTTCGGCAAGAACAGATTCATGATTTTCACGAAGCCGACTCCACTCATCGTGGCAACGAAGAAGGCACCTGCTCCGATGGCAAAAATATAGATGGTGTTCAGCGTAAGGAATTCGCTGGCTTGTGTGGAGCAACCTACGGTCAGACCCAGCAGCATCACGACGATGTCGTTCAAGGCATTGCCAGCAGTCTTTGCCAAACGTGTGGTCTTACCAGATTCTTTCAGCAGATTGCCGAAAAAGAGCATTCCAAGCAGTGGCAGACCAGAAGGAACGATGAAAGTTGTCATGAGCAGACCGATGATCGGGAACAGGATGCGTTCTGTCTGGCTGACATTTCTAACTGGTTTCATACGGATAAGCCTCTCTTTCTTGGTAGTCATCATGCGCATTACGAATGGCTGGATTACAGGAACCAGTGCCATATACGAATAAGCGCAAACCGCAATGGCACCCATTAGGTTGGGAGCCGTCTTTGAAGAAAGGAAGATGGCCGTTGGTCCGTCGGCACCACCGATGATGGCAATACCTGCTGCCTGGTTCGGTTCAAATCCCAATGCAAGTGCAAGCATGTATGCTCCGAAAATACCAAACTGGGCTGCTGCACCAATCAGAATCAGTTTTGGGTTGGCAATCAGTGCGGAGAAGTCGGTCATAGCACCGATTCCAAGGAAGATGAGTGGGGGATACCATCCTTGTCTCACACCTTGATAGAAGATATTCAGCACGGAGTTGTCTTCATAGAGGCCTATTTCAAGTCCGGCATCGGCACGAAACGGGATGTTGCCAAGGATGATTCCAAGTCCGATGGGAACGAGCAGCAGTGGTTCAAAGTCTTTCTTGATGGCAAGCCAGATGAAGAAAGCACCTACTGCTATCATAATGAGGTTCGGTATCGTAAGATTGGCAAAGCCAGTATACGTGAGGAACTCATTGAAGTTGGATATGATAAATTCTGCAAAAGTCATTTTCCTATGTCGTTTTTATATTTTATCCGATGGTGAGCAGGGCAGTGCCTTCCATAACTGTGTCGCCTTTGTTGACAAGAATGGATGTAACGGTTCCGCTGTTTTCTGCTTCAATGTTGTTTTGCATTTTCATGGCTTCCAGGATGACAACGGTGTCGCCAGCCTTCACAGCCTGTCCAACGGCCACCTTAATCTCTGTAATCGTACCGGGTAGCGGGGCAGATACCTTTGTTCCTGAACCAGGATTGGCAGTCGCTTTGGCCTGGACTGGAGCCGGTGTGCTTGTAGCAGCAGCGGCTGCAGCAGGAGCAACTGGAGTAACCTTGCTCACCTTGGGCTTGGCCTTTACAGGTTCTTTGAGTTCTACTTCGAACGATTTTCCGTTCACTTTTACTTTTGCGATGCTGCCATCAACATCTTCTATTTCCACGTCATAGTCGATGCCGTTCACTTTATATTGATACTTGTCCATTTTTCTTTTTATTATTGATACATTATTTATTATTCAGTTCATTGTTCCACATCGTATGGTGCGGACGAATGGTAATGATACCGCTCTCGTCATCGTGGATGTTGTCCAGATACTCTTTCAGAGCCATACTGATCACTGCCATGTAGATATCCATGTCTTCTTGCTCGGAAGTTTTTTCCAGTTTTATCTTGGAGTCTTTGGCGGCAATCGGCATACGTGCCTTCTTCACCCAGCCTTCCGGATTGCCCGACTTTTTCTTTTCTTTGTCTTTCTTGGCCATGAACTTTCCGAGAATGCTGAAGAATACGTAGAGAAGTGCCAGACAAGCGAACACAATGCCCATAGAGAGAAGCGTAATACCAAATCCGTATGGGTCGTCACGTTTAAGTTCTGCGATTCTCGACTCGTTCACTTCAATAAAGTTGCTGATACCAGGGGTTACGGCCTCGGGGGCTTTTACGGTCCAGTCCTTTTTCGTTTTTGCAAACGATTTGTTTTCAGCAAGCACGGGAACTGTGACAGAGTCAATCAGATCGACACCGTTTCCGTCGTAGAGCGCAATCCATAAGGGCTTCTCCGCATCGACGGGAACGCTAAGATGCATAGCACCTTTAGCGGGATTAGAATTAAGGAATAGGAGCAAATGGGCGTGTCCAGACATTAATGTGCGCTCATCCCCGTTGGGAATGGGACACATCTTTTTAATGCGCTTGGGGGCAGAGAGAGAATTGTCGAGCACACTGCGGTCGGTTGTTATGAACATTCCCCTGATGTTGTACGTTGTGTACGACACGTTGGAAAGTTCCACCCATGGCAGATGCACTCCAAATTCATCCTGCATACTGGCGGTATTGTTGGTCAGCACTTCGTTGATCTTGATGTTCTTTGCTCCTTGTGCAAACATCGTCGTAGTGCCAAGCAATACAGTCAGTGATAAAAGGATTCTTTTCATGATTATTATATAATATTGTTTTTAATTTATCCGCAACAGAGCAGCACAATCAACTGTGCTGTGAATATGCGCAGGAACATAGACAAGGGATATACCGTGCTGTAACCAAGTGCCGGGGCTTCCTTGGAACATACGCTATTGGCGTAAGCCAGTGCAGGCGGGTCGGTGTATGTTCCTGCCAGCATACCCATGATGGTGAAATAGTTGAACTTGAAGCGCATGCGTGCGATGGTTCCCACGATGAGGATGGGAATGATGGTGATGAGGAAACCGGTGGCCACATATTTCAGGCCGTCGCCGGCAACCACTGTTTCCCAGAATCCGGCACCTGCCTTGATGCCCACGCTCGCCAAGAACAACACCAGACCAATTTCGCGCAGCATCATGTTGGCAGATGTGGTGGTGTATGTGACAAGTTTCATACGATAGCCAAACCTGCCAATGAGAATGGCAATGATGAGCGGACCGCCGGCAATACCCAACTTCAGGGGAACGGGCATGCCCGGAATGGCTATGGGCAGACTGCCNNACCCATGATGGTGAAATAGTTGAACCTGTAACGCTTTCTTGCGATGATTCCTATGATGAACACTGGAATGGTCGTTATCAAGAATCCTGATAGTACATATAGAAGTCCGTCTCCGGCGACGATCGTTTCCCAGAATCCATTACCTGCTTTGATGCCAACACTTGCCAGAAACAGTACCAGACCGATTTCCCTGAGCATCATATTGGCAGAGGTGGTGGTATAAGTAACCAGATGTATCTTGTAGCCATAGCGTCCAATCAGAATGGCAATGATGAGCGGTCCACCGGCAATACCCAGTTTCAGAGGTACTGGCATGCCTGGGATGGTGAATGGAAGTGAGCCGAAAATGATGCCGATGATAATGCCAATGAAAATGGTTGCGATATTCGGGGCATCAAGACGGCGTAAGGAATTACCCATTAGGTCGGCAACACGATTCACTGCATCCTCTTGTCCCACTACCATGATGCGGTCTCCAATCTGCAATGGCAGTCCTGCACTGGCAAAAAGATCAATGCCTTGGCGGGTCAGACGGGTGATGTTGACACCATAAACACTTGAGAAATGCATCTTCCCCAGCGTTTTTCCGTTAATCGATGGGTTTGTGATGACAATGCGTCTGCTCACCATAGGCTGGTCTGTCTGCTCCCAGTCAATCTCTATTTCTGGACCGATGAAAGCAATGATGGCTTCCGCATCTGCCTCTGCGCAAACGATGTTCAGTTGATCTCCTATATGGAATATGGTGTCTCTGTTAGGAATGCTTACATGACCGTCATGAAGAATACGTGAACAGACAAAGTCGCGGTTCAGAAAATTATGCACTTGAAGCATGCTTTTTCCTTCCAGATATGTGTTTGTTACCTTCAGTCTCAATCGGTATGGCTTCACATTGGCGTTGTCCGCTTCCTGCGCTTGAAGGCGTCTTTCTTCGTTTTCCAGTTTAACACCGCAGATATACCTTATCGCAATGGTGGCTCCGATAATACCCAGCACTCCGAGTGGATAGGCACACGCATAACCTGAAGCAATCTGAGGTGTGTCGCCGTTGAACAAGGGCAGACTGTCAAGAGCCTCGTTGGCGGCACCTAAACCGGGGGTATTGGTAACGGCACCAAACAATGTTCCTATCATCATGGGCAAGTTGCGCGGGTCGGAGGTGTCGAAGAATGAATAATAGCAGATAAACATGACAACTATATTCAAGATAATACCGATGATGGACAACACGTTCAACTTGACACCGGCTGTTCCGAAATTCTCGAAGAATCCTGGTCCCACCTGTAAACCAATCATGAAAACAAAAAGAACCAGACCGAATTCTTGTATGAATGTGAGAATGTCTGTAGGAGCGGTAAAACCGATATGGCCGGCTAAAATTCCTGCAAAGAGTACGAAAGTTACTCCCAGCGAGATTCCTCCAACCTTTATCTTTCCTAATAATACTCCTGTAGCGATGACGATAGAGTAGAGCAGCACGATGTGTGCCACAGAATCGGTGCTCGTAAATATGTCTGTTAACCAATTCATAACTTTTAACGCAAATGAATCGGCTGCTTTGCAACAGCCGAATTTGGGTGCAAAGGTACGCATAAAATACCCATTCAACGAATTTTTTGGCGATTATTTTTCTGCAATCCTAAAGTTTTTGAATTTTTAATGTTTTCTTGTAAAATTCTTCATGGAAGATGCGTTTATCTCAAAAAAATAGTATAACTTTGCAGCGTTTAAACGAATATACCTGAAAAGACTTTATTCTTTTTATGACATTAACTTATTCAACTTTTTAATAATACACAAACTATGTCTAACAGTAAGGAAAAACTCTTTACCGAGTTTAAGGCTCCTACCACCCAAGAGTGGTTGGACAAAATTGAAGTGGACCTCAAAGGCGCTGACTTCAACAAACGTCTGGTATGGAGAACCAATGAAGGTTTTAACGTACAGCCTTTCTATCGTAGAGAAGATGTGCTGAAACTGAAGACTCCCGATTCACTTCCGGGAGAGTTCCCCTTCGTACGAGGTAACAAAAAGGATGACAACACGTGGTACATCCGCCAGGAAGTAGTCGCTGAGGATGCTCTGGAGGCAAACAAAAAAGCCTTGGATATCCTGAACAAGGGTATTGATTCATTGGGATTCCGTATTCCGGGTAATAAGGTCAGTGCTGAATTCGTTGATCAACTGCTTGATGGTATTCTTTGCGATGTTGTTGAAGTTAACTTCCACACTTGCCAGAGCCATGTTCTGGAACTGACTCAGATCCTCACTGCCTATTTCGAGAAGAAGGGATATGACAAGGAGAAAGTGGTTGGTTCGGTCAACTTCGACCCAATGGAAAAGATGGTGATGAAGGGTAAGGATGTTACATCCGCACTTGCATTCGGTCCACAACTTGTGGAAGCATGGAAGGAATATCCCAATTTCCGTTGCATCAGTGTGAACACCGTTTCTCTGAACAACGCAGGTTCCTACATCGTTCAGGAACTGGGATATGCCTTGGCTTGGGGTAATGAATATCTGCAGCAACTCGTGGATGCAGGTGTTGATGTTGATCTTGCAGCCAAGAAAATCAAGTTCAACATGGGCGTTTCTGAAAACTATTTCATGGAATTAGCCAAGTTCCGTGCCGCTCGTATGCTTTGGGCACAGATCGTGAAGCAGTATGAGCCCAAGTGTGACTGTGCATGCAAGATGTGTGTCAATGCTGTTACATCTAAGTACAACCAGACCTTGTTCGACAGTTATGTTAACCTGTTGCGCTCTCAAACAGAGGCAATGAGTGCTGCCCTTGGAGGCGTTCACTCAATGGTGGTTACACCGTTTGATGTTACTTACGAGGAGCCGACAGAGTTCTCGGAGCGTATTGCCCGCAATCAGCAACTCTTGCTCAAGGAAGAGTGCCATTTTAATAATGTGGTTGACCCGGGAGCAGGTTCATATTATATCGAGCATCTCACCGATAGCCTCGCTGTTGAAGGTTGGAAGATCTTCCTCAAAGTGGAGGAAGAGGGTGGTTTCCTCGCTGCTGTGAAGGCCGGAAGTGTTCAAGATGACATCAATGCTACCAATGTGAAGCGCCACGGTGATGCTGCCAAGCGTAAGGAATTCCTGCTTGGAACTAATCAGTTCCCGAATTTTACAGAGAAGAGTGAAGGAAAGCGCGCACAGAAATGCTGCTGCTGTCACCAAGAAGAGGAGCCGGCATTTAAGAAGATAGAAAGCACTCGTTTGGCTGCTGACTTTGAAGACCTGCGCATCCATACGGAGGAGACCAAGGTTCCTACAGCATTTATGTTGACCATCGGTAATCTTGCCATGCGCCAGGCTCGCGCACAGTTCTCTTGCAACTTCCTCGCATGTGCTGGTTACAAGGTGATTGATAACCTTGGTTTCAAGACCGTTGAAGAAGGTGTTGATGCTGCTCTTGAGGCTAAAGCCGACATCGTGGTTATCTGCTCAAGCGATGACGAGTATGCTGAATATGCTGTTCCTGCCTTCCAGTATCTGAATGGTCGTGCCATGTTTGTTGTTGCTGGTGCACCTGCTTGCATGGAAGACTTGAAGGCTGCCGGCATTGAGAACTTCATTCATGTGAAGTGCAATGTGCTTGAAACTTTGAAGGAGTACAATCAGAAGTTAGGTATTTAATGTTAGGAGGAAAGAAAGATGAGAAAACAATTCAAAGACATCGATATTTATGCCGGCATTCAGGCCAAGGATGGTAATGCCTGGCTGAAGGAGAACAACATTACGCCTAACTGGAAGACTCCAGAGCATATTGAAGTTCGTCCTGTATATACGAAAGAAGACCTTGAAGGTATGGAGCACCTCGATTTTACAGCAGGTATTCCACCGTTCCTCCGTGGTCCGTATTCAATGATG
>DGWC01000100.1:0-187 GCA_002395135.1 Prevotella sp. UBA4268 | reverse complement strand
CGTCAGTATGCCGGATTCTCTACTGCTGAGGAGTCAAATGCATTCTATCGCCGCAACCTGGCTTCTGGTCAGAAGGGTCTCTCTGTTGCCTTCGACCTGCCTACCCACCGTGGCTACGATCCTGACAATGCCCGTGTGGTAGGCGACGTGGGTAAGGCTGGCGTGTCTATCTGTAACGAAGAGAACA
>DGWC01000083.1:12564-111412 GCA_002395135.1 Prevotella sp. UBA4268 | reverse complement strand
GTCATGGAGAAGCAAGTACAGCGGACGTTCTCAAAAGAATTGGAACTGTTCCATTGCTCCATTCTTTTGGACGAGGTAAAGGAGAAGGTACGCAAACTAAAAGCGTATGGAGTAGATGAAGCTGAGATAGTGGCTGCTATGAACGAAGAAGAACTATTTCCTCAACTAATAGTTACTGAAGACTACAAGATCGTGTTGGATGATGGCACCAATACAGAAGTGAAAATGGAACCTTTAGTGAAGGCAGTGTATTTGCTGTTCCTCTCGCATCCGGAAGGAATTGTACTGAAGTGCCTGCCTGATTATCGGAAGGAGTTGACAGCGTTGTACCTGTTGTTGCGTCCTGCGGGTCTTACAGACAGGGTCGTGCAGAGCATTGAGGACGTTACGAACCCCATGCTGAACTCAATCAACGAGAAGTGTGCCAGAATCAGGAAAGTGTTTTCGGGTCTGTTGCCCAAGAGTGTCGCAAAGTACTACTCAATTTCGGGCAAGCGTGGGGAGGCGAAGAAGATTGATTTGGTGCGAGCCAATGTGGTATGGAAGTGTAAATTGCCAAATCCGCAAGGCTTGTGAGTCTGTTTCGCTTCTTCATGTGAAAAAGAAAAGCTAATTTTGCAAAAAAGGAGAGATATGGAATGGCATCTATTAGGAATCTTGATATTTGTTGTGATATACAACATATACTGGTATTATAAGGAGGATGATCATGATGAGTATTGTCCTCCAATAGCAACACCACCAAATGATAATCAAGTAGCAGAAACGAATATGGAAGAAAAAATTAGCACGGGACAACTGACATTAGATGCGATTGAACGTATAGGTAGTGAGCCCAAGTACACAGAAGAAGGCTATATTCAGTTTGAGTATCAAGGTGTGATATTCTTGATGGAAACAGCCAACGACTGTATGTTCGTAAATCTGATATGGCCTTGGTGCCATAGTTTCTCGAAGTTCGATATAGATGAGTTTGCAAGGGCTCGACAGGTGGTGAACGATATCAACATGCGAGGACTGGTTTCCGTCTTTTATAGCATTACGGATTCGGATGATGTGGCAATACATATCAAGAAGAATTTCTTGTTTGTCCCACAGATACCAAACTTAGAAGAATACCTGAGACTTATGCTGGATAGTTTTTTCAGAACTGCCAGGACATTAGACTTGGAGATAGAGAAATGCAGATTGCAGGAGTGTAACTCCATTTAATTTCTGCTTCAAGAATGTTCATGGAATTACACTCTATTTCATAATCCGCTGTAGTATCACTTTCTACTCAAAAAGGTCGCCTGAGGGTCACCGAAAAAGAAAAAGCACTTGCGAGAAACTCGTAAGTGCTTGGTTTTCAGTGTGGACCAGCCAGGGCTTGAACCTGGGACCTCCAGATTATGAGTCTGAGAGAATAAAATTTTGTAAAATTTTCTTTGCTTGAAATTTGGTTGATTATCAATAATTTACTAAATTTGCACCATCAAACGAGATGTTAAGAAACCCCATAACTCACGCCGATTGTTTTCGCATTGTTTTCGCGAAAATCATGCGAAAAGACATCAGATCTGAGTCTGGAGGTTGCAGAAAATTGAATGAAATAGAACAAGATTTGAGCGATTTTGGGGCAGCAGACTATGGGTCTGTATGGCTCAATGTTTTTGCGAAAACAAAAAAGAAAGAACTATGGCAAAGAAACTCACAACCTCATTGGCTGGCTTCAAAGAACGTCAGTGCACAATGGCTATCGTCCTCGACATTCGCAGCAACCGCAAAGATGTATCGGAATATCCAGTAAAGGCCCGCTTCACTATCGACCGCCGTTCCTACTACTATCCCATAGGTGGTAGTTTCAGCAAACAGGAATTCTCTGAAATATGCAACGTACAGAAAAGTAAGTCGCCAAAGTATGAGGAGAAGAAACGATTGTTGGAATGCGTTGACAAATACAAAGAGATGCTTGTCAACCTCAATCCTGGTCATGAACTGACATTGGATGCTGTGCGCATGGTGGTTGAAGGCAAGGTGGCTTCGCATACACAGGAGTCCTTTATAGGTATCTGGGAAGAAATTATTCACAACCTGCGAACAGAAAACAATGGAGCCAGATACACTACCGCAGAACCATACGAATCAGCCTTGAAGTCTTTCAAGAAGTTCTTATGGAAGGAAGATATCAAAGGATTTGAGGTAACTGTTGAACACATCAAGAAGTGGGAGTATGGTATGATTAATGGCGGTGTCGGTCGCAATGGCGAACCGCTGAAGGCTATTAGCAGCACAACACGCGGCATTAATCTGCGTCATTGTCGTGCAGTTTGGAACGAGTGTCGCAATCGCGGCTATCTGCTCCAGACTGAATATCCATTCTCCAACACGAAGAAGGGATTGGTTGCCATCCCTGCACCGGCTTCACGCAAAGAGCATTATCTTGACGTGGATAGGATGACGCAACTATACAACGTTTTCATCAGCAAAAGTTATCCTTCCACTTGGTCAAAGAGCTATACCGAACGTGCTCACGAATCACTCGGTCTTTTCCTTGTGCAGTATCTCGGCAACGGCTTCAATCTCGTCGATGTGGGACAGCTTACTTACTCGCAGTATTATTTCGATACGGAGCGTAAGGCGTTTCAGTTCCATCGCAAGAAAACACGTGGACGCAGCACCAATGGCTCAGAGGTCATCATCCCCATCATCGAGCCGCTTCAGAAAATACTCGACGAAATAGCTGCACCGCCAACTCGCGATGGTTACGTCTTTCCCCAGGTGCTGAAAGGAGCAACACATGAACGCGACATTCGCAAGAGAGTGTCGGACGAGAACTCCAACATACAAGACCGCGTCATCAAAATCTGTCAAGAGGTACTTCATTGGGAGGTGCGCCCTTCTGGTACGTGGGCCCGCCATAGTTTTGCCACCAACCTTGACCATGCTGGCATCAGCCGTTCTTATATTAAAGAGAGCATGGGCCACTCGGAAGCGATGTCCGTTACTGACCGTTACATAGCGACTTTCCCCTTGGAGAAGCAAATGGAATACAATTCCAAACTGCTGAACCTGACCCCAGAGCGCACTATCACAAAAAGTGACATCAAGAAGATGAGCAAAGTAGAAATGGCTGCATTGCTCATGGAACTGATGGAAAAGTGATGGCTGAAGCTAGCTCGTGAAGTGGCATGCCTCCCAATGAATATATACGATTGGGGTATTAGGCTGCCCCTTCACAAAAAGAAGTGGCACGGGCAAGCCCTGTGTTTCATTTAACGCTTGAACAGCTTTGTGGCAGCAGCTGCCACCTTTCCCCTATGGCTTCAGCAAATTGATGGGTGCGACAAACACACCATCTCACCTTTGATAGAAGTTGTAAAATCCCAGAATTTTCAATATAAAATTCCCAAGATTTTCAATTTCGCTATTGTTTTTTTGATTTGAAATTACATTTTTGAGGTGGGGTACGTTATACCCCGATTTTACACCCATTCCTAGGCTGAACTTGCTACATCAAAGCCCGACTTCGAGAAGCCGAAAATGTGTTAACGGAGGTTAACTCTTATTAGGCTTAGAGTTTTTGTAAAACTTTCTTCCTTTGACTTGCAAGAAGCCTCACTTCATGAGGCAACGAGCAAGCTCTATGGAGGTGGACGTTTTACACGTTAATGGAAGTTAACGCTAATTAGGCTTAGCGTTTTTGTGGAACGAAAACGGCGAATTGGCATCTCGCCTCTATCCATCGAATTACGACACAACAGGTGTTTGTTGTACATTGCAGATGCCAGTCTATAACGTTTATTTTGGAGGGGCTTTGATGAATCGATAATGGTTCCTGAGCTTGCTATTGAAGTGGCATGACCTCCAACGAACTCGTTCGCTTGGGGTATTAGGCTACCCCTCCATGGTAGAAGGTGGCATGGGCAAGCCCGATGCCCGCACATCGTTACGGATTTCCCCTGTCTTGTTGATGAAGATACTCTAAAGCCTTCTCCCTGCCCTTTAGCCACTCCTGATGTTCACGTTCTCGTCTCTCTTCTTTTTCCCTTTTATCACGTTTATATATTGCATCATTTTGGTCCTTTATAAAAAGTTCCAAGCTACGAATTATTACAAACGGATCGAATGAATTGTAGAAATGCAGATATCTTGCAGAGCAGAACCAATAGAAGAACAGTTGCAGCTGATCAATGGTCAAATAGTGATACTTATCAGCTATAATGGTCACCAATTTCTCCAGCTGATAATTGTCCGGCATTTCCTTCAACCCACAAAACTGGCATGCATCAACAACCTCTGGCACCAACCATGCTTCTGCCGTACCATGGCCATAAATTGAGTTCAACGATTCCAGTTTGGGAGAATTACCGAACAAACACTTTTCGGGATCTGTACATATCTGCAACTGGCGACTTGGGTTAATGGCCATTATGAAATCAGGAGCTGTAGGGTACATCTTCTTCACCGTCATCAAAGCTGGCGGCAGATTCGTCATTTCCACCAAGGAGTTTTGAGACGAGTTGCAAACTATTCTGCTGGGCAAGTTCCCTTCTTTCTTCATTTGATTGAGGACTATTTCGATAGTTTTTGTTTCCATTAATTAATTCATTTAGGGGTATAGGTTCAGTTTCCCAAGTACGACATGCAAGGAAATTCTCAAAGTTCTTCCTGTATTTCCTATCTGGTCGTACACGTACATAGGTTGGCACATACTCGAAAATATTTCTTTTTTCGTCGGCAGATAACGTCTTCCATGTTTCCCGTAAAGCGGCTACATTGCCGACTTTCTTGTCATACATCTCCCAAATCTTATCAAAAGGGAAGTCTTCTTCCACTATTACCTCCACCTCATCTTTATTTTCATTGATGATGGGAGTTTTAACACCATCGTCAATGTCAGGCTTAGGACTTGGTTTAGGTTTGGGATTTGGTTTAGGAAGGATATCGGTCAATATCGGTAGATATCGATCGATGTCAACAGGGAAGAACAGTTTTTTAAGGAATTCATTAGTATTGCCTGGAGTAACTCCCTCTGCTTCCATCATTTCCTTCAGCTTCTTTTGCATCACGGGGCGTTTCAAGGAGTTGATGCGATTCTTGATGCATTTCTCAATATATGCCTCTTCACCGCGGTCTATTTGTGATTTAACCAGTGAAAATACAGACATGAGAGGCCCCTGAAAGTCTGGGATTATTCCCTCTTCAGCATAAGCCAATATTGCCTTAAATAGGCGGCCGGCATCCTCGTCCGTGAGAAAGTCTATTGAATCGCGAATCTCCATAAAGAGCAGGACTGTGTCTTTATTCTTCTTTATCCGCATAACATTTTCCTTCCCTATTTAGTTTCATCATTTTCCTCACCATTGAGTTTCTTCATCACGTCGCTGTACTTATACATTACACGTCGTGGGCCCACTTTAATACAACAAAGAAGTTTCAACTTGTTCCATCGCCATAACGTGGAAAAGTCCACATGCAACAGTTTCGACACTTCTTCACGAGTGAGGAAGCGTTCCTTGTCACATACACTAGGACGAACATCGTTGTTGATGCTCTCCTCAACTTTGCTGGCCGCCTTATTACTTGCCGCCTTCTCAACCAGAGCCTCCAAATCAGCTCTGCTCATTACAACCAACTGGTTGCCTAAAATTTGATTTTCAGAATTCATAATTTCTCTATTTATGTTATTTTAAGTTGTTCTTACGTCCACTATTCCATGTGCATTTTTTATTGGCTGGTAACGAAAGGAGCCTCAAATGCCGATGCAAAGTTATGTGCTATTCCGGGGCTAAACGATGAATTCTTTTACTGATTGGTTCCTTTTCAACCTTATTAAACTTTGAGTATGAAATTGCAGAAAAAATCATACTCGTATTGTGCATAAGGTGGTATCATCGCTCTTTCATCCGAAACGCTCTGCAAAGTTATTCCATGTTAAGCCAACAGCCGAAAAATGACTCTGAAACCACCCCTTTTCACCTCCATATTTCAAAATAGGTTCTAATGAGGATAGCAGTTAGAACCAACAATTCATTTTTTAGCATGAAAAACTGCTCATGAATGTGACTTTTGCACAAAAAACATAAAAGTAAGCCAAATAAAGGCAATTATTTGCTTTAACCATAGGTTATTCCAAAGAAAACATGTAACTTTGTAGCCAATAAAAGACATAAAGTAGAGAATATAAAATGACAAAGAAGCATATCTTTATCAGTAGCGTGCAGTCGGAGTTTGCAGAAGAAAGAAAACGTCTGGCAGAATATATCCGTCAGGATGCCCTTTTTTCGCGTTACTTCGAGCCGTTCCTTTTCGAGGAATTGCCAGCACAGGATATGTCTGCACAAGGTGCATACCTCGAACAAGCAGCCAAATCAGAGGTGTATCTTTTGTTGGTTGGGGAACGTTATGGCTATCAGGATGCAGAGGGCATATCTCCAACTGAACGTGAATACGATACGGCAACCTCCAATCATGCATATCGCATAGCATTCTTCAAGTCTGTTCCCAAGAGAGAAGACAAAGAAGACGCATTTAAACAGAAGATTGACCGTGATGTTATTCGTAATGTGTTCAACTCATACGAGGAATTGCAAAGTGGAGTGTATGCGTCGTTGGTAGAGTATATGACTACGCACCTCATTCTTCGTCAAGGTCCTTTTGATGCTTCCGTTCATCCTGATGCACGATTGGAGGATTTGGACAAGGAGAAGATACGCCGCTTTGTCAGTTTAGCACGTGAGAAACGACAGTTCCCATTGCTGTACTCTG
The DNA here is from genome assembly GCA_002395135.1 of Prevotella sp. UBA4268. Taxonomy (GTDB): domain Bacteria; phylum Bacteroidota; class Bacteroidia; order Bacteroidales; family Bacteroidaceae; genus Prevotella. Next base: position 104,662 of record DGWC01000083.1, on the reverse strand, counting down.
AAGAAGATATACCCCACATACTTAACAGTCTTCACTTGATGACCGATGACGGTAAACTGAAGAACGCTGCATTATTGCTATTTGCAAAGGATGTACAGAAATGGTTTGTATCAGCAACCGTCAAATGTGCCCATTTCTACGGAACAAAAATGCAGAAGCCGATTGCTTCATTGCAGATTTATGGTGGCAGCGTGTTTGAACAGGTGGATATGGCTGTTAGTTTTGTGATGTCACGTATTGACCAACGTGTGGGAGAACGCACTCATACGGCAGAGGTGGATGTTACACCTGAGTTGCCTGCTCAGGCAGTAACTGAGGCTATCGTCAATGCTGTTGTTCATCGCGACTATACCAGTACAGGTAGCGTGCAAGTGATGCTATTCAAAGACCGTTTGGAAATATGGAATCCAGGCAGACTGCCTCATGGAATGACGATAGAAAAGCTAAATAGCAGGCACAACTCGCAACCTGTGAACCCTGTATTGGCTAATCCTGTTTATCTAACTGGCTATATTGAGCAGATGGGAACAGGTACTACAGATATCATTGAACAGTGTGAAAGTTATGGTCTGCGTAAGCCTGAATTTATACAGGATGATGACTTCCTAACCATTCTATGGAGACCAAAGAAAGATGATGTGACAGGTCAAGTAACAGGCAATGTGACCGACCATGTGACCGATCATGTGACCGACCATGTGACCGACCATGTAAAGAAACTTGTAATGGCAATACGCGGTGACACAAAGACACGTGACGAAATCATGAGTATTCTGGGATTGAAGAACCGTGGCAACTTGCGTGATAGCTATATTAAGCCCGCAATGTCTGCTGGTTATGTAAGTCGCCTCTATCCTGATTCTGCAAGTCGCACCGATCAGGCTTACTATCTAACAAAGAAAGGATTGGAGCTGTTAGTGACACTTGAACAATCTTAAGTTAAAACTACTTGTATTTTTGAATACGAGGAAAATGCAAGGTTCTAATACGAAAGTGGATCATAATATATGAGTAGTAAGTTTTTCAATAATGATACTGGACATACCCTTTTCGACAAGTTAAAAGGTATCGCATGCAACATGGCCAACTTCGACCGTTTCCTGGCTGTAGTCGGGTTCTTTCGTTCTTCTGGCTATTTCAAACTGCGCAAAGAACTGAATGACGTCGAGGAAATAAAAATATTAGTCGGCATCAACATCGATGACATTTTCCGCCGTCATAATAAGGCCATGCTGATGTTAGAAAACGAGGAAAAGGCAAAGATGGTCTATGATGAGGAGTTCCGTCAGGATATTATCAATGCTCGATATGCTCCAGAGGTGGAGGAAGGCATATTGCAGATGTGTCAAGACCTCGTAGATGGCAGGCTCCAGATGAAAATACATGCGACCAAGAATCTCCACGCAAAGTTCTACCTATGTCTTCCCCATAACCACAATGAGAATACTGATGGTTGGGTCATTATGGGTTCTTCCAATATTTCAGATTCTGGACTTGGCACCACACAGTCACCTCGATATGAGTTGAATGTGGCCATGAAGGACTTCGATGATGTTGACTATTGCCATTCGGAGTTTAAGAAATTATGGGAAGAAGCCGTCACACTGACTATTGATGATGTTGAGAGCATCAAGCAAAAGACCTACTTAGGTTATCAACCTACACCATACGAAATCTATTTGAAGGTACTCATTGATACTTTTGGTGATCAGATTGAGGATGATTTCTCGATTCAGTTGCCCCCTGGTGTGATGGAATTGAAGTATCAAACAGACGCAGTGATTCAAGGATTCCAGATGTTGATGCGCCATAACGGCCTGTTCCTTGCTGACGTAGTAGGACTTGGCAAAACGATGATTGCTACCATGATAGCCAAGCGATTCATAGAGGCGAATGGCAAGAACACCAGCATTTTGGTAGTATTCCCTCCTGCATTGCGCGAAAACTGGGAAAACACATTCAAACTGTTTGGTATTTCCAGAAAGGCACAATTCATTACCAACGGAAAACTGTCAAGTGTATTGGAAGGAAAAGAACAATACAAAGCGAAAGAAGAGTTTGACTTGATTATTGTCGATGAAGCCCATGGTTTCCGTAATGATGGTTCCGGAAAATACAACGAGTTACAAAAGATCTGTAAAGCAGATTGCGTAAACGCTGGTCTGCTGAAAAACCAACGCAAAAAAGTGATGCTACTTTCTGCGACACCTCTTAACAATCGTCCTGATGACTTACTTAATCTACTGCTGTTATTCCAAGACAGCCAGAACTGTACCATTGATGGTATTCCCAATCTGAAAGGTTTCTTTACAGAATACATCAAGGCATACAGATTATTGATGAAGGAGCGTGAGACTCGGGATGTGACTGCTGATGTTGACAAAATCTATGAGGTAATCCGTGAGCGAGTCATTGACAAGGTCACCGTCCGTCGTACACGTCACAACATTGAAAACGACCCAGAATATAAGAAGGATCTGCAGGCACAGGGTATTATCTTCCCCAAGCCACAGCCTCCAATCTCGCTTGAGTATAAGATGGATGCTGATACAAGTCAACGATTCTTCTATACCTTGAACGTCCTTTCAGACGACAAGTTTGATCCACATCTGCATTATGCCCGCTATCGTGCTGTGGAGTTCTTGAAACCAGAATACCGCGCTAAGTATCGCAACGCTGTTCATGTAGGTCAGACATTGGCGGGCATCTATCGTGTTCACATGGTGAAGCGATTGGAAAGCAGTTTCCATGCTTTCAAACTTTCATTAGCAACCTTGCTTCGCATCACGAATGGCATGCTGAAGATGTTTGCTGAAAACAAAGTGATCATAGCCCCAGAACTGAATGTAAAAGAATTGCAGGCCAAAAACATGGAACTTGACCAGATCATCGAACTGGCCATGAAGAAAGGCTATCAAGAAAGCGATATTCTTTATAAGTCTGACGATTTCGAACCAGATTTCATTGAGATGCTCCGTCATGACAAACAGGTACTTGAAGCCTTGAATGCTGATTGGCAGAAAGAACACGACGACCAGAAATATGACCTGTTCCGAAAGAAACTGGAAACAGAATTCTTCGACAGTCGAAACGTATCCGGCAAATTGGTCGTGTTCTCAGAAAGTGTAGATACTTTGAATTATCTCAAAGGCCGATTAGAGAATGAATTGGGAAGGAAAGACATATTGACCATTACTGCAGACAATCGCGACAAGAAGGCCACCATAATTAAGGAGAATTTCGATGCAAATAGCGAAGTTCAGAAAAACCAGTACAACATCATTCTCACTTCTGATGTGTTGGCTGAAGGTGTCAACCTGCATCGTTCTCATATCATCGTCAACTATGATTCGCCATGGAATGCCTCCCGGTTGATGCAGCGCATCGGACGTGTGAATCGTATAGGCTCTGTAGCGGAGTATATTTATAACTATATGTTCTATCCCTCACCCCAAGGCAATGAACAAATCCAGCTTTACGAAAATGCCCTCATTAAATTACAGGGCTTCCACTCCGCTTTTGGTGAAGATGTACAGATCTATTCCAAGGAAGAAATCGTCAAGCAGTTCCAGATGTTCGACAGCAATGTAAAGGACAGCATGGACGAAAAGTTAGCTTTGATACGTGAACTGCGTGAGGTCTTCCACAACGACCGCGAACTGTACGACAAAGTGAAACAATTGCCTTTGAAGAGTCGTGTGGCTCGCAGTACAGGTAAACATACAGATAAATCTATTATCTATGTGTCATCTGATGTAAAGACAGAATTCTATCTTGCTACTGATAAGACAGTAAAACCTATCGATTTCTTGGAGGCCATCAAGTATCTGAAGGCAAAGCCAGAAGAACAAGCCGCTCCGTTCATGGCAGAAAGCAAAAATTACGAACATGTAAACCGTGCATTATGCAAATACACGAAGGAATATGTAGAGGCTGCCGATGAGTCATCCATCAATCGTACTGACCTTGATAACATCTCAAAGACTGCCCTCAACTTCCTGCGCCGTATTACGCAAGTAATCTCAGACAATACGACAAAGGTACAATGCCATATTCTTACAGATTATATTAACAAAGGTATATATACACAGTTACCCCGTCGCCTGCGTGACCTCTCTAAGCCCTACAAGGGCGATAAAGTTCAAATCAAGGAAGACGAAACCAAACTGAAACGTACTTTGGCAGAACTCCTTGATGAATACCAGACTATGAGCAATGAGATGCAAGAAAAGGCTGTACCTAAAGTCAGCGACCCACAAATCATTATTTCCGAGACATTTATTTAAATCGTCAATTATTGATTGACGTTTTATATAAGAAAGAGTAATTGTAATAAACATTATACTTATGACATATACCAAAGACGCCCTCAGACAGATATTCCAGCAACCGTTCAATCAAGAAGGATGGCAGAATATGCTACGGCATTATTTCCATGCTTCAGAACTGAAAGCAGCCCCTGAGCGTATAGATAATACTCTTGACGATGAAAAGGGGTATTATCTTGGTGCCATTGACACCACAGATAACTACCGTATAGGCCTGTTCTATTATCAGATACAGCATGGTAATGTGGCTCGTAAGCGTGTCGGCTTGCGCAATCTCGTTAAGTCGTTCATCAATCCCAATTGGGGTGAGTTTGATGCTGCTCTTGTAGTCTTTGATAGTGGCTCTGTCTGGCGTTTGTCTTTTGTCTGCGACATCAAGGGCGAGAACACTGCTGCCAAACGTTTTACCTACGTCTTTGGAGAAAGCGACAACTACTATAATACGCCCGTTGGTCGCTTTGATGCATTGCAGCGCAAAGGCATTTCTTTTGAGAACATCAAGGAAGCCTTCTCAGTGGAAGCGCTCTCCAAGGAATTCTTCGATGAATACCGCGAGCATTATGCTGATATCGTGGAATATATTACGGGCAAACGCTATGTAAAAGAGAAGGGGAAGTGGGTGGAAAAGACCATCCATGAACCTTGCCATGAGATATTCGACCAATTCGTGGCCGTCTATAAAGAACCAGAGAAGACGGTTCGTGACTATATCAAGAAACTGATGGGGCGGTTGGTCTTCCTTCAGTTCCTTCAGAAGAAGGAATGGATGGGAGTGCCTTCAGACCGACAGGATTGGCATGGTGGCGACACACGCTTCCTGCAAAACAAGTTCAACGAGTTTGCCGACAAGGACAACTTCATTGACGGATTCCTTGAACCTCTCTTCAATGACCTCAATACCAATCGACAGAATAACAACGACCTCGCGTCACCCCAAGTAGGTCATGGTATCAAGATACCATTCCTCAATGGTGGCCTCTTCCAATTAGATGAAGAGGATTGTTCCAACATTCGTTTGCCGCAGCATCTTTTGGGTGACGTGCTTGATTTCTTCGAGAGATACAACTTCACCATTGACGAGAACGATCCCAACGATGCACAAATCGGTGTTGACCCCGAAATGTTGGGGCGTGTGTTCGAGAATCTGCTGGAGGACAATAAGGACAAGGGTGCATTCTATACCCCCAAGGAGATTGTGCAGTACATGTGCCAAGAAAGTTTGATTGCATATCTGCAAACAGGTATTGACGACGAAGCCAATAAAGAATCTATCAGGCAATTTGTTCTGACACATGAGGCTGAAAGGCTACGGATAGGCGACGGAACGTCGGGAATGCACTTGGGCTCGATGGCAGAGGACATCAGCATCAAACTGCTCAATGTCAAGATTTGCGACCCTGCCATTGGTAGTGGCGCATTCCCGATGGGATTGCTGCGCCAACTCTATCTTTGCCAGTGTGCCATCCATCCTGAACTGGAAGAAAAGAATGCTGCCGACATTAAGCGGCATATCATCCAGAACAACATCTATGGTGTCGATATAGAGAAAGGAGCAGTTGACATTGCCCGTCTCCGCTTCTGGCTCTCACTTATCGTTGACGAGGAAACGCCACGATTCTTGCCCAACCTTGACTTCAAAATCATGCAGGGCAACTCTCTGTTAGAACAATACAAAGGTGTTGACTTGTCCAAGATGACAACTTTGTCAACAGAACAAGGAGTAGGCACTCAACTTACATGGTTTGACAAAGAACTCGACATACTTCGTTTTGATCTCCGTGAGAAACTCAATGAATACTACAACTGTTCCGACCATCAGCGCAAGGAACTGTTGAAGAAAGAAATCATTGATAACGTCAAGCAACAACTTCGTGAACAAAGCATCAATGTGGACTTTGGCGACCTTGACCTCTCAGCCAACGATCAATTTACCCTTTGGCATACTTGGTTCTACGACGTATTTTCACAAGGAGGATTCGATATTGTTATTGGGAATCCGCCATACAGACAACTTCAAGCAGACAGAGGAAAATTATCTAAGCTGTATGAAGATAAAGGATACAAATCTTTTTTCAAGACAGGTGACATCTATTGTTTGTTTTTTGAGATTGGTAACAACATCTTAAAGCAAAACGGTGTACTATCGTTTATCAACCCAAATACATGGTTGCAATCAATTACATTTGATTCTTATAGGAATTATCTTACCACAGTCTTTTCCTGGGAGAGGTTTCTTATAACAGAGAAAATATTTGATGCAACGGTAGATACTCATTGCGTTGTATTTAGAAAAAGAAAGGGTCAAATAAACTGTTTAATTTTCAAACAACAAAAAAATAATTTTGCCTATCTGCATACGATAGACAAACAATATATTTCCAAAACGTCTGACAGTATTAATATAGAAGCGAATCCTAAAGTATCATCTCTTGCCAGAAGAATATTGAAAGAGAATAATCCTTTTTCTTCATTTTATACTATATATAACGGCGTAAAACCTTTTGAAAAGGGGAAAGGAATCCCCCCACAAACAGAGGAGACCATGCGTGAAAAGCCTTTCGTAAAAGAAGGTTCTCAGCCAAGCAAAGAATGGCTTCCTCTTATGCGAGGTAGTCTAATGAACCGATATGTCAATTTTTGGAAAAATGATTACTGGATTCTGTATGGAGATTGGCTTGCCGCTCCAAGACAACCTGAAATATTTCAAGCTCCAGAGAAAATAATCGTAAGACAAACAGGAGATACCATAATTGCAACAATCATAGAGAAGAATATAATATGTAGAGATAATTTGCATATTTGTATTCCTCATACAAAAATAAGTATTAAGTATGTTCTTGGATTACTAAATTCAAAATTAATGAATTTTATTTATAGCTTTATCAATCCAGAACGAGGTGAGGCATTGGCGCAAGTCAAAAAAGGTCATGTTGAACAACTACCTATTTTGCAAACCGAGAATGAGCAACCACTTATTGACATGGTATCTGCAGTATTGGAGGCAAAAAACAACAATGTAAATTCTGATACTCAATCATTAGAAAAAGATATTGACCTCACCGTCTATCACCTTTACGGCCTGACCTACGATGAAGTCCTCATCGTAGATCCAGAGACTCCAATCACACGAGAAGAATATGAAAAATAATCGCATTGATGGATAGAAATACTATATTTACCACAAATAGTGATATCTTCTCAAAATTCTTCTCAAAATACATATGCTCAGTGTAAATGTCACAATATATCAGTATCTAAAACCAATTAGTATATGAGTAAATTAAATATAGAAGGCATTGTCAGAGACATCAAAGGTAGGACAACTTACCTGACGCCACTAATTGAAGCAATATGTAATTCAATTGATGCAATTGGAGGTAAAACGGGTGGGCTTATAGAGATTATTGTTAAACGCGATAATCAAAAGGACACGGATGAGCCAGAGAAAAGCAGGGGAATAGGTTCTGTAATTGCTATAGATGTAGTTGATAATGGAAAAGGATTTGATGAGGTAAATAGAGACTCCTTTGACACCTATAAGAGTGGCTATAAGTATCAATTGGGTGGTAAGGGCTTTGGTCGTTTTATGTATTTGAAGTATTTCAGCAAAGTGACTATTGAAAGTATTTTCCGTGAAGATAACAACTTCAAGAAAAGAACTTTTACATTTGGACACGGTGCAGAAATAATTGAGAATGAACAAGTAGTTGAGTACAATGCCCCTGATGCTACTACTGGTACAATATTACATCTCTCATCAGTTAAACCAAATGCAATATCAGACAAAGGCTTAGAGGTTATTGCAAGAAAACTTGTAGAGAAATTACTAGTTTTTTTCGCTGATACAAATCTCCCTAAAATCGTTTTAAGAGAAGTGGACAATTCTAATAGTATTATTCTGAATGATTATATAAAAAATGGTGGCGATATCGAATTGTTAGATGAAAAACCATTAGCCTTAAAGAGTTCTATATCTGGCAATATTCATAACTTTAAGGTACACATATATAAAATATATTATTCGGGAATTACAAGCAGGATTTGTTTAACTGCAAATTATCGTGAAGTCACTGACACCCCTATTCATAATTATGTGCCCGAGTTTAAAGAGACTTTGTATGAGATAAACGAAAAAGGACAGCAAAAGAATTTTACGGTAACAGCATGCGTTATAGGAAAGTATTTAGATAATAACGTGTCAATGGAACGAGACGCCTTTTCTTTTTCTAATTCTAAAGACAATGATATGTTTGTTGAGCTTTCACAAGCAGAGATTGAAAGAGAAACGGCGTATATTGCGAAGTCACATTTCCAACAATCTATGATTAGTAGATTTGAAGAGAAAAAGAGAAAAGTGTTGGATTATGTAAATGGAGTTGCTCCGTGGAACAAGACGCTATTGGATGAAATTGACATGGAGAGTTTACCCGTTGGCGTTTCCGATGAAGAATTGGAAATGACATTCCAAAAGGCGAAATTTAATAAAGAGCAGAAGACTCGTATTGCTATAAAAGAGATTTTAGATAGGCAAGATAGTAACGAAGATGAAAAATGCAGCATTGAAGATGAGGTAAATGAAATTTTACAAGCAGTATCAGATACAGGTAAAAATGATTTGGCGCATTATGTTTGTACAAGAAAGAAAGTCTTGGATTTGTTTGATAATTTAAGAAGAAGGACAGAAGAGGGGAAGGCGCATCTTGAATGTGAAGTCCATAATCTGATCTTCCCGATGGTTAGCAATGACAGAAAAGTAGATTACAATAATCATAATTTATGGTTGTTGGATGAAAGACTTGTGTTTTCACAATACGTTGCTTCAGACAAAGTAATTTCAAATGTAGAACATGATGAGCCGGATTTGGCAGTGTTCTTTAAAGAAAGAATGTTTTATAGAAATGGGGAGAATATCATAACTTCTCCAGTATCTATTTTCGAATTTAAGAGACCCAAAAGAACTAATTATCCTGATGATGAAAATCCCATAGCCCAAGCATGTAGATATGCGAGAAAGATTCTTGATGGGAAATATGAGATGCCAGATGGCATGGAACCTGTAAAAGTGAGTAAAACAAATACACCTGTTTATTTGTATATAGTATGTGATATTGTACCAAAGATAAGGGATTTTGCAACATTGGCAAATCTAACTGTGAGTCCAGATGATGAGGGCTATTTCGGATTTATGCCTGGATACAACGCATATGTTGAAATAATGAGTTTCAAGAAACTTGTTGGTGACGCTAAAATGCGAAATAAAATTTTCTTCAAAAAGTTAGGAATTGAATAAATTGTATAGAAAATATGTGTAAAAGAATTCTTGTATTGAAAGCATGTGGGAATTCCGATGAGCCACATGAGTGTAATGGAATATGTGAGCAGGCAGAATTATATGGGATAGAACACATTTGTAAAGACATAAGAAGCAACAAGGACATAGAAGATGTTTTGTCTTCAAATGGGATGTTTGATTATATCTATCTGAGTGCTCATGGGTGTGCTGATGGATTTAGCAGTGAAGATGGAGAGGTTGACATGAGCTGGGAGAATTTTTCTTCTATGCTATGTAGAAATCAAACAATGAACGAAAACTGCATTTTAATGCTATCATGTTGTAGAGGTGGATTAATGCAAGTCGCTTATACCTTGTTCCTTAATTGCTCACAAATATGTTACGTATTAGGGCCAAGGCAAAGCCTTACGTCTGCTGATATGCATATTTGTTTTGGTGTCTTCTTGTATAATATGGAAATCCGTAATACAGACCCTGTGGTAGCATGTGAAAAAGTAAAATTAGCAACAGATCAACGCTTTTCATGCTATGACAAACAGGAAGAAAATATGAACCTAACGAATTATTTATATCTAGGCAATATATATGGAAATCTTTGCTATACAAGTGATGAAGAAAACGAGGAATGAATAAACCACATTAAAAACAACGTCAATATGGCACAGATACAAAATGAAAGAATAGAGCAATGTCTAAACGATATGCAGAAATATGAAAAGTGGGGAAACTTGCTTGCAGGACAAAGTTGGGTACATCTATTCAACTCTAATGCTCCTGTGAGTATGTCGGCAATACACAATGGCTTGGAGTGCGTCAAAGCCAAGATGAAGTTGAGTGTGCTTCAAGATAACAAGCACACCGATGCAGAAAAAGAAAAGCGCCTAAAGCAAATAGACCTTGACATCCATCATACGGAAGAAGTAATGAAGAACGACCTTGAATATAGAGGGTTGTTAATACCTTAAATTCTAAAATACGTTTATAGAATATGTCAAAAGAATACAACCACATTGAAGAAGAATCTTTTCTGGCTTGTGAACCTTCATCCTGGGGAGGGCAATGGACAGAAGAGAAGTTGGATGCATTTGAGAAATATGTCAATGCATATCTGACTATTATGAATGTCTATAAGGAACGTTACAGATGGAAGTTGATATACTTCGATGGCTTTGCCGGTAGTGGTTCCAGAAACGATGACGATTCACAACCTGTTTCGGAATTGTTGCTCGATTTATTCAAAGATGAGTGTATAGATGAAGAAGAATTAAATACCTATAAAGGTGCGGCTGAACGTGTTCTTGGCATAAAGCAAAGCGGATTCGACCAATACGTATTTGTGGATAAAAACAAAACTTCAAGTCAGCAACTCGAAGAAAGGTTGATGCCATTTGCTAAAGAAAAGAATCTTGTATTTAAGACGTCTGATGCCAATGAGCAAGTGATAACTTTGGCTAAAGCAATGCATAAAAGCAATAGTTTCGCTTCTTTGGTATTGTTGGATCCATTTGGTATGCAAGTTGATTGGACATCCATTGAACAGTTGAAAGGTACTCGTACGGATTTGTGGATACTAATTCCAACGGGTGTAATTGTCAATAGGTTACTTGATAGAAAATGTGAATTGACGCATATTGACAAACTCACTTCTTTTTTTGGCAAGGATGAATCTTTTCTAAAGAACTATTTCTATAAGATTAGAACAGTTGACACGTTGTTTGGTGAAACTGAAATCGTAGAGAAAGTGAAGAAACCTATCGAGAAAATCGCAGAACTGTATATTGAGCAACTTAAAACAATCTTTGATTATGTAACAGAGAAACCTTTGGTGTTATATAACACAAGGAACACGCCAATATTTCATTTCGCTTGTGCATCAAACAATCAAACTGCAATTAAGATTGCAAGTCAGATCATTAAGAAAAAACAAGGATTATGAGGACGACAAAAATAGAATGGACGGACAAGACGTGGAATCCCATAACGGGTTGCACAAAGCAATCCGACGGCTGTGCTCATTGTTATGCGGAAGTGATGGCAAGACGTCTAAAAGCTATGGGACAGAAAAAGTATTCTAATGGATTTCTATTAACATTACATGAAGATGATTTGGATGAGCCGTATAGATGGAAAGGAAGTCATAATGTCTTTGTGTGCTCTATGGCTGACCTCTTCCATGCAAATGTTCCAGTTGAGTTTATTGATAAAGTAATGAAAGTCATAAAAGAAACTCCACAGCATCGCTACCAAATACTTACAAAAAGGGCAGAAAGAATGGAACAATACTTTAGAACAAGAGCCGTTCCTGACAATGCGTGGTTAGGCGTAACAGTCGAGAATAAAAAGGTGAAACAGCGCATTAATCATCTTTCAAACATCAATGCCAAAATTCATTTTCTTTCTTGTGAACCACTGTTAGAAGATCTTGGAGAATTAGAACTTGGTAACATACAATGGATAATTGTTGGAGGCGAAAGTGGTTTCCAAGCAAGACCGATGAAAGAAGAATGGGTGCTAAACATTAAACAGCAAGCTTATATTAATAACATTCCTTTCTTCTTCAAGCAGTGGGGAACTTGGGGTAGTGATGACGTTAAACGTAACAAAAAAGTTAACGGAAAGTTGCTGCAAGGAGAAATAATCCAACAAATGCCAAAAACTAAAAATAAAGCATAACTATGTCACGGCTCAGCGATTTATACAAGGCAATGGAGACATTGCGAAAAGAAGGTCTCTCTCTGAATGAGGACTTAGAGAGACAGGTGAGTGAACTGGAAGAAGATATCATCAAGAAAGAGATTCTTCCTATAGTAACAGAGACTATTGAACCTGCATTGAAGCAGGTACAACGCGAACTGGTTCTGGTGGTTGACTATCATCCAGGAATGCCCATCAGTGTGTCTTTGTCTCGTAAGACTAATATCACGCAACTGATAGATGCTAAACGTCTGGAAGCAGATCCAGAGGTGGAGCATAAAGAGTTTGGCCCAAGAAAGAATAAGAGAACACAAATTGCTCCGAAGACAGGACTATGTATCCGAAGGAAAGACGGCTCAATACTTCAAGAGCACGATGCTGCCTCCACCTTTACTTCTGCCATCATAGAAGCAGGCTTGATGAGGGTACGCGAGTTGGATGTTCGATTCTGTCGTATCAATGTCGTCTCTACCACTAAGGACAAAAAGTATGGTCATGCACAACGCGAAGCGGCACCAGGTCTTTACGTCCTCACCCATAGCAGCACTAAAGACAAAAAGAAGATGTTGGATAAAATCAACAAGGCTCTGAACATGGGGTGGAGAATCGAGATTGTGAAGTGAGTTGTTATAGAGACAATACTTTTTAAAGTCACGTTGAGTACTAGTTAATTCTCACTTAGTTGGCAAACTAAAATGAAGTGGTTATAGGGGATAATTAAATATAACGTTGTGACAGCATACGAGAAAGTAATTGCAAATATTAATGGGAATCTTGATGATGAAATAAAGAAACAAGATATTGCCCAAGCACTTCTTTGCCCAGAAACGACAGAAGAAGAGATTGCTCATCTGCTCTCAATATTTTGGGTAGCAAGGTTTATTGATCTGGACCTGTTGAAAAAATGCATAGAGTATTATGCCGGAAAGCAAAACATCGTCAATTTATGGGTACCTCTTGGGGAAAGGGCTCAAACCCTTCATAATGATATTCCTCACAAATTAGAAGAATATGCTTTTGAGCTTGTAATCTCTACAAATGGCTATGAAAGATTTATGGGAAGGCATTTGTGGGATGAATTTGACATGGATAATTCCGATATAGACATTCTTTCTATGAGTGAAGAGTTTCAGATGAGGTTTGCCTTGTCTATTGTGCAGGATTTAATGTTCCCACAAAAAAGACTGAAGAAATTATTATCTCTTTTTAATTCATCTTCGGAAGAAGTTCGAAGTATTTTGATTAATTCACTAACAAATTATACTTTAAATTATTACGGAACGGTAAAAAGAGATTTTGAACAACAAACATTTATAGAGTCAAAAGAGTTAAATACTTTTAGAGATTTCATAAAAGAATGTGACAATCGATTTCTTCTTAGCCGAGATTGCCTAGAATTGTATTCTGAGTATATGTTCCCGGACGAATACGAGATTTGTCGTCGTGAGATAACTGAACATTTGCGAGAACAAACAAGAACGACCTCTAAAATGAGCAAACCTTCATTTTTAGATTTAATCCCGACAGTAGAATTAGGCAGAGGTGGAGGATGGCGTGATGAAAATGGAGTCGTTCATCCTTTAGGACATATTTCGTATTCACAAGAAGTTCCTTTGATGCTACATGCGCAAACTCCATTAGAAGAAAGGGAGTATACGGATTATATGTTTAAAGATTGGACAAAATTAGGTACAAGTGATGAAACATAGAATTGTCAGAGACTACTTAGAATCTTTAAAAGAGGATAAAGAATTGGACTACATATTTCCAATGCTTCTCGAAGCAATGGGATTTCGTATTGTCGCTACACCTAGGAATTCAAAAGGCCAATCGCAATATGGGAAAGATGTTATTGCTATAGGAAAAGGTGAAGACGGGCTTTTGTATCGTTGGTATTTTGAATTGAAAGGTAATGCTGCAAAAGACATAAACGATACAACTTTTTATATAAAGGATGGAGTTCGTGATTCTATATTGGCGGCAAAATATGCTAAATACGATGATTCCTCAATTCCTTCATTCAACAAACTTCCACACAAAATAGTTTTTGTACACAATGGCATTTTGGTAGAAAACACGAGAAACACATTCGAAGGATTTATAAAACAGGAATTTCCTAATGGTGGTTTTGAACGCTGGCATATAGAATTACTCACCGAATTGTTTTCCAAATACTTATTTGACGAATGTCTGTTTTGTGATGACGAAAGCTATACCTTGTTTAAAAAGACATTAGTCTTATTAGATGCGCCAGGATGGAAGACAACAGATGTTGACCGTCTAATTGACATACAATTGAATCATTGTAATTTAGATAAAAAGAATCATCGGGAAATAGCCAAATGTTTATCCTCTTTGAATCTGCTATTAGCCATTATATACAAATATTCTCAAGATGCCAAGAATCTATTACCTGCCAAAATGGCTTCTGACAGAATCGTATTAAAAACGTGGGCATGGATACTTAAAAACAATAAGGAAAAGTCCAAAATAGTGATTGATTTTTTCTCTAAAGTTGTGGATCTTCATTTGAATATATATATCAGCTATCTTCAAAAAATTATTCCACTTGCTCTTGGGTATAAAGGACTATACATGTATCGAGGTTCTGACTCAGAAAGAGTATGTTACCCCTTAAGATGCTATGCATTCATGAATGATTTGCTTTACTATTACATGGTGTCTTGTAATTTAAAAAATAGAAACAAACAATATGTCAATGATGCTAAAAATGTCGTACTGAAGATATTACAGAATAATTCTGGGTTCGAAGTTCCTTTGTTGGATAGTCATGCAATTACATTACAGCTATTATTATCGTTTGTTCTTCGTATGCCTCATACAGAAAAAGACGAGGAAACAATCATGGAGTTCTTTAAACGCCTTACCCTAAACGTTATAATTCGAAAAAATGAAAAGGATATGTTTCCAGAACTTCATGGGAACAGTAAACAGGTTGCAAAAAGCATCTATAAGAAATCTCCAGAATATAGCGATTCTTCATCATTGTTTCTCATGACACTAATTGAGATTATTGCATGGGCTGATGCAGAGCCATTATACACGATGCTCCGAGAGAAGATAGAGGAGACGAAAGTAAATCTGCAAGTCTCGTATCCAATAGAGTCAGAAGATTTGGAAATAAAACTATTTGAGCATCAGCTATATGATGAAATGGCTGTCCAGACAAATATAAAATTGCCAGAAAGCCTTGAAGAATTCAACAAAAGTTATAAGAAACGTTATAACTCTATTGATTTCCGAACTACAAAAACAAAGTTTTGGTTTCTAGCAATTCTCGCTCACAAACATTATCAAACGGACTTGTTTCCTGATTACATGAATCTGGGATTTCTGGAGCCTATAAAACTCAATTCTCAAAATGATTAATTAAGTAAACGATATGGTAAGAATAGATGGAACATATCTTTTAATGGCTGATGTCTTCTCTGGACAACGGCTCTTGTGTTTTCCATTATCATATTATAATGGTGAAGCATATCTTTTGGGAATTGATGATGACTACTGCGCTCCCTTTGGCAATCCAATAACAGATTTCGGATTAATTAATGAGGAAAAAATAGTTGAAGAGATAGCAAAAACTTCTCCAGAGTATTCTGCATCAAAGATGTACTGGAGTAATTATCGTTTGAAACGATTTAAGTTAGATTATGGGAAATGTTACCATTTTATCTACAGACCAAGATTCTTATATACTTCTTACTTGGATGCCCGTGAGTCAATCCCAAATGGTATTCTTTCAACGGAGCTATACGAGGATCTACCCGTTAATAACTTCCAAGATTATTCAAATCAATTGCGACAGTTAGAGATAATCCTTAGCGATATGGCAGAAGTGTTCAAAGTAGTTGCACCGCATAGCGATCAATTTAGCGTTTACGGTCATGCCATTAGGAATATCATTATTTTAGCTTGCACAGAATTGGATGCAAGGATGCAGAGTATATTAGCAAATAATGGAGTCAAGCCCAGGAGAAAATACTTTGAAATGAAGGATTATTTTAAGTTGAAAGGGCCTTTAAAGTTAGATGAGTATGAATTGTCGTTTTATAGATATAGTGATTTAGGAACCTTTTCGCCTTTCTCAACATGGGAGAATGACGAACTGTTATATTGGTATCAAGCATACAATCATATAAAGCATAATCGTGAGAAACATTTTGCCGAAGCAAAATTGTTCAATGCGATTAATGCTATTATGGCATACGCCATTATTCTAATTGCCCAATATGGTTATAGAAATAACCTCTGGCATGAAACAGTTGGGAAAATCATTCATATAGAAAAAGAGCCTAAGTGGGATATAGAAGATTTTTATATCAAGAATCCAGAAGGCCAGATATATATTGCCTATCCGTTTCAGTAAAATAATAGAATAGATATGAAAGATAAAAGAATTTATGGAATGTTTGGCCCAAAGATAAAGTCTTTGAGGTTGGAACATGGGTTGAAACAACGCCAGTTGGCAGAGTTGCTGGAAACAGATAAGCCTATGTACAGCAAGATGGAGCTTGGAGCACGACGAGTTAGGCGTGACATGATTCCCCAATTGGCAGAGCTGTATCAAGTCAGCGAGAAGGAGTTGATGACCCTCTGGTTAGCTGATGGGGTATATGCCACATTGAAGGAGGAAGATGAGAAACTTCGGTTGACTGCCATTGACTTGGCAAGGGAATACTTTTCAGGAGAATGATGAATTGTTGTCAGAACTCTATCGGTTTCAAGCTACTTGTTTTCGCAGTCTCACGAGATTGCAAAAACTTGCTTAAAATGGTACCGAACTCAAACCGATTGTTTTCGCATTGTTTTCGCAAAACGAAAAATCAGCAACTTGAATTTCTTCTAAGTTACTGATTTTCAGTGTGGACCAGCCAGGGCTTGAACCTGGGACCTCCAGATTATGAGTCTGTTGCTCTAACCAACTGAGCTACAAGTCCTATTTTCCTCCTACGGAGAAATGTGGCTGCAAAGTTAGCGTGTTTTAGGCAAATATCCAAATTATTTAACCGAAAAAGTCAAAAAAACATAGTATTCCATGCTTTTCTGCGCATTCAAAGCATTCTCCGGACAATCGACCGAGACACAAGGAACCGCTTCTTTGCACATACGATGTGATGAATTTTAAAAACATCATCATCCCTATGGCCTTGCACACGACAGCGCTTAGTATTTAATAAACTTTGTTGTTTCGCTTCGGTTGTCATCATACGTCTTTCTTGCTATATAAAGTCCTGACGGGATATCTTGAGACGCTCTGATATTCGCACGAAAGCCACCGACGGACAGTTTTTGAGAAGAGAACTGCTTAACGAGCAGTCCACCTGGCGTAAATAGCGCAATGTCTCGGATGGAAGATTCTTTACTGGGCAATGATATGCCAGCGGCAATTGTGATGTACTCGCCCATCAGGCTGTTAAGGTATACCTCCAGAGCGGTGTACCCTTCCTGCGAGAAGATGGTATTACGATCTTCGGGATCAGCCGGATTCAGTCCGTGTGCAGACTCCCAGTCATCATCCATTCCGTCATGGTCGTTGTCGATAACAGGCACACCTATCTGATAAACAGGCCACCCTTCTGCATCAGCAGGTGAATCAATGAATCCTGCCTTGTATAGAGTAGTTCCTTTATACTGAGCCGTTTTATTAGCCACCTCACTAACGATTCTCCTTTCTATCACGTCTCGGTTCATGGTTCCGGCATGAGCCAACACATGGTTGTAGGCATCTTCGGCAGACTCAGTAGGCGTGATATAGTCATCGTAATTATACTGTTTTGGATAGAACTTCGAAGGATAGACCGTTTGTTCCGACTTCATTTGTTCTATAGGGAAACCCGTGTTGTTATGAATGGCATTCCAGTTATTGTTGGATGCCGATTCGTTGCCTTCCATTACGTTCCCGTTGAAATACCATACCGACGGCCCGTTCAATGTCTTTCCTTTCCGCGCAGCCGACATTTCAATGAAATAACTATCGTCTGGCGTGCTGGGACCAGGCTTATAATAGTTACCCACAAAGTTGCACTCATGACTGCTTTGGCTTCCAGCCTCGTTCTCTCCGCCATAGCAGGAGTTTTTCTTCCCCCAATTGTAATTCACATTGTTGAAAAACTCCATGAAGACATTGCGGTCGCCAGCGGAATTGCTGGCACCATTCAGGCGAGCGCTGCGGTTAAAGTTGTGTGCCATCAGGTTGTGGTGATATGTGGCCGGCGACCCACCCCACTGATTGGCGTAACTGCGGTTACCTTTTGCATGCCCGGCATCATACAGGCCTTCGTGTACGATACACCATTGAACGGTGGTAAAATGATTATCATACATGGTCATGTTCTCTTCCCCACTCCATCCAAAGCAGCAATGGTCAATAATGATGTTGTTGGCATTTTCTATTCCCAACCCTGCGCCGGCAATGAATCCGTCAGACTCATTGAGTCCCACGCGACAACGGATGTTACGGATGATAACATTCTCTGACCCGCCCAAATTAATCTTTCCTCCTCGTATCAAAATGCCTTCACCGGGAGCCGTTTGACCGGCAATAGTCACATTCTTGAGTTTAGCACGGATGGTGCGTTCCTTGGGCTTCTTGTTTGACTTGGGATCTTCGCCAATCGTGATAATACCACTTACGCGGAAAACGATGGTGGCATTCTCTGTTCCCGCTTCGGTCAGTGCCCAACGAAGAGACCCTTCGCCAGAATCTTCAAGGGTGGTTACCTCAACCACCTTTCCGCCACGCCCTCCGGATGCATACTTGCCAAAGCCCCGGGCGGTAGGGAATGCGAGCAACTTGCTTTCCAAAGCAGTGTAGTCGCTGCTGCCCTTATGGCTTGCTATCACCTGCTCGGGATGATACTCCACCTCATTGTTGGTGCAATGACGGAAGACTTCGTCAACCTGTTCCCATGAAGACAGTTTCGCATAGTCTGCATCACTCAACTGACGCCCCCAACTGACACGCTTTGATGTATCGGCCAATTGTCCTGTTTCATCCACATTCCGATACTCTGCGAAAAATGATTTCTCTCCATTGTTGCCACCCATCTCTGACCATCCCGCTGGATGAATAAGCGCCCCAAGATTGCAGTTCATGAAAAGGGATCCACATTTCTCTGCACCCCAGCAACGCCCTAAGTAGACACTGTTGTTGCTTGTTCCTGCCGGAGCCGTCACCGTACAACGGTTGAAAACAAAGCCAAGATAGATGCGCGTACCGTCAGCCCCATCCATAAAGACATTGATGTCCTCGGGAGCTGTGATATACCCGCCAGCCAAACAATGAAGCGTACAACTCTCAAACCAGGCTGTTCCTCCCGAATAGATGTAATCGGTGGCACCCTCTACGACACATTCTTTATAATAACTGCGCGTTCCTTTCTTTGAACGATGAGTGTCCTGATATCCTCTGAATGCACATTGAGAGAAGGTCTGACGGTCGCCAGAAACGAAGATGGCAAGGGCCTGTCCACCTTCTTTCCCTGCTGTATTCCGAAAGGTGATACCCTCCGCATAGAAATCATCGGCATAGACAGCAAGGGCGGCCGATTGGTAGATGTCCTTGGCCTTGGGTGTTGACTTCAGTCCTAACGGGGATGTGATAATGGTCTTATCGATGCCGTCGCCTATCATATTGATACGCTTTGTTGATGCTTTCTGGCGCGACCCGATGTTCACGCGCTCGTCATAGACACCAGCCTTGACAACAATCGTTGCTTCGGTTCCTTCTTCCACGGCATCTACTGCCGCCTGGACAGAATTATAGTCACCACTTCCGTCTTGCGCCACAGTGATTATCTGCTGACCATTGGCAATGAAAGACACGAACAAGAACAAAAACGACATCAATAACGATTTGCACATAATTAGAAAAAAAATAATTAGAATCAATGATTATATATGTCATATAACGCCTCCCTTTGCTTTTTGTAACTGTTTTTTATGTGATTTTAGGACAGAATACGCTGTAATTTAACTATCTTTGCACCCGAATTGAGATTGAAGCATGAAACAGGAAGAAAGATTATTCACTGATCCAACCATCGGACTGACAGCAGAAGAAGTTGCCAGAAACCGTGCCGCCTTTGGAGAGAATCTGCTTTCTCCCCCGAAAAAAGTGTCGTTATGGAAGTTGTATATAGAGAAATACCAGGATCCCATCATACAGATACTGCTTGTTGCGGCTGCCATTTCTCTGGCACTGGCCATCGTGGAAAGAGAATACATTGAAACCATCGGCATTTTTGCGGCCATCCTCCTTGCCACGACAATCGGCTTTTACTTTGAGCGTGATGCTGCAAAGAAATTCAACATACTGACAGCCTTCGGAGAAGAACAACCAGTTAAGGTGATACGCAACGGGAAGGTTACCCAGATTCCAAGAAAAGAAGTCGTTGTAGGAGATATCGTACTAGTGGAAACCGGAGACGAGATTCCTGCCGACGGTGAACTTCTAGTTGCAACCGACTTGCAGGTAAACGAATCGTCGCTGACGGGAGAATTGGTCTGTACAAAAAAAGTAAGGAACCCCGATATCGACGCTTCTCACGCCTCTGCCGTCAAAGACGAACACACCTATCCCTCCTGGCAGTTGCTTCGGTCTACCATGGTCATGAGCGGTAGCGGCAAATACTGTGTAACTGCCGTCGGCGATGCCACCGAAATAGGCAAGGTGGCGCGCGACAGCACACGCAAAACCGAAGTAAAAACGCCACTCAATATGCAACTCGACCGTCTGGCCAAGATTATCAGCAAGGTGGGTTCGGGCATCGCCATCGCCGCCTTCTTCATTTTCCTTGTTCACGACATCATCGTTCATCAAGAGATTTGGCAGTGGGGCAATTGGCTGAAAATGGCCGAAGTGGTGCTGAAATATTTCATGATGGCCGTCACGCTCATCGTGATGGCTGTGCCCGAAGGACTTCCTATGGCTGTCACCCTGTCGCTGGCACTCAACATGCGCCGTATGCTGAAAAGCAACAATCTGGTGAGAAAACTCCACGCAAGCGAAACTATGGGAGCCGTTACGGTAATCTGTACAGACAAGACCGGCACACTCACACAGAACAAAATGGCCGTGGCCGAGTATCGTCTCTCACGCATCCCCCAAGACCCGCATGCCGGCAAACAAAACGACGAGGAGGACATGCACATGATGGCTCTGGCCATTGCAGCCAACACCACAGCCGAACTTGACGGAGAAAACGGTATAGGGAATCCCACAGAAGTGGCATTGCTAAGGTGGATACAACAGCATGGCTTCGACTACAACCAACTGCGGAAAACTTCCGTCGTCAGGCAAAGACAACCATTCTCCACAGAAACGAAATACATGAAAACCACTGTTTCTGTGGATGCAGACACCTATACATTTATAAAAGGAGCACCTGAGATCGTCCTGTCAATGTGTTCCCTCGCTGAAGAAGAACGAAAGAGCATAGACGACATGCTGGCCGCCTATCAGCAGAAGGCCATGCGCACGTTGGCTTTCGCATGCAACTCTCAGTTCCAGGCCATTGTGGGCATCAACGATCCCATACGCCCCGACGTACCTGATGCCGTGAGCCAATGTCTCAAAGCAGGCATCGAGGTGAAGATTGTAACGGGCGACACCTCGGCAACAGCCATTGAAGTGGCGCGCCAGATAGGAATCTGGACAGACGACTCCAAGCCGGCAGCGCCATATCACATCACAGGAACGGACTTTTCTGCCCTCTCTGAAGAAGAAGCACGAGAAATAGCCGGGAGCCTGCGCGTTATCAGCCGTGCACGGCCGCAAGACAAACTGCGACTGGTGCAGATGCTTCAGCAGCGCGGCGAAGTGGTTGCCGTTACAGGCGACGGAACCAACGACGCACCGGCACTGAACCACGCCCACGTGGGACTTTCACTGGGAAGCAGCACAAGCGTTGCCAAGGAAGCAAGCGACATGACCCTGCTCGACGACTCTTTCCACAGCATAGCCAAAGCGGTGATGTGGGGGCGGTCGCTCTATAAGAACATTCAGCGGTTCCTCTTCTTCCAACTGGTGGTCAACGTGACCGCACTGCTGCTCGTACTCGGAGGTGCCTTCATCGGAACTGAAATGCCGCTCACCGTGACACAGATTCTATGGGTGAACCTCATCATGGACACTTTCGCCGCCATGGCACTGGCCTCGCTGCCGCCTTCGCGAGAAGTGATGAAAGACAAGCCGCGCAGACAGACGGATTTCATCATCACCAAAAGCATGTGGCAGGGCATTCTGGGCATTGGCGGAACTTTCTTCGCCCTGCTCTTCTTCCTGCTTATCTATCTGCTTAAGTTCGACGAAGACCCAGGCATCCTGCTCCACGACTTGAGCCAGTTCTTCACTGTGTTTGTCATGTTGCAATTCTGGAACCTGTTCAATGCGAAGACACTGGGCAGCAACCACTCCGCTTTCCGCTATCTACACCGCGACCGGGGGCTCCTGCTGGTGCTCCTGTTCATTCTCACCGGACAGATTCTGATTGTTAACTTCGGCGGCAAGATGTTCCGCACAGATGCACTTTCCTTGCAGGAATGGGGAATAATCGTCTCCTGCACATCGCTCGTCATGTGGGTTGGCGAAGGATGGCGACTGCTGAAGAGACTCTCCCCAAAACCATAAACTTCATGAAAACAATATATCTCAATAAAGATTCCAAATGCACAAAACCATGCGTGGCCACCATCGGGTTCTTCGACGGGGTGCATCGCGGTCACCAATACCTCATTGCGCGCCTCATTGAAAAGGCGAGACAAGAAGGACTGGAAGCCACCGTCATCACCTTTGACAAACATCCGCGCGAGGTGCTGCATGCCGATTATCAGCCTTTGCTGCTCAACACCTTCGAGGAAAAGGAACTACTGCTCTCGAAGACAGGCATTGACAATTGTGCCGTGCTGCCTTTCTCTGTCGAGATGGCGGGCTACAGCGCACGCGATTTCATGCAGAAGGTGCTGAAGGAACGCCTGCAGGTGCGGATTCTCTATATCGGATACGACAACCGCTTCGGCCACAACCGCGAGGAAACCTTCGACGACTACGTAAGGTATGGCAAGGAAATGGGAATCACCGTGGTGAGAAACGATGAGTTCAAAGCAGAGAGCACCGAGAGCGAAAACACCTGCCCGCCCAAAATCAGTTCTTCGCAAATACGAAAATACCTGCTGAACGGAGATGCAGAAATGGCAGAGCAATGCCTGGGATATCCCTATTTCCTATGGGGAACAGTGGTTAACGGCGTGCAGAAAGGACGCGAACTGGGATTCCCCACTGCCAACATTGCAGTGAACGACCCTCGCAAACTCATACCAGCGCCGGGCGTTTATGCCGTCAATGCCTGCCTGAAGACAGAAACAATGCTACGCCCATCGATGATGAACATTGGCAGGCGCCCCACTTTTGGCGACAACGCACTCTCGCTTGAAGTGCATATCCTCGACTATTCCAGCAATCTCTACGGACAACAACTGGCCGTGGGATTCGTCCGCCGCATGCGAGAAGAACACCGGTTTGACAGTGAACAGGAACTGGCGGCTCAACTCCAGTCAGATGCCAGGGAAGTGAGAGACCTGTTCAGCACACCGGATAATGACAAATAAACACCTAACAATAAGAACAGATGAAACAGAATTTGAGAAAATGGATGGATGCTACCATGTTTCTGGTGGCGTTCCTGCTGATACAAATCATCGTGGGAATCATCGTGGGGCTGTTTTTCCATAACGATTTGAACACGAGTCCCACTCCCGTTATCATCATCTCATTAGCGAGCAGCCTGCTAACGATCATCCTGTTTGCATGGAGGAAATGGCTCCCGATAACACGCGCATATTTACAGACGCGCCCATGGACAGCATTGCTGTGGGTGGTGATCATGACCTTGGGAACGGTGATTCCTTCGCAATGGATGGAAGAAGTCTTGAACCTGAAGATGCCAGAGGACCTGGAGCGTCTGATGACTCAGATTCTTAGCAACCCCTGGGGCTACATCGCCATCGGCATTCTCGTTCCTCTTGCTGAGGAAATCGTATTTCGCGGAGCCATCCTGCGCACCCTGCTGGCCATTTTCCCGAAAGGACAGCATTGGGTTGCCATCATCATTTCTGCCGTCGTTTTCGGTGCAGCCCACGGAAACATGGCTCAGTTTTTCCATGCCGCCCTTCTCGGTCTCCTGTTGGGCTGGATGTACTGGCGCACCGGCAGCATCGTGCCCGGCGTGGTTCTCCATTGGGTGAACAACAGTGTTG
Organism: Prevotella sp. UBA4268; assembly: GCA_002395135.1. Taxonomy (GTDB): domain Bacteria; phylum Bacteroidota; class Bacteroidia; order Bacteroidales; family Bacteroidaceae; genus Prevotella. The sequence continues at coordinate 80,071 of DGWC01000083.1, read as the reverse complement.
CCTACATTATCACCCGCCTGTGGCCCGACATGGCCGACGCCTCGCTCATCGACATCTTCAAAGGCAACGAGCACAATGTGTGGCTGGCAGTGGGATTCTCGCTGCTGATTTTCCTTCCCGCGCTGTATCAACTAAGCATCCGCTTGAAGAAACCAGCCGCACAACCTGTCGAAAAGTCGGAGCAGGAATAACCTGCAATGCGGCCAACAACCCTAATTCTATCGGAATTATTGGTTTTTATATCGGCATAATTGACCACTCGTCAATTTTTCACCCATTAACCGATAAATTTTCCCCCGTCAAACGTGGGAAATCAGTTATCTTTGCATCGTTTTTACATACTTACGAGAACTAGATTGTGATAATTGTATTCTGTAAGTAACTTAATATTTATATATTAGTTTATTTTAGTTATGCAGTTATTAAAAAAGATTGTGTTTAGGATAACCAACATACGAAGGGATGCGTTTCGGTAACGCGTCCCTTCCGTGTTTTTTATGCCTTCGCTAACGGCGGGCATGCCATTACGCAATCCAGACCAAGAGCACAGGCAACAAAAAAGTCCATGCCACCTGCTGCAATCCCCCGCTTTGAGGGAATATGCACGGTGGCATGGGCAGACAGACCTTTTCAGGTCAGTTCTTATTTACGATAATTCTCCAATCCTGCTTTCAGGAAGTCCACATATTTCTTAATGTCCTCGTCATAGACAGCCGAACCGGTAAGCGGCTTGCCTTCGTTGTCGAGTGCCACATAGAACGGCTGTGCATTGGCACCGAACTTAGAGCGCTGCAAGTAACTCCACTTGTCGCCAACGGTGCGCAGCGTGCGCTGCTGGCCATTTTCCTCAGTCACCTGGATATGTTCAGGCAGCGGGGTCTTGTCATCGACGAAGAGTGAAATCAGCACATAGTCGTTCTCCAGCAGATTTGCCACGCTTGGGTCTGTCCAGACAGCAGCCTCCATCTTACGACAGTTTACACATCCGAAACCAGTAAAGTCAACCAGCACGGGCTTGCCCTGTGCCTTGGCGGCAGCCATACCCTCTTCGTAGTTCAGGAACTTGGCGCGCACTTCATTGGCCTTATAGAGGTTGAAATCCTGTGTGTTCATTGGAGGAGCAAAGGCACTGACGGCCTTGCAGGGAGCACCCCACAGACCGGGAACCATATAGATGGCAAAGGCAATGGAAATCAGTCCCAGCATGATGCAAGCCACAGGCATGGGTTTCTCCATCTCGCCACCTTCCCAGTCGCTCTGGAACTTCAGTTTGCCAATGAGATACAGTCCCAATGCGCCAAAGATGACTATCCACAGGCAGAGGAACACCTCGCGGTCGAGCAGACGCCATCCGTAAGCCAGGTCGGCCACAGAGAAGAACTTCAGGGCAAATGCCAATTCAATGAATCCAAGCGTCACCTTGATAGTGTTCATCCATCCTCCCGACTTCGGAGCCTTCTTCAGCCAGGTGGGGAACATGGCAAAGAGTGTGAACGGCAAAGCCAATGCAAGAGCGAAGCCGAACATACCGATGGCCGGACCCATGATGCTTCCACTGGTGGTCAGTTCCACCAGCAGGAAACCGATGATAGGACCTGTGCAAGAGAAACTCACCAGCGAAAGGGTGAACGCCATGAGGAAGATGGAAAGCAGACCGCTTGTGCTGCTTGCCTTCGAGTCTACCTTATTGGTCCAAGAAGCAGGCAGTGTGAGTTCGAACCATCCGAAGAAACTCAGAGCAAACACCACCAGCAACAGGCAGAAGAAGATGTTGAACACGGCATTCGTGGAGAGTGCGTTCAGCGCACTGGCACCGAAGATACCCGTGATGGCCAGGCCGAGTGCCAGATAGATCACGATGATGGATATGCCATAGGTGATGGCATCCTTAATACCTTTCTTCTTGTCGTCCTTGGCACGCTTCAGGAAGAAACTCACCGTCATCGGGATGATGGGCCACACACAGGGAGTGAACAAAGCCACAAGACCGCCTAGGAATCCCATCAGAAAGATGTAGAGCCATGAGCGGTCTTTGTTATCGTCGCCATTGAATGCCTGCAACTCCTTGATAACGGGCTGCCACAAAGCATCCACTTGCGTTGAATCCATGGGCACAACGGCTGCAGCGGCAGCACTGTCGGCGGCAACTTTCAACGAATCAGCATTGGCATTCTGAGCCAAATCGGCAGCGGCAAGAGCCGCAGCATCGTCTACTTCGTCATTTTTTTTTTCGTCCTTGGCCTCAGGAGCGTCTTTCGGGCCTTCGCCCTTGAAACTGAACTCTACCTGAGTAGGCGGCATGCAGTTCTGGTCGTTGCAGGCGCCATACTCCAGGAAGCCCTTGATATCGTAGGTCTTGCCTGTCACCTTGTAACGCTGCACGAAGGTTACTGAATGCTCGAAATAGCGCAGGTTCATGTCGAACAACTTGTCGAAGGTGCTTATTTCCTTACCCTGTGCCTTCAGTTTACCATCAGCCTTGGCTCCTTCGGCCTTCTCTGTGGTAATAGTTGCCGAGATTGGTCCGTCGGCAGGCAGTCCTGTTGAATAGACATGCCATCCGGCATCAATCTTTCCCGTAAAGATTACGTCCACCTCAGTTGGTGATACTTGCTTCTGGCTCACTGAGAAGTGAACCGGATCTTGCATCTGTGCCTGTGCTGCCATGGCAAAGAGAGCCATCAGCGCAACAAGGATCGTTGATTTGAAAGTTTTCATTTGTTGTTATTAATAATTAAGAATTTGTTCAACAGTTCTTATGAGTCATAATGTCGAGCACGAAGCGGTCGGTCTCATCCATGCCGCGGCTGCCGATGGCAGTGAGGTTGTGGATGCTCTTGTCCACATCGTCGTCGATGATGCCCTCCACCGATGTCACATACTTGTGCTGCATGGCAAGCATGGCACTCATCATGGCCGTGCTCACACCCGTGGTCAGTTTCAGTGCGCACGAGGGCTTGGCACCGTCGCAAATCATGCCCGTAAGGTTGGCAATCATGTTCTTCACGGCATAACTGATCTGCTCATAGGTTCCTCCCATCAGATAGGTAATGCCGCAAGAACTGCCTGTGCTGGCCACCACACATCCACAGAGTGCACTAAGCGAACCCAGCGTCTGCTTGATATAGATAGCCGTGAGATTGCTGATGATGAGCGCACGAATCAGTTCTTCCTCCGTATTATGGTTTTCCTCGGCAAACACCACCACCGGCATCGTGGCACAGATGCCCTGGTTGCCACTGCCGCTGTTGCTCATCACGGGAACCATGGCTCCAGCCATTCGCGCATCGCAGGCGCAACTGGTCACTGACAGCACTTTCGAGAAAATGCTTTCGCCCATGATGCCACGGCCCAAGGGGGAGCACATGGTCTTGCCCAACTGATGGCCGTAGTTCTCACGCAAACCGCTGGCAGCGGCGGCAGAATTCAGTTTCTTCGCCTCCAGAATGAATTTCAGGTCGTCAATATCGGTCGTGGTGGCAAACTCATACACCTTGTGCAGGGTGAGTTTCGGGTCACAGTCGGCCTCATTGCTGGCCGCCTCGCCACCGCTCTTCTCAAGAAGCACCTCACTGTCGTGACGCAGGAATACGAAATCCGTGTGATGTGTCTTGATGCGGGCCTCGGCCTCATGGCCGTTGGCAGAGCATACCACATTGATAAACAGTTTGTCTTTGTCTTCTTCCTCAAGCACAAAGTGCATGCGATTCTCATCAATGTACTTCTTTCCCTCTTCCACAGCCTGCTTGTTACAGTCGCGAAGTACCTCGAGTTCGAGTTCCGGACGGCCAATCAACGCACCCAGCGCAATGGCGATGGGCAGTCCTATCATGCCTGTGCCAGGGATTCCCACGCCCATGGCGTTTTTCAAGATATTAGCACTCAGACGCAGTTCGATATGCTCGGGCCTGCATCCCAACAGTTTGGTGGCCTTGGCCACACATAATGCCACTGCGATGGGCTCCGTACACCCAATTGCAGGCACCACCTGACGGTGTATCAAGTCAATAATGGCTTTTCTTTCTTCAATAGGAAGCATTTTATCTTCGTTCTTTTTTTAATTATACGTCGTAATCGCAAAACTGGTTACAAAGATACAATATTTTTAGAATATATTAATATTTTTGAGAAAAATTTGTTTGTTTGAAAATTAATTTATATATTTGCAGTCGAAAACAACAAGTAAGAGCAAAAAGAAATTGAGGGATAAGGGATTCCGACATTGGGAAAAGATGTCGGAATTCTTTATGTTTTACATCTCATAGAACATTTTTCGAAATTCATAACAAAACGAAATAGATTATGGCATACATGTCACAAGAAGGCTACGACAAACTGGTAGCCGAACTGAAACGCTTGGAAAGCGTAGAGCGCCCCAAGGCTTCTGCTGCCATTGCAGAGGCTCGCGACAAGGGCGACCTGAGTGAAAATTCGGAGTATGATGCCGCCAAGGAAGCCCAGATGAAACTGGAGAACAAGATCAATGAGATGAAGGCCACACTGGCAGAGGCCAAGATCATTGACACGTCGCGCCTGAGTTCCGACTGCGTGCAGATTCTCTCGAAAGTAGAAATGACCAACATGGTGACCAAGGCCAAGATGGCCTACACCATCGTGAGCGAAAGCGAGGCCAACCTGCGCGAGGGCAAGATATCCATCACCACGCCGATAGCACAGGGACTGCTCAACCACAAGGTGGGCGACGAGGTGGAAGTGAAGATTCCGCGCGGCACCATCAAGTTAAGAATCGATGCCATCAGCATTTCCTAAAACCAAAACGATATGGACATATTCAGTAAAATAGCCGCTGGCGAGATTCCCAGTTACAAATGTGCTGAGAGCGACAAGTTCTATGCTTTTCTCGACATCAACCCGCTGGTGAAGGGTCACACACTGGTGATTCCCCGCCGTGAAGTGGACTACGTGTTCGACATGGACGATGAAGAGATAGGCCAGTACATGCAGTTTGCCAAGAAAGTGGCAGTTGCCATCAAGCGCGCATTCCCCTGCATCAAGGTGGGCATGGCTGTGCTCGGTCTGGAAGTGGCTCACGCCCACATCCATCTGGTGCCCATGCAGAGCGAGAAAGACATGCTCTTCAGCAACCCGAAGTTGAAACTCAGCGAAGAAGAGTTCAAGGACACGGCAGAGAAAATCTGGCAGGAGTTCCAGAATCTGTAAGACAAATAGGGTGTGTTAAAAATATGATTACAACAGCCCGTAGAATGAATTCCATTGCCGCAAACAGACATTTTCGACGCTCCATTCCGGCAGAACGGACGCTCCACGGCATAGGATTCGGAAAGTAAATTAATGTGATTTGCTGAGTAAATCAAATTAATTTGAAAAGTAAATCACATTAATTTGCGCGGTAAATCATATTAATTTGCTTTTCAATATCAATGGGGCAAACCATAAAAAGCGGCACTTTCGGTTGAAGAAAGTGCCGCTTTCCTGCTTATTGCGGACGTATACTTATTCGCCAAACAAGCGCTGCAGTTCATCGGTGATATCGGCTTTGCTATAGCGGCCGATGATTTTCCCGTCGGGACCGATGAGCACGAGCAGAGGGATGGCACTCACGGCATACGACCTGGCGGCCATTCCCTGCTGGTCCCAGGCCTGCGCCCATGTGCATTTTTCCTCACTCAAGGCTTTGCGCCATGCCGGTTCGCCCCGGTCGAGCGACACGCCGACAATGGCAAGTTGACTGCCGTATTTCTTGTGAAAGGCCGCAATGGCGGGGAAACTGGCACGGCACGGACCGCACCACGATGCCCAGAAGTCAATCATCACATACTTGCCCTTGTATGCGCTCAGCGACAACTGCGCTCCCTTGTCGGTGGGCAGCGTGAAGTCGGGAGCCACGGCACCGGCCTCAACCTTGGCCAACTGCTCGGCGCGCCTTTTCGCCTGTATGATTTCTTCGTCTTGCTGCTGCTGTTCTGAGAGCAGTGAAATGGCGGCAAGGGCTTCCGTAGCGCTCATCCGCGGAACCAGATAACCGGCTATGCGCAGCGAGATGGGCGAGTCGGGATAGCGGCGGATGAAATTGAGTTCCTTGGTTCTCTGCAACTGCTCGGTCTTCTTCAATTCAGCCTTGAGACTGTCGCGGCGGGCAGCATCTTGCTCCATGCTGATGTTTACGTTCAGCGAATAGATGGTATTGCCCATCGAATTGATATCGCTGTTATACTCGTCGTATTGGCGGTTGATGGGTGTGCCCGAGGCTTTTGCACGGTAGCGCTCGCCCTGGATGGCGATGTCTCCGTTTTCGAGATAGAAGTCGCAGGTGGCCACGAATGAGCCTTTTATCTTGACGAGTGCCCATTTGGGCTTGTCCACCCGGCCGCCAGAAAACTCGAAGTGGCCGTTGCGGATGGTTGTGCTGTCGATATTGACATGCTCTTTGCCCACCAGCGTGAGATAGAGCAGCGTGCCGTCGTCGATACCGGTTACATCGCCAATGATTCTATACTGTGCCTGTGCCGACAGCGCAACGGCGGCAAGCCATGCTGTTGCTAAGAATTTCTTTACCATTGCAAGAATCATATTTTGCGACAGAAACTGACAATGCGCCCGTTGATGCCGTCGTATTTCTTGATGATGGCACCGTGGTTGATGATTGTGGGGTCTAACTGATAGATGGAAGACCCTGTGCTGCGGCTCACAGCAATGCTGAACTCGGCCTCGGGCAGCACGTTTACGTCGCGGTCGAAGTGCATGTCGGTGATGTCGCCGTCGAAGGTGGCCACGTCGATAACTGCATCGTTCATGTTGTCAAGGCTGAGCAGGTTGATAGCCTTCAGTTTGGGACCGTCGCCAATGAACAGATAGTTGGACACGACGTCATAGTTCTGCATGGTAATGTTGGCGGCAAACACGCAGTTGTCGTTCACGGCACCGTCGGGCAGTTGGGCCATCTTCACGGTGGGGCTGAGTTGCCAGTCGGTAGTGAGCACATAGAGATAGTATTTCCCTTCGTTCTTCACGATGGCATAGCCAGTGTAACTGTACATGGGATTTCCCATCCACACGAGCGTGCCGGGAATAGTGCTGAACTGGGCATCGTTGGCAGCCACGTGGCGCAGATTGGCAGAAAGGTTGTTGCCCATCCAGAGCACGAAGCGATGGTTTTGCTCGTCCAGTCCCACGTAAGCGGCATCGTTGCTCGTAAGCCTGGTGACACAGGGGGCAATCTTATAGCCACCCTCGCTCTGCAACGGATACTCATAATAGCCGTCGTCGGGGGATCCCATGCTGCCGATGCGCTTGATAAACACCTGCCCGTCGGTAGTGATGATATCGAGAGCCTTGTCGGTGTTGAAGTATTGTGCGGTGATGGCGGCAAACGACGGAACCGAAGCGGTGTGGAATTCATCATCATACCACTTGGTGCGCTTCATGGAAACGCCGTCGAACTCAGGCGACTTGCCCCCTTGCATGAGCACGGAAATGCGGTCGAACCAAGCGCCGGTGTTTCCGTCCTGATAGCGCAGTTGCTTCACAGAGAGCGGCTTTCCGCTGAGCGGCTCGCCTTTGACGGCCTCGCACACGTCTTGATAAAGCGGATTTCCTGATTCAAACGACTGGAAGGCCAGTTTGCCTGCGTCGGTGAGAATGGCATACCCGGTGGTAAAGGGCGACACCACGGTGAGGTCGATGGTCTTGCTGTAGCGCACGTTGGTCTGCTTGTCGCGCACCTCAAACGTTAGCGGATCTTTGTTGATAGGTACGTCGGTAAACGTGTATTTCAAGTCTTTCTCGGTGCCTAACGTGTCGGCTCCTATTCGCCAGATATACTCCAGCCGGTCGGCAGATATCTGGGTGGCCACACTGGGGGTGATGTTCTGCGGCTGCTGCAACACGCAGCGCATGCTCTCGGCCAGCCCGCTGATTTCCACCGTTTGCAGTTCGGTATAGTCGTAGTTGCCCTCATCTTCCAGACAAGATGTAAAGGCGAAAGGCACCATGGCCAGTAACAATATACTCTTTTTCATATGATTTCTGTTTTGATGGTTAGAAAGTACCTAATGTTTCCACCACGGGCATGCCCAGGTCAGGGTCCATCGGATTGTTTTTCGTATTGAGCAGCCACTGGCGGAACTCCATCAGTTTGGGGATGGCCACCCACTCGTGATAGACAATCGAGGGTTCGGTATAACCGGTGTAGAGCACATAGTGGCAGTATTGCTCGGTGTCGAAGGGATTGCTGCCGTCGTCAACGCCCATGAACTCCAGCCAGAGCAGCATCTTGGTCTTGGTGTACTGTCCCAGCCAGCGGCTGTAACTCCAGTCCCACCATGAGGGTTGTACAATCTGGTCGCTGATGCTGACGGTGAGGGTGTCGGCCACGCCGGGCAGGAAATGGTCGTTGGGGGCGATGGCGAGCACCAGTTTCAATGACTCTTCTTTCAGCGCCGGGGTGCGCAGGAGCCTGATTTTGCCGTTGCCGCTGTTGGTTCCGGCCTTGATTACCTGCTGGCTGGCATCCATCAACTGATAGTCGGTGCCCTCTTTGGCCGTGCTCTTTTCTGAAACAGGAACGATGCTGAACAGCATGTCAGCGTCGCTGTATCGTCCGGCATAAGCCACCGGGATGTCGAATTCCACGCTTTTCACGTCGTCGGCAGAGAATGCGAAGGTATACGACATGCTGCTTTTCTGGAACGACAGATAGTTATGATTGTCGAACTTGTCAATCTCGTCAGTGGAACAACTAACCAACGCCCACGCGCTAAGCATGATGAATACGCAGTTGGCTGTCTGTACGAAAGCCCTTTTATAATTCTTCATAATCACTCTTTTTGATGTTAAAACATTTAATTAGCCTTGCCGTCTTCCTTCTTGTCGGTGGAGGGAATCGCTCCGTATTCCTTCTCCATCTCAGGAATGGCGAATGTGTATACGCTCAGTTGAACAGGGGTTGTGGGCGACCAGGCGCTGAAATTAGGCACTGAGGCAGAGTCTGTTCGTTTGAGATAGAACCAGAACTGGCCTTCTGAATAGGTCTCCTTGCGCATTTCCCTGCGCACATAGTCATTGATGGCATTGGCATCGGAACCTTCGGCCACACCGGCATCAGAAGCGAAGTAGCCGCGGTTTTTCTTAAGTGTGCGCAGCAGTTGGATGGCTTCGGCAGGATTGCTCTCGGCCTGGCACTCTGCTGCAATCAGGTACATCTCACCCAGACGGATGAGCGGGATGGTTTGCTTCTTCATGGTCTTGCTCGAGCCCACATCCTGCTTTAACTTACTGGGCAGGGCTTGCAGATTGCCGTTCTTGTCGTTGGTGAGCAAATAGAGATAGCGATAGTCGTTGGCATCTTCAAAGATGTTGAGACTGTAAACATTGTATGAACTCCATCCCATCTCGGCCAGCACAAAGTTCTCGCTGGTAAAGTTGGCTTCATAGTAATTGGGGAGTTCGGGAACGTCGAGTCCGAAGATCATTTCGCTCTGGAACACTTTGTCACCGCTCGAGATAACGCTCTCGGGAGTCCACGTGAAGGGGGCGTTGCTGATCACGGCCTGCGCATATTTCAGGGCATTGGCCTTGTCGCCCATGTACAGGTATACACGTGCCTTCAAAGCCTCAACGGCCCAGTAGTTGAAATGATACTGACGGTTGGCGGTAAACGTGTCGCCGCCTTTGTATGTGATTTCCTGCAGGCTATTGATCAGCGGATCGTTGCCCGCCTTGAGAAGATTCTCGGCCTGGTCAAGGTCTTCCATCACCCGCTTCATCACCTCGCGTGCCGTCTGGTGGACATGGCGGGCGGCCTCATAACTGGTGATATAGGGTATGGCAATGGCATCCTCGTTGCCCACGTAGTTGGGGGCAAACATGCGCAGCAGGTCGAAGTGCATGAACGCACGCTCGGCATAGGCCTCACCGGCCACCAGTTCGTATTCTCCTTGACGGAACGAAGCCTTGTGTTCGTCTATGTCGGCCAGGATGCTGTTCACGTTGGCAATGTTGTTGTACATCGTGCTCCAAATGGGGTCGAAATAACTGCTACGGAAATCGTCACCATAATTATAATGCACCCAACTCACATAGGAGAGGTCTTTCACATAGTCTCTGCCCAGCGAGGCGAGCAGGCCGTAGGTAAGGTTTCCGCCATAGAGCGTGGGGCTGGTCAGGTTGATGTAGGTGCCGTAAAGCATTTTCTTGTAGCCGTCGGCAGATTCCACCAGGTCGGCACGGTCTTTTTCGGTACTGGGCTGCACGTCGAGCCAGTCGCTGCAGGAAGCAAGTATCAGGATTGCCGACAGAAAGATGATATATATATTGAATTTCTTCATAATCATTATCAATTAAAAGTTTACACGAAGACCGAAAGTGAAGGTCCGAGAGTAAGGATAAGAGGTTCCGCGTTCACGCTTCACCGTTGACCAGTAGCCCAGGTCGCTGGTGTTGAACGACAACCTTACACTCTCCAGACTGAGAGGAGCGATCCATTTCTTGGGAAGTTCGTATTGTATCGACATGGCAGCCATCTGCAGCAGGTTGTAGTCTTGCACAAAGCGTGAACTGGCATAAGTGTAATACTGCACGAGGCGCGTGGTGAGATTGGCCTTGTAACTGGTTTCGTCGCCAGGCTTCTGCCATGTTTCGGTGAGCACCCGCTTGTCCACATTCTTGTATTTGTTGGAATTCTCCACTTTGTCTACAAGCGTCTGGTTGTAAGCCTGTCCGCCGAACTGGTATTGGAATGTGAGATTGAAGAAAAGACCTTTCCACCCGATATTGGCACCGAAATTGCCGCGCACGTCGGGTTCTGAATCACCCACGACCACTTTGTCTTCGGCATTCCACGTAAGTGTGGGGTGGCCGTCCTTGGTGAGAAACACCTCGTTGCCCGTCATCGGGTCGATGCCCAGTGAGCGCACGGCATAGATGGCTGTTGTAGACTGTCCTTCTTCATAGCGGGTAAGGAGTTTGTGTGTTTGCTGTCCCCACTCGTAATCGCTCATTCCGCTTTCGCGAGAGTTGGTTGATTTGTTGAACGATTCCAGTGCCGTTGAAATCTTCATAATCTTGTTTGTGTTATGGCTGGCATTGGCAAAGAGGGATACATTCAACTGGGGTTTCTTGATGATGAAGGCTCGCAAAGAGAGTTCCCAGCCACGGTTGCGCATCTCGCCCAGGTTCTCGGTATAACTGCCGAAGCCCACCGACGGCGGTGTGGTGACGGGAAGCACCATGTCTTTGGTAAGACGGTTGTAGTAACTGGCCTGGAGGTCGAACAGTTGGAACAGGCCCAACTGGATGCCTAACTCGGTAGACTTTGTTGTCTGCCACTTCAGATTGCTATTGCCCAGGCCCTGCAACACGGCACCTATATTGCCGTCATAGCGGCTGTTTGTGGTATACGAATAGATGTCTTTTGCCTGATAGGGGCTGAAGTTGACGGAACCCACTTCACCATAAGTGGCTCTGAAACGGAGGATGTCAACGGCCTTCAGATTTTTGATGAAACGCTCATTGTGGGCATTCCATCCGATACCTGTACTGAAGAATGGTGCCGTCTTCTTGTCGTTTCCAAAAGAGGAACTGCCGTCAAGACGATAAGAAAGGTCTAAGAGGTATCGGTCGTCGAATGAATAATTGGCAGAGGCGAAGAAAGAAGCCAGTCGGGCATGGCCTTCCGCATTCTGAGGAACGCCGCCTTTCTCGTAACCAGCGGCATAGGCTGGCTGTGCTATGTCGTTGTCGCCAAAGCCCTGAGCCGTGAACCCATAGACCACGCTCTTGGTGTCGCTCAATGAGGAACCGGCAGAAGCCGTGATGAAATGCTGGTCGAATTTCTGAGCATAGGTAAGGAACATGTTTCCTTCAATGCCGTTTTGCTCTGTCTGCGTGTGGGTATATCGGCCACGGAGCATCTGCTGTTCGGTGGTAAGGTCGCTCATGCCTGCGCCATATTCTGCATAGGTAGAAGAATTAGGCGAAACGAATACATCTCCGTTGGTTTCGGAGTGTGTATAGGAAACACGTCCGTTCAAGCGGAGGGATTCCAGGATGCGCCAGTCGAATGAGAAGTTTTCGTTCAGCGATGTGGTCTTTGCCTCACTGCTGTTGCCCACCATGGCTTCATACAGAGGATTGACGGGAATATTGCTTACGCTGCCCCACCAGCGGTTTTGCTCACCATACTCATTCGTATAGGTGTAGTATTTATACATCTGTCCCTCTTTGTCGTAAATGGGATAGAACTGGTTGATGGTGGTATAGTTGGCGAAACTGCCGTAAGGCGAGTCGGCTGACTTGGTGCGGTAAATGCTCAAATAGTTGTTGAAGAGCAGACGGTCGTTGGCGTTGTAACTCAAATCCACACCAATACCATAGTTTTCGCGCTTTGATTTCTTCATCACACCAGGAGTGTTGCCATAGTTCAGGTCGAGTCCGTAGCGCATACGGCTGTCGCCACCCTGCAGATTCAAGGAATGGCGCGTTCCCCAGGAATTGCGCAACGGCTGGCTCATCCAGTCGGTATCAACGCCCTGGGCCACCCACTTGGCTATTTCGTTATATTCGGGACGCAGGGTTCCGTCGGTATTTCGATAGAGTTTCAGACGCTCAATGAGTTGCATGTTTTCCTCTGCATTGAGCAGATCATAACTTGAAAGGTCGGGGAACTCGGCATTCACGTCCAAAGTATAACTCACGCGCAGTTCGCCTTCTTTCGGTTTCTTCGTCTTTACCACGATAACACCGTTGGCGGCCCTGGCTCCATAGATGGCAGCGGCGGCGGCATCTTTCAGCACGGTAACGCTCTCCACGCGGTTCATGTCTAAGTCGACGATGCGCTCCATGGTGGTTTCATAACCGTCGAGAATGAAAAGCGGCTGGTTAGGATCGCTCACTAAGCCCGACTTGTCAATCGCCTCGAAGCCCTGGAAAGAACTTTCGCCGCGGAATCTGATCTTCGGCATGGTGTTCGGGTCGCTTCCCATTTCGGTATTCTCGGTCAATGAGATGGAGGGGTCTATCAGGGCCAGACTCTTGATGATGTTCTGATGTCCCATCACTTTCAGTTCATCACCGTTATACACCGAAGCATTACCGGTGAAATTCTTGGCATCACGGTTCATCAAACCCGTTACTACCACTTCACCGATGGTGTTGGCATCGTCTGTCAAGGCAACGTTCACGTCACGCTTTCCTTGTGTCTTCACGCTTTTGGTTTCCATTCCGATGAAACTTACCAGCAGCGTTCCTTCATGAGGTATATCCATTGTGAAAGCGCCGTTGCCGTCAGTAACAGAAACCACCGATGTGCCTCGAAGCGTAACGGTGGCCCCAGGCAACGGCTGTCCGTTATTGTCAAAGACATGTCCGCGCAATGAACGAGCCTTTCCCCCGCCGTTGACGGGTACAGGAACATCGTTCACCGTGATGTTGATGAACTTCTCGTTCACGGTGTACTTGCAGGGAGTCTTCTGCAAAACAGTCTCCAAAGCACTCCTAACGGTTTGGTTCTTGATGTTTGCGGTAACCTTGTAACGCTGCACCTCGTCGTAGGTAAAAAGGATTTTAAACCCTGAAGACTTCTCTATCTTCTTGAGCACCGATGGCAAAGGCTCATCTTCGCACTGGACAGAGATACGCTTTGTTAATGATTGGGCACTGACGGCAGCAGGCCATCCAGACAACAAAACGAATATCGCTGCCATCAGCATGGCGGCAATGCCGTTTGTTGTACGCCCCTTTTTAAGATACTTCTTCATAAGCAATACATTTTAAGATATGATTGTTTATGAAGATAAACGTTTACAAATCAAAAATGGTCATTTGCGCTGAGCACTTTTTTTGAAATGATCATTTGCGCTGAACACTTTTGGGGGAAACCACAATGCCATCGCCGTTTTTGTATACCTGAAGGTAACTGAAGCCGTTCAGGTTCTCCACCACTTGATCAATGCTGGCACTGCGGTCGGCGATGAAATGGAGCCGATAACTCATCAGTGAATTATCGGTAATGCGGATATCCACGTTATACCACCGTCCCAGTTCCTTAAGCACTTCCACCAACGGAAGATTGTCAAAATAGAAATAGCCTTCTTTCCACTGGATGTAATACTCTGTGTCAACAGCCGACACGTCGAATCTCTGCTGTTTATTGAGCGTAACGTCCTGACCTGGCTTCATCGTGACACGCTCATGGTTCATCAGGTTGTCAACAACCACCTGTCCGCTGACAAGCGTCACATGAGGACTGGAACTCGGATAGGCCCTGAGGTTGAACTCTGTGCCGAGAACATGCGTCCTCACTTTTTCGCTTTCAACGATAAATGGCTGATGGGCATTCTTCGTCACCGTGAAAAATGCCTCGCCTTCCAACTTAACCACACGTTCTTTCGCATCGAAATGCTCTGGGAACGTCAGTTTGCTGTCGGCATTCATCAACACCTGCGTCTTATCGGGAAGAATTACCTTATAGACTTTGCCGCGCGGCGTGCTGATGGTTTTCCATCTGGCCGTTTCATTGGGAGATGCCATATCATCGAGAACGGAGAAGTCGGCAACCATCTCGCCCATCCTTACATTCTGTTTTTCTGCTGCCTGGCCTGCCACCTGCTCATGGCCTTGGTCATCGCTCAACCTGACCACTTGCGGCGTTGTGTCGCGCGTGAAAGCCATTAACGGCTCGTCTGTCACAGCCGAGTCACTGCCTTCCCTGGCATTCGGCTGCAGCATGAAAACCAAAGCAAGCACGGCTGCGGCCGACAACAAAGAGGCTGCAATGACACGCACCTTCGACTTTCTGCGCTCTTTCACAGGGAGAATGTGCTGCTGCCTGAACTGCTGCCACATTTGTTCTGCATCGGGCGACGGGAAACGACGGCGAAGGAGAGTCTGGTTAACGGCTTCGAGCAGACTCATGTCATGGCGCAACTCATCATCGGCGAGCAGTTGCTGAAACTCCTCGTCAGTCAAAGCCTCCAGCCTTTCCATGCCTTCAAAGGCGTCCATCAAGAGCCTGTTCTTCACTTTATCATTGTTCTCTTCGCCCATATTTCCTTCGTCTTTATCTATTAAACGTTTTCAGTCGAATATGGTCATTGACCTTTTTTATAATTAACAGAAAACACATTTCTTAACATTGAGAGACCTTTCATCACCTGCGCCCTGATGCCGTCGCGCGAAAGTCCGAGGATTTCGGCCACCTCGGAATATTTCTTGCGCTCAAAATAACACTGTTCCAGCACAAAACGAGTGCGAGGAGGCATCTCCTCCATCACCTTATATATGATGTCGAGCCTTGATTCTTTTTCTTCGTCCTCTTCAAGGAGCCCGTCCTGATACAATAGTTTATAGAGCCTGGCATGCTTGCTCCTCACCTCTTGATGGCGCAGCAGATCCACGCACCGGCCACGAACCATGCGAAAAAGATAAGTATACGTGTAGACCTTCTCTGCGTTTCCGGTTTGCCATTCTTCCCACAATGACGCGAAGGTGTCGTTGACGACATCTTTTGCCGCCTCACTATCATTGGTAAGATAGAGTGCAGCATGATACAACCGAGAATAGTTCTGAGTGAACAACTCCCTGAACTGTGTTTCTTTCTCTACCTCGCTCATGTTCGTTTAATTATGACTATGTCTTTGCGGAACGCCATTCCTTTGCCTTCCCCCGACTCGATGCCTACTGCCATTCGGCAAGGTCAGATGAAGTCCTCACCATATTTCAGTTGCACCTCGCTGATGTATTTGCGGATAAGGGCAGAGGAATCGCCTTTCTTGCAAACGAGCAACACGTTGCCCTCTTCGGCAACGATACAGCCTTCAAGCCCGTTGATCACCGCCAGATGGTCTTGGGGCACCTTGATGATGTTGCCGCGGCAGTCTTCGGTAATCACGTTGGAGCCGATCACCACATTGTCGTCCTGGCTCTTGCGCATACCCTCGTAGATGGAATGCCACATGCCCAGGTCGGCCCATCCGAAGTCGCACCTCATCACGCAGACGTCCTTGTTGTTGTCAAGCAGTCCGAAATCTATAGACAAATTGGGATAAGAGGGGAAATTCTCCTCAACAAAGAGCAGTTCATTCTCGAGTGTTACGTGCATGCCCGGCTCGTCTATCTTGCGGAGCACGGCGGGGAAAATGCTGTGAAGATGCTGGCGCATATACGCCACACTGGCCATGTAGATGCCGGTGTTCCATAAAAACTCGCCGCTGTCTACAAACATCTGGGCAAACTGGCGGTCGGGTTTCTCGGTGAACGACTTCACCTTATATATATTGTCGCCATGCACGGAGTCGCCAATCTGGATGTAGCCGTAGCCCGGTTCCGGCCGGGTGGGCACCACGCCCAGCGCCAGTATCTGGTCGTTGCGAGCCACCAGTTCCATGCCGTTGACGACACTTTCCTGGAAACGGTCTTCCCTGACAACGGTCTGGTCGCTGGGAATCACCATCATGCGCGCATGCTCGTTGCGGTGGCAGATGCGATAGGTGGCCCACGCCACGCTGGGAGCGGTGTTGCGGTGAACGGGTTCGCTGAGCACATTCTCACGGGGCAGTTCGGGCAACTGCTCTATCACATAATGGGCATACTCATGGTTGGTGCTTATGTAGATGTTCTCAATGGGGATAATGCCACAGACACGGTCGAAGGTGGCCTGCATCAGCGTCCGTCCCGTTGAGAAGAAATCAACGAATTGCTTGGGGCGTTTTTCACGGCTGCACGGCCATAGTCTTCTGCCGCGTCCGCCAGCCAGAATAACACAATAATTGTCTTTATTTTTAACAGTCATAGATTATCTGTAATAGATTTACGGCACTAAATTATATAATAAGGTTGAGATATGCAAAGTTTTTTACCTTTTTTCAACAAAAACAACATAAAAGGCAAAACTTATCCGCTCTTTTTTTGCCAGTTCGAAGAAAATGCGTACCTTTGCAATATATCATTACCATTATGCAGAAGGCCGCAAAGCCACGTCTGCTCATTGAAAAAGAAGGAGAGTATAGCCATGGAAAAGATAACCCAGGAGAATTTCGACTCAATGTACGTGGACAGCATTGAGATGCAGCAGATTGACAAATTCGTCTGCGCGGAGATGTCACGGCAGATGCACAGATATATCAAAGGCATGTCGGGCAGGAAATGTATCATGGAGAAGTTTGAGGAAAAACTCTCCGGTCTCACAGTGCCCGAAAAAGAAGAGGCCATCGCCCGGTATATCGACCTGAACAGGAAATCCATCAGCGGACTCGACTTCAAACTGGTGCTCGCCCGCGCCATTGCCAACTATTGCGACACCTTCGACTACATGCTCCACTTGGTGAACAACAAGCAGAAGATGGAATTCTACTTGAAGCGCATACACGACAAATACATCCAGTATCACGAAGTGGTGGAGGTAAACGGCAAGTTCGGCATACGCGACCACAAAGGCGAATACATCCTCAAGCCCCAATACGACTTCATCCGCACATGCTATGTCTACGTTGACGACCTGGTGACCATGCCCATCATCGTACAGAAAGACGGCAAAATGGGACTGGTGCTGCCCGACCGCAAAGACACGGTGGTGGCCGACTTCATCTACGACGACATCCAGTTGCGCGACGAGCCGCCTTATTTCGAGGCTTGGCAAGGCAAGGTGAAAACCCTGTTATAAGCAATTATTACTTTCTCCATATGTCAAAGGGAGCCTGCAAGTTGTTTCTTATCCTTGCAAGCCCCCTGTTTCTTGTACGCACCGACAACTATTCGGCTTCCTCGTAACCGAAATACTGGCCCTTGCGGCTGGTAGGCACGCCGTATTTCATCCATGCCGGCATGGGTGCCCCTTTCAGATAATGGTCGAAGAACTGCTGCAAGCGGATGGTCAGGTCCTTCCGGTTGCGCCGCTCGCGCAGGTTGTGCTCTTCGTTGTTATACTCCAACAGCCATGCCGGTTTGCCCAGACGGCGCAGTCCCATGAACATCTCGATGCCCTGATACCAAGGCACAGCACCGTCGTTGTCGTTGTGCATGATCAGCACGGGCGTTGCGACATGGGGGAGTTTAAACAGCGGAGAGTTCTCCATATACAGTTCCACGCCCGTCCACAGGTCGCGACCGATGCGGCTCTGCGACTGCTCATACTGGAACTGGCGGCTCATGCCCGACTGCCAGCGAATGCCGCCATAGGCACTTGTCATATTGGCCACGGGCGCACCGGCTCCGGCTGCCTTGAACATGTTGGTGCGAGTAATCAGATAAGCCACCTGATAGCCGCCCCAACTCTGCCCCTGGATGGCCATGTTGTCTTTGTCAATCCATGGATTCCGGGCCAAGGCCTCGGCACCGCTCACAATGCAGTTGTAGGCGCACTCGCCGGGCGTGCCTGCATGATAGACGATATCGGGCACGAACACCAGATAGCCGCGCGAGCAATAGAAGGCCAGGTTCACGGTCGACCAACTCGGCTGCGGGGTGACATAACTGTAGAGACTTTCCGACCTCTTCTCATAGAAATAAATCATTACCGGATACTTCTTGGCGGGATCGAAGTCCTCCGGCTTATAGAGCAAGCCGTCCAGGCGCGTGCCGTCGAAGGCATTCCAGTGAATCAGTTCCACCGTTCCCCAGTTATAGTCTTTCTGCTGCGGGTTGATGCTGGTGAGTTTCTGCTCCTGGCGGCCGGGCGTGCGAGTCAGATAGATGTCATTGGGCTGCTGGAAATTGCCCTTCGTATAGGCATACACCTCGGCATCCTTGGCCTTCTTCGGGCTGCCGAAGGTGAATCCGTCCAGGACGGCCAGGCGCAGAGAAGCGGGCTTTGCCATGTTTATAGTGGCCAGTCCGTTCTTCTTCGTCGCATTGTCGAAGACGCTCAGCAGCAGGGTTTCGTTGCGCCGGATGAATGGCTCTTCCTCCATGTCCTTTGTCGTAAGGCAGCGATAGGTGCATTTTGTGCGCCGTCCCTCGCCGCCCGTGAGGCATTGGGCCTTCAGGCCCTGCGGCGTTATCTTCCAGATGTCATAATGGTCATAGATCAGCACGTCGTGGTCGTCTTCGGTCCAGCCGGCAATGCCGTAGGGTTCGGGCATCATCGGGTGGTCGTCGTCTTCGTCCCAGAAGTTGACATCCAGCGCGGAGGTCATGTTGCGCGTCTCCTTTCCCTTCACGTCGTAGACCATCCAGGCGCGCTGTTTCAGGTCGTACCACACCACGTAGTTTCCCTTCGGGGATGCTTGCACGCGCGAGAAAGCTCCCGTGGCGACAGGCGTGCGCTTCCCGGTTGACACATCCACGAGCGACACCTCGGCATCGTTCTGCATGTTCCACTGGGTTTCCACCATGGTCTTGGTGACATCTGAGGAGAGCATGAAGTCGGCATCGCCACGGTTCACCGGCCTCAACAGGTCGAATTTCGACAGGGTGAGCGGCACCAGTCGGCTGCGCTGCGCGTCGTAGACAGCCGTGCAGGTATGCTTGAGATCTTTGGTCAGGTTGACCTTCATCATCGGCGGCAACTCGGGGGCATCATAGTTCCAGATGTCCAGTCCGGCCGTCTCGAAAGGCACCAGCGTGGTGTCATTAGGTGCTTGCAGGGGCTGTATGCCCACGAAGATGCGCTGTCCGTTGTGGCTGAACGTCGGATTGCTGTTCTCGGTGAGCCCCCACCCTTTGGGCAGATTGCCCAGGTCGTCGAGCGAAACCAGACGGCGGGGCGTGGCCGTGGCCGACGAATCGTCCATGTCTGCCTGATAGAGTTGGCAGTGTTTGCTTCCGCTGTCGAGCGTGTCGGCAGCCTGCACATAGAGCATCGACGTGCCTTCTTCGTTGAACTGGGGAAGCGAATAGAACGCCGTGGTGTCGGCCACCATCTTCAGTTGGCGCGCTTTCACGTCGAAATAGCCCACCAGCGACCGGTTTTTCTTCACGTTCATCACCACGGCAATGTGCTTGCCCTGCTTGTCGAAAGCAAACTGGCTCACATGGCGCAGCGTGTCTATATTATATAATAAGGTGGAAGACAGATGGCACACCAGCATGGGCTTGCCCGCGTGCTTGTCCTTACGCTCCTTTTTCGGGATGAGCGTGGTGTCCGACGTGGTGAAGGCCACGGCATCCACGCCGTGCTTGCCCATCTTGTAACTGAGCACATGGGGGAACTTCTTCACACTGAAGTCTTTCATGCTCACAATGGCCAGCGTGTCCTTGGGCATATCGTCGGCAGCCTTTTTCTTGATTTTAGCCTGGCGCGTGTCCTTGAACAACGGCTTGATGAGGCACACCACGGCCTGCTCGTTGTCGAGAATCGTGGCCCGATAGCCACGGCTGATCACCGTCTGCACGCCTTTTTTCACGTTGCGCACCACCAGTTCGCCGTCGCCTTCCTGCGGGTTCACTTCATAGGTCATCACATTGCCTTTCGGCGACAGGTTGATGTTGCCGGCAGTCTGCCAACTGTCGTACACCGAATGGTCGAGCGGTTTTTTCTGCGAATAGGCTGCCACGGCCATCAGGCAGCAGCATGTCAAAAGGATTCTTCTCATCATTTTCTTTTTTGTTTTTTCTCCTGCAAATATAATAATACTATCTGAAATAACGAACGGTCTGCCCGAGAAATCTCACCACATGCAACTTTTTTGTGTTTCATTCTGGCGCTTTTCTCCCTCCGAAGCGCTTGAATGGAGCCTCCATCACCGCCAAACGGCTCAGCAAATCAAATGGATTGTCTTTGCAAATTAATTTAATTTACCGCGCAAATTAAATTGATTTACTTTTCAAATTAAATTGATTTACCGTGCAAATTAAATTAATTTACTTTTCCATAGTATGGCCATTGAGTGGCGAAAGTGCCTTGTTTCATGCCCGAAAACGGCACTTTTCTCATAATAAAAGCATGCTGCATCGCTGCCACGTCAACTCATCTATCGTACGGGCGGACGACATCATCACACCGAAACCGGACTCCACCGCGCAGCACTCATGGGCGCTCCCTCTTCCGGCAATCGCGCTCACCGCCGGCAGCGACGCGCTTTCATGGCGCGATGCCATCAGCGGCACAACAACGGCAAACAGAGGCTGTGCTTTCACACAGAAAATATTTCTCAAAAAATTCGCGATTTTTTCCACTCAACTATTTGTAATATGAGAGAAAATTTATATCTTTGCAACCGATAATAGTTTTCCAAAACGGGAAACTTTTTTCAAACTGAAAACTAAAAAGTTTCCAAAAACGGAAAACTCTACCTTAAGAATACGTTACTAAAAACAGAAAATATACAATGGAAATCAAGAATTTCACCATTACGAAGCGCGACGGTTCGAAAGACCGTTTTTCATTAGACAAAATCATGAATGCCATCGTCAAGGCATTCGAAAGTGTGGAACAGCACACCGACTTAGGCACCATCTCGAAGATCCTGAGCCATCTGGACATGCACGACGACATCAAGGTGGAGGACATTCAGAACCAAGTGGAAGAGGCACTCATGCGCGAAGGCTTCTACAAAGTGGCCAAATCGTTCATGCTCTACAGGCAGCAGCACTCGGAAGACCGTGAAACGCTGTCAAAGTTGCAGTTCCTTTCGGAATACTGCGACTCGGTAAACGCCGCCACCGGATCAAAATATGATGCCAACGCCAACGTGGAACACAAAAACATCGCCACACTCATCGGCGAACTGCCCAAGTCGAATTTCATCCGACTGAATCGCCGTCTGCTCACCGACCGCATTAAAAAGATGTATGGCAAGCAGTTGGCCGACGAGTATATCGACAAACTGACACACCATTTCATCTACAAAAACGACGAGACAAGCCTCGCCAACTATTGCGCTTCTATCACCATGTACCCCTGGCTCATCGGAGGTACGGCCTCTATCGGTGGAAACTCCACCGCTCCCACCAACCTGAAAAGTTTCTGCGGAGGATTCGCCAACATGGTGTTCATGGTGTCGAGCATGCTCAGCGGCGCCTGCGCCACACCGGAATTCTTGATGTATATGAACTATTTCATCGGCAAGGAATATGGACAGGACTACTACCTGCGCGCCAACGAGCAGGCTGACCTCAGTCTGAAGAAGCGCAGCATCGACAAGGTGATTACCGACTGCTTCGAGCAAATTGTTTACACGCTGAACCAGCCCACCGGCGCACGCAACTACCAGGCCGTGTTCTGGAACATCGCCTATTACGACCGCTACTATTTCGAAAGCATCTTCGGCGACTTCTATTTCCCCGACGGATCAAAGCCCGACTGGGACAGTCTCTCCTGGCTGCAGAAGCGCTTCATGAAGTGGTTCAACAAGGAGCGCACCAAGACATTGCTCACGTTCCCCGTGGAAACCATGGCGCTGCTCACCACCAAAGAGGGCGAGCCGATGGATCCCGAGTGGGGCGACTTCACCGCAGAAATGTATGCCGAAGGCCACTCCTTCTTCACCTATATGAGCGACAACGCCGACTCACTGAGTTCATGCTGCAGACTGCGCAATGAGATTACCGACAACGGATTCAGTTATACGCTGGGAGCAGGCGGCGTGTCGACAGGCTCAAAGAGCGTGCTCACCATCAACCTGAACCGCTGCATCCAGTATGCCGTGAACCATAACCTGGACTATATGGACTATCTGGCAAAGGTTGTAGACCTCTGCCACAAGGTGCAACTCGCCTACAACGAGAACCTCAAAGAGTTGCAGGCCCACGGAATGCTCCCGCTCTTCGATGCCGGCTATATCAACATCGGCCGCCAGTATCTCACCATCGGCATCAACGGACTGGTGGAAGCAGCAGAGTTCATGGGACTGAAAATCACGCCCAACGACGACTACAAGCACTTTGTGCAGAAGGTGCTGGGCCTCATCGAGAAATACAACAAGATGTATCGCACCAAGGAGGTGATGTTCAACTGCGAGATGATTCCCGCCGAGAACGTCGGAGTGAAACACGCCAAGTGGGACAGAGAAGACGGATATTTCGTTCCGCGCGACTGCTACAACAGTTATTTCTATGTGGTAGAAGACGATTCGCTATCCATCATCGACAAATTCCGCCTGCACGGAGCACCCTATATCGAGCACCTCACCGGCGGTTCGGCACTGCACATGAACCTGGAAGAGCACCTCAGCAAACAGCAATACGCCCACCTGCTGAAAGTGGCGGCACAGGAAGGATGCAACTACTTCACGTTCAACATCCCCAACACCGTGTGCAACGACTGCGGACACATTGACAAGCGATACCTGCACGAATGCCCTCACTGCCACTCCAAGAACGTAGACTACATGACTCGCATCATCGGCTACCTCAAACGAGTGAGCAATTTCTCACAGGCTCGACAGGAAGAAGCAGCACGCAGATACTATGCGCATGCTGAATAAACCATAAAGCAAACGACAGAACAACAGTTTCTTAGGAATCAGAAACAACGACCAGACACGCTGACACGCGTGGGATACAACGTTTCTGATTCCTAATTTTCATGATAAAACGACTAAGAAATGCTGAAATACGTCAACACGGGCATCGTGTTCCAGGAAATTCCCGACGAAGTAACGCTGGCGGTCAACATCTCCAACTGCCCCTGCCGCTGCCCAGGATGCCACAGCCACTACCTGTGGGAAGACATCGGACTGCCGCTTGACACCGATGCCATCGACGATTTCGCAAAGAAATACGGCAACGACATCACCTGCATTTCATTCATGGGAGGCGACAACGACCCGAAAGGCATCAATGCACTGGCTCAGTATATCCATGAGGCGCACCCGCAATTCAAAGTGGCATGGTACAGCGGAAGGCTGCGAATCCCTTCGGTTGTGAACAAGAATGACTTCGACTACATCAAGATCGGGCCCTACATCAAACATCTCGGACCGCTGAAGAAAAACACCACCAACCAACGCCTCTACCGCAAACTGGAAAACGGAGAGTTTGAAGACATCACCTCAAGGTTTTGGAAAAAATAAAAGATTTTTCCGCGAAAAGTTTGTCATTTCGGAAATTATCACTATCTTTGCAGCCGCAAAAGCCCAGATGGCGGAATCGGTAGACGCGCTGGTCTCAAACACCAGTGGGGCAACCCGTGCCGGTTCGACCCCGGCTCTGGGTACTGAGGCGGGGAAAGACGAAAATCTTTCCCCGTCAACTTTTTTTGGCTCTCGTAACTCTTTGGTTTGTTGATAGATAAGGTCGAACACTTTGTTGTAGCCATTGGTTCGATAATTTTTTCCGTCAAATTCGATTTTTTCGGGAAATATCGAACCAAGTAACTTTATTTTCACCTTTACGGGAGCATCCCGAAAGAACCCTTCCATATTGTCTAACAGAGAGATAGAATAACTTAACTTTGGTTCGATATTGGCTCGGTTCGGGTTCTTCATTACTTCAATTTGCTGTTTGAGGTCGCTTATCTGTTTTTCGTAGCGTTGGGATATACGATTGTAATTTGCATCTGATATTGTACCGCTTAATAGTTTATCGTCAAGCGTATTTAGCATTTCCTCTATACGTCTAACCTCCTTCTGTAAGTCCTCAACCTTATTCCTTGTTTCTCTGCTTTGCTCGTTCCGAACGTCTGTCAGCACCTCTTTGTAAAGACGCAAGACTTCTTCATTAGGAGTGAGACATGAAACATAGCGAACAAAACCTTCGTTTACTTCATCTGCACGTTTACGTAAGTGCTTACCATCTTGGCAGCAATGGTAATAAGCATATTTACCTCCATTACCCTTGCTCTCGCTCCCTGTCAGTGCATGGCCGCAAATTGGGCATACAAGAAACTTTCTTAAAAACAAATCGGGATTAATTGCCTTAGTCAGTTTTGGTGTGTTTTTCCTCTTGCCATCTAAAATATCTTGAACACGATAAAACACTTCTTTAGTTACTATTGCTTCGTGCAACCCATCAACAATCTGTTCAGGGTCATCACGATATGCAGGAACTTTGATTTTTCCGATATAAAAAGGATTTCTCAGCATATCAAGGAATGAACTTTCTGCAATATTGGGGCAAAGCCTTCTTCGTATACTGCATGGTGTTTCTATACCCTTCGCAACCTCATTAAATACCTTAGTTATTAAAGGGGCAATTTCATTGTCAATGACTACATAAGTTTCGTGTTTAGATACTCGACAATTCTTATATCCTCTTGGGGCTTTGTTTGTACACTTTCCTTTTAGTTGTGAGCCATGAATTCCATCTTTTGTCCTTTTGCTAATCTTCTCATCCTCAGTATGGGCAACTCCACAATAGATGGATAGCATAGTCGACCATTCAGTTGCTGTGAAATCAATAGGGTTTTCTATCGCATTGATTTCAATTCCTAATTCATCATGGAATTTCCGTTTATATGCAAAGGCGAACTCCACATTTCTTGAATATCTATCCCACCGTAAGAATAGAATTTTGTCAATCTCTCGTCTATGCTTTTTGCAATAGTCATACATCCTTGACATTTCGGGCCTTCTCATGTCGAAATGTTTTGCAGAGAAATCCTCTTTATAAACATCTACAATATTGTAATCATTGCTGGTACAATATCTTCTCAAATACAACTCCTGCATATCCAATGAGCAACCATCTGCTTGTTCATCCGTGCTAACCCTACAATATAATATTACATTTTTCATATTCTCTTTTCTTTATTTATTATTGCTTTTTCTTTTTCACTCTCTATCTGCAATTCTGCCATTCTGTATAAGAACTCTCTAATTTCCTTTATTTCGCTATCTGTATATTTGCGTTTTCCGCTGTTTAGTATTTTCTTGCATAGTTCCAATGTTACCATTAATCAATACCATAACCCTCTTATTTCGTTGCTTGCTGTCTCTTGCTGTGCCACCCATCACGGGTGAGCAAGTCTGTTGTACGACAAGAGGGCAACCGCTTAAAACCTCATTTCCAATCTTGATTTCTATGTCATATTTTTCTGTCATTTATCTCTTTATTATCAATCTGTTATCCTCTGACATTTACAAACCTAATGCAAATCTACCGACTAACCAAAGGAAAAGGCAACTTTTTAACTAAGTGCCTTAACTTTACGTAATGTATTAATGGAAGTGCCCGTGATTTTAGCAACATTGCGGAGACTCAAGCCCTTTCTGAGCAAACGACTTTCTTCTTTATATTCTTCCCTCATGGCCTCATCAGACTTGCGAAAACCAACCTTGCGACCAACCACACCGCCATTGTTTCTGTAGTTGTTGTAACCGCTTTCCATACGTGAACGGATGAGGTTGCGCTCCATGCTGTTGAACTGGGCCAACATACCGATAACAAGTTGCGCAATAGGGTTCACCTTCCCATCTGCCTGCAGGGTTTCAAGTCCGTTTTGGTGTATATATAAAGAAATGTGCAACTCATTCAACCTATCTACAATATTGATAAAGTCAGCCACCCTACGACTTAAACGGCTGCACTCATATATAAGCACCTTGTCGATATGGTTGGTCTCAACAAACGAAAGTAACTCTGTCAGTGCTTCTCGCTCTGCCACTTTCTTTGCGCCGGAGATTTTCTCTGCAAACTCCTTAACCACGTTATACCCCATACGACTTGCATAATCTCGGAGGTCGTTAAGTTGGCGGTCATAGTCTTGGCCGTTGGTGCTTACTCTTGCATAAATCACTGCTGTTACATTCTTCTTTCCCATTTCTTGATATATTAAGTTATTTTTCAAGTGCAAATATACAACAAAAATCAATGCAAACCAAATTAATTTGATATTTTCTTTCAATTTTGTTCTAATTAATTGATATTTCAAGTTATTTTTGTAACTTTGCACCCAAAACAAGAAATAATATGGAAAATAACTTGAGTCTTTCGGTACGAATGCTTTGCCGTAAGCAAGGCATAACCATGCGGCAACTTGCAGAGAAAATGCAGATTGCGCCGGAGAGTTTAAGTAGGGCTATTAACGGAAACCCGACATTAAGCACAATACAGAGTATTGCACAAAATCTAAATGTTGAGGTAGCGACACTATTTAATTCACGTCTGGATCAAACCGACCTAACAGCAATCATTGTGTTTAGAGGAAAAACGCTTGTAACCGATAATGTAGACTCACTCATTGACTTTGCATCCAACATTAAGAATACCCTACAAAATGAGGAAATATCAGAGTATGACATTAACGGAAAATATCATATAAAATAAAACACCGACCATTGCTGACCGGTGCTTAAGGATAGTTTATGCTAATAACCATTGATTTACGATGCTACCGATTATTCGTCCGATAATGATTATTGCAATAATTACTAATATCACCTTAACCCATTTTTTCCTTAAAAATGTTTTTAGGTTCATTCTTGCGCTATCGTAACCAACAGGATGCCCACATTGAGGACATGTAACTGCCTTGCTTGAAATTTGATGTCCACAGATAGGACATGTTGTCTGTTCTGCTGTTTGACTAGCATCTGATTGTGTCGCTTGTGTATTTCCCTTCGGATTGTTCTTTATAAAGAAATAAACAGCAACAACAGCAACGACAATAATAAGTAGTATCATAATTTATTGAGTTTTATGCCTATTTGTCCGTGTCATAGCTGACTGGTACTTTCTTGCTCGTTCGGAACTTATGCCAATAACCAACGACTTACATGTTATTCTTTAACAATTCTAATTCTTGAATAGCATCTTTATTGCCTTGTTCTGCTGCTTTACGGACTAAATCATAACCTCTTACTTTATCTTGCTCAACACCTTGTCCCAAGAAATAACACATGCCCAAAAATAGTTGTCCATCAGAATAACCTTGTGCTGCCGATTTGTCAAACCATTTGAACGCTTCATTATAGTCTTTATTAGTATAGTAATCCATACCAACGTTCCATTGTGCATCGGGTTCACCTTGCTCCGCAGCCAATCTAAACCATTTCATGGCTTCGGCATGATTCTTTGTGATACCATTCAGCCCGTAATCATAACAACCTGCTAACTGAGTTTGTGCTTTTGCATAACCTTGATTAGCAGACTCCTTAATTAGACGAAACGATTCTTGCCAATCCTGATTGACTCCCATTCCTCTGTTATAAGCCATAGCCAAGTAAAATTGTCCTTTCGCATTATTTTGTTCAACTGACATCTTAAACCATCTTACAGCTTCTTCATTACTCTGTGAAACACCTTCACCTTTTGCATAGCATACACCAAGATTTGCCTGGGCCTCGGCATTGCCTCCCTCTGCAAGTTTTACGAGTTCCTCACAATACTCGGTTGGTACATTCATGTCACTTTTTGACTTGCTTTCACATGAAATTGCACTGAGGGATATTACAAAAACAAGCCCTCCAATTATAATCCCGTGTTTCATTGTACTAATCATATCGTAATAAAATAAGGCATCTGTGACCCTGCGATGCTAATTTATACTATGTTTAGGAGGCATAAAAGAAGAGCGGAGTCACCATTACTCTAAACTGCCATGTGGGGCTTGGACTCCCTGAAATCACAGAATAGGAACGTTCCTCCGCTTGGCAGTATTTCGTAAATGGTACGAATACACACCAAGAGAGCGTTTCCCACTTTCTGATGATTTCATTGGCAGTTGCCAACAGGTGAAGTGTCCAAGTTCACATGTTCAGAAAAGCGAAAATGCGCTGTCTAATATGCCTGTCAGATGCCTATTCAGGCAATATGACGATGCAAAGATATTAAAAACTTTTGTAAAACGTTCAAGTACATGGAAGAAACTTAACTTATGACGTTATTATTTCTCGTTTTATGACAACTATGTTTAGACTCAAGATAACTTTTTAAGTTAGACTGATACAAATGTATCAATGATTTCGATATGATTTATTGATTTCATTGATACATTTTTAATATGATACGTTTTGTCCTATATATCAATGGTTGATGACATTTCTGCCCAAGTTCAAGATAGAAGTGCAAATATTGGATGAGGGAAGAAGAATGTTCCGTGGGGGGGGAAGCCTCTCGGAGCGTAGCGGAGAGGGGTTCCACCCCCCACGGAAACGCCCGTTTCAACAGGCAATGCAAAAAAACAAGAAAGGGAGACCGCCGTCTCCCAAAAATCAGTTAAATTTGCATTGCTTATGTACAAACAACTGACTTCGGAGCAAAGGTACACAATTTCTGTGTTATTACAAAAAGGAGAGACGAAAAGTGCCATCGCCAATTCAATTGGCGTACATCCTTCCACCATCACGCGCGAGCTCAGGCGCAACACCGGAAGCCGTGGCAAGTATGTATGGGAAACCGCCCAGAGGAATGCCGCATACCACAAGCACAGGCAGCCGGGAAACCGCACAGTGGGCAAGGAACTGCGACAGGAGGTGGAGAGTCTGCTGAGAAAGGAGCAATGGTCTCCAGAGCAGATATCAGGCCATCTCAAGCTCCAGGGCAAGCACATATCCCATGAGACCATCTACAAGATGATAAGGAAGGATAGGAGGCAGGGCGGCGACCTCTATAAGAACTGCCGCCACAGGCTCAAGCACCGCAGCAGGCCCGTAGGCGGAAAGCGCGTCGTCATCCCCAATCGCACAAGCATCCGTGAAAGGCCGAAGGAGGCCGATGGAAGACGCTTCGGGGACTTTGAGATGGACACGATCGTCGGAAAGGGGAACCATGGCGCCATTCTCACCATAGTGGAGAGGAACACGAACATGCTCTTCATGAGAAAGCTCAAGAATGGAAAGAATGCCAGAGAACTCGCAAAAAACGTGGTGTGGCTGCTTGAGCCATACAAGGAGCACATAAGAACCATAACCACTGACAACGGGACGGAGTTCGCATGCCATGAGATGATAACGGAAAAAATCGGAGTGAAGGTATACTTCGCAGATCCATACTCGTCATGGCAGAAAGGAGCCATAGAAAATGCCAACGGACTTGTCAGGCAATACATACCAAAATCAGCGCAATTCAGCAGCATAAGCCATCAGAAAATCAAGCATATTATGGAGAAAATAAACGCAAGACCAAGGGAAAAACTGATTTTTCTAACACCAAATGAGTGCTTTTATGAGAAAATCATATAAATTTGCACTTGCCTGTTGAATCCGCGCTGTATCTTCTGTAGGGGTGGTTGTTATAATCCTACGAGCGACCTAACAGATGCTCCCAACTGGCATCTATCTTGCGGCTCTGAAAACGTATCACGCTCCCAAGGAAGTGGAAGAACATATCTTCGAGGGTAGCCTCATCGAACAGAATAAGAGGCGTGTATTGGATGCCTATACGCTCGACATAGTTCTCGATGTCCTCTGCATTTAGATGTACCTCAGTACGGTAGAGCCTCTTAGGATTGCCGTAGCTTTCGAGAATGTATTTCTTATCTGAAGCGTTGCTGATTTCTGCTGCCTTGTCGTAGGAGAGTACCGTAATGCCCTTGCTTTTGTCCTTGATGGCGTTGCGCTGTTTGATGTTCACGGTCTTATACTTGTCTTGCTTGTTGAGGCTACCGCTGTATGTGTATGTGATTTCTTGTCTGTCCTCGTCTCTGTCTGTGATACGCTTACCGTTCAGAATGGTGGTTACGTCTTTGTTATGCAAGTATGTTTTGACAAGCGGACTAACGCTGAAAGGAGTATCAAGTGCAAGGTCAAGACTCGTCACGTTATGGAACTCTAACCCCAGCCTTTGCTCTATGTAGGTCAGAAAATAGGTGTCCTTTGAGTAGAGTGTTTCGTTGCTGAGGCTGAGCCAAACCTTACGATAACCGTTGGTGTGTGTATTGCTCTGCTCATTACCTCTGGCGAGATTGAACTTCAAGACACCCCACTCAATATCACGTGTGCCGTTATCCAATCGGATGGCATAGACGTTATCGAAGTATCTCCCCTCAATACGATAGAGTCTGAACTCATCCATATCAAGGCAGTCGCCATAGTTGAGGCTGCTCAGTTGCTCATAGTAGTAGGGATGCACCACCTCATAACAAAGTGTCACTGCATCAAGTTGAATAGGTCTTTTACATACTCGTTTCATCGTTTTGGTTATTATTCTCGTTATTTTCACTTGGGCGATATGGTATAGTAGCCCAATACTGACGCATTGCGTCACTGATTGCTTGTTTGTGGCTGTCGCTAAAACTGCGCCCCTTCAAACTCTGTGAGATACGCATCTTGGTATCGTCTCTTAAATCTCGATATTGTCTTTTCATAATCAATAGTTTTAATATAAATAGTAGGTAAGTCACAAAAAGTTCGTATAGTAACGAAAAAAAGTTTTGATATACTGTCTGGATTTTTAAAAGAAACAGTTCTTACCCTACTATCAAATAAGAATATAAAACAGCAAAAAGGTTACATAGCATAGAGAGATAAAAGCCCCATAGGAAGGGGCTTGACAGCGTTTGATACCCAATTACTTTTTACTATACGTGGGTTTTGTTGGGTCTGGTATCCATAAATGTAGTTCCCAAAGAAGGTCAAGGTCATGCAAAAATTGGTTCGAGAACAGCACGGCTCTGGGTACGAGTTTAACTCGAAAGCAATCGCCAAACCTCTGAAAATAAGAGATTTGGCGATTTTCCTTTTCTCAATTTTTCCCACATTTTCCCCGCATCTGCAATTTTTCGTGCAAATTAAGCCCCGTCTTCCCCACAAGAAAAAGCACGAATTAGGGATGAATTGTGATCCATACCAAAATGAAGAGAGTTTTGCAGGAACCCAATCAAAGACTTTAATCGCTAATCAATACAATTAAATATCTACATTTCGGCAGTTAGAACTGCCAAATAAGGATTTTGTTCGTTTCGACGAAAGAATTCTAACTTGCATCCTCTGCCTTCGTAGGAAGTGAAAGTCGATATTGTACTCAAAGATTGGTCAAGGCCTCTCTACCTTTGTTGGTCAAGTAGTACGACTGCATCGAGGAGCAGTTCAACAGTGGTATGCGCACCGTGCAGGTAGGCGTAGGCAAGGACGAAGCCACGCGGAGCACAGGCAAGAAGAATGGCAACGTGACCTACTATTATGACACCGACTGGGTGTGCGTCGACGACTTCCGCGTGTCGTTCATGGGCACCGGCCCCGTGTTCTTCTACGAAGACGAGGAGAGCCTGGACTATCTGGGCTTCGACCCCGACAACATCAAGCGCTATCAAAGTTCTACGCCAAACGGACAATACAGCGGCGCAGCCTGTCTGGAACGCACAATGAAGACCGGACAGTGGAACTCCTTCTCTTTCCCGCTGCCCCTCACTGGCGAGCAAATGCGCCTGGCCTTCGGCGAGGATGCATGTCTTGCCGTCATCCATAGCGTAGGCAACATGTCGCAGAATCCTGAAGTCATCGATTTCAAAACAGTCAGCCTGCACACCACCGAATATATCGTGCAGCCCGGACAGTTCTATCTGCTGAAGCCCACCAAGGAACCCACCAAAGGCGTTGACCCACGAGGCAAAGAAACCACATTCTACGAACTGGGCCGCATGTTCTTCTCTGTGAACGAAACGGAGCCCGCCACCTACAAGCACCCCCGCATGTCGCTGAACACATGGAAAGTGAAAGAAGAGGAAATCACTTCGCGCGACGGCAATCACGACGGCTTGGCATCGGTGAACTATGTGCAGACTCCCGAATACAAGACTTTCAAGGTAAGCAGCGACGGATTCTACACAGGAGGGACGACCGCCAAAGAAATCTATGCCGCCAAAGGAGCCTATGTTGTCAGCAACAACAACATCGTCCATCTTACAAAAGACACGCGCATCAAGGGATTCCGCGGCTGGATAGAACTGAACAGTTCCATCCAGCAGTCGAAAGAACTCACCATGGCCATTTTCGGCATGTTCGACAAAGAGCCTGACGACAGCGGTGTAACGAGAATAGAAGTCAGCCCTACAGCCCCCGTTGTGCCATCAGACAACACCCCCGTCTATGACTTATGTGGCCGAAAGGTTGGAATCTTCGGTATGAAACTTCGGAAAGGACTCTACATCGTCCAAGGAAAAAAGTATTTGGTACCCTAATATCACCAAGGTCATGATAAGGAAACGATACATACAACCAAATACGGAAGTCTTCCGCAGCGCCTCTCTGCAGATACTGACGCAAAGCGGAAAGAAACAGCCACCGGGATGGGCCGTGGACAACTATGATGCCGATCCGGGCCTGATTATCCCCATCAAGGAAGAAACTGGTGACGATGAAGATGAAGACGGCTTTGTGGATATAGACTAAAAGCGACGCCATCATCCCCTTTTCCGCCATCAAAGCGCACGCTGACGATTCAAAAAAACACGACAAAATCATGTTGCCGTTTCCCCTCAAAATAGGAATTCATTTTGCACAAAACGGGCATTGGAAACGCGAAAACGTAAAGATTCATTACCGCGAAGCACATTTCGCCGCACCAAACCTATGCTTTTTTGCTTCAAAAACTATGGTTTCACTGTCCAAAACCTATGATTTTACCCTTCAAAACCTATGTTTTCGCAACCCAAAACCTATGTTTTTATCAGCGAACATCCGATTTCTTCGAACAAGAAAGACCCGTCTTCGTTGTAATCTCCTATTAATCAGCAGATTGCAAAACGTATCTCAAAACTCGCGTATTTCGCGCCCTTCCTCTCGTCTCTGCCCGCCATCGCCCCCACAAGAACCCTCAACCCGAATTTTCCATGACAATTTCATGCGCCGGAAACGCTCGGTTTGCAGGTTTCTTCACATAAGACTTGCTGTCAAAGAAACTGTTGGTGAATCGAGTTCACGTTAACGGGGACTCTTGCCACGCATGGCGCTAATCTCCACATTCATGCAGGTTAGCAAACGAACCGTCCTACTCTTTAAAGAAATTGTAGACAAATATCATTTAAAACAATTTCATATAATAAGATTTCACTTCTTCATATTTCAACTTCTTGAAAAACATTTTCCCGGCAATTGTAGGTTTCAATTGCCGAACCTTGGTTATGTCAAAGGATATATAAAGACCGTCATCATCGCAATCTTTTGCGTAAACAAAAAACAATGATGTTATTTTGTAACCAGAAATTTTCCCATCGCCTCCGCGCTGCTTTCGTGTTTCCAGTTTGTTCTTTTCAATTTTCACTTTTGTTCCATCAATGGATGGGTTATATTGTGACATGAGGCGATGTAACGCTCGGGGAGTCCAAACTTTGAGATAATTTCTACCTGCCGTTCTGATTTCTCCTTCAAGCTCTGCCCACAATTGCACTTGGTTTACAGGCATCATCACAAAATAACCGTCAACGTCTTCCGTACAAATAACATGTGCATATTTGTTTGAATAATTATATTGAACCGCTTTCTTTATACTTTCCGTAGAAAACGAATTGATATTATGCCCTATGTTATCGAATATATTCAAATTCTTCTGTTCATTTAACATTGATTCAAATTGAGGATAATCATTAAGGAACTTTTTCGTTATCTTAAGTTTCCCGTCTTCACCATATTTAGGCAAGTCAGGCTCGCTTACTTTTGCGCCAGGCTCTTTGAATTCAATTGTGTAGATAACAAAATCGATGACAGTAATCAATGCACTATCTATTCCTTCGCAGCTACCTGCCTGAATCAACATCCTACGTTTGTCTTTCGTTGAATACACATAACGTGGAACCAAATTGTAAGAATGGATTAAACACGTGACTTCTTGTGGTATAAAATCAGGTTCGTCCGTACAATTTACGAACAAGTCAAGTTTCAGCATATTGGCAAGTGTCTGAGCGTAAGCGCACTCACTGAAAACTGCTGACTGAATATTATTTCCACTTTCGACACTTTTTCGAATTTGATGTTCCAATGCAGGACATCTCGCTTTCAAGTTTTGTAAATCTAAACTGGTGCTTCTTTTCGTTGCCTGTTTCCATAGCACACCTCTATCATACTTGCTGAAAATTACTTTTGTTCGAGCAATGCTATAGAATTCCTGCATTATCTCCTTTTGCTGTTTTGTTAATGGAATTCTCTCTTCTTTCATACACTTACCTTTAATGCCATATTAGAATGTACTAGATCCATTGTTGAATTATCAACTTTGATATCTAAAATATTAAAAAATCTTTGATTAATTCTGTCACGATAATATCGAGGGTACTTAATATTCTCTTGAATGCCTACATTCTTTTTCTTAACAATAAATTCATCTGCCTTATTAGACATTTCTTTTACTGTTTCTTTAAAAAAGACATGGTCTTCTTCAGAAAGCTTATCATAAATAACAGGCATTTTCAAAAGCAAACTGACAGGATACGTTATACCACCATCAAATAGTCTCCAATGCCAATATGCAAAAGAAGAATTTATAAGACAATACACATAATTAAAAATCTTCTCATCGTCAAAATGGAGAGTAATCTGTCCGCTTCTGTTCATTTTACCAGAAACTGCACTCGTAAAATAGCGACAAGTGTTTGGCATTGAAAGGACATACGTACCAGTTTCTGAAATGAGTTCTGCTAGTATATGATGGTTTGCTTTTTCTATTAGACGGTCATATAAAGGCTGTAACTCTTTAAAACATTTATAATACATTGGCTTGTCTGATGAGATTTTCTGCCTCTGCGATGGCAAGAAACTCTCAAGAGTTTTGCATTGGAGTAAGGCTTCTCGCTCTACTGCCTTAAACCTAATAAGCGGAGTAAGCCTAAAACCATCTGAATTGTTTTTTCGAACAACAGTAATTGCTGCACGGACAGAATTGCTGGTATTGGTATTAAAGATGCCATGCTTTTTTCCACAGAAAATATTACCAGGAACATTGTCAAAAGAATAAATCTCCCCATTATACTGGTTCAGAATCGTTCTAAGAGAATAAAACTTTGAGCCAGAAATGAAACTGTAAGGCGTAATTATTACAGAAGAAATACTATCTTTAATGATTTTCTCCATGAAAATCGAATACAATTCTCGGGAGTCATTTAGGATTCTGGTATTTCTCCAATATAAACCAACTTGTTGTATTGCTGCATAAGGAGGGTTTGATATTACTTTACAATTCTGAGGTAATTGTATTTTTGAAGACATAAAGTCTCCTGCTATATCATGAATTTTATCATTTAATTCCTTACCGTACTTTAATAAGATTGCCGTTTTGCAAATTTTTAATGCAACGCTATCAATATCATACAAATACACTCTTCCTTCGTTAAGCAGTTTTAAAGCCCTTTCTTTACCGATATAATCTAAATAAGTCAATATTAATTTCCCTGTTCCGCAACCGACATCACAAATATTTTGCCCTTCAAGTGAATCAAACCACTCACTCATTACAATAGCAACATCATCTGGCGTATAATATTGACCGTTCTCTTTTTTCTGATACTTATCTTGAACAGCAAGTCCAATTTCATACATTTCACCAAAGTTGTTTACAACCAGGAAATCTGTGTTATCTCCATAAGTTAAAACATATTCGCAAATGTAATCCCAAGTGCGTTCAAGTCCGAATGTTTCAATATCTTTTATATAATACTCAATCGAGTAGTTTCTCAATTTTGATATGATGTCAATAGAAAGACTCACAACAACATCCTTGTTTTGAACCTGCTCTTCTAATGTAAAAATATCATCAAAAAGCATTTTTTGGCAATAATCTCTTTCCATAATCATTAATAATAAGTAACCTTGCCATTCTTACAAGAAAAAACAGTATCACGTACTGCCGGTTCAAACTCATTAGCCCAAACCATATGTAATCCTGCCTGCTCAAATCCCAGGTCAAGACCTCCACAACCTGCAAAAAAAGAGACAACGTTCATGTTTCCTTTCTACATAACAGGATTCCTATTTGCTTATTGAATATTCCATTTATCCATTTGTTCTAGCCCTGCGTCTTGATTGTAAGAATTCAAACAACCAAAAACAAAGCGTCATGACGCCTTTTTAATATGTAGTGCTCCACCCTTAGGCTCCGTTCTCCTCAGAAAACATCAAAGCCGCAAGCGGTGGATGCATCTGCAAAATTACAAAAAGTTTTGGAAACAACC
The DNA here is from genome assembly GCA_002395135.1 of Prevotella sp. UBA4268. GTDB lineage: Bacteria > Bacteroidota > Bacteroidia > Bacteroidales > Bacteroidaceae > Prevotella. The sequence continues at coordinate 43,179 of DGWC01000083.1, read as the reverse complement.
ATCCTTTCAGATTGAAAATCTACAAATAGGCAGCAAAAAACAGGAAGATATGAGAAAATGCTTTCATCCTCTCCACCCGTCTGCGAATCCTGCCACATATCCATGCCGGAATGTTTGAGTTACATCAATAAATAGGGTGAATGCAGTTAAATAGTTATAATTCATTTCCAAATCGGAAATAAAAATGTAATTTTGCAATCATATTCCTAAAGCAGAACGTAGGCTGAAGATAACGGCAGCATGCCCTGATGATGGAAACAAAGTATTTGTGACTCTTTTAAATCTATTAGAACTGTATTCGCAAACTAATATTAGATATGTCAATGAAACAGATTAAACGATGGATGTTCACCACCATCCTGCTCTGTGGTGTTATGGGAGTGCAGGCACAGGTTATGAAGGCTGCCGACTTGGAAAAGTATGCCAAGGAGAAATATGGCGATAAATGGATGGAGGCTGCCGACAACTTGGCAGGCAGGCTGTCTTTTGACAAGAACGAAAGCCTTACTTTCCAGGAAGTTGTGCAGGCACCGGGAAAGTCCAAGCAGCAACTCTATCTGGCTCTGAACTATTGGGCCACTGCCACTTTTAAAGACAAGCAGGCCATCACGCTGAACGACAAAGAGGCCGGCTGCATCATCATCTCGTCTACCATTCCGAACATCGTGGAGCACATGGGTACGCTCAACAAATACTCTGTGAGCATCACGCCGATTATCCGTCTGGACATCAAGGACGGAAAAGTGCGCGTTACCTATACCGTGCAGAACTACGACATCCTGGCTGATGTCAGCGGCGGATGGCTGAGCATGGCCGAATCGACAAGCAAGACCTACGGCGACTCCAAGCGAAAGGCCGACGACAAGACCGATGCCAACCTGTATGATGAGAACTGGGAGATTGCCCATCACTATCCTTTCGTGAAGAAGGATCCGCAGAAGCGCACCTGCTCTAAAGCCTTAGTGATGACGTATGCCTACTCTAACGCCATCCTGGACAAGGTGAACGAGGCTGTCAAGAACGGTGTCATCGGCAACGAAAACGACGACTGGTAAGATTCCTGCATGCACCACCGACATCCGGAAACCAAGTACCGAATACTTTTCGTCTGCCTCGGCAATATCTGTCGAAGCCCGGCTGCCGACGGCATCTTGCGCCAACGGGTGGCAGAACGCGGCATGGGGCATCTTTTTGAGATAGACAGTGCCGGCATAGGGGCATGGCACGTGGGGCAATTGCCCGACAAACGTATGCGCGACCACGGACAACGGCGCGGCTATCTGTTCAACCATCGTGCCAGACAGGTGAGAAGCGACGACTTCGAGCGTTTCGATTACGTCATCGGCATGGACGAAGAGAACATCTATGACCTTCGGAGAATAGCCGGAACGAAGGAGCGCGCCAAGAAGATACGCTGTCTGGCCGACTATCTCAGCCACCATCCTGGACAGGAAACGGTTCCCGACCCTTATTATGGTGGTGCGAAAGACTTTGAGTTTGCCCTCGATTTGATTGAAGATGCTTGCGAGGGACTGCTCCAAACACTCACAGAAACCTCTGGAATACTATAATATAATGATGCCAAGGCAGGGTGCCTTGGCATTTTTTTGTAAATAATTACCAATTTTTGAGTATTGTGCACTTCATGCAAAGGTATTAACTTTGCACCGGAAAAACGAATTGTCGTTTTATCCCCCATTTTGGTTAATTGACCACATTATATATTATTAATAAGGTAATGATTGATTCAATGAATAGAACAACTATCATTCTGATGGCCATTTGCACGATGTTCATGGCATCGTTCAATACAGCCAGTGCACAAGTAAATGCTGCCGACAGTGTGATGCAGCATGCCAGCGGGAAACGACTCAGCGTGGGAGGCTATGGTGAAGTGGCCCTAAGCCGCATGTTCTACAGCGACCACGTGAACCGATACAGCACGCCTGCCAACTATAAGAACGACCCTTCACACGGTGTCTTCGACATTCCCCATGCCGTTATCTATCTGGGATACGACTTCGGCAAGGGCTGGACACTGGGAACCGAGATTGAATTCGAGCACACGGGAACGGGCAGCACCATTGAAAACGAGGCCGACGAGGCAGCAGAATGGGAAATAGAACAGGAAAAAGGCGGAGAGGTGGAACTGGAGCAGTTCTGGATCAACAAGGAATTCTCTCGTGCCGCCAACCTTAAAATAGGTCATCTGATTGTGCCGGTGGGTCTGAACAACGCCCATCACGAGCCGCTGAACTTCTTCACCGTCTACCGTCCAGAGGGCGAGAACACCATCCTGCCCTCCACCTGGCACGACACCGGCGTTGCTTTCTGGGGGCGCTCCGGCAAGTTCCGCTATGAGATAGACCTCGTGGCCGGACTGAATGCCATGCTCTTCAACCGCGACAAATGGATTCACCACGGTGCCGGCTCACCCTTTGAGTTCAAGCCAGCCAACCAATACGGCGCAGCCGCACGCATCGACTATTATGCCTTCCCCGGCCTTCGCGTGGGCATGAGCGGCTATTACGGAAACTCCGCACACAACACTTTCCCCAACGATATCAAGGGAGAAGGCAAGCCTTACGACAAAGTGAAAGGCACAGTAGCCATCGGATCGGTTGACGTAACGCTGAACCGCTGGAACTGGATCGTACGCGGTCAGGCCGACTATGGCTATATCGGCGACGTGGCAGCACTGAACACCATCAAGGATGCCAAGTCGCACGCCAGCAATTCGCCCGTGAAGAGTGCCATGATTGGTAAGAATGCCGTCAGTATGGGTATCGAGGCAGGCTACGACATCTTCTCCCAGATTGCCAAACTGAGAAGCGACCGTCAGAAACTCTTCGCCTTTGCCCGCTACGAATACTACGACAGTTACATACCGGAAAAGAACAAGAGCCAGTTCGACTACACCAACGTGAACCGCATTGCGGTAGGTATCAACTACTATCCGGTGCCGCAGATAGCCATCAAGGCCGACTACAGCAACCGCATACTGAAGAACCCTTACAACAACGAGCCCAGCATCAACATCGGCATCGCCTACGAAGGATTCTTCCTTTAATACAGCATACACATCAACAATTTTATATCAATCAAACAACATGAAAAAGTTTTTTAACTACGCACTGCTCTTTGCAGTAGCATTCACCATCAGCGCGACGCTTGTCTCATGTGGTGACGATGACGATGACAATGGTCAGAATACGACAGAGAAAGAACTCGCGATGAAAGAAATCACCACTCAATACGTGGAGAATGTAATCTATCCCATCTATTCGTCATTTGCAAGCCAGACCGACGACTTGTTCAACAAACTGGTAAGCGCCAAGGCAAAGTATCGTGCAGGTACCATCTCGCAAAGTGATATCGACCAGATTTGCTCCACTTTCCTGAATGCACGCTCTGCCTGGGAGCGCAGCGAGGCCTTCCTCTATGGCGCTGCCACCGACTTCGGCATCGACCCGCACATCGACACATGGCCCCTCGACCGCGTGGCTCTTGCCAAGGCGCTGAGCAACAAAGAGGTGATTGAAGACCTCGACGACCTCGACGACGGCGGTATCGACAACGCACGCATCAACGTGGGCGAACAGCAACTGGGTTTCCACGGCATTGAATTCATCATCTTCCGCAACGGCCAGAACCGCACCGTGAGCGCACTGAAAGGCATTGAAGACGACGAGGCCTTTGCCGGACGCAACATCTCGGGCGAGGAAGAACTGGTTTTCGCCACTGCTGTGGCTGGCGACCTGCGCGACAATTGCTTCCAGTTGGAAGTGAGTTGGCTGGGCGACGCGGCTCCTAAAGCCCATCGCGACCGCGTGGAAGAGTGCGAATTCAACTCAACCATCGTAGGCAGCGACTTCTCTTATGGCGAAAACATGCTGAAAGCCACCCAACTGGGCAGCACCATGACCACATGGCGCGGGGTGATGAGCACCATTCTCGTGGCCGGATGCAGCAACATCTGTGCTGAAGTGGCCGGTCAGAAAATCGGTCAGGCCTATCTGGGCACCGACCTCGACTACATTGAATCGCCCTACAGCCAGAAGTCTTACTTTGATTTCTTTGACAATATCACCAGCATCCAGTATAGTCTGAACGGACAACAGAATACTCAGGCTCACACCAATTCCATCATGGCCTACCTGCAGAAATACAACAGCACCATGGCTCAGGAACTGAAATCAAAACTCGACACCGCCCTGTCCGCACTCGAAAAGGCAAAGGCCGGAACGCCGTTTGTGATTGAGCCTCACAGTGCCAATGCCAAGGCAGCCATGGATGCCATCAACGAACTGGATAACGTGCTGAACAAAGCAGCCAGTTGGATTGCAGAGAATTAGTCCCTAAGCCTTCAAACACAGGCACATACACACACCACCAAGTTGTACCCATGAAGTCATTCATCGGGTACAACTTTAGTGGTTTTCTAAGGAGAATAACAAAAAAAACATACTTGAAATGAAACTATTGAACAAAAAGAACCTCTTGATGCTGGGTGCTGCATGCTGCCTGGCAATGACCTTTTCGTGCAACGACAAAGACGACGATGCAGAAAATCTCGCCGATGAATCGGGTTACATCGGAAAGGCTGTTGGAAACTTCTCGGCAGAGGAGTGGTATGTAGGCGGACAGTTAGGAACCACCGACAATGTCACGGCAGGCTGCTATGAAGACGAGACACCGGCCGTTACGCAGATGGGACTCTCTGAAGCCTTCAACCGCGGAGAGCAGTTCTTCGAAAGAAACGTAACCGAATTCCAGGCACCTTTCAACGGACTGGGCCCTGCCTATGTGCGCAAGTCGTGCCTCGACTGCCATCCCGGCTACGGACATGGCAAGCGCGTCACCCAATACACTGCTGAATGGGGCAACGGCTATCTGCTGGTGGTCTATCATCCTGTCGACGGAAAGAACAGCGACGACGGCCCCTACGTCAGCGAAGTAACAGGTATGCCGCAGACACGTGCCGTGAGTCCGTTCCTGCCGCCAATCGACGAGTCGGGCATTCATCTCGACTGGCTGACGCTCTCTTCCATGGGTGAAGGCAGCGAAATCTCTGCCACCCAGTTCCCCGACGGAGAGAAATACCAACTCATCTATCCCGAACTGAGCATCGACCGCTCGGCATTCAACACCAATCCCACACCGTGGGAGACGGGCAACGGTGCCGTGGCATTCCGTCTGGAAAGCACCATCGGCATTCCGGGAACCGGTCTGCTGGATGCCATCCCCGACGATTCCATCAAGGCGCAATACAAGCGCGAGGCTCCCTATGTGGAACTCAACCCCGCCTTCTGGGACAAGGAGAAGAACGACTGGGCAGCAACGGCCATGTATGTCAACGCCAGCAGCGGTACCGAAAAGGTGAACCGCATCAAGAAATTCACCTATGCCATGACTCGCGGCTCGCTGCAAGACGGTGCCGGAGCCAATGCCATCTGGAACATCACCAACGTGAGCCGCAGCGACCGTCCTAAACTCTACACCACCGACGCATGGGCCTTAGCCATGTCGCAGAACAAGAATGTCATTGCCAAGATCAAGGCCGACCCCACCTCTCCCTATTATGCCGACGGCACGGAAGAGGGTATTGCCGATGCTGTGAAGAACCTGCTCTCGCCATCTACCAACCAGTTTGACAACCCGTGGCATAACTTCCAGCCCGAAATGTCTGACAATAACTTCTGGGCATTCCAGGTTTGGCACCGCGGACTGGCCATCCCTCGCGCACGAAACCTGCAAGACAAGGAGGTGCAGCGCGGAAAGGATGTCTTCATGCAGATTGGTTGTGCCTCGTGCCACCGCCCGTCGTGGAAGACAACCACCGACGACTGCTGGATTCCAAGCATCATCACCAGCCAGAACTTGCAACTGCCGCGCTATCAGAACCAGACCATCTGGCCCTATACCGACATGATTCAGCACCGTCTGTACATGAAAAACGGCATCCACGGCACATGGTGCCGCACCACACCGCTGTGGGGACGCGGACTCAGTCTGATCAACACCGGTGCTGAAGACCGCCTGCACGACTGCCGCGCACGCAACGAAATAGAGGCCATCCTGTGGCACGGCTACACCAAGAACAGCGATGCCTACGACAGCGCACTGAAGTTCTATCGTCTGCCCAAGGCCGACCGCGATGCCGTGGTGAAGTTCCTGCGCGCCATCTAACAAGACAAACACATCCTATAAGAAAGCATGAAGAAGATTCTTTTTGCCCTTTACATCGTGGTGATTCTCTGCATGGGAATCGCCACGCTGGTTGAAAAATACCAAGGCACCGAATATGTGGCCAGCCATATCTATGGCTCCTGGTGGTTTTCTGCCTTGTGGGCGCTGCTCACAGCCGTTGCCGTGGCCTGGTTTGTCAGCCGAAAGGTGAAAAGAATCTCCGTCGTGTTGCTCCATCTGTCATTCGTTGTCATTCTGCTGGGAGCCTTGCTCACCCATCTCACGGCCACACAGGGCATGATGCATCTGCGCGTGGGCGAGACGACGCGGCAATACATTACACAGGGCGAGCCGCACGACAGCGTGTCGCTTCCCTTCAGCGTCAGGCTGGAGAAATTCACCACGCGCTACCACGAAGGCACGCGCGCCGCTTCCGACTACATCTCAACCCTCACCCTGCTCCACGGCGACCAACGCGTGAAGGAAACAGTTTCCATGAACAAGATTCTCTCGTTTCACAACATCCGCTTCTATCAGAGCAGTTTCGACGAGGACTTGCGCGGCAGTTATCTTGCCGTAAACAGCGACCCCTACGGCATTCCCGTCACCTATACCGGCTATGCCCTGCTGTTCATCTCGCTGCTTTGGATGTTGGCCGACCCGCGAGGTGCCTACCGCAAGATTATCCGCAACGTGGGGAAAATGGGGAAAGACGGCCCTGACAGGGAAAACCAGTCAGAGCATCGCCCGGCCAATCCAGCCACGTTCCGACGTTTAGCGGCGCTGGCAGCAGTCATCGTGCTTGTGGTGATGGCCGTAATAGGCATCAAAAAAGGCCATTCCGAGAAGCCGACGGCACACGTCCTCCCCCAAGAAACAGCCGCCGAGTTCGGCAAACTCGCCATTCTCTACAACGACCGCATCTGCCCGCTGCAGACCTTTGCCCTCGACTTCACCAAGAAACTCTATGGCAAGCGCTCCTATCGCGGACTCTCGGCCGAGCAAGTGCTCACGGGATTCATCTTCTGGGGTGAGGAGTGGAGCCGCGAACCCATCATCAAGACCAAGGGAGCCGTGAGGGCGCAGTGGCAACTGCCCAAGTATTGCAGCGTGAACACCTTCTTCAACGAAGACATGGGCGGTTATATCCTCGGCCCCGACCTGCAGGAATACTATCAGGGCAACAACGACAAATACCACCAAGAACTGGCCAAGACCGACGACAAACTCAGCCTCATCATGCAGTTGCGACAGGGCAAGCCCCTGAAGATATTCCCCTTCAAGGGTGTATGGTATAGCCCCACCGACAAAAAGCCTGCCGACATGGAGCCGGAACGACATGAGTATATGACCAACATCTTCGCGCTGCTCTATCAAGATGCACTCACCGGCAATTACAGCGAGATGAACGAGGCCCTGCACAAGATGCAGAAATACCAGCGCACCTTCGGCGGCAACACCCTTCCGTCGTCCACAAAAGTGAAGGCAGAGCGCATCTACAACCGCCTACCCATTGCCACCATCCTCTTCATGGTGAACCTCACCATGGCATTCCTCAGCATGCTGTTCATCCGTCCTAAGTGGAACTGGGTGAAACTGCCCGTGCTCCTGCTCTCCTTCCTCGCCCTGACGTTCTGCCTGTCGCTGCGATGGATTATCTCGGGCAACATCCCCATGTCCAACGGTTACGAAACCATGCTGCTCATGGCATGGATTGTCATGCTCGTGTCGCTGCTCACCTTCCGCCGCTTCGCCATCATCATTCCCTTCGGGTTCCTGTTGTCGGGATTCTTCCTGCTGGTGAGCCATATCTCGCAGATGGATCCGCAGATCACCCATCTCATGCCCGTGCTCTCCTCGCCGCTGCTCACCTTCCACGTCAGCATCATCATGGCCGCCTACGCCCTGCTGTCGGTAACTTTCATCTGCGGAGTGACAGGCATCATGAAAAAAGGAGACAAAGGGACTCTGTCACCCCTTTATCTCCTCTCGCAACTCTTCCTCTACCCCGCCCTTGCCTGTCTGGGCTTTGGCATCTTCATCGGTGCCATCTGGGCCAACGTATCTTGGGGAACCTATTGGAGTTGGGACCCCAAGGAAACCTGGGCATTGATTACATTCATGGTCTATGGCATCAGCGTTCACACCAAGGCCCTGCCCTGGCTTGCCCGTCCGCGCTCTTATCATCTGTTCATGATACTGGCGTTTCTCACCATCCTCATGACCTATTTCGGTGTGAACTTTTTCTTGGGTGGCATGCACAGTTATGCGTGAAACGCCCTGCAACCACCTTTGGTGAGCAACTAAACAGTCTTACTTTCCGAAAATCTTGCGCAGTTCAGCGCCTATGCTGTCGCCGTATTTCCCGGCGAAGGCAATTCGGCCGTTCTTGTCAACCAGCCAAACCGAGGGAATGGCACGCACGCCCATGCCGGCACCAACGCCCTGATTGTCCCAGAGTGATGTCCACGGCAGGTTTTCCTCTTTGTTGGCCTTCAGCCAGTCTTCTTTCTTCCTGTCTGTTGACACGTTCACCAAGGCCAGTTTGTTCTTCTTGTATTTCTTGGCATAGTCTCTCATGAACGGCAGTCCGCGTCGGCAGGGCTTGCACCACGATGCCCAGAAGTCAATCATCAGGTAGTTGTTCCCCTTGAGCAGTTTCTTCATGGAATGGCTCTTGCCCTTGGCATCCTGCAGGGTGAAATCAGGCATCTCCTTGCCTATCCAACAGTTCTCCACAGCCTTCTTCATGGCTTGTCCGTAGGCCGATTGCTTCACCTCGTCAGACAGTTCGTCGTACATATCCTGCGTGGGGTTCATGATGCCCGCATGCATTGCGAAACATGCCACGCCGAAGATATTGTCCTTATTGTCGCTCATCAGTTGTCTCACCGCCTTGCCATGCTCTTCATCCCAGGCCTCAATTTCGTCGACATAGGCTATATAGTCGGACGATGTCTTCAGTTCAAACTCCTTCTCCGGGTTGGCGTTCAACTCATCCATGGTAGTCTTGTGGTTGTTCCACACTTTCACTCTGCCCATATTATAGGCATCCCACATTTGGGTGGTGGCTGCCGCTGCCTGCTCCTGCATCTTACTGCCCTTAACGATTTTCGGTCCGTCCAGCACGATCACCTCGCCGGGACAAGCCGCAAACTGAGCCGTGAAGCGGCGGCATTCAAGATGATAGAGCATGGGCTCGTCAGCATCAACCACCAATCTGTAGGCACCGTTCTCTATTTTCACCTTTCCGTTTTCCAGGCTTTTACCGCCGGCAGGCAGTCCGGTATAGGATAAAGAGATGTCTTTGCCGTCCATATCCTTGGCCGTTCCCTTGACAACCACCTTGCCCGGCTGACTCTCCAGCGCATTCTCAAACTCCTGTTTCATCTTGTCGTTGCCGGGATAGCCTGTATGACTGAATGTGCATTCCCCTTGTTTGTTATACACCCGATAATAGGGGATGCCATTGAAGCCGTAACGCTTTCCGATGGCCTTCCATTCGGCATCGTTCATCTGGTAGTGGTTGCCGCCGATGTCGGGAATCATCAGTTCCCACTTGGCGGGGTCGCTGCTCGGAGCAGAAAGATAGACGCGCACGATGTCGTTGTCGGCCATCCATCCCTCCAGCGGCTGAATGGTCTTCATGGCATTGCGGCAGGGACCGCACCAGGTGGCCCAGAAGTCCACGAACACCACCTTTCCCTTGTATTGTGCGACGATGGCATCCAGCACATTCTCCGGATTATCATACTTGGGAGTCTCGCGTTTCAGCGCGTTTGCCTTTTCTTTCCGCGCAGGATCGTTCAGTTTGGCCTTCTCTGCCAGTTCCTCATCCACCATCTTCTTCAGAGCCTTGCCGTGATAGGAGTTCTGCACTTTCTTAGGGAACATGTTGTAGAACTCAGAATAACCGATTGCGTGTCCTGACCAGGCATACACCAGCAGCGGTCCAAAATAAGTATTCTTGTTCTGCTTGATGATCTGTTTCATGTAGTCGGTCTGTGAGATATTCTGCGGACGGTCTTTCTGATAGGGCAGTTCCCTGATCTTTCTGAAAGCCTCGTCGGTCTTGGCACCCTTTACGTCGGCCTGGAACAGTCCGTGTGGTTTGTTGGCATCAATCTCGATATTGTCGCCGGGAACCACCACGATGGGGCGGTTACTGTGGGGCTTCTCCACCCACACCACTATCTGCCGGGGCTCGCTTACCGTAATCTTCAGTGAGAACTTGCCGTCCTTGACAGGGCATTTGTCCAAGGCTGCATCGCGTGTGGTACGGCTATATACGGCATAGTCGCTGACCAGCACCTCCGTACCATCGGCCAATGAGCCGATGCTTCCGCTTATTGTTACAGGCTTCTGAGCCCACGCTGCTCCGGCAAAAAGCGCCACTGCTGCCAGAGTCATCATCAACCGATACTTTTTCATTCGTTTTTTATTTAATGGTTATTGTTGAATCTTTCTCCGTTTGTAAATAATACGGCTGAAAGGTTGAAAACGTTACCGTGCGACGAGCCGATAATGAAACATTATCACACTTTTTGTTTTTTTTAACCTGAACGGCCGTGCTGCGGTACTTCTTGACTGCTGTACGCGCCGAAAAGTGCCGCTTTTCTTCTCCGGAAGCAATGCTTTCCACCCCCAAAAGCAATGCAACGGAAAAGTAAATTATATTAATTTGTACAGTAAATCATATTAATTTGAAAAGTAAATTACATTAATTTGTGCAGTAAATTAAGTTAATTTACTATTGGGAAGTGCCGCCTTAACAATCGAAAAGTGCCGCTTTCACCTTAAGAAAACGCCGCTTTCGCGCTTGTAAAACGCCGATTTCATCGTTACGTTTTAAAACATTCGCTGAATCATTCAAAAAAGACGGTAACATAGGAAAGAATACAAGAACGTGTATTAGTTGCCGTTGTTGCCATTATTATTCATATTTTCTCAAAGAAATGTTTTTTGTTTCTATTATTTTGTGATGTGAATAATAAGTTGTATCTTTGCACATGTCCTTGTTTCAAGAAATAACTCGCATCATAGGATGAAAAGCATATCACATATAATAATAGCAAGAAAATGATATTTTTTAATATAGTCAAAAGGAGTTGTCTATACTTTCAAGGCGCATTTTATAATGTGCTTGGCTTTATAGTGTGTTTCAGCCTTATTCCTTATTGCGCCCAAGCCCAAGCCGATAATACAAGCATCACGCTGCCGCAATATTCCCCGAAGTCGCCTGCAGCCTATGCTTTTGCCCAGTATGTGGATTTCCCTGTATCCCTATATACGGGAACCCCAAACGTGACGATACCCATTTACGAGTTGAAGACAGGAAACTACACACTGCCTATCACACTAAGTTACCACGCTTCAGGGATCAAGGTGGCTCAAGAAGCTACTTGCGTCGGACTCGGATGGAACCTCAACGTTTGCGGAATGATCTCCAGAACCATTAAATGCGGTGATGACTTCCACGAGACATCCAATAGCGACGGGCTCAATACCGGCTACTTGAGAGCTCCCGCCATAAACCCTAATGGTGACTACGACGGCAAACAGCAGCTTCAGGAATTCATAGATGACAACAAGATTTTGATGGTTGATTCGGAACCGGACATATTCTTCTATTCCCTTCCCGATGCCAACGGCAAGTTCATCCTGAAGAAAGACTCCGTACCCCTGCTTTTTGACAAGAAGCCCATCGTAGATATTTGGTTCAAAAACGCACGGACAGAAGGTTGGACCGATAATTGCGTCAAGTTCTTTGCCAGGACTGCCGACGGAACCACCTACGTCTTCGACAAACTGGAGGAAACCAATTCATTCAGCGCTGAGTCATCCCTTAGCGCTGTTGCTGACAACGGAGAAGATTTTGTGGCCCAGCCATACAACGTGCTCAAGAGACTGAGGAACTGGATGCAGTATACATCCTCCTGGTATCCCTCAAAGATAATCACCACTGGCAACGACACCATTTATTTCGACTATGAACAGGAATGGATGCAGTTACCGCTGCAGGAAGCCGTAAGGTACAACAACCTGCTGAGGGTTCTTTTTGAAGTGAATGAATATTCCTTGCCCATTGTTTCCGGATTGGAAAAGAGTACGACGAAGACAACCGTGAAAGGTTACAGGCTGAACAGGATCCGGTGGCGCGGAGGGCATGCCGACCTGTCCTACTCAAGCCGCCAGGATATGGTTGCATACGGCTCCGGCAATGGCGAAGGAGACGAACTTCGCCCGAAAAAGCTGGATGCATTCAAAGTCTTTGACAACGACGGGAACCTCGTGAAGCACATTTCGTTCACATACGATTATTTCAACTCCACCTACATCGGATCCTATCCTCAGGTCTACAAGCGTCTGAAACTGACAGACGTGACAGATGTACTCAACGACGGCACCAAGTATACGTTTGATTATTTCTACGGCACCCTGCCGGCAAAGAACAGCCACGGCACCGACTACTGGGGATATGCAAACGGCAGGAACTACGGTGACTTATGCTACAGCGCGACAGTATACGGCGGACGGATGTATCAGGGTGCTGACAAGATGTCGAGCTTTAACAACATGATTGTGGGAACCCTGAAATCGGTGACATACCCTACAGGAGGAACGACGACGTTTACATTTGAGGCAAACACACGAATCCAGCCGGCATCACAGTCAAGCCATATAACAAACGTCATGAACGTCCTCACCTCATACAAGGGGAACGATTCGGAGTATGGCAGCGACTTCCCGACGGTCGATACAGACACGATAACGCTGAACTATGCCACAGCCATAAAGTCGAGGCTGTGCTTTGAGGATGTCGACCTAAGCCAGTATTCTGAAAACCTGCATTGGGAAGACCGTGCCTACCCCGTCCTGATAATCTACAAGTTGGTAGGCGGCATCCGCTATAATTACAGATACTTCTACCTGCCTCATGACTTTGTGGGCAGGCAATACTACTATGAGGATTTCTACATTGACTTGGAAGCCGGTACCTATATATTCCGACTGGAGTCAGTGAACAGCGGCCTATATTGCGAATTCCAGTATAAGCACCAGGTGACAGTAAATGTTTACGACCCAGAGAGGGAAATAGAGACGGGAGGATTCCGGATTAAGAGAGTCGCGGGGGCAAAGACTGTTGACTATACTTATGATGACGGTCAGCTGATAGTAGAGCCCATCGCCTCCTATGTATCAACCAAGATGTTAAGGGAAGATGTAACACCCGTCAGAATATGCTATGCTTCATTCCTGACACAGACATCAGAACCCGTCATGCCGCTGTCATCGGTCAACGGAGGCTACACATGGGGATTCGGCGAGGTGACTGAAACGTTTAGTGACGGGACAAGGAACGTATACACTTACCACAATGAGCCGGAAACAAGACCTGAATACCCCTATGTACCCACTGAAATGAAGCCTGACAACGGGCTGCTGCTCACGGCAGACAGCTACGACGCTAACAACAATATCCTAAGATCCGAGAGCAATTCATACAACACAGTCACATCGAGCGACCTTGTCTATGCCTTTGTCTACAAGCCCGCAGAAAAACCAGTGCTATACTCCTATCAGATGAGGTACCCCTATCAGGAGTCAAGCGAAGTCTGCGAAGACGGGAGGACTGTCAGCACAGCCTATACTTACAATGAGAACTTGCTGAAGAGAACCGAGACGGTGACGGATTCAGACAGCCAGATTGCTACCTCCTACAAATACTGCACAGACTTCTCAGACAATGTACATCAGCTGATGAGCGACAGATTCATGGTAGGTATTCCCGTAGAGACAACCCTTTCACGCAACGGCTCCTACATCAGGGGCAAGAAAACCGAATACGGCAGTTTCAATGGCATGCTGCTGCCTTCCTGGGAGTACGGACTTGAGACCACCGTACCGCTCAGCCTCTCAAACTACGCCGATGCATTCCGTCAAAGACTGCAGTTCACCTCGTACAACGATTACGGCCTTCCCGGTCAGACAATCATGGACGGCAGTAGCACGGCATATCTGTGGGGATACAACAACACACAACTGATAGCGGAAATAAAGAATGCCTCATACCAACAGGTACAGACAATCCTCGGCAGCACATTCATAGAAGCCGTCGGCAGGAAAAGCACTCCTACCGATGCCGACATGGCAGCCATACGCAATATTCAGAACGTCCTTCCCGGCTCAATGGTAACGACCTATACATACAAGCCGCTTGTGGGCATGGCAAGCACGACAGACCCGCGGGGCTTCACAACGTACTTTAACTACGACAGTGCCGGGAGGCTTGCAGAATCCTACTTCATGGACGGAAACGTCAAGAGCATCATCCGTAACTACCAGTATAACTATTCACATTAAGGATTATGATCGCAAGCCACAGATACAAATACCTGCTCCTTGCATGTCTGCTTTTCGCATTGCAGACAGGCGCACAGACCTCCAGTGAAAACTATGTACGGCAGAATACGGCACTGAATTCGCAGGCAACCCAGGCCGTGTCGCAGGTGCAGTATTACGACGGCTTCGGCCGTCCCACCATACTTGCAGCAGGAGGGCTTGCTTCCGACGGAAGCTACCTATATACACAGCAGACCTACGATGGCAAGAGCCGTCCTCAGGAGGAGTGGCTGCCATACAAGGGCACCTCAACTCCAGACTTCATCACAGGCAGCCAGCTGAAAAGCCTCTCGTCGTCTTTCAACAGCGATAGCCATCCCTACAGCCGCAAGGCATACGACGCGCTCGACAGGGTGACATCCGTTGAAGGCATCGGAAGTGCATGGCAGGGACATGCCGCATCGACAGTCTATGGCACCAACAATGCGAGTAGCGTGAGGCACTATATCGTGGCAACTGCGGGATCGACAATCAGCTCCGGCAGCTATTGGCCTCAGGGGAGCTTGTCGAAGGTGACCGCCACCGACGAGGACGGGCGTTCCCACACAATATATAAAGATGTCATAGGCAACACCGTCATGGAGCAGGACGGAACGGACAGCCGCACCTGTTTCGTCTATGATGACATGAACCGGCTTCGCTACGTGCTTCCGCCTGCGGCATCCGATGCATTGGCCGCCTCCGGCCAGACTTGGGACATCAGCAGCACGCCTGCGCTCATGAAGTATGCCTACTACTATGAGTATGACGGCAGGGGCAGGTGCGTCAACAAGAAGCTGCCCGGATGTGAAAGGATACTCATGCGCTATGACCGTGCATACAGGCTCGTATTCTCGCAGGACGGCAACCAGCGGGAAGGAAACCGCTGTTCGTTCTTCCTATATGATGCCCTTGGCAGGCTTTGCGTGGAGGGGACATGCAGGTGGTCTGACCTTCCAGACATCGCAAGCCTGAACGTTGAGGCGACCTATACCGGAACTGGAACCTATGGCGGCTACACGACCGGCATTACTCTGAGTGAGGTTAGCCTGCTCGCCGTGAACTATTACGACGACTACTCCTTTGTCAATATCCAGGATATTGCCAAGCGCGCGGGGCTTGCCTTTCAGGCGGTGACAGGATTCGCATCTACCTCATCAAGTGCAAGGGGGCTGCCGACGGGTAAGCGGACATATCACCTTGACGGCAGCGGAAACTATGAGGTGTCCTCCGTCTACTATGACGGCAGGGGAAATGCCATTCAAACCCACCAATCAAACCATCTGTCGGGTTTCGAACATGAATATACGTCTTACACCCACACGCAGCAGCCCTCCGTCAGGAAACGGATACACTCTGCTTCCTACATGGCAGCACCCATAACTGAGACATATACCTATACCTATGAAAGTGCCACCGACCGCCTGAACACCGTAAAACACCATATAGGAAACGGCAGCGACATCAGCTTGGCTGCCTACGCCTACGATGCTCATGGCAGGATGGGGGCAAAGACCGTGGGCGGCATGGAGACGGTAAGCTATACCTACAACGTGAGGAACTGGATGACGGGCATCAGTAGTGCCAACTATGCGCAGACCATGGCATACAACACCGCCGTTGACGAGCTGACACCGCCTAAGCTGTTCTACGGCGGCAACATCTCCGCCATGCGCTGGAAGACGGGCAACGAAAGCCACAACCGCACCTATAACTTTGACTATGACGAGCATTCGCGTCTCGTCGAGGCTGAATACAGCGGTTCCGAAGGCGACTATTCTTCCTGCTATACCTACGACAAGATGGGCAATCAGACAGAGATCATGCGCAGGAAAGTGATGGGCAATTCCAGCGTGTTCATCGATGACCTGACTTTGGAATATGACGGCAACCGGCTGGTCAACGTTCAGGAACATGCCAATCCCGTATACGACTATGAGGTGATGAACTTCGAGGGTGGCTCTTCTTCCTGCATCCAGTATGAGTATGACCAGAACGGCAACATGGTGAAGGACAAGAACAAGAGTGTATCCTCCATCACCTACAACAGCCTGAACCTGCCCTCAAGGATTGAATTCGGTCAGAAGGGAAGCACGCAGCTGCTTTATGATGCCGACGGGCGGAAGCTGAACGTCCTTCATACGGTGACATCATACGGCAATACGAAAACCGTCAATACCGACTACTGCGGGAACGTGGTCTATGAGAACGGCGCGCTGAAGCGCATCCTGATAGACGGCGGCTATGTCACGATGAGCGGTCAAACCCCGGTCTATCATTATTACCTGCAGGACCACTTAGGCAACAACCGCGTGGTGCTGAGTCAGGCAGGGACGATAGAGCAGGTCACGCACTACTATCCCTTCGGCACTGTGATTGCTGCGAGCACCAACGGCGAGTCGCAGCCCTACAAGTACAATGGCAAGGAACTCGACCGCATGAACGGTCTTGACTGGTACGACTACGGCGCGCGCTTCTATGATCCCGTCCTGTGCCGCTGGCACGTGATGGATCCGCTCTGCGAGAAGGATTACGGCATAAGCCCGTATGCGTATTGTGAGAATGATCCTGTGAATGCTATCGATACTGATGGGAGGAGCGGTTTAAAAGTGTTGCTAAAAGGTGCTTATAAATTAGGAAAAACAGTTGCAAAACAGGGTTTGTCTTCATTAAGTAAAGGAGCAACCTATACTACTGCATTTCATGATGTTATTGAAGACACGAAAACAGTGCTTGATTCTAATGCGCCAACAGAAGACAGACTTCTTGCCGGGGGTAGTCTACTTTCTGAGATATTCTCTCCTGTAAGCATTAAAGAAGTAAAAACTATTATTAATAAAACGAAATCTTTTGTTCATGGAAATTCCAAACTAAGCACTAAGGCGCAACATATATATCGCATATTTGATAATGTTACAGGGAAAACAGTAAAGGTTGGAATTAGTGGTGGGAAGATATCCTCAAAAACTGGGAGGTCTTATAGAGCAACTACCCAAGTGAATAAATGGAATAAGGGTAATCCGAACAGAGATTTCGACTCAGAGATTTTGGAAAAAGTTCCTGCTGGTAAAAATGCAAGAAATACTGCGTTGGAACGAGAAAAACAGTATGCAGAAAAATATAGGGATGAGTTAGAAGACATATTTCACAAGAGACCATAGAGATGAACTTAAGATATATTAGTTTAACACTATCAAACGACATTGAGCCGGACACAGTCGCTTGCTATATTTTTAAGTGTCATGTGCGCTTCATTTGTAATTTCATGTCTAAGGCAGTCAGGAAATACAAGTACGAAACCGATGGAACTTATAATATGATTTCTATAGTAGCTGGTGGGGCACGTAGCCCCTATCAAGGCTGTAATGATTTTATTGAAGTGTCAGTCCCGTTTGTTCCGGAGCGATATGAAGCCGTTAAAGGGACGGATGACGTTCGATATTATCTTGAACTGTTGACAGAAGGATTTAAAATAGCGTCCCAATTCAAAGGCATTCCTATGTCACTTTTTGAAAATCTTCTTGAAGATTTCAAGGATGCCGGATATAAAAACAGATACAGAATCAAGTCACGCCTGTTTAAAGGATTGAATATAAAAGCAACGATAGAAGGACGTTTTACTACCAATGATTTTTCATTGCATTTTTCCGCATATTCCATTTCACCAAAAAGATTACTAAGCGAGGGAATCGTAGCAAGGTCACAACCAGACGAAATCTTATTTCAGCACTGTTTTAAGGATATTACAGCCGACGAAGAGTGGTTGTATATCATGGACTTTATTCCAAAACCATTGATTCGGATTCGCATTGCAGACTTGAAAAAAGGGACTCTTTATTATGAACATGCGGAATGCCCATACAGCCAAACGAATTTGCAGGAGGCTTTCAATCAAACGATTACTAATATCTCTTATTCGGGGACAAATCTTGAAAAGGATATAAGAATAGAAAAACAGGGATGAACAGGGAACGAACACTCCCGATGATTATAAAAAGAAAGAGCAGAAAGGAAACGTCATGAAGAAGAACATAGCAGAAGCATTAAACGATAAAGGAGAGGTCTTGGAAAAGGGATTAGTCCTAATCTCATCGGTCAGATCTGGGAAGGAGTAATCTGAGGGACATAGGAGATGGGGCTGCTCTCTTTTTTGACTAAAGGTCCGCTGATATCACACTAAATGCATGTTTTATAGTTTTATGAATAAAGGAATCATGTAATCAAAGAATTTCAATGAGAACCATACAAATCACATTGTTGTGGCTGGCGGCTCTCTGCTGCCCAGCCAATGCACAGATCACGGAAAGCCAGAACGCATATCGCAACGGCGATGCCGTAAAGAAGCAGCAGGTGAATCGCGCGAGCATCAGCAGGAACCATGACGGCATGATGGCAGACCTCAGCAGGATGGAGGTGACTGGCAACGACCTCGCCATGAAGGTCATGGCAGCAGGTGGCGACAGCACGACGGTATATGAGAACAGGATGCGCCTCGACTACCGACAGACCGACGACTCTCTGCTGTTCATCGGTTCTGAAAGCCACCTGCTCAGGATGGTCTACGACAGGGCAGAGCCATGTCTCTGCTTCCCCTTTGCCGTGGGCGACAGCATCGGCGGCATCTACAGCGGACGGGGTGCCTACTGCGAGAAACTGTTCCTGCACACCTTCGGCACATACAAGACCGTGGCAGACGGCATGGGCAGCCTGCGCATGCCTGGGGGATATACGCTGCGCAACGTCGTGCGCCTGCGCACGGAACGCACCGCCAGCACGCTCTACCTGCCATTGGACAGCATGACGGAGAGGCACGGGACACTGCAGCGCGTTCCTTCGCTCTCGCCTGAGCACATAAAGGCTTACATGCAGACGGACACATGCATGGCTCTCATCACCATCCACCGCTATTATGCACAGGGATTCCGATACCCAGTGCTGGAAGAAACGGTGGTGAAGGACATGAAAGGTAATGTGATGGAAGCGGCATCCTATTACTGCGCACCGGAGGAGCAGGCACTGCTAACGGACGTGGAGAACGAGCGGCTCAGGCAATGGAGCGGTGGCGATGGAACGGAAGATGTGGCGTACAGGCAATCGGAGAAGAACGACTCCTCTTTCCGTTACATGCTCCGCCATGAGAGTAGAGGCGGAAGGGTTTCAGTAGAATATTCGTCAGCCCATGGAACCGTGCGCATGCTGCTGTGCGACCGCGACGGCATCGTATACCGTCAGGCAGAAAGCACGGAGCCTTCGGGCATGCTCACCGTGAACTGTAACGGTCTGCGCCGAGGTCAGTATGTGGTTTACGTAAGGGCAGGCAGCGAACAGTACAGCGAAAAGATAGACATTAGATAACCACAAAGCGGATTACAAGGTCCCCCTTCTGTTCATTTTATCGAGTAATCATTTGGAAATTCGGAAACATATTAGTAAAATTGTCATCGAAAAACAATCTAACTAATATATATGTATGAAGACGGCGAAAACAACAGAAAAGCGGAATTCCTCAATCCTTCAATGCTTGCGGACGTTTCATTTGGATCCATTCAGAAAAACAAAATGATCACAGAACCGTCACCCTGATTTGATAAGAACTCACCTTAAGAAAACGCCGCTCTCTGGCTTACATTATGGCGGTTCGGAACGGACAAGGCTATGAAAATATGAGGGCGCGTCAAAAAGAAGCTACAACGGATTTCACGGATTAAATGCGGATTATTTCAGTTCCTGATTATCAGCATCACTTAAATCCGTGAAATCCGTTGTTTCTATAGGAATATCAGTATTTTGACACACCATCATGATGAGAATGTGTGTCTGCGCTATTGAGCACTCTTATATTGCATGTCCACGATTTTCCCAAAACCTGTGAATGTTTCAACAGGAGTACTGTCGGTGACACCAGAGGCAAGATCGGTATTGAACAAGTAAACCTTTCCTTCACTTCCCGTCCAGGTGGCAATGGCCAGTATTTTGTTGCCATTCAATAGTTGCATGTCGGTGATGGTCTCTCCCGATGGACACGTCCACAGCGGAGCAGATGGCGGAACGCAAATGGCCTCATCAATGCTGATTGGGCACACATAGGCATTCGTCGTGCTGCTGTAATAGAACATAGGAGAGTTGTTGGTGGTGAGGATATTCTGCATGACACCAGCCTCCGGGCAACCGCTCAGGTCGATGTTGGCCATGAGTTTGCTGGCATTTGAGTTAACCGTGGCATCGATAACCATCAGCGAGCGCTTGGAAGCGTCAGCCGGATCCTTGAAGAAAGCATAGGCCTTGCCCGTGGTTCCATTGAGCGGATAGCCTGATGCCATGTGCGTGATGTCAAGATAGATATTACTCAAATTGGCATCTGCAGTGGGCAGGAACTCACCCGACCAAAGTCCGCAGTAGAGGAACCGGTGCCCCTTGCTGTCGAAACAGAAAGGTCCTCCGCCATAAACTGTTATGGCCATCTCGGCAAAATAACTGTCACCCTGCATGGCCTTGGGTCCGGGGAAATAATGCAGTCCATTATCCCACTCGCCAATCATCATGTGCACATCACCATTGTTCACAAGGATTTCGCTTGAGGTGACTCCATAATAGAACATCGGCTTATGCGAATCAGGCTTGCTGAAGAACATACCGTCGAAGTCTTCTATCTGGGTAAGGTCCTCGTTTGACAGACGCACGCCGTCGGTGTCGGTAAAGATATAACTATGGTTGGAATTGTAGCCCAACTGCCTTGGTGTGCCGCTGACAATGGTTTTGTTCACCTTTGAATAGAAATTGCGCGAGATAGTGGTACTGGTAAGCGCGGTATTCAGTACGGGCGTGCGCACGATGTCGATATCGGCTTTCCCACCGTTGTCGTAGAGCACCATCAGGCCAATGCCCGCTGCACTCTCTACGGTGAGTGTGTAGCGATTGGCTGCTCTTTCACCAGTCTTTGTGTTCTGGGCCATAAACTCCAAGGTATAAGTTCCCGGCTTGGCTGTAACTTCCACGTTCAGGTCTTCGGTAGTGGCCAATATGGTGGCGATGTTGTCCGACTGGCCGCCGCCGGGATTGTAGATTGACCACCTGTAACTGAGGTCAGACTTGTTTCCGGCGTAAACCAAATGAGACGGCACCTGCAAGGTGGTAAACTGCTGTACGCTATATTCCTGACTCACACCAACGGTATCCACGCGGAACTCCGCCAGGTCTACGTAGTCGTAGTTACCCTCGTCTTCCATACAGGCTGCCGGCATGAGCAGCATGGCGAGCAGCATAACGGGCAACAAGGCTACACTTTTGAATCCTTTATAATGCTTTGTTTTCATTTCCATGATGTTTTAATGATTATAACATGATAGACATTCAGACACCCTGACCGTATTTCAACGGTTGTCCGTTGTCGTTAAGATAAGGCCACCCATACTCGCTGTTGGCATTGGCAGGGTCGTTGTTCCAGTCTTGCAGCAGACGAATCATGAGCGACTGGAATCCGATAATCCAAGAGTAGTTGTTATTGTATGCGGAGAAATCCGTCATGCCAGTCTGGTCGATGATAAAGCGATAGCGCGCCTGGGTGAAGGAACCGAGGTAGTAACTGATGACACTCCATGATTCCGGCTGAATGAGATAGTCGCACCACACCACGCTATAGGTAAGTCGGTCGTCAACGCTGGGCGTTAGTTCACTGTCGTCAACCACGCGGAAAGTAACCTTAGCAAAATTCTTTTTCAGGTCGATGCCGCTCACGGTGCGCTTCACTTTGACAGGCACGGTCACCTTGTACTGATTGGCCGGGAGCACACAGGTTCCCAGTTCGTATGCATCAGAAGACACATTGGTGAGAGAATCAACCACTACCAGTTTGAAACTGCGGTCGTGATCGCTCATGGCACCGGTCAAGTTAGCAATGATGTTCACATCCAGCGTTGTCGTTGTCTTGTCTTCCAAGGCAAATGTAACCAGGGTGGAGTCGCTGGTGGCCTGCTGGGCAGGGTCGCCCGAGAGCCATATCTTGTCGGTGTCCTGATAGTAGAACTCATCGTTCTCGCATCCTGTGAAGAGGAGCGCAGAGAACGGAAGGAGGAGAAGGAAGGCTCCTGCTGTTACCTTGTTGATATATCTTTTCATGATTTTCATTTTTTAGTTAGTCATGATTATTCGCGATTGCCAAACTGTTTCTCTTCATTCGGCAACGGCAGCACGTAGTTGGCAGTGTTGTAGTTCTGCTTCGTAAAGCCATATCCGCCATACATCTGTGCAGCATTGATTCGCTTGTAGCGGAAGAATAGTTTTCCCTCGTGGATGAATTCACGCGCATATTCCATGGTAATGGCATCGTTGAGCGCACTCTCTGTGGCAGCAGTCACGTGGATGTTGTTGCCGCGATGGTTGGAAACTTCCTCCAGATAGGGCGCTGCGTTCATCACGTCGCACTCGGCCAGGATGAGATACATTTCAGGTAAGCGGAACATGGGCATTCGCTTCACCATGTCGTCGGTCATTCCCTCTTGCCACAGTTTGGTGTTGGTGTAGTAATAACTGCCTCCGCAATTCTCGTTTGAGAAGAAATAGGTGCGGCGCCAGTCGGTGGCGTTGGTAGCGGCGGGGAAGATGTTGTTGAGTCCTGAACTGTAGAATTTAAATGTAGCGTTGTACCGCACCGTGCCGTAAATGGAGCCGAGGACATAGTCGTCAAGTTCGTCCATTTGCAGGGCAAATATCTGCTCATTGATGTATGTGCGGTCGCGGTCGGCCTCGGTGGTGGCAATGTTTTCAACAGGTGTCCATGAAAACTTGCCAGAGTCGATGACTTCGCGTGCATAGCGGGCAGCGTTGCTGTAGTCGTTTTTCCAGAGATGCGCCTCAGCCAGTGCAGCAACGGCAGCGTAGTAGTTGAAGTGATATACGCGGTCAGAGAGATAGCCGCCATCGTCGTCGGTAGTTATTACGCGGTTGGTGGCAATCGGGTCGGAACTCTTCAACAGGGCGGCCGCCTGTTCCAAGTCGGCAATCACCTGGTCCAAGGCCTGGCCCACGGTGGAGGTAGGCGTTACGATATAGGTGTAATCCGTTACGTAGGGAATGGCCGGCTCATCGGGTCCCACCAGGTAAGAGGGGCCGAAGAGACGCAGCAGGTCGAAATGCAGGAAGGCGCGCAAGCCCAGTGCTTCACCCTTGATGACATTATAGTTGTCGGTGGAGAACATTTTCTGACTGGCATCGTCGAGTTGGGCCAGCAAGACATTCAATGAAGCAATGGCGTTATAGGCATTCGACCAGATGGCGTTGCCGATGCCCGATGCGCTGCTGTTGCTGTAACTGCCGCTGTTGATATAACTGTAGGATCCACTACCCACGGTGTAGTATAAGTGGCCAAGGATGTCAACAGTGCCGTATTTCATCTCTTTTCCATAGAGCGAAGAGGAGGTGAGTTTGATATAAACACCATTGAGTGCATCCTTGAAACCAGCCTCACTTTGGAACAGTTCGGTGCTTTCTACCTGTGACTTGGGCTTCACGTCGAGGTAGTCGTCGCAGGATGTGAAGAGCGGCAGACTAAAAGTGAAGAGGGCTGCCGCCGCAAGCGGCCACATCTTTTATATATATGCTTTTTCATAATGATCATTTATTAATTGTCAATTAACTTAGAACATTGCCTGAAGGGAGAACGAGAAACTCTTAGCATAGGGATAACTGGTACCACGCTCGGTCTTGATGCTGCCTATGCGGGCAATATCGCTCATGTCGAATGACAAGCGCAGGCGGTTGAAGCCTAACTGCTTGATGGCCTTGAACCGGTCGAAGTCGTAACTGAGGTTCACGGAAGATAGGGTCCACACGTTGTTGTCGGCAACAAAACGAGAGGTGGCATAGGTGGTACTTTGGTCGGTAATGGCCTTGTACTGGCTGATGTCGCCAGGCTGCTGCCAGCGGTCGGTGAACACACGGCGGTCTACGTTGTATTTCAAGTCGGCATTTTCCACCTTGCTCACAAGCGTGGAGTTATAGAGTTGACCTCCAAACTGATAACTCATGGCCACATTGAGCATGAACCCCTTCCAGGCTGCACTGATGCCACAGTTGCCATAGATGTCGCTGGTGCTGTCGCCGCAGATGGCCAAGTCGCTGGTGGAATAATCGAAAGTCGTGGTTCCGTCTTTCTTCACGTAGATTTCCTTACCCGTGGCTGGGTCGATGCCCATGGAAGGAACGGCCCAGATGGCCGACATCGACTGCCCTTCTTCGTAAAGAATAACGGCAGAAGTGCTTCCGTTGGCTTTCTGACTATTGTTGTAAGTCTGCAGTGAATTGGATATTTCCTTGATTTTATTGGAGTTGTGGGTCACGTTGGCATAGACGTTCAGATAGTCGTGACGGTTGGCACTCTCCAGGATGCGCGCACTGGCATAGAGTTCCCATCCCTTGTTCTGCACCTTGCCGAGATTCTCCTTATACGTGGTGAAACCCGTTGAGGAAGGAATGGTGACATCAGTGAGCAGGTCGTCGGTCACGGCATCGTAGACATCGGCGCGGATGGTGAGGCGATGATTGAATGCCTGGAAGTCGACACCGACGTTCTTATCGAGTTTGCGCTGCCACTTCAGGTTAGGGTTGGCCATGGCGAGGAGATAGGTTCCGGGGTCGCCATTATAGAAAGAACTGCTATAATAGGTCCATGTGGCCAGACTCTGATAGGAATTGAAATTCTGCGAACCGGTAAATCCTACGGAAGCGCGGAACTTGAGTTGGTTGAGCCAATTGACGTTCTTCATGAAATGCTCGTTGTGCACGTTCCAGCCGATACCAGCCGACCAGAATTTACCCCAGCGGTTTTCTGAACCGAACTGAGAAGAACCACTGAGACGGAAGGAGCCGTCGAGAAGATAGCGGTTGTCGTAAGAGTAGTTCAAGGCGCCTACCAAACCCACATCGTGAGTAGTTGTCTCTGTACTCGTTGGCGCACTGTCTTCATAATACTGGCGGGCATAGCCGATGTCGTCCAATCGGTCGTTGGGGAATCCTTCGGCACGTACACTCATGCTATTGCTGCCTGCGGCATTAAGACTCCAGCCCAGGTTGGCAAAGAAGAGATGCTTTTCGGCAAACACATGGTTGTAGTTGGCATTCACGTCGGCACTCAGGCGGTAGTTTTCACCGTCGGAATAGGTGTACTGGCCGCGGCGCTTGATGAGTTCTTCTGATGTATAGGAGGCAAAACTGGTGTGGCTTGCGGGATAGAAGAGTTCGGAACGGTCGTCCTGAAAAAGGATACTGAATCGGCCCACCATCTTGAAATCTTTCGTAGCACGCCATTCTGCATAGAAATTGTTATTTATCTGAGCATAGCGGTTCTGGTCTTTTGTATTGATGGTGGAGTTCCAGATGGGGTTGGTAATGACATTTCCCTGATAGGAAGAGTAATTAGCCATAGAGTAAGACTTGATGATATTGCCATTATCGTCGTAAGGACGGAAATAAGGATTCATGCTGGTGTACTCTGAGAAACTGCCCCAAGGAGAGTTATGGGCTTTGTTATAAACCACGTCGAGAGCATCGCGGAAGAGCCATTTGCCATAATGGTAACTGAACGTAAGTCCGCCGGAGAGCGTTCTGCGGTCGGAGCCTTTCATCACACCTTCGACGGAATTGTAGCCAAGGTCTATACCATACTGGAAAGCCTCGCTACCTCCTTCGATATAAACGGTGTGCTTGGTGCCAACACTGTTGCGCAGCGGCTTGGTCTTCCAGTCGGTGTCATAGCCGCGGAGCACATTCTGGAGAATGTCGTTATAGGCCATGTCGTAGACATATTGCTGAGAAGCGTTTTCCCAGTAAATAACGCCGTTATAGCCAACATAGTCGTAAAGTCCGGCCATACGCTCCACTTCCAGTTTCTCGGCAGCGTTGGTAAGGTCGTAACTGGAGAGGTCGGGCATGTTGAAATTCACGCTGCCCGTATAGGTGACGCGCAGTTCGCCGCCCTTGGGCTTCACCGTCTCGATAATCACCACGCCATTGGCAGCCTTTGATCCATAGATGGCCTTGGCTGCGGCATCCTTCAGGATGGTGACATTCTCTATGCGGTTCATGTCCATATCCATTACTTTTGTCAGACTGGTCTCAAAACCGTCAACGATGAAAAGGGGCTGATTGGGATTGGTTTGGTACTCGCCTTTCAGGTCGGGGAAGCCGCTTTGGCCGCGCAACGTAATGTCGGGCAGCGCATTCGGGTTGCTTCCCACGGCGAGGTTCTCAGCGAAATGGAAGGAAGGATCAAGGTTTTTCAACGACTGCAATACGTTGATGTTACCCACGGCACGCAACTCGTCTTTGTTGAAAGAAGTGGTGGCACCCGTAAAACTCTCTGCCCTGCGGGTGTACATACCGTTGTCGATGACCACCACTTCGTCGAGACTGTGGGAATCGGTCTTCAACTGAACACGGTAATCATTGCGTGCGGTGAGGTTCACCACCTGCGTATCGAAACCCACATACGACACTTCCAGTTGGTCAACATCACCGCTGACGGTGAGTTTGAAGTGTCCGTTCACGTCGGTCACCACGGCAAAGGTCTCACGGCTGCCTGGTTTCTTCACATTGGCAACGGTTGCACCCGGCAGAGGCTCGCCGTTTTCATCGACCACCATACCAACGATGTCGCGATTGCCACGACGCTGCGCTGCATTCTTTGGCTTGATGTTGATGTACTTGCCGTTGTAGGTCACCGTCAGTGGCTTATTGCCGATGATGGCGTTCATGGCCTCTTTCACGGTTTTGTTCTTCACCGACCCCGTTGCCGTATACTGCTGCACATCGTTATAGGTGAACAGCACCACGCAACCGGTCATTTTCTCCAAGCGCTTGAAGATGTCTGGCAAACGCTCATTCTTGAATTCAATGGTCACTTTGTCGGTTTCTGCATTCTGCGCAAATAAAGGTACTGACGAGCACAGGAACAAAAACAACAGACAAAGCAAGATAGGAATAGTTTTCCTTTTGTCCATATTCTCTCGGTTTTAAGGGTTAATATTGAAAAATCTAATGTAATTACGAGAGAAAAAGCCAAAGTGTTACCGAAAAATGAAAAAAATTTATCAATTGAAAGAAAAAAGTCAATACACGAACAAGGTGTTTCCCTTCTTGCGGATGGTTACCTTATCCATCTGATTGAGCAGGTTGATAATCTGACTGAGACTGCTGTCCCTGTCGGCAATGAAATGGAACTTATAGTTCAGGATTTCCTTGTTTTCCAACTGCACGTTCACATTATACCAACGCCCTATTTCGGTGAGGATGCGGTCGATATTGGCATTGTCGAAATAGAAACTGCCATTCTTCCAATAGATATAGGGATCGGTATCCACGTCGTTGACGGAAATCTGCAGATGGCTGCACACGAACTGCTGACCAGGCTTCAACATCAGTTCGCCACCCTCGCGGGGCTTCACACTGATGCTTCCACTCACGAGTGTCACCTCCTGGCTGCCTGTTTCGCGAGTACGCACATTGAACTCGGTGCCTAACACCTTAATATAAGTATCATTCATTTCCACGATAAACGGATGGCTGGCATCCTTAGTCACCTTGAAATAGGCTTCACCTTCGAGTTTCACCCTGCGCTCGGCACTTCCTTTGAATGATAGGGGATAAAGAAGTTTGCTGTCGGCATTGAGCCATACCTGCGTGCCGTCGGACAAAGTGGTGGAATAAACCTTTCCTCGGGGAATACGGATGATGACCGTCTCTTTCTGGTCTTGCGTGAGATTGGCCAGCACCGACTCGTAGTTTGTGGTCTCCTCATTGATGGGAACCACCTGGCTACCGGCCTGAAGTGTGATGTGCCGATCCTCTTCGATGGCCTTGAAAATTATGGACGAACTGTCTTTGTCTGCCGCCATGGCCATCTCACGGGCTGAGTCAGAGGCAGGTTTCGGCGCGGCATTCTGATGTTTCCAGAATGTGAACACCAACAACAGACCCGCAAAGACGGCGGCAATGGCCAGCAGACTCCTCATAAGGGGACGCATCTGCACCTTGCGCGGCTCCTGCACCGCGCTCATCCGCTGGCTGAAACGGGCATATTCCTCATCCACATCGGGAATCTTTATCTGCTGTTCGCTGAGCACACTGTCGATATCTTCCAGTGTCTGGCAGAAAGAAAGACCGTCAGCATCTAAGCCTGCGACATCATCTAATGCCTCAGACTGCACTTTTCGCTCCATGATATCAAGAGCAAAATCTTCGGAAGAAGCCAAGGACACGTCCTTTAGTTCCTCCTTCTGCTGCGGATTGCAATCCCGAACGTCTTTCATTTTCAACTTTTATATTATAATTACGTATTGAATCTGGAAACTGTTACTGCTTTTAGATTTTTTTAGAAATCTCCTCGCGCACCATTTGCACCGCTTTGCGGATATGCTTGCGCACACCCTGGTCGGTGATATTGAACAACTGACCTATTTCCTTGTATTTTTTCCGCTGCACAAAGAATGCTTCCACCATACCGCGCGTGCGTTCCGGGAGTTTTCCAAGAGCATCATTCACCAGCCGATGGCGCTCCTCATACTCCTCGTAGTGGCTCTCGGCATCAAGACTCGTCACCTTTTTATAATATTCAGCATACCCCTGGTGCACTTTGTCGTGGCGCAGTTGATCCAAGCAGCGTGAGCGCAGAGTGAGATAGAGCAGGCTATTGATTGTCTGCTCATCCGTTTGTTCGCGATGATTACACAGATACTCAAAGGTATCTGCTATCATGTCTTTGCTTTTCTCCTCGTCCTGCAGAATCTGGAAAGCATAGACATATAGTTGTCTGTAATATCGCTTGAAGAGTTGTTCTATATCTATCATCTCTCTCTGCGTGGTTTTCCGGTACTTATATAATCGTTAGAACCGTGTGCAAAGGTAATGATTATTTTCCAAAAACGTTACAATTTCCAACAAATAATTAATTGGGGAAATTGCAAAGTGCATTGAGCAATCCACGGAGAGGGTACATCTAATTGGCACGAAATATATTAAAAATCATTAAATCGCCGCTATTTAAAAACCACAATACTTTCGTTATCACCAATTTAGATGTAACTTTGCAAAAAATTCTGAGACAGCCGACAAAAGGTATTAACGTTATATATAAAATAATTAAGGTATTATGAAGATTGAGAAAATCCATGCAAGAGAAATCCTCGACTCAAGAGGTAACCCGACAGTAGAATGTGAAGTAACATTGGAAAACGGCGTGATGGGTCGCGCTGCTGTACCTTCTGGTGCCAGCACTGGCGAGAACGAAGCGCTGGAACTGCGCGATGGTGACAAAGGTCGCTATCTGGGCAAAGGTGTTTTGAAGGCCGTTGAGAATGTAAACAATATCATTGCCCCCGCATTGAAGGGCGACTGCGTGTTCAACCAGCGCGGTCTCGACATGAAAATGCTTGAACTGGACGGCACTCCCACCAAGAGCAAACTCGGTGCAAACGCTATTCTGAGCGTTTCTCTGGCTGCTGCTCAGGCTGCTGCCAAGGCTTTGAACATCCCCCTCTATCGTTATATCGGCGGTTGCAACAGTTACACCATGCCGTTGCCCATGATGAACATCGTGAACGGTGGTGCTCACTCTGACGCTCCCATCGCTTTCCAGGAGTTCATGATTGGTCCCGTTGGCGCTACTTCTATCAAAGAGGCTGTGCGCATGGGTGCTGAGGTATTCCACAATCTGGCCAAACTGCTCAAGGCTCGCGGTCTGAGCACTGCAGTAGGTGACGAAGGTGGTTTCGCACCTAACTTCAACGGCATCGAGGATGCGCTCGACACCATCATGGAAGCCATCAAGGCTGCCGGATACGAGCCGGGCAAGGACGTGAGAATCGCTATGGACTGCGCTGCCAGCGAGTTCGCCGTATGCGAAGACGGCAAGTGGTTCTATGACTATCGCCAGTTGAAGAACGGCAAGAAGAAGGATCCTAACGGCAAGAAACTCTCTGCTGATGAGCAGATTGCTTATCTTGAGGAACTCATCAACAAGTATCCTATCTACTCTATCGAGGACGGTCTCGACGA
>DGWC01000083.1:0-12395 GCA_002395135.1 Prevotella sp. UBA4268 | reverse complement strand
AGATGGGTGCTGCCAACTCTATCCTGATCAAGGTGAACCAGATTGGAAGCCTCACCGAGACACTGGATGCTATCGAGATGGCTCACCGTCACGGCTATACCACAGTGACTTCTCACCGCTCTGGCGAGACTGAGGACACCACGATTGCCGACATCGCCGTGGCTACCAACAGCGGACAAATCAAGACTGGTTCGCTCTCTCGTACAGACCGTATGGCCAAGTACAACCAACTCATCCGCATTGAGGAGGAATTGGGTTGCACCAGCAAGTACAAGTATGAGAAACTGAAATAAAATAGGAATACTTGATTATTATCAATAAGGATGCGACCTAAGGGCTGCATCCTTATTTTTTTTATAATTATTTGGAATGAATGATAAAAAGAGTTATCTTTGCAAGCAGATACACATAAAAAGAGTGTTTTTATTATTCATTAAAAACAGAATGACTATGAAGAAATTTTTGCTTATGGCCATCGTCATGATGGTTTCAACAAGTACTTTTGCTCAGCGTGAAACTGGAGCAATTACTCTGCAACCGCGTTTGAGTATAGTTGCTGCCGACTTTAACAACACTTCTGATACAGAGGCACGTGTTGGCTTGGCTGCAGGTGCAGAGGCAGAGTATTATGTAAGTCCTTCTTTTGGACTGTCAGCAGGTTTGTTCTATGCTCAGGAAGGTGCAGAATTAAAGGATCTCGACATTACATGGAAGTTGGATTATCTGAACGTTCCCATCATGGCTAATTTCTATGTATGGAAAGGTCTGGCACTGAAAGCCGGTTTGCAGCCAGGATTCAAGGTGTCTTCCAGTATGAGTAGTTCTAAAAGTTCAGTTAAAATTGACGAAGGAGTGAACACATTCGACTTGTCTGTTCCTTTTGGTCTGTCATACGACTTTGGCCGTGTTTGCGTTGATGCACGCTACACCCTCGGTCTGACAAAGACTTTCAAGGGCAAAGAGTTTGACAGCAAGAACATTACTTTCCAACTTGGAGTAGGCTACAAATTCAGTCTGAAATAGTTTTATTGAAAACCAAGCATATCAAAAAGGACACGTTATGGCGTGTCCTTTTTTTGTATTATATTTGAACATCAAAAGGATACTTTCATGATTTACGGGAAGAAAACAAACGTTAAATCAATACGTGAACTAATTAATTTTCTTTAATAACTAAAACATTTAGTTGGATGTAACTAATATTTTTAGTTACTTTGCAATCAGATATTGACACGACAAGCATTGATGGTTAAGCAAACCAGTGATAAAGAAAAAAGAAAAATGAAGAAACTGACAAACAAGGAAAAGGAAATCATGGACTTGTATTGGAAGAATGGTCCGATGTTCGTGCGCGAACTGCAAGAGCAGTATGACGAGCCGCGTCCGCACTTCAACACACTGTCTACCCTGGTGAGAATCCTGGAAAAGAACGGATTCCTGGACCATAAGCAGTATGGCAATTCATACCAGTATTTCCCCACCGTGACCGAAAAGGAATATGGCCGCAACTCGCTGGCAGGCATTATCAGTAACTATTTCAACGGATCGTATCTCAACGCAGTGTCTTCGTTCGTCAAAGAAGAGAAGATTTCCGTGGAAGAACTGCGCGAACTGATTGAAAAAATAGAAAAGGGAGCATGACAGCATTCTTGTTATACGACATCAAGGTGGCACTGCTCATCGCCGTGTTCTACCTGTTCTTCCGGCTTTTGCTCGCCCGTGAGACGCTGCATCGCCTGAATCGCGCGGTGCTGCTGTTCACGGCTGCGCTCTCATGGGTGCTTCCGCTATGCGTAATCACCTTCCGAGAGACGATAGTGGTAAATGCTGCGGAGGCACAATGGCCCGCTCTCGCCATGGAAACTGCAACAGCCGAGGCAGAAGCACAACCGCTTTGGCCGACGATTGCCGCCATGGTGTTTGTCGCAGGGTTCACCCTGATGCTCGGCAAGATGCTCTTTGCTGTCTATAAAGTGGTCAGACTGATTCGCCAAAGCGAACTCCATCCCCAGGGAAACGGCACCACCATTGCCGTGACCGACAGGGAAACAGCGCCGTTCAGTTGGATGCACTACATCGTTTTAAGCCGAAACGACTATGCAGAACACGACGCGGCTGTTCTTGCCCACGAACAGGCACACGTCAGATACCACCACTCGTGGGACGTTCTGTTTGTGGATTTGCTCACCGCGCTGCAATGGTTCAACCCCGCATTGTGGCTGTTGCGCAGCGACTTGCGCACCATTCACGAGTATGAAGCCGATGCAGCGGTACTCTCTCAAGGCATCAATGCACGTCAATATCAATATCTGCTTATCAAAAAGGCTGTCGGCTGCGGCGGGTACTCCGTGGTGAACAGCATTACTCACAGTACCCTTAAAAACAGAATCAACATGATGCTCAAAAAGAAATCCAGCCGAATGAACTGGCTGAAAGCACTCTATATACTCCCCATCGCTGCCGTTTCGCTGGCTGTCAGCGCACGTACGGTGGTTGACTACCAAGTGGTGGGAACGGAAAAAACGACAACAAACCAGATGCAGCCATCACCCGCACCGGCTCCGCTGACCGAAGAGGCAGCCCCCATCGCGAAGAAAGCAAAGCCGATGGCTGTCGCCAACGACACCGCCAAACAAAACATGGTAATCCAACAGAGGCACATCTTACGTGACATTCTTTACATCATTGACGGGAAAGAAACTGACACAAAACAGTTTAACAGCATCAACCCGTCTGAAATAGAATCGATTACCGTACTCAAAGGCGAGGAGGCACTCAATGCATACGGTGAGAAGGGAAAGAACGGAGTAGTAATTGTCATCACCAGAAACAAGGAGGAGCAACCCCAGATGAAAAAGCAAAACACCCCGGAGAAGCCTCTCATCATCGTAAACGGCAAGGAAATGCAACCCAAACAATTCTTAAGCATCAAGCCGAGCGACATTGCGAATGTAACAGTGCTTAAATACAAGGAGGCGACAAGTGCCTACGGCGAGAGAGGCAAGAATGGAGTGATTATCGCCAGCCCCAAGAAGTCAATTGCGATACCTATCATCTTACATCCCGATAAATCCATGAACCCTCCACTGATTATCGTTGACGAAAAGGAAATGGGGACAGACGCATTCTCTTCTATCAAACCAGAAGAAATAGAAAGAATTACCGTTCTGAAAGACAAAGAGAGCACGAAGGCTTACGGCGAAAAAGGGAAAAACGGCGTGATTATCGTCAACACGAAGAAAAAAGCAGTATCTGGGGATGGTTCTGATAACACGCAACATCCCTGACAACCGGCCGAGAGTCCTTAAAAAGAAGTAATCAGAAATAAAAATATGGACAGGCTTCATCCGATACATACCACGCTGGAACCGCCCGCGCTGTTCACCTATCCCTTCTGCTATGAACCGCATCCGCTGTGCAAGATAGCCGCAGCAGCGGTGAGGGACTATATTGCCAGTCAGCCACTGCTGAAAGAAGATGCCGACAAAGGCAAGATGCTTGGCGTGCTGGTGGTGAGAAGCGGTGAAGGCTTGGCCTTTCTCGCTGCCTATTCGGGACTGCTGGCCGGCAGGAACGACTGGCCGTGGTTTGTGCCGCCCGTGTTTGATGCGCAGCAACCAGACGGATATTTCAAGACCCACGAGGCACTGATCAGCGAGAAGAACCACCTCATCGGCCAACTGGAAGAGCAACTCGCCGCCATGTATCAGGATGAAGCCTATCTGAATACGAAAGACACCATCGCCCGCCTCATTGCTCAACACGAGCAGAAGATGCGCACGGCCAAGGCCATGCGCGACCTGCGCCGACTGCAGCACAACATTCCGCCCGAAGAGAACGCGGCACTCGTGCGCGAAAGCCAGTTCATGAAGGCCGAGATGCGGCGCATCAAGAAACACTGTGAGGAACTGGAGCAGCCCTGGAAAGAGAAGGAGGAGGCACTGAAAAGCAAGACAGAACAACTCAAACACGAGCGCCATCGCGACTCCGACGCACTGCAACGCTGGCTGTTTGCCCAATATCGCATGCTCAATGCCCAAGGGGAAGAGACGGATCTGATGCAGATTTTCAACACGGGAAAGAATGCTGACGGACAGCAGCAGGCAGTGATTCCACCGGCAGGCAGCGGCGACTGCTGTGCTCCCAAACTGCTGCAATATGCCTATCAGCACCATCTGCAGCCCCTTTGCATGGCTGAATTCTGGTGGGGAGCATCGCCCAAGGCGGAGATTCGCCACCATCTGAACTACTATCCGGCATGCCGCAGCAAATGTCTGCCCATCCTTTCATGGATGATGCAAGGCCTCCATGTGGAGCCCAACCCCATGGACCAGGGCAGGGAGTATGACATGGACGAACTGATTGTGTATGAAGACGACTGCATCGCTGTGGTGAATAAGCCAGCAGGCATGCCCAGCGTGCCGGGAAAGATTAGGCGGCAGTCACTGGAAACACGGCTCCGCAGACGATGGCACGATGATGTGAACCCACTGATTATGCACCGTCTGGACATGGAAACCTCGGGACTGATGGTGGTGGCAAAGACAAAAGGAGCGCACGAAACACTGCAAAAGGAGTTTCTGAACCACCAAGTGAAGAAAACCTATATCGCCCTGCTCGAAGGCATTCCTTCTGGCAAACCGACAAAAGGCACCATCGCGCTGCCCCTGCGCCCCGACATCGACAACCGCCCGCGCCAGTTGGTTGACCACGAACACGGAAAAGAAGCCATAACGGAATATGAGTTCATCGGCGAGGAGAAGGGAAGAATGCGCGTGAGGCTGCATCCGGCAACAGGGCGCACACACCAACTGCGCGTGCACTGCGCCCACCAGCAAGGCCTCAACATGCCCATTGCCGGCGACGAACTCTACGGGCACCGCGCCGACCGCCTCTACCTGCATGCCGAGACGCTCACCCTTATCCATCCACGGACTGGCGAGCGCCTCTCATTCACACAACCTACTGCATTCTGATTGCTTCATTCAGTCTGCAGTGAAGACTTCTTTATATATGATTAAAGGTCTTCCCAAGCACTAAATCTTTTGCCTTCAGCCTTGTCCTGATGTTCCTCTTCAGCGGGGTTAATCAGTATGCTGTTTACTGTCAAATCGGCATCATGGCTGAAAAATATCATTTTGACACCTGGTTCTATATATTGATTATTGCCCATGTTGCTACTTCTTTAACACTTTCTTCCCGTTCATGATAACAATTCCCTTATAGTCTCTGCCCACGCGCTGACCGTTCAGGTTATACCTGCGGCCGTCTTCTTCGCGCTGCTGTATGCCATCGATGCCCGTCGGTTCGCTGTTGTCCCACATCAGCAAGATGCTCTTCGACGAAGCACTTTCACCGAGAACGCTTGTCGGCACAGGCAGATAAGCCCGGTTTTCGGGCATTTTCACACTCTCCGGATCAGCGGCAATGCGCACAAACTGACCGTCTTTTAGCATGAAATTGGTATACTCGCCGCTGGTCTGGGCTACGTGTGTGGCCTGGACAACAGGCATCAGAGTATTGTCTTCAGGCGGTGTCACATCGCCGACACTCCGCACAAGCGTGAAGGTTACACCACCCTCGCCCATCAGCAACACACCCGTTTCGGCTGGTATGGTGGTTCCGCTGATGTTGCCCACGTTCACATACAACTTGCTACCGCTGGTCTTGGTTGTCGTGGTATAGTGTGCGGTCAGTCCGTCGGGCAGCGCCATGGCCGTGGAAGCACTGAAAGTGCCTATTCCCGATGCAGGAACCGTATAGCGCATAAAGTCTTCGCTCACAAAGGTATCGCTCCATGCCCCCTTGGCATCGCACACACGCCATGACAGGTTGTGTTTGCCGGCAGTTAAACCAGCGACATCCACGGATACGGTTCCGGTGGCGCCATCCACATCAACCACCTGTGGATCACTTATATTGTCGTCAAACCAATAGAGGCAGCGCACGATGGTATTCACCTCATCTTCAGAGTTGTTTGCCTTGATAAAGTATTTGGTTACGGCTGCGCTCCATTGTCCTACATCGTCTTTCAGGCGCATGGTCAGCGAGTGCACACCCACCGCCAGTGAAGAGATATCGACCGTGGCCACCGACTCTCCCAATGCGGCGCACGTGGACAGGTTGTTGTCAATCCAATACTCGCGCTCAGTAATCGTCTTGGCTTCTTTCTGGTTCACCTGCGAAATGACGAAATACTTTGTCACCGGCACGCTCCACCGCCCTTGGTCATCCTTCACTCGCATGGTGAAAGTATGAATTCCTCTTGCCAGTCCCGACACATCTACCGTTGCCACAGACGGGTCAAGCGTCTTCAGGGTACCGATATCGTTGTCTATCCAGTATACGCGCTCAGTCAGCATGTCCTGTCCCGCCGCCCATGTAGTAACGGCGACGGCAAAGCAAAACAATAAATATCTGTATTTGCTCATAATCTAAAACGCTTTACGAAAGTTTATTTATAAAAACATACAACGACAGACTTATCTCACCTCGGCCTCGTAAGTCACCTTCAGGTCGCTGCCTTCCACATTCAGATCCAGGCTTTTCACCACGGGGATGGAAGGCACTTTGCTCCAGCCGCTGCCTCCATGCATGCCCACTTCCGTGCCATCAGTGCCAAGCCAATCGTCTTGCCTCAACTCAAAGGTGCGTGTTGCAGAATAAGAGTAATCGCGCGAGCCGGGAGAATCATTGAACAAGTAGTCAGCGCCCACGTAGCAGTCAGTGAAGACATTGTTTTCCTTGGCAGCACTACCATATAATATGACGATGATGCAATTCACCACGGTGGCACCCGTGGTACCGCTTCCACCCTCAAAAGCACCCCTGTCATAATAGGCACCTATCCATCGGTATGTCAGAATGCAGTTTTTCCAAAGATAACCGCCGGCATAGCCTGTGACAAGACTGTTTTCCACCACCAACGTACTGCTTGTTCCGAAGCAGTCAACATTACCAGCGATATAGCAATTGCGTATCGACATGTTTTCTGCCACGGGAGTCTGGGCGGTACCACCATTAAAGAATCCACTCGTTAAGATGCATTCCTGAATAAGCGTATTTTTGCTGTTTCCATAATGGCCGAAGCCCTTTGTCAGATAGCAACGCTTCACGATAAGCCCTTCCACATCAGAGCCTTCCAGGACTCTGATATCACCATTGACTTTTACACCTTCAATATGTATGTTGCTGAGAGTGGTTTCGACAACACCAATGCTCAAATTGCCGTTAATCAGGGTTACATCGATACCCAATTCGGCATTCTTCTCATATCCGGCTCCATAGACGGTGACCGACTTCGTGACAGTTGTCGGGGCAAACGTACCCGACGAAAGAGTTATCACATCGCCGTCGGCAGCGGCCTCATGCGCCTGCACAAAGGCATTGGTTCCTATGAACACGCTCACCTGGTCGCCATGTGTCAGCGTGGCGGTAAACACTTCGTTCTGTGCATGGACAGCCGTGCAGCATCCAAGCACAAGCATGGTGAGAAACAGTTTGCTTTTCATTCCCATTAGCATAATTCTTTTAATCATAATCCTGTCTTTTTTATAGTTAAGTATTATGATTGCAAAGGTAGGAATGCAGAGGGTAAATAAACTATCAGGTTGCAAAAAACGACTAACAATTTGCAAAATGTTAGTCGTTCTGTGAGGAAATCCATTCCTTCGGTGTCATACCCACCATGCTCTTGAAAATGCGGAAAAAGGTCTGTTCGCTGGCAAATCCCGACTCCATCCATACGGCATGCATTTTCTTCATGGGCTTTTCTCGCATCAGTTGCTTGGCATGGTCAATGCGGTAGCCGTTGACATACTGCGTGAAGGTGCTGCCCGTTTGCGAGTTGATGCAGGCAGACACTTCATTGCGGTGGATACCAAAGGCATCGGCAATATCCGACACTTTCAAGTCGCTGTTCAGGTAAGGTTTCTGGGTTTCCATCAGCGTCTTGATGCGCTGCATCAACTGCTCGCTGCCATCATCGGCAAGCATACCTGTTGATTGGACGGCACCAGCGGGCTCACTGTCGGCAATATCAACCTCGTCATGCTGCATTTGCTTGCGCCGATGATACTTCCTGCGCAACAAAGAATAGAAGATTCCCAATGCCAGCACTATGCTTGCTACCCATAACAACAGCCATGGCAACGGCTGGTTTGCCGCATTGGATTTTTGGGGGTGATTGCCAAGTCTCAGCAGATAGACCTGTGCCGAAGGTGTAAAGTTGTCATCTGTGCTACCGCCAGCCATCAGCAGGTCTCCCTCAGGAGTGACAACGGGCTGGCAGAAACAGTCCTTAGGCAGCGGCTCTGTATAGTAGAGCGTCAGCGGTGCCGGCTGAAGGCTGTAATCAATGCACACCACATAGATCCTTTCATCCACGCCCTTTCCGACAAGGAAGGCACGATGGTGCTGGCGGTCTACGATCAGGGGCAGCGCATAGTCGATGGTTCCCCACGGCCCTTTCATCGGCACGGCCCTTGTCGTGGGCAGCAGAGAGAACCGTGTGTCGTCAACCCGGGCAATAGCCACCTGCCCCTCATCGTTGACAACAGCCATCAGATAGGCATAGACACCCGATGCCATATCACCGATGAAACTGTCATCGCTGCGATAGTTGCATTGGATTGGCAACGGCTTCCATTCATCCAGAAGAGGCACGCTGAAGGGTTCTCCGCGCAGGCGGTCGATGACAACATGCTCCATGAGACCGCCAAAACTCTTCATGGTTCCCAATACCATCACATCGTTTCCTGACGTACGGAAAAGATAAGGTGAACACCGCTGCGCAGAAAGCGTTTTCACGGAAGAGAAGTGTTTCCGACCGTCGAACACTTCCATGTCGTCATCGTGATACCAATTGCCACTGATGACCACACGGCCGCTGTCAATCTCCACGCCATTGGCCAAAGTACGCTTCTTGTCAAGACAGCCGAATCCCTCAAAACGGTGCGAATCGGGGTAATAGAACTCGGTAGGAAAAGTCTGTCCGATGCCAAGAGGCTTCTCATGGCCGCCTGCGGTGAGCACTTTGCCGGAGTGCAGAACCACGCAAAGCGGGTCATCGTGCTCATAGACCATCTTCATCAAATGCCACTTGCCGTCCTTATAATATTCGGCTGTTGACGTAGGCACAAAACCGTTTGTATGTCCGCCCATCACCACGAATTCACCGTTCAGCGACAGTGTGACATGTCCAGAACGAGGCACATTCAAGTCAGCCAACCGTTCCATTTCTATCTTCGCAAAGCCACATGAGTCTGCAATGCCGCCCTGGGCAGCACTCTTTTTCTGCGCTGATGCTGTCAACGTGACAAGCAGAATGCTAAACAACAATAACGCTTCTCGCGCCATCACTTCCCGTTTATTGGCCATGCGATGATTTTTTCATACAATTATCTACGGTTTGTTCCACACAAACCATTGTTTTGCAAATATATAAAGATTTCCAGAAACCACCAAACAATATCTTATTTTTATACAATCTGCTGGTTCCAAAGAAGTATTCCGGGAAGGAAGTTACATGAAAAGGAACGGTCTCAGAGCAGGAACATCAGCATCACTTGAATGATGATGACGCGGAGGAACATACCCAAAGGATACACCGTGGCATAACTCACTGAGGCGGAATCGCCGTCAAGGGTGTCGTTGGCATAGGCAAGTGCCATCGGATTGGCCATTGAACCGCAAAGGATTCCGCAGATGGTTCCGAAATCAAACTTATGCATGCGCAAGGCTACAGCACCCACAAGAAGAACAGGGACAATGGTCAGCAGGAAACCGACACCCACCCACAGAAGTCCCTCGGGACGGACAACGGTTTCGAAGAAATGGGCTCCGCTGTCGAGACCCAGACAGGCCAGATAGAGCGAGAGGCCCAGTTTGCGAAGCATGAGCGAAGCACTTCGCGTGGTATAAGTAATCAGATGGAAGCGCGGCCCGAAGGCTCCCACGAGGATTCCCACCACAATCGGTCCGCCGGCAATGCCCATCTTCACAGGAATGCTCATGCCGGGCAGATTCAGGGGAACGGCTCCCAGGGCCAGTCCGAGAATGATGCCGATGAAGACGGCAGCCAGATTGGGCTCGTTGAGACTCTTCACGGAATTGCCAAAGAATGCTTCTACGGCATCCACCGACTTAGGATCGCCCACTATGTGCAGGCGGTCGCCATACTGAAGACGCAGGTCGGGCGTGGCCAACAGGGTGATATCACCGCGGGTGATGCGGCTGATGTTCACCCGATAAGTCTGTCTCACATGAAGATTGCCCAACTGCTTGCCATTGAGCATGGGGCGTGTGAGCACCACCACCTTGCTTTCCATTTTCGTGTCCA
The DNA here is from genome assembly GCA_002395135.1 of Prevotella sp. UBA4268. Taxonomy (GTDB): domain Bacteria; phylum Bacteroidota; class Bacteroidia; order Bacteroidales; family Bacteroidaceae; genus Prevotella. Next base: position 2,056 of record DGWC01000083.1, on the reverse strand, counting down.
GGGCATTCCAGTCGATTTCATCGCGGTTCCAGTCTTCCTGTTGCAACCGCTGTCCGAAGAGAATCTCCAAGGCATCCACCTCGTCTTTCTTTGTCACCACCATCAAGCGGTCGTTTTGCTGCAGGGTGGTGACAGATTTGGGCACAATAACCTCGTTATTTCTCCAAATGCGCGAGATGATGAAACGGAAATGCGTCATGGAGGCAATCTCAGCAATGTTCTTTCCTCGCAAGGCTGGGTTCACCACATTGAAGCGTGCTATAAAGGTCTCGTTCTCATCGCTGTCATGGCTGGGTTTCAAGTCGGCGGGCTTCACCAACAGTTTCCGCAATACCAGAATGGCTAAGATGACACCCACCACACCAAGCGGATAAGTAACGGCACAGCCCAAGGCAGCGCCACTCTGCGGCAGCGACATCTGCGCCAGCGTCTGCTGGGCTGCTCCCAAAGCAGGCGTATTGGTCGTGGCACCGCAAAGCAAACCGGCCATATCAGGCAGCGAGATGCCCGTCAGCGGACACAAGGCAACTGCCATGACGGTTCCTAAGAGAATCACCGCCAGGCCCCACATATTGAGTGAAAGTCCCTCGTGGGCCAAGGAACCGAAAAAGCCCGGTCCCACGCTCAAGCCCAGGCAATAGACAAACAGGATGAGGCCGAAACTCTGTGCATAGTCAAGCATCTGCGGGTTTACGGCGAGCCCCAGATGACCGGCAAGGATGCCTATGAAGAATACAAAAGCCACCCCGAGCGAAATGCCCATCACCCGGATTTTTCCGGCTGCCAGACCAATCGCGCACACCAGCGACAGCACTTCCACTGTCTGCATGGCGGAAGGTTCAAACAACAAACTGTTTATCCAATCCATTACCTAAATACACACGTTCACGAAGGTTCCGCTTTCTGACAACGTAACTATCGGCGTGCAAAACTACAAAGAATCATTGAGATAAACAAGTGATTTTCGAAGATTAACGCAGTTTGGCCTGAAAAAATGGACTGCCGACATAGTCACCCTCTGCCGACAGAAGAGCGAGGATGTTGACGCTATGCGCTGGCAGGCTGAAGAGGGAGTGGCTCTCACACATGTTGGACGAGAGCAAGAAGGACTTGCCAAGATTGACAGCGTGCTGTCCGTTTTCACAGGTGTCTCTTATGGTATCATTCAACGGATATAGAATGAATCAAAGAACCGTCCCCCGTGATCCGACGGTAGCCGTAAAGGGATACATGTTGTCGCCGTTGTATTGCTCCATCATATCCTCTGGTTGTGCAGGGAAATCCTTATACCTATCGGCACTCCAAAGGCGGAATGCCTGTCTGTCCTTGCACCAGCTCAGTATCGTCTTTGCATCGTCGGGATGGAATGGCCGGAGTTGCATTTGTTTCATCACTCAATCACAAAACTACGTGGATAAAAATCGCTGTAGAAACGGCCGTCGGTGGCGGTGAACTTCAAGACGCAGTAGTTAGGGTCGGTTACACCACCGGGATAGTACTGCTCGTCGCCATCGTGCCAGATCATCTCTTTCGAGGCAGCATCCGTCAGCACCTCCATCGTGCCTCGTAGCATCATACCCTTGAAGCCTTTGGCATCGCAGAAATAGATGCTGGCCTTAGGGATTAGCCTTGTAATGGGCTACGCGGAGGGAGAAAGTGTTGGTGGTGAAATAGAACGTCTTGATGCCCTCGCGGACTCGTGGTGATAGCATGGCCTTAATGTATGGATAGCCTTCCTCATCGACTGACGAAATATAGGTAATGGGCAATGTATCAGCCATTTGGGCAATGAGGTCTTTAACTCCTGCTAAGGCGGGGTTCTCTGGCATCTCATCGCTAATCGTCAAATCCTTGCGCCAGCGCTTCAGATGCGGGAAGTACATCTTCATCTGGCCAATATACTCTTCTTTGGTGATGGGTTTCTCCAGCCCCTCGTTTACTGCGCCTACAAACTGCGCACAATGTTCTATCATCTCGTCCATCGTGCAGTCCTGCAAGAATTTTCCATCCTTGTAGCAGTACATGCAGTACTCTTCGTTCTTACTGCCGTCGGCAT
>DGWC01000046.1 GCA_002395135.1 Prevotella sp. UBA4268 | reverse complement strand
TGTCCATGGTGGGTGTCATTGGTGTGAACCGCCGCATCTTCTCCGTACTTGCCAACAACGGCATATCCGTGTTTATCGTGTCACAGGCATCGTCAGAGAACTCCACTTCCATCGGTGTGAGAGACGTGGATGCTGCTGCTGCCGTTGACGTTCTCAACCAGGAGTTCGCCAAGGAGATAGAAACAGGAGCCATGTTCCCCATGCATGCCGAGAGCGGACTGGCCACCATCGCCATCGTCGGCGAGAATATGAAGCACACGCCGGGTATTGCCGGAAAACTGTTCGGTACGCTGGGCCGAAGCGGTATCAGCGTTATTGCCTGCGCACAAGGTGCCAGCGAGACCAACATTTCGTTTGTCATCGACGGCCAATACCTCAGAAAGGCACTGAATGTGCTGCACGATTCATTCTTCCTTTCTGAATACAACGTGCTCAATCTGTTCATCTGCGGCGTTGGAACCGTAGGAAGCAAACTCATAGAACAGATACGCAGCCAGTATGAAGAACTCAAAGTGAACCGCAAACTGAAACTCAACGTCGTGGGAATAGCCAGCAGCAAGAATGCAATTTTCTCGCGCGACGGCATCGATCTCGACAATTACCGCGACGAACTGAAGAATTCCGAGCCGAGCAACGTGAACCGGCTGAGGGATGAAGTGGTCAACATGAACATCTTCAACAGCGTTTTCGTTGACTGCACGGCCAGCAAAGAGGTGTCGGCACTCTATCAGACATTCCTCGAACACAACATCAGTGTGATTGCAGCCAATAAGATTGCGGCATCGTCAGACTATAACAGTTACGTCAAACTGAAGCAAACCGCACTGGCCAGGGGCGTGAAATTCCGCTTCGAAACCAATGTGGGAGCCGGCCTTCCCATCATCGGAACCATCAACGACCTGTGTGCCTCGGGCGACAGAATACTGAAAATAGAGGCCGTTCTCAGCGGAACGCTCAACTATATATTCAACAAAATCTCGGCTGACGTGCCGTTCTCTGAAACAGTGCGCCGCGCCAAGGAAGAAGGTTACAGCGAACCCGACCCGCGAATCGATCTCAGCGGAACGGACGTGATACGCAAACTGGTCATCCTTACCCGCGAAGCAGGCTATCGCGTGGAGCAAGACGACGTGGAGAAACACCTCTTCGTGCCCGATGCTTTCTTTGAGGGTGCGGTGGAAGACTTCTGGAAACAACTGCCCACACTGGACGAGCAGTTCGAGCAAAACCGCAGAAAACTGGAAGAGGTAGGCAAGAGATGGAGGTTTGTTGCCACGATGGACCACGGCAAGACCAACGTTGCCCTGAAAGCCATCGACCGCAATTCGCCTTTCTACAACCTGGAGGGCTCTAACAATATCGTACTGCTCACCACGGAGCGCTACAGGGAATACCCAATGTTGATACAGGGTTACGGTGCCGGAGCCAGTGTTACTGCAGCCGGCGTGTTTGCCAACATCATGTCAATCGCTAATATTTAAGGGAGATATGAAACACATCATCATTCTTGGTGACGGGATGGCCGACCATTCCGTTGCAAGACTTGGCAACAAGACACTGCTGCAATATGCCGACAAACCGTGCATGGACCTGATTGCAAGCCAAGGTGCCACAGGCCGCCTGATTACCATTCCCGACGGATTTCAGCCGGGAAGCGAGGTTGCCAACACGGCTATCATGGGCTACGACCTGAACCGAGTATACGAAGGAAGAGGCCCGCTGGAGGCTGCCAGCATCGGTTATGAGATGACTGACGACGATCTGGCCCTGCGATGCAACATCATTTGCGTTGACCAGGAGCGCATTATCACGCACAACGGCGGCAATCTGGAAACGCAAGAGGCTGCCGTGCTCATCGACTATCTCAATGAACATCTGGGCAATGAATACGTTAAGTTCATCAAGGGCATACAATACCGCCACCTGCTGGTGGTGAAAGGAGGCAACAAAAACATTGTCTGCGCACCGCCTCACGACCATCCCGACGAGCCTTGGCGCCCCCTGATGGTAAGGCCGCAAGCCGGAAGCGAGACCGACCCAACGGCCAGACCGACAAGGTTTTCGGCACAAGAGACAGCCGACCTGCTGAACCGTCTCATCTTAGAGTCGCAGAAACTCCTGGCCCAGCACCCCTTTAACCAGCAGCGTATAAGCCAAGGCAAGCGACCGGCCAATAGCATCTGGCCCTGGAGCGGTGGCTATCGGCCATCGATGGAAACACTGATGCAACTCTATCCGCAGGTGAAAAGCGGCAGCGTTATCTCGGCTGTCGACCTGATTCGCGGCATCGGCCACTATGCCGGACTCGACATTATCGAGGTGGAAGGAGCCACCGGACTGGCCGACACCAACTATGAAGGCAAGGCAAAGGCAGCCATCGAGGCACTGAAAAACCAGGATTTCGTCTTCGTTCATGTAGAAGCCACCGACGAGGCCGGCCATGACGGCGACCTGGAACTCAAACTCAAGGCCATCAACTATCTCGACCAGCGGCTCATCCGCCCCATCTTCGAAGAAATAAACACGTGGGAGGAGCCTGTGTGCATGGCCATTCTGCCCGACCACCCCACCCCCGTGGAAATGCGAATCCACGTGAACGAGCCCGTTCCCTTTATCATCTGGCACCGCGGCATCGCCCCCGACACGGTGGAAAGATACGACGAGGTGAGTTGCATGAGTGGCAGTTACGGACTGCTCAAACTACAAGAGTTCATGCAGACTTTCATGAGTCTGACATGATAATGACAAAAACCACATGCCGCCACCGTTGAATATGCGACCACAAAGACCAGCAGACAGCAGGCAGGCATCGACAAATCCATAAAACAAAAACCAGCAGATATGAAATACTACAGCACCAACCGAAAGGCACCGCTTGCCAGTTTGCAGAAGGCAGTGGTGAAAGGACTGGCCGAAGACCGCGGTCTCTATATGCCAGAAAGAATCCATAAGATGCCAAAAGAATTCTTCGACAACATACAAGACATGTCGTTTCGCGACATTGCCTACAACGTGGCGAGCGCATTCTTCGGCGAAGATGTCGACTTAGATGCGCTCCAGGAACTCGTTTTCGACACGTTATCCTTCGACTGCCCCGTTGTGAAGGTGACCGACCATATCTATTCGCTCGAATTGTTCCACGGTCCCACGCTCGCTTTTAAGGATGTGGGCGCGCGATTCATGGCCCGTCTGCTGCAATACTTCATCAAAACAGAGGGCAAAAGCCGCGTAAACGTGCTGGTAGCCACATCGGGCGACACCGGAAGCGCCGTGGCCAACGGCTTCTTAGGCGTTGACGGCATCCACGTATATGTGCTTTACCCCAAGGGAAAAGTAAGTGCCATCCAGGAAAGTCAGTTCACCACGTTGGGAAAAAATATCACCGCCATCGAGGTAGACGGTGTTTTCGACGACTGCCAGGCACTGGTGAAAAGTGCTTTCATGGACAGCGAACTCAACGCACACATGAATCTCACTTCGGCCAACAGCATCAATGTGGCGAGGTTCCTGCCTCAGGCATTCTATTATTTCCATGCATACGCGCAGATGAAGAAGAAGGGGCTGGCCGATGAACTGGTGATGTGCGTGCCGAGTGGCAATTTCGGCAACATCTGTGCAGCCCTGTTCGGACACGAAATGGGACTTCCCATTAAACGATTCATCGCAGCCAACAATGCCAACGATGTATTTTTCAACTATTTACAGACAGGCGTTTACGAGCCAAAACCATCGCTGCAAACGCTCGCCAATGCCATGGACGTGGGCGATCCCAGCAATTTTGCACGCATCTACGACCTCTACGGCCAGAGCCATGAGCGCATTTCGTCGCTCATCAGCGGTGCCACCTATAGCGATGAACAGATTTGCGAGACCATGAAACATTGCTATGAAGAGACGGGCTACATACTCGATCCGCACGGCACATGTGGCTATCGTGCCTTGCAGGAGAATCTGCTGCCGGGCGAAACGGGTGTTTTCTGCGAGACGGCTCATCCCGCCAAGTTCAAGGAGACGGTAGACGCCATCATCGGCACTGAGGTTTCCATCCCCGACCGCCTTGCTGCATTCATGCAAGGAGAGAAGAAGAGCATTCCGATGTCGAAAGATTTCAACGACTTCAAGGCATATCTGCTGCAACAGGAGCCGTAATAATATTTCATCAAAAAAGCCCTCTGAGACGCGCGAAAACCCCATTCGCCCGGTCAGAGTTGGTGAGAATGCGCATTTTGAAGAGTTATTCGCAAGTATCTGACTATCAGACAGAAGCAAAAGAATGACAATAATAGACGTGGATTTTTCAAGTCCACAAGATGCAAAACCTATGTTTTTGACCTTCAAAAACATAGGTTTTGCACAACAGGACTGCTTCGATGCCCGCCGAAACCGGTCAAACAGCCCGATTCAAGGCAACATCTACCCTTCTGTCAGTGCCAGAACGCCCCGATTTGCTGACAGAAAAAAGTAAAGAAGATTCAAAAGAATGCGGAAGGAAAAGAAGCCTTGACTATGCCGAAACAGATGTTCCCCACTCAATATCCTTGAAGAGAATGTCGCGCTGAAGTGCCAGATAGTCCTTGCGGTTCTTCACTGCCCGCATGAGCAGTGCAGATTCCAGCGGCTCCAGTGATGGAGAGAAGTTCCAGTTTCCTGCTGCTTCCAGGCGGTCGATCATCATTCCCACGCTCAGATTGGCAGTGGACTCAGCCGGCAGATATACCGCTTCGGCACCCTTTTCGTCTTTTGTCACCTCCACAATCAGGTTCACCTGAGTCAGACGGGTGAGCAAATCGTGGGTGATACGTATGGGAATCTTCGTGGCAAGTTTCAGTTCCAGTGCCGTATAGGGCTTGCTGCCCTGCTCAAAACGGCGGCAGATGAGCGTCATCAGACAGGCACTGAGCAGCAACACATAGCGGTGGCTAAGGTCTTCAGTCTTGGCCCTGAACGCAAACTCCTCAAGATTCTGATTGGTAAATGCCAGTTCTGCGCCGAAAAGACAGATGGTCCACGAAATCTGCACCCACAGCATGAACAGGGGCAAGGCGGCAAACGAACCGTAGATGGCATTATAACCGGTCACCCATATCTGCGAATGAATATAGAACAACTGCAGTCCCTGCATGGCAAAACCCGCCAGAATGCCAGGCACAATCACACTTTTCACTTTCACCTTGGTATTGGGCATGAACACATAGAAAGCGATGAACATCCCCGACATGACCAGATAAGGCAGCAGTTTGAGCACGAAACGCAGTGTGGGACCCACAATCAGCACCTCGTTGACACCACTGGCAAAGGTGGCCATCATGATGGAAATGCCCGACGTAACGACGAGGAAAATCGGCGTGATGAGAAACATGGCCAGATAATCGGTAATGGTTCGGAAGATGCTTCGCGGGGTGCTCACCTGCCAAATATCGTTGAAGGCCTTCTCGATATTACTGATCAGCATGATGACCGTCCACAACATGAACAGCAATCCCACTCCCAGGAAGATGCCGCTCTTGGTATGCACAAGATAGGAATTCACAAAACCGATGATCACCTCTGCGGCCTGCGGCTGCGAGGCGAGTGCTTCGCGGAACCAGGTTTCTATGTATTTGTTATAGCCGAAGCCGCGCGCGATGGCAAACACCACGGCCATGATGGGCACAATGGCAAGAAGTGTGGAGTAAGTAAGCGCTGCTGCGGAGTCCATCATGCGCTTCGTGGTGAAATATTCCACGGCCAGCATCACCTTCTTTATGATTTCATAAAGCAGATGACGCAAGGGAGAGACGTCTTCGCGCTGCACTCTCCAGATGTCTTCGCGCAGGAATTGTAACAGTTTTTTCACCATAAAACAGTGTATAGCGTGCTGCCGTTGGCAACCAGACCCACTCATTTGTGTCGAGAAAAAAATGAAAAGCAGTGCTCCTGTAAGCCGGGTTCTGTTCAGGACAAGCCTGCGCCTGCCATTTATCTACTATGCATGTCACCATGCATCTCTAGCATTCTACCCTCCGTTGAACCATAAGAATGGAATCGGGCGGGCAACCCTCAGACAACGGTTTACTTGAATTTGCAGCCTCCAGAAAGCACAGCACGATGATCACCCATCGCCTGGTGGTCTCTTACACCACCTTCTCACCCTTACCAGAAAACTGGCGGTTGTTTTCTTCTGCTTTTACTTACTGTCGCCAATAACTTCTATTTTCGGAAGTGGAGCGCCCTTTGCTGCCCGGACTTTCCTCTCGTTCCCCCAAGAAACCTCACAAAGAGGTGAATGGATGAAACCAGCGGCAGGCCGGAACACTGCTTTCTGCGTGCAAAGGTAATCATTTTTTCTTAATAATGAAAATATGAGGCGCGGCGAAGAACAAAATATTTTCCCTGACAGGAAAAATCAGTTCAAAACACGCCAAAATATGTTTCGCACGGGAAAAAATCGCCCTTCGCCATCGGTAATTCAGAAAAAAGATGTATCTTCGCGGCAAAATTAGAATCATTTAATCCGATCAGACAAATGAAAAAATATGTAATGATGATGGCTGCCGCATGCTTTCTGGCCGCATGCCATGAGAGTCTGGAAGAGAGAGCGGCCCGCGAGTGCAAGGAATACACAGAGAAATACTGTCCGGCACCCATCTCCAACGAGGTGGTAAACGACAGCATGGTCTACGAAAAGGCTTCGCGCACCGTGCATTACTACTATTCGCTGAGGGGAATAGCCGACACCACCGCCCTCGATCCCAAGAAAGCACGCGCTGAAATGCTCGAGGCTGTGAAGAATTCCACAGAACTCAAGGCGTATAAAGAGGCTGGATTCAACCTGCAATACACCTACTATTCCACCAAGCACCCAGGAAAGAAGATGTTCGACCTGCTGTTCACGCCGAAAGACTATTGATGTGGAACAACTAATTGTATTAAATTGAAAAAAGTATACTTGCTGTTCACACCGAAAGATTACTGGTGTTGAAAAGCATTAATTCAACTTATTACAGAATAAAAAAACAAGTAGTCAAGCCCGATTGTCCGGGGGTTCCGGGACGTGGCTTGACTACTTGCTGTGTAATGAGGTTTTCATCACAACGCGAAAACCCGCCTAACGGCCTTATTCCAATGGCACTTTCTTCAACTGCTCCAGGGCTCTTGCCAACTGATCGGGGCAACTGGTGCGCTTGGTTCCGCAACGGATACCGTCGAGACGGCCCATCACGTCGTCGATTTTCTGTCCTCTCACCAACTGACTGATGCCCTGCAGGTTGCCATTGCAACCACCCAGGAAGAACACTTGCTGTATCACATCGTTCTCATCGGCTGTGATATCGATGAGTTGCGAGCAAGTTCCTTCAGTCTTATATTGAATATGCTTAACGGCCATTACTCCTCGGGCTTCATGTTGGTATACACCGTCTGAACGTCGTCGAAGTCTTCCAACTTCTCCACCATCTTGTCAATGGTTTCGCGCTGCTCAGGTGTTACATCCTTCAAATCGTTGGGGATGCGTGTGAATTCAGCACCTGTCACCTCAAATCCGTTCTCTTCAAGATGCTTCTGGATAGCACCGAAACTCTGAGGATCGCCATAAATGGTGATGCTGTTCTCCTCTTCGTCCTCGTCGAACTCATCTTCCACGCCGTAGTCAATCAGGTCGAGAATCATCTCATCCATGTCAAGACCGTCTGTTTTCTTGAAGGTGAACACAGCCTTGTGGTCGAACAGGAATGCCAGACTGCCCTGTGTGCCCAGGTTTCCATTGAATTTGTTGAACACCGAGCGCACGTCGCCTACGGTGCGGGTGGTGTTGTCGGTCAGTGTTTCCACGAAGATGGCAATGCCATGAGGGCCATATCCTTCATAGTTCACTTCCTTGTAGTCGCTCTGGTCCTTGCCCATTGCATTCTTGATGGCACGCTCGATATTGTCCTTCGGCATGTTTTCGCGCTTTGCGTTTGCGATAATGGCGCGCAATGTTGGATTCATGTCGGGATCAGGACCGCCAGCCTTCACGGCAATGGCTATCTGCTTTCCAATCTTGGTGAACGTCTTGGCCATGTGGCCCCATCTCTTCAGTTTTGCTGCTTTACGGTATTCAAATGCTCTTCCCATACTATTTATTTGATTATTAATAATTTACGATTGATTATTAACGCAACTCTGCACCGAGTTGTTTCTTCAGATTGGCAATGATTTTCTGCATGATGGCATCGATCTGCTTGTCGTTGAGTGTCTTCTGCTCATCCTGAAGAATGAAGTTCACAGCATAACTCTTCTTGCCATCCGGCAGGTTCTTGCCCTCATACACGTCGAAGAGTTCCACGCTCTTCAGCAGTTTCCTTTCGCTCTGGTAGGCAATCTGCTCTATCTGGGCAAACTCAACGCTCTTGTCGATGAGCAATGCCAGGTCACGACTAACGGCAGGATACTTGCTAATCTCGCGATATTCTACCTTGTTCTTGCGAACAGCCTTCATCAAAGCGGTCCAGTTGAGGTCGGCATAGTATACTTCATTGTCGATATCGGCCTGTTTCTGCAGTTTCCTGCTCACAATACCCATCTCGGCCAGCAGTTTTCCGCCACGGTTTTCTATGGCAATGCCTTTCGAGAAGATATCGTTCTGGCTCTCTTTGAACACAACAGCACCGAATGACAGGCCTATTCTGCGCAGCACATTCTGCACGTATGCCTTCAGTTCATAGAAACTGGTCGACTCGTCAGCATGCGCCCAGGAACCTGCAACGCGCTTTCCAGTGAGCCAAAGTCCCAAATGACACTCCTCTTTATAGGCATTCATCGGGTTTTCAGCATCTGCCCGCTCCGGCGAATAGCAGTAGGTGTTGCCGAATTCGAAGAATTTCAGGTTCGGGCTCTTACGGTTTGCATTGTGGGCAATGCTCTCCAGTCCACCGAAGAGCAAAGTCTCACGCATCACGTTCAGGTCGGAACTGAGCGGATTCATAATGCGCACCATGTTTTCAGCATGATATTGGTTCAGTCCCTCATAGTAGGCGGCCTTGGTGAGCGAATTGTTCAGTATCTCGTTAAAGCCACAACCCACGAGTTGCTCGCTGACCAGATTCTCCAATTGATGCTTCACGTCTTCGTCACCTTTGATAACAAGCGACGACTTCAACTGGGTGGGAATCTCCACATTGTTATATCCATACACGCGAAGGATGTCTTCCACTACGTCGCAGGGACGCTGCACGTCAACACGATAGGCGGGTACCACCAACTGCAAGCCCTCTGCATCTTCAGCCTCGATGGTCATCTCCAGCGAGGTAACGATGCTCTTGATGGTTTCTGCGGGTATCTCCTTGCCTATCAACTGCTTCACGTAGTCGTACTTCAAGTCTACATGGAAGTCGGGTAATGGTGCGGGGTACACATCCTTGATCTGCATGCTCACCTTGCCTCCGGCCAGTTCCTTGCAGAGAATGGCAGCCTGCTTCAGGGCATAGATGGTGCCGTTGGGATCGATTCCGCGCTCAAAACGGAACGAGGCATCGGTGCTCAGACCGTGACGGCGCGCACTCTTGCGAATCCATGTGGGATGGAAATAGGCACTTTCCAGCACCACGTCCTTCGTGGTCTCATAGGTTCCGCTACCCTTTCCGCCGAACACGCCGGCAATACACATCGGGGTTTCGACATTGCAGATGGCGAGGTCGCGGTCGCTCAGTGTATGCTCCACGCCGTCGAGTGTCACAAACGGCGTGCCTTCGGGCATGGTCTTCACCACGATTTTGTGGCCTTTCACCATGTCGGCATCAAACGTATGCAGCGGCTGACCATAGGCCATCATCACATAATTGGTGATATCCACGATATTGTTAATCGGGCGCAAGCCCACCGTGTTCAGTTTGTTCTTCAGCCATTCCGGACTCTCTTTCACCTCACATCCCGTGATACTCACGCACGCATAGCGCTTGCACGCCTCCTGATTCACAATCTCCACGTCGATGTTGAGGTCTTCGTTGTCAACGGCAAAGGCATCGCATGACGGGCGGTGCAGACTGGTTTCGTATCCGTTCTGCTTCAGCCAGGCATACAAATCGCGCGCTACGCCCCAGTGAGAAAGGGCATCGGCACGGTTGGCGGTGATGTCCACCTCTATCAGCCAGTCGCTTTCCAGATGGTAATACTCGGCAGCGGGCATGCCCACAGGTGCGTCCTCGGGCAGCACAATGATACCGTCGTGGCTGGTGCCGATACCGATTTCGTCTTCGGCACAAATCATTCCGCAACTGTCAACACCGCGCAATTTCGACTTCTTGATAACAAACTCCTTGTCGCCGTCGTACAGCACGCAGCCCAGATCGGCCACAATCACCTTCTGACCGGCAGCCACATTGGGCGCACCGCATACAATCTGCGAAGGCTCTTCGCGACCCAGGTCAACAGTTGTCACATGAAGATGGTCACTGTTCGGGTGCATTTCACACGTAAGAACTTTGCCCACGTACAGTCCTTTAAGACCTCCGCGTATAGTTTGCACTTCTTCCAGGGCATCAACTTCCAGTCCCTCAGAGGTAAGTGCATCGCACACCTCTTGGGGTGTAAGGCTAAAATCAACGTATTCTTTAAGCCATTTATAAGAAATATTCATTGCAATGTAATTGTTTGTCTTTAAAAACGCGTGCAAAATTACAAAAAAAACAGCACCTATACAAACATAAGCACTGTTTTTTTTATATCTTTACGTGATACATTCAACAACGGCTATCCTGCCCCGGTAGTTTAGAAAACACTTTGATTCTTTTGGCATGATACTGCCAGAGGATGCTGAAAGGCACGCGTTCAAGCATTTCCCCACCCTGTCGCATGGCTTGAATGCGCTGACGGTCGGCCTTGAAATCGGGCAGCCAGCGGCGGAAATCACGACGCGCACGGAAGATGGCCTTGAAGTCGCCCCAATGTCGGTTTAGGATTAAAGTCTGAAAAGCAGCCAGATAATCCAAGAACCAGCGGCGGCGCAAGGTCTTTTTCAAATCCTTTTCCGGCAGGTTTTTATACAACATTGTAAGATTATTTCTAAAATTCAGATAGGTCTTCATGGGATTGTCCTTAGGCAATGTGCCGCCGCCCACATGGTAGACCGAACTGTCGGGAATGCAATACACTTTCCTACCCGCAATATTCAGTCGCCAGCACATGTCAATCTCCTCGTTATGAGCGAAGAAGCGCGCATCCAGACCGCCAATACCGTGATAGTCGTCAGCACGTATCATCAGGCAGGCACCTGTTGCCCACATCACGGGCGAGGCATCATTATATTGTCCGTTATCCTCTTCCACGGTGTCAAAAATTCTTCCTCTACAAAACGGATAACCGTCACGGTCAAGATAGCCACCACTGGCACCTGCGTATTCAAACGAATCTTTGTTGAATACCGACAACAGTTTTGGCTGGCAGGCAGCCACCTCGGGATGGCTGTCCATGAACTCTATCAACGGCACCAACCAGCAATGAGTAACCTCCACATCACTGTTGAGCAGCACATAATAGGTGGCTTCCACCTGTAGGAGCGCAAGATTATAGCCCTCGGCGAAGCCCCAGTTCTTCTCCAGTTCGATGACGCGCACCTCTGGATGATGTGCTTTGAGCCACTCAACAGAACCGTCGGTAGAGGCATTGTCGGCCACATAAACCACTGCGTGCTCACGCGAATTGAGCAGAACATTCGGAAGATACTGCTCCATCATCTTCTTTCCGTTCCAGTTCAAGATAACAATTGCGACCTTATCCATATTCATCAGATGATTTCTGCCATTAAAGCCGTTTGATTATAATTAAACCCAGAGAGTCGCACATTGACCAACTGATTGTCCAAATGCTCACCCGACAGTCGGGCTGGCAGTTCCACACGGATATAATTACGTGTGAAACCGTGCATTGCCCTGCCGCGCGTGCTCTTCTCAAACAGCACTTCGGCCTCTGTTCCCATATAGCGCTCATAGAAACTCCGCGTCTTTTCGTCGGACAATTCCAACAGACGGGCCGAGCGCAATTTCTTGTCATGGTCGCTCACCACATACGGAATGTTCAGTGCAGCCGTGCCTGGACGCTCGGAATAAGGGAACACATGCAACTGGGTAACATCCAAAGACTTAAGGAACTCATAGCATGTTTCGAAATAGGCGGGTGTTTCTCCTCTCGTGCCGACCATCACATCCACGCCGATAAAGGCATCGGGCATGAGTTGTTTAATCAACTCTATCTTATGGGCAAACAAGTTGCTGTCATAGCGGCGGTGCATCAACCGCAGCACTTCATCGCTTCCACTTTGCAAAGGAATGTGGAAATGAGGCATGAAAGCACGGCTCTGCGCACAGTAGGCTATCAGTTCGTCATCGAGCAAATCAGGTTCCAAACTGCTAATGCGATAGCGCTGAATGCCATCCACCTGGTCGAGTGCCTTCACCAAATCAAAGAACCGCTCGCCAGTGGAGCGTCCGAAATCGCCGATATTCACACCGGTGAGCACGATTTCCTTACCGCCGTCGGCCGCAGCCTGCTCTGCCTGCGCCACAAGAGATGCGATAGTAGGATTGCGCGAGAAGCCACGGGCATAGGGAATGGTGCAATACGTACAGAAATAATTGCAACCGTCCTGCACTTTCAGGAAATAACGCGTGCGGTTTCCGCGCGAACAACTGGGTGCAAACGATGTAATCTCCTTGGTCTTCACCGAGTGATGGCGATGCAAAGAGGTTCTTTCAGGCAGCAGAGTATTGCTTTCCACATCATCACGACCGCCGCTACCGAACTTCTCCATCCATGCTTCAGAGAGATATTGTATCAACTGCGCCTTCTCGTTACTGCCAAGCACCAGGTCAACACCTTCGATCTGGCTTACCTTTTCTGACTCCAACTGGGCATAGCAGCCCGTTACCACGACCAAAGCACCAGGATTCTGTCTTACCATGCGATGGATTATCTGTCGGCATTTACGGTCGGCCACCTCCGTTACACTACAAGTGTTGATCAGGCAGATGTCTGCCCGCTCCCCTTTTTCTGCCGTGCGCACACCCATATCCTGAAGCATCTGCCCGAAGGTGGACGTTTCTGAGAAATTCAACTTGCAACCTAATGTATAATACACGGCTGTCTTGCCTTGAAAAACCGAACTGTCTATCATATATATAATAAGGTGTAACTTACGAACCCATCACCTATGGGATGGTTGCGCACACAACGATGCTGCAAAGTTACTAATAAATGCGCAAAAAACACCTTTTTTAAGAACAGAATTAATCATGCTATTCATTTAATAGAAATTAACTTTTTACAAATCGCTGATATTCAGCGTTTTGCAAAAATGTTACAAAAACGGGCAAAAAAAAATCCAAAAAAAAGAACAACGTATCAAAAAAATGTTTACCTTTGCATCGTTTTAATAAACAAATGATTGTTTTACAGATTTCAAAAGCTTAGAAAAAATGAAGAAATTGGTATTCATGTTCGTAGCAGTTGCTGCTATCTCTTTCGCATCATGTGGTAACAAGGCTCAGGCTCCTGTACAGGACACTGACTCTATCGCCGAGGTAGTTGACACTGTAGCTGACAGCCTCGCTGTTGACACAGTTGCTGCTGATTCAGTTGCTCAGTAATTGAACGAAC
>DGWC01000069.1:398-40660 GCA_002395135.1 Prevotella sp. UBA4268 | reverse complement strand
CAACGCCGAAGCCCACGCCGATATGTATACAAGCGGCGATTATTGCATTAGCCCAGAACGGGTTTGTGCAAAGACATGCCGAATCATACACATCCATGGGCGTCATTGTTGCTTTGATGTTTGACTACTACTTTGGAACTGCCAGATTCCGATGCGTCAAGCACAAAGCGTCAAGTAACGCCTTCTTATATATAGAAATCCTCACGCCACCCTCCCATTGGCGGGCTTCGGTCAGAAATCATTTGCAAAAATAAAAAGAAATCATGAGTCTTCCAAATAAAGGAGAATCTTTTTCACAATTCTCCTTTATTTCATACTTATAGAGTCAACCAGCAAAACCAAGGACAAGAAAAAAATGTATCAGAAGAATATGGAGAAATATGCAAAAGATCACATCTTTTCCATGTGATACCCCATCATTTTTAGTTGCATGGCTGCTCCCATCAGATAGAGTTGGTGCAGACAGGCAATATATCCGTTGAAGGCCTCTTTGGTGCCTGGCTCATACCGTTGGTGCATCAGAGCGTTATAGACACGTGAGGCACACTCACCAATGACATTCTCCAACACGATATAGTCAGCGCCCTTCAGCAAAAGGATTTCCTCGCGGATATACTCATCCATATTGTCATAGCCCCGTTTGTCTCTGATATAGGCATACAGGTCAGGTAGTTGGGAATAGATTTCCCATTCTATGTCCCACATCCTGGCAACGGCCATGCCGATGTACATCATCCAACCAAGAGAAGCCGACGGAAAGTTCTGAAACTCTCTGATGCCGTCGGGAATGTAGGCTTTGACAATATCTTCCCACTTATCTTCTACATCAGGACATTCTGGCAAACGGTCGTCCACCTCTTTCATTGAAAGAAGGAACTGATGCAAGTCCTTGTGCAATTGTTCTTCAAATTGTTCCATTATAGCATTTCTTCTAATCGTTCTACTGCTTGGGTTATATCTTCTTTAAACCGCGTGTGGTCTTTCAGAAAGTCTGGCATGCCACCTGAAATGGAATCATACAATTCTCCATTCATGTCATCGACGAATGACGCGATGGCGTATTCAATATCATCCTTCTGCCAGTTGAGGGAAGAATGTATATACACGTTCCGCTTCTGATGCAGGAAACTATATGCCGTCTCTATGCTGTCGCGTGTTATCATGCGTCGTAGCCTATGGGTCTGAACTGTTTCTGCTGCTCACTCCACACATAGCCTTCGCCCAGCAGATAGTCCTTTATCTCCTGCGGCTCTCTGCTGAAAGCGTAGCACAGTGATTCAAGGCTGTCAAATTCTTCGTCTCTGAGAAGCATGTTGATGCTCGAAACCAGGATGGCAGCGTCTTTCGGAAGATAGTCCATTTCACAATTCTTATATGATATTTCAACATAAGTTACTCATCAGCGGTAATCCACCTTGATGACAATCACGCGAATCTGCTGGTTATCCTTCTTTGTTGCAATCTTTGCGATATGCCAATCGTCAGGGAAGAAAATCACGAAACGCCCCTCCTTGCTATTAAAGAAATGAGTCTTGGATGGTTCATAATCGTAGTGTATCACATCTTTCTTCGCATCATATTCACAATTGGGAATGCTGGAGGAATGATCGAGCGTGGCAAAACCTTCCGTGCCACTCACCACATACTGGAAATCTATCTTCTGCCGATGGCTCTCTGAGCGCCGTTTCTCCAAAGGCTGGTTCTCACTGTCCTCCACACTGGCAACAAGCGATGTGCCCTCTATCGGATGCTTACCTTTGGGAATAGACAGCAAGTCGGTAGTGGCCAACCAGTGGAAAAGGGCATTCCACTGTTCGGGATTTCGCTGATACTGCCTGTAGAACTCCACAAGATTCACAGTTTTATCAGGACTCGCCGCTGTGAATCCGTTGCGCCACGTTCCCATCTTCAGCCATTTCTTTGCCTCTTTCCGTGTGACATGTCCGTTCCCTTGGGCCGCAACGGTCATCGCAGCCAGCAACATGCATACAATCATTAGTCTTCTCATATTCGATCACTTTAAATTGTTCGTGGTGCAAAAATACAAATAAGTGTGCTAACCACAAAGAAACGAGGGAAGAATCTTAAAAAACCGGCAAAGGATTGTCGAGCATGGCAGCACTGAAACCCTATCGGTAGCGATCAGAGAAGTCAATCGCAAGGCGTTTTCCCTCGTAGTTCACGGTCTGTTGTTTACCATTCACCATCAGAATCTTAAAGCATCGCGAGACAGGCATACCAGCAAAAGAACCCTTACGGTCATCCACGACAAGCCGCTGATGAGCGTCGTCCCATCGGAACGTGATGCGCGAACAGGCTCCATGCTCATAATCATTGCTCCACCCGTCATCCTCGTAGAGCGTGAACGTAGCGTCGGCACCAGGATATATACGGATTTCCAAAGGCGTATGGAGGGTGCGAGAAGCGGTAATGGGGTCTATGGCGAGAGGCAGAATGCTGCCACCACGGACGTAGACGGGGATTCTGTCAATCCCCACGTCGGCAATGATCGACTTTCCTCCTTGATAATACTTGCCTGTGTGATAGTCGTACCACCCTGCCGCATGACGTGGCAGGTAAGTGCTCCACTGTTTTGCCTTGGCCTCAACGACAGGACTTACCAGCAGTGACTTGCCGAACATATACTCATAATTCTGTTCCAGAGCCGTATCATCATCGGAGAAATCGAATACCAAGGGGCGCATCAGCGTTGATCCTTGGAAAGAAACATCCACCGCATGACTATAGACATACGGCTGCAACTGATAGCGCTCGTTCAGACATTGCCTGATGATGCCCTTTGCCTCTTCGCCATAGTTCCACGGTTCGGTATTGCTCATATAGCCATGAACACGCATCAACGGCAGATAAACAGATGTCTCAATCCAGCGCAGCATCCGCTCAATGTAATCAGCATTCGTATACTGGTCGGCAGGACGGAAGAAACCACCGGCATCATAGGTCCACCAAGGGATACCAGCCGACTGCATTCCCAGTCCGGCAGTGATTTGCCGGCGGAACGAATCCCAGTCATTACCCACATCTCCCGACCAAAGAGCAGAGCCATAACGCTGGATTCCGGGGAAGCCGCAACGGGTTAATATCATCGGACGTTTATGGGGCTGGTCTTTCCGCAGTCCTTCATACACGGTCTTGTTGACTAAAAGCGGATAGACATTCCTTACCTGCTCACCCGACCACAGTCCTCTATTCACCCGTCGACCTACCAAATCATCATTCTCCGGCTCTGTTGCATCCTGCCACCAGGCATCTATTCCCAACGGCAGCAGACGTGTGCTGAAGTTCTGCCAGTAGGCTTTTGCGGCATCAGGTGAGAAGAAATCAATCCAGTCGGTACCCGGAATGTAGTGTCCCTCCTGCTCCATCCGCTTCCCCACTTCGGCGTTCTTGTCAATCTTCGACCATACACTGAGCATCAGCCGGATGCCCTGTTGGTGCAGTTCATGCATCATCTGTTTGGGATCTGGGTATTGATCCTCATCAAACACCATCGAGTTCCAGCCGTGCTTGCCCCAATACTGCCAGTCCTGAACCAGCACATCCAGCGGCATCTGCTCCTTCTGGAAACGTTCAGCGGTCTGCAAAATCTCTTCTTGAGAATGGAAACGCTCCCGACAATGAATATACCCTGTTGCCCATCGGGGCATCAGCGGAGCCTCGCCTGTCAGGTCGCGATAGGTGGCAATCACCTCATCGGCCGTGCCCACCATGACGGTATAGTCAACAGCATGTGCCACAGGAGAGCGGAAAACCGTTTTGTTGGTCACCTTTTTATAATGTACAACGGGATGATCTCCATTCGACAACTCCGCTTTCAGCGTATGCGCTCCTCTTTTCAGATGAACAATGGTCGAGGTGGTTGGCGGCAGCCAGAGATTCTGCAAGTCGATAACGGTTGTTCCATCAATCATCAAATGATGGCGGCGTGCCATTTTCTGCCCTACATCCAACAGCAAGGAATAGTCTCCTTCCTCTGGTACCACCATCTTCGCCTCATAGATATTCCTCTCGCGAACTTCTTTCTTGCCACCTTCCGTGGTAGTTATATTCACCACCTCGCAATTGCCCACACCTTTCACCTTGCTGAGCATTACCTGCTGGTCGGCAGGGTTAAACTCCGTGAGACCGTAGTTGTTCCACAACAGGCCGTAGCCTTTGCTGGAAAGAAGCATCGGTATGGCGATTTGCGTGTTTACCTGTGTCAGTCGCCGGGAAAGGCCTCTCACGTTATGATTACCATCTTGGAACTGCCCCAATCCATAGAGATGCTCATCCGACGGAGACGTCAGCACCAGTGTTGCCACACCATTCTCTAACAGATGACGAGTGGCGGTGACCACCAGTCTGCCCTGACGGTCGACGATAGAGACCGTTTGACGCTCTGAATCTATCACTGCATCCACCTCGCCGTCCACCTCATCGTGTTTCACATAGAGCCAATCGGGCAGATCATTGCTCACCGGCTGCTCTGCATATTGAATACGTATGGCGTTCCTGGCCACTTTTCTGATTGTCAGTTGTCCCCTTCCAAAGGGAACCGTCTTTGCCTGAATGACCGTGCAGGCGAGAATTGCCACAAAGAATAATATCCGTTTCATTTGATTGTCACTGTCGTTTCTTTTCCATTATAGTCAATCACCTGCTGACTGCCATCTGGTGTCACCACGACGAACCGACGACTTGTCAGCATGCCGGGATAACCACCTTGTTGCTCACCGACGGTGAAAAGCCGGGTACGCTCGTTCCAACGGAAAGTGATGGTTGAATAGATTCCCTTTTCATAATGATAGTTATCCCCCTCGTCCTCATACAGGGTGAACGAGGCATCTGCCCCTGGATAGAGTCGTATTTCCAAGCAATCCCACGCCTTTTCGCCCACATATTGCATCTCAGGACCTAAAGGCAGGATGCTACCAGCACGAACAAACATCGGCACTTGGTCGATAGTGGTTTGCAAGACCACATCCTGTCCGCCCTTGAAACGCCTGCCAGTCCAGAAGTCATACCACTCGCAACCCTTCGGCAAGTATTTCTTGGCACGCTTTGTTTGGCTCCAGTCTATGGCCGTCTGCGTGTTCTGAGTGGATGATTCTTTGCGATCCCATCCCGTCATCGCATCCACTTTGATAATCTTCTCTTCTGTATACTGGGCTTCCACGATAGGAGCCGCCAAGATGCTTCTGCCGAACATCAGTTCGTCGGTAGTGTTCCACACCCGCTTGTCTTGTGGGAAGTCACTGAACAATGGGCGCAGGTAACTCTCGTTATGACTTGTTACCTGCCAGGCGGTACTATATATATAAGGTATAAGACGATAGCGCAGACGAATCATTTTCTCAATGGCATCATACACAGGTTCGCCCTTCTTGCCAAACTGGTAGATTTCTCTTGGCGCGTCAGCACCATGGCTACGAAACACCGGACAGAACAGGCCATACTGCATCCAACGCACATACAACTCCTGATACTGAGGGTTACGAGGAGCGGAACCTGACCCTTGGGTATTGTAACTGCCACAGAAGAAGCCCCCGATGTCGGTATTGAAATTGGGATTGCCTGTCAATGAGAAGTTCAGGCCGGCAGGAATCTGCTTTCGGAGCATATCCCACGAAGAGGCCACATCGCCGCTCCACATGTTGGAGCCATAACGCTGCTGTCCGGCAAAAGCGCTTCGTGTCATGATGAACACCCGCTTCTCCTTCCCCGTTTCCTTTGACAAATCAGAAAGCGCACGCTGGTTCTCATAGACACCTTTTACCGTCTCCAGTGGGAAGGCATTGCGGAAGCCTCGCCAGGTACCTATCCCCTCGCCTACCCGATGGTCGTAGTCGGCATCTGTCGGATTAAAGAAATCAGGATCGGTAGAGTCCATCCACCATGCATCAATACCATAGTCAAAGAGGGTCTTTAGATTTTTCCAATAGATATCACGAGCCTCATCGCTGAAGGCATCATAGACACGCACCCCCGAAGGATAGTCCATTCGGGGCGGCCAGATATGCGACAGTCCGCTCTGCGGCCACGTCTGGAAATCAAAGAGCAGTCCTTTTTCGTTGAGTTCCCTGTAGGCTTTGGTTTGCGGACCGAAACTCGCCCATACCGAAATCATCAGGTGTGCGTTCTTCTTATGTGCTTTCTCCACCATTTGTTTTCCATCGGAAAACTCCTCTGAAAGGAAGTCCATGGCATTCCATAAGTAGTTGGAACCCCAATACTGCCAATCCTGAATGATACCGTCAAGAGGCACCTGCAGCGCACGATACCGGTCTACCACATCCAACAATTCCTTACTGCTCTTATATCTCTCTTTCGACTGCCAGTAACCAAAAGTCCACAACGGAAACATCGGCACCTGTCCTGACAGATGGCGCATCTGCGCAATTACTCCGTCAGCCGATCCTCCATACATCAGGTAATAGTCGGCTGACATGCCCACTTCTGATGACAATCGCATGCCCTGCGCGTCATCATCAAACTGCGTACGCGAGTAGTTATCCCAGTAAAGGCCCCACCCTTTGATGCTTTGCACCACGTTCTGGAAATCCTCCAGGTTCGACTGCTCCATCAACTTGTGCGTTCCGCGACGGTTCAATCGTCCGTCTTGAATCGTTCCTAATCCATAGATGGGCTCTTCCTTGTCCAACACAAAGGTCTCTGTCACCCGGAAAGCACCGGCATCCGGTCCTTCCTTGCGAGGTTCAAATGCCACTTCCTTCTCCCGAAGCAAAGTTTTTCCCTGACGGGTAGAGAACGACACCGCCCCAGTGCGGGGATCCACCTTCACCAAAAGCACATCGCTCATGAGCGTGTTTCCCTTCTTTATCACATCCACCTGTTCGGGCCGAGCCGTCACCACCAGACTTTCACCGTTTGGCTGACAGCCTTTAAGATACCTCTGCACATGAACAATCGAGGGTGTAAAGAATTCTACTTGAGTGCAAACCTGCCCGATTTCCCAGGTGACAGGTTCCTGTGCCACAACGACGGAAGTCGTCATGCACAGAGCCATTAATAACAAATTCTTGTAAGATACCATCTTCAATACTTAATCATTCGTAATTTCTTTGCGCAAAGTTACTGTTTTCTCATGAGAAAACCTACATAGATTGTATCAAAAAAGCCACCTCTTGTTACATCCCAATGAAAAAGCCAAGACCCAACGACACATCATAACAAGAATGCGCCCTATTCAAAAAAACAGAATGCATTTGTCTTAACATGCTCATTTCAAAGAAAGAACACAAACTTTGTTCCTTTCGAGCCTACACCGTCATAGTCAGCCGCAACAGGGAACTGACTCATAAGCATATCAGCATCATCCTCTTCCAAAGGCATGGTCAGTTCCAATTCTATTGCCATCCGGTGCTTATGATAGTTCAAATTCCAAATGCACTCGCCCAAGACAGCATTCACCACCGTCCTGATTTCGTCCTGAATGTGCCAGATAGAATCATAATCCGTCATTCCTCTAATTTTGCTTTCACCTTCTGCCAAGCATGTGAATCAAACAAAAACTATCTGTTCCCATGCCGCTTAGTCTTTTTTTGTGATTAGTATTGTTCGTTTATGTAATTCTTCGTACTCATATCATAATAGAGTGCTTCAAGTTCCTGAAGTGTCAGGTTCTTCACAGATCGCTCTATCATTCTGATCAGTTCTTCGCGCCGAAAGTCATCTGAAAGGTCGCTGGCAGGCGAACTCTGCTCGGAAATCTGCCCGAATCGTCCTGTATATGCCATAAGATTAATACTTTGAAAAATTGTATTTTGACCTTAGTTCGGCCTTTTTCTCCTCACTTTGACGGGTAAAATAAGACTTCCAACCCAGACAGAAGTTAATGTGCCAACGCCAGAACTTGCCTAATAGTGAATTGGGATGCTTGTCATAATGCGCCCGGAACTTACAGTTTTCACAGATATGTGCCATCATCAGCCTCCTTTTCTATTTTTATATAACTATCCTAAATTCTGGCACAAAGTTACTCAAAATATGCTAATTTTTCGCTGAAAACGCATAATAATCTACAGAATTAATCAAAAATGACTACTTTTGCAGCAATTTCCACTATGTAGCACTCACATGAAAGGTGTCAACCATGAGGAAGTGGAGCAACGGCTGGTCGTATGATTGGTGAGTGGAATGACTACGGCTGACTATAAAACGATTTATGAAGACAACAATGAAAAAGGTATTATTCGCATTGGCGGCCGTGTTGGCACTGGCAGCATGCGTCAACAAAAAGACGGCCCCCTCAGCAGCAGAGGGTAGCAGAATAAGCAATGAAGTGGCCTTTGAAATAGCCAAGAACTATTTCTTCAACAACGGACAGGAGATTCCTGCAAATCCGATAATCACCACAGAAAAGGATTTCAGTCGGCTCTTTGGCATGGCCACGCTGATGGGCGAAAACGGGAAACCCACTGAGATTGACTTCAACAAGCAGTTTGTCTTGGCCGTTGTTCTCCCCATAACGGACATCGATACAGAAATCACACCTGTGAGGGTTGAAGAAAAAGGAGACTCGCTCGTTTATACTTACGAGGTGAAAACAGGCGAAAAACAATCATACAGCACTCAGCCTATGTCTGCCATCATCATCGACAAGAAATACGCAGATAAGGAAATAAAACTCGTCAGCCAACAGAAATAAGGCGTTCTGCAGACTAATGCACCAAGTGAAATATTGATATAAACAACTCCAACGAACATGACTGGAACACAACATAGAACAAGAATCGCAATTATGAAATATATCGTTTATTCATTCGTATTAGTAGTCATGCTTTTATGTTCATGTAGTAAAAGCAAGACTGAGTTGCCAATGCCCTCGCAAACAGAGATGCGAGACACCGTGAGAACCGCTGACGACAAGCAAAAGCCGAATAATCCTGAAGGCACAGATACCGACAAAGCCAACGCCTCAGAGAGCAAGATAACAGCAGAAATGGCTTATGAAGGAGTAAACAATTATTGCCACAAGGAGTATGACTGGAGTCCTGCAGAAGAGAATCCCTCCATCATGTATGTAGCAATGGGAGATGAGACGGAATCAGAATACAAGGTGATATTCCGTAGTTATACAAGTTCGTTTGTATATTTTTATGTTGACAAGACAAGTGGCACTACAAGAATGGTAGAGTCTGTCCCGTCTCTCAACATCGAAAACGAAACAGGAACCATCAACTTGTTTGATTACTTGGAGAAGAAAGAATAGGTTTTATCTGGATATACCCAATTTAACGAATGCCAAATGCCCAAGGAACGAAACAAGGCTGATGCCTACCGAGTGAAAGCCTATGAAGGCGACACCAAGGCGATGAACAACCTGGGTGTCTGCTATGAGCGTGGCACGGGTGTCAATGTGAACCTTGAAACTGCATTCGAATGGTATATGAAAGCAGCAGAACAGGGTGATGTCTATGGCTGCTTCAATGTCGGAGAGTGCTATTATCACGGCAAAGGCGTGCATCAGAATGCTGAACAGGCCTTCGAATGGTACATGAAAGCCGCTGGTATGGGCGACATGCAGTCGCAGGTGAATGTTGCCAATGCCTATTATCTTGGTAATGGTGTCAATATGGATCACCATAAAGCATTCCTCTGGTATCGTGAAGCAGCATTCCAAGGACATATTCTTAGCCAAAAGAACGTTGGAGCCGCCTATTGGAATGGCGACGGCGTGGAGAAAAGTCTCGAAGAATGTGTCTTCTGGTATGAATTAGCAGCCAATGGTGGCGATGCCCAGGCCCAGTTTGCCACCGGATGGTTTCTCATGACAGGCACTGGCGTTCCTCAAGACGAGCGCAAAGGATTGAAATGGATTCACAAAGCCACCTTCCAAGGCTATCAGCCCGCTATTGACTACTGCAAAGAACATCATTTGAAGTGGTATTGAGCGCCACGTATGCTTGTACAAAGTACAGATAAAAACAACAACATAAGGATATACCCATGGGTATTCTTTCATAGTATATCTATAGGCAGTTCGTCGTAATTCGTTTCTCCAGTCAGAATATGGAGCGCCTTTTCCTGTCATGTAGTCTTCACGTAATAGGGAGCATGAGCCATTTTGATATGAAGGTTGCGCACATTAATCCTATAAGGAAAGGCTAACATGGCGCAACGTTCACGTATATCCACCGTCGGATTGTTGCGATCCAAGTCATAAAAGACGTTGCCAATCACTCTCACGCTCGTTGTATATTTCATGGCGACGGGGCTATTGTCAAGAATGTAGTAGTAATCATCGTGCCTGTCGGCAAAACTGTTCACGCCAATAATGGATGTAAAACCATCATTAGGCTTGCCGCTGAACACTTTGGCACGACTTCTTCCGCCCGAAGAGGGAACTGCCACATTGGTTGTCATCGTGGCTTTCACCACGTCGCCAGTGTAAATTTAATTATTCATTATAGATTAGTATGCTTTGACTGATTATAGTCACCTCGTTGTTTGTTCTGCTATTTCTGCAACCCATTCTGGGATTTCTTCAACATATTGTTTGAATAGATTGCCATCCACAAAGCGAAAAAGCAATTGTGCTTCCTGCCCATCAACAGAGTTGTCGTTGATGTATGTGCGGTCAGCCAGTTGCGAGGCAACCTTGCAATTGGCAATAGACTTGAAGTAACGAGATATGATTTTGGTAATTGGCACATCGTGACCGCCCTTCATCACACGCTGAGCAATGCGTGATGCATTGATGGAGGGATGACTGGTCGAGACAAAGAAAATGCGAACAAAAAAGTCAGCCTCTTTTGCCCTACGAATGAAAAGAAGTTTGTCTGTGGCAGAGAGAACGGTCTCAAAAATAAGACTTTTCCGTTCGACAAGGCATTGTTCTCGCAAAGCCTCACAATATTTCACCGATTGCAAGACTGCCTCTGCTGAGTTCCAATCGCCAAATTTGTCTTTTGCTATCTGGTCTGGATAATATAGACTGCATTATCCATCCACTGATGATGCAGAATCTTTGTGGTGATAGTCGTCTTGCCAGACCCATTAGGTCCGGCAATTACAATAAGGACAGGCTTGTGTTCATTTACTGCCATGCTGCACAGAGATTCTGAGTGTCTACTTTCAGTTGTTCGAAATACCGGGCTGTAGTCTCGTCGTTTGTACGCTTGGCCTCTTCTGCCGCTTCTTTCATCAACTGCGAAAGCACCTCGTCAGTAGGTTCTTCCATACTCGTGAGTCTGTAAGTATCTATCGTTTGCTTCATATCTGATTGATTTGTGGGCAAAGATACAAATAATTCTGAAAAAAAGGAATTTGATTAGGAAGTTAATAAAAATGGTATTATGTATCCCTAAAAATGAGGATTTATACTATTATGATATGCCCCAAAGGTGCAACTTCGATATCTTGTCTTCTCACACTCCCTGTCAATGGGCGATGCGGGCAGAACGTTGCGCAGTGAAACTAATTATTCACTTCACCATCTTCAAATTCCACGAATGATCTCTTTTCTTCATTCCAACGCATACGCTTGCCATTTCTTGTAATTTCCATTTCATCTATATTCTGAAAGAACCTGCTCATATCTCGACAATACTCTTTCATGAAACGCTTCCATGTTAATGCAGTTTTGCACATCCATTCAAAAAGACCATTCTGAGAATCCACACTCTCAAAATCATTACATTCTCTACTAACACATACAGAAGAAGCCTTTTTACTGCCATAATTCCATTCAATATCTGAACCAAAAGCAGTTACAATCTCTTGTGAATTATCCTTTAATCTAAGAAATGAATCTTTGTCATCTGGCATGTAAATACCACCCCTGCGAACATATCGTCATTAAAGTGGCGAGCAGCCAAGTGAAGTACCTGCGCTCCCTTCCTCTACACCATTCCCAACAAGAAACATCCACCACAGCCGAATACTCCATCTTTGAGTACGACCTGAAACCGACATTCGACTTTGAGCAAGAAATCCTATCGCATCGCGAGGACTTTGAAGTGCTCCAGCCGCAGTCGTTCAGGGACAAGATAAAAGCCATCGTCAAGGAAATGTATCAACGATATATGACAACTGTTGGATAAAGGAAATCGTGAAATAGTTTTGCGCTTTAGGATTTATTATTTAACTTTGCACAAGAATATATCATGTAATTATGGAAGTCATACAAAGTTTCACCATCAACCATACATGTCTGAAACCAGGCATTTATGTGTCACGCGAAGATAAAGGATTCACCACTTTCGACCTGCGCATAACCGAACCGAACAAAGAACCGGCAATGGCTCCTGCCGCCATACACAGCATGGAGCACCTCATGGCCACATGGTTTCGCAACAGCAAGGTGAAGGACGACGTGGTCTATGTGGGTCCTATGGGCTGTCTCACAGGTATGTATATCATCATGACAGGCACGTATACCGTTGAGGATATGCGCAGTCTTACCATCGAATGCCTCGAGTGGATTCTCACTCAGACAGAGGTTCCTGCCACGCGCCCCGAGGCTTGTGGAAACTATCTGCTTCATGATTTGCCCATGTGTAAGTGGGAAAGCGCCCGCTATCTCGACCGATTGCAACACGATTTCCACTGCGAGTATACCAAGATGCAGATTACCCTCGATGACGGTAAGGTGTTTGCTGACGCATAGAAATACTCAAAACACATTCATCATAAAGTGCTCCTGCTATTCGTGCGACGACAAATAGCAGTGGACGCGTTGTTGCATGTTTTCGCGCAACTGATTGCGATAAAGCCAAATCTCACGCGAATGATAGTTGCCGTCCTTGCCGATGAGTGGCAGAATGTAGTCACTGGCAGTGAAACCGCTTACCAACAAGAGGTTGCTAAGTGGATCGAGCGTAACGGTGAGATGGTCTTTCTGCTGCTGGTCGATGGGTATGAGCGGCGAGGGCTCGGTATTCAACACGGCCGGAGTGTCGTCAGTGCACCAGTTTACTGGGTTTATGCACAACGCGCTGTGTGAAAAGACAGCACAAGAAGTATCGCGCACAGAATTGTAACAGATTGTAACGCCTGTATCATGAGCGCCTTGAGCAGCACGCACACGGGGACATTCGTTGAGCATCTGTTGCGGAACAGAGGCACCAATGATATATGCAGCCACCATGCGGCTATAGGTTGCATCATCCATCTCGCGCATTAACTCCAATGCAATCATCGCTCCCTGACTATAACCGGCAAGAATGAACGGCCGGTTCTTGTTCTCGTTTTCCAGATAATAGGCGAAAGCCCGCCTCACATCATGGGTGGCAAGCGGCAAGCGGGCTGCCGTCAAACTGTCGTTTGTAAACGATTGGAGCGAACATTGTCGGTAATAAGGCGAATAAAAGTTCAACTGGCCGCTGAGCAACTCGCATACGCCTTCCATTTCACTTGTCATGGGAGTGCGCAAAATGTCGGTGTATGTATCGGCAAAGTGGCATATTGTGCTGTCACTGAGCGGATAATCCCCCGTTTCGGTAGAGATAATATAGAAAATGTCCGCCTTCCCGTCGTGCTTCAACGCATACCACTGCGAGGCATCTGCATAGTCAGGTTCCTTGGGAACGACCTCACCTTGTACGGCAACATCGCCTTTGCCATATCCATTCACACCCTGACCAACCCAACAATCCTGCCGGTTTTCCCGACCCTGCCCGTTGACATAACGCGGAGTCAACAAGGCAATAGTAAAGATTCCGCCAATGAGAATGGCAGGTAACCATCTGTTTTTCGTTTTCATCACGTTCTTTATCATTTGATTAGCACCCTATCATTACACCCTGTGGTCATAGTCTGTGCTGCACGTCATTAACACATTCATGCTCCTGTCCCCCACCCCAATGATGCATACATCGGGGCGAAAACCGGCGCATCGCACACTCCTTTACATTTGCGGATCCTGCTCTATCAGTTGCAAACGCCTCACTATTGTCTGCGGCTTCAGCAATGTTCCCGGAGAAAGAACGGCATTGGCACCGATGCGGCAACCATCACCCACAACAGACCCGAACTTAGATAATTGCGTGCAAATGCGCTGCCCTTCGTGACAGACATAAACCGTATCGTCTTCGCGCTCATTGTAATGATTGGCAAGAATAGCCCCCGCCTCAATGTTTACCTGATGGCCAATGATGCTGTCGCCGATAAAATTAAAGTGTGCCACGGCACTTCCTTCGAGCATGACAGAGGTTTTCACCTCACAACTGATGCCCACTTTCGCATGCGGAGCGAGATACACCCCGTTGCGCAAATATGAGTTAGAACCTACGAAACAATGGGCAGAAATAATGGCCGGGGCTTTAATTGTGACGTTATGGCCAATCACTGCCGTATGGTGTATGGCCACTCCATCCTCAACATGATATTCATCGCCCAGCGTCTCAATAAGTCTGCTCACCGTCTCACATAGGTTTTCGATGATTTTCCATGGTTCTGCCTCACCTAACGGGAATGCGGTGGGCAACTTGATATAATCTTCAATCATATAAACAGGGTTTTCTTTCGGTTGCAAAGATAATGGTTTTCTTGAACAGTGCGAAACTAAAACGGAAAAAATAACAATATGATGGAATCGGTTTTTCGATGATTGCGATGTTCACTGACGGTTTCGTTGGCGGCAAGTCATATACAATGAAAACAGCGGAAACAAGCAATACTTGGGCATGAAATTGTCATGGAAAATCCTGATTTTGGGCTCTCATACGGGTGATGCTGACCACGGACGGCCTATTTGGCGC
Organism: Prevotella sp. UBA4268; assembly: GCA_002395135.1. GTDB lineage: Bacteria > Bacteroidota > Bacteroidia > Bacteroidales > Bacteroidaceae > Prevotella. Next base: position 25,934 of record DGWC01000069.1, on the reverse strand, counting down.
GAAATTCGCGCGTTTTGAGGCATTGTTCGCAAGTTTCTGATTAACAAGCAATTGTAGCAAAAACAAAATTTTCATGTACGAAGAAATCAGATATCTGCTGAAAAAAGCATAGGTTTTGGGTTGCAAAAACATAGTTTTTGAGGTGCAAAACCATAGTTATTGGGCAGTGAAAACATAGGTTTTGCTGGGTTAAAACATAGGTTTTGAATGTCGAAAAGTGTGTTGCGATAAAGAATCTTTATATTTTTGCGTTTTCTTCGCCCGTTTTGCCCGAAATCCATTTCTATTCTGAAGGAAAACGGCAACAGGACTTTGTCGTGTTTTTTCAGATTACCCGCATGCTGTTGGATGGCGAGAAATCCTGCATATTTTTTCAGCACAATAAAGTTATAAATCATTAAAAATCAAAAAAGGAACCTTTATCAAAGAAAAGAAATTCGTATTTTTGCATTGTCTATAAAACAGCAATGGCACTCAATAAGCGCAGGCAACGATATGCCCAAATACTATTGGCGGTGTTCATCACCATGCTCATCGCCGTTTCTTTGCATTGTCACCATGATGATGCAATGGATGAAGACGCCTGTGTGGAATGCGTTCATCATGTACCGCATGACGGGCATTTATCATCACAATCGCTATCGGTTGACGAGTGTCTGCTGTGCCAACTGGGCATCATCCCCTATCTGCTGCCTTCGTTGACAGTTGTCAACGTGCTGCAAATCATGCGCAAGACGGTTTTCGCCACCGCTACGGTAGGCATTCTGAAGCGCGAAACGTCTTGCATCTCACTACGCGCACCGCCCACATTCCTTGCATAAATCTCAATGTGTTTCGTGATACAGTCACAGACCGCTATCACCCAACAGCAACCACATTATTTATATTTAACAAGGAAGTAAAAGCAATGAAAAGAATAAATATCATCGCTTTGCTGCTTTGTGTCAGCGCTATATCAATGGCTGCCACCAAGACAGGCAAGGCATCATTGTCGGGAAAAGTGACCGACAAGATAGACAATGCTCCGCTTATTGGAGTAAGTATCTATTTCCCAGAACTCAGAGAGGGAACCATCAGCAACGAAAAAGGAGAATACTACATAAGCGGGCTGCCCGCTATACAGACCACGATACAAGTGAGTTACGTAGGTCATCAAACCATTGTACGCAATGTCAACCTGAGAACAACAGAGAAGATGGACTTCGTAATGGAAGAGGCCAACGCCACCATCAACGAAGTGGTGGTGACAGGACTGACCGGAACGGAACTGATGAAGAACTCGCCGTCGCCGGTGAGCATTGTCACATCGCGCGAACTGCAAGCCACTCCGTCGACAAACATCATCGATGCCATTGCCAAACAACCGGGAGTGGCGCAAATCACCACAGGCAGCGGCATCTCAAAGCCCGTGATACGCGGCTTGGGATACAACCGGATATTGGTTGTCAACAACGGTATCCGCCAGGAAGGACAGCAATGGGGCGATGAACACGGCATCGAAGTGGACGGCCAAAGTGTGCACTCGGTAGAGATACTGAAAGGTCCTGCCAGTCTGGTATACGGCTCTGATGCCATGGCAGGTGTGCTGATATTCCACGACGAGCCTATTCTGCCCAAGGGAACAATGGCCGGAGAGGCAGCCACGGAGTACCAGACGAACAACGGGCTGTTTGCCTATACCCTGAATTTTGAAGGAAACAAGAGCGGATTTGTATGGAACTGGCGCTGGAGCGACAAAATGGCCCACGACTATAAGAACAAATACGATGGGTATGTGAGCAACAGCCGTTTCCGCGAAAAGGCACTTTCCGGACTGCTCGGCATGAACCGCAACTGGGGATTCTCTCATCTGAAACTCTCGTATTACCACCTCACTCCCGGCATTGTGGAAGGAGAACGCGACGAAAACACCGGCAATCTGCTATACGAAGGAAAGAGAAAGTCTTACGGAAAGATGCTGCCTTTCCAGCAAGTGAAGCATTACAAGGCCGTCTGGGATAACTCCCTGTATATCGGAGACGGCAGTCTGAAACTGCTGCTTGGCTATCAGCAGAACAGCCGTGAGGAGTTTGAAGAGAGCAAAACCGAGAGCGGACTGCATTTTAGACTACATAGCGTGAACTATGACATACATTACCAGTCGGCCGAATGGAATGGATGGAAGAGCGCTTTCGGCATAAACGGAATGTATCAGAAATCAGAAAACCTCGGAGATGAGTTTCTCATACCAGCCTATCATCTGTTTGACATCGGCGTTTTTGCCACGACATGCCGCGATTTGGGTAAATGGCACGTGAGTGCAGGTATCAGATACGACAACAGACATCTCAACAGCCATGAGCAGATGGATGACGGCGAGATGCGTTTCAGCCGTTTTTCGCGCAATTTCAATGGACTGACAGGGAGCATTGGCGCCATCAGGAACATCAATGACAGGATGAACGTCCGCCTGAACCTGTCAAGAGGCTTCCGAGCACCCAACATGAGCGAACTGGGCAGCAACGGCGAACACGAAGGAACACTGAGGTATGAGATAGGCAACCAAGACCTGCAGGCAGAGTTCAGTTGGCAGTTTGATGCCGGAATCGACTACTCCTCGGCCGTTGTTTCAGCCCAACTGGCCTGCTTTGCCAATCACATAGACAACTATATCTTTGCTGAGAAGCAGGTGGGCGTGTATTATGACGGCATCCCCTCGTTCAAATACAAATCGGGCGATGCCAGAATCTTCGGAGCCGAAGCAATGATTGACATACACCCGGTGGAACCTCTGCACTTTGAAAACACCTTTTCATACGTCAACAGCATACAACTTCATCAAGCCGAAGAGCAAAAATACCTGCCATTCACACCGGCACCACGATGGATTTCCACCTTGCGCTACGACTTTATCCGCGACGGCAAACTGCTGAACAATACGTTTGCGAGCATCGAGATGGATTGCAACCTCAGACAAGACCATTTCTATGCCGCTTACGATACAGAGACGGCCACGCCCTCATACACCTTGTTCAACATCAATGCTGGAACAGACATCTTAAACCATAGACATAAGGTGGCATCCATCTACGTTTTTGCCAACAATATCTTCAATCGCGCCTACCAGAACCACCTCAGCCGACTGAAATATGCAGAAACAAATCCGATAACCGACAGGATGGGTGTTTTCAATATGGGAAGAAACATTGGTGTCAAAGCCATATTTCCCATTCATTTGTAAGGCAAATAATACAATTTGTAAAGCATTGCGTTTCATAAATGGTTAAAAAGATGTTAATCAACTAATAAAAGTTACAAAACATGAACCATGTATTGATAAAAATCTGTATATTTGCCACAGATTTAATAACAAGTTTAACCTAAACAATTTAACATCATGATTATTGGTATTCCAAAGGAAATCATGCACGACGAGGCTCGTGTAGCAGCAACGCCTGAAACAGTAGGCAAGTTCGTTAACGATGGTTTTGAAGTATGGGTAGAGAAAAGTGCCGGTGACGGAGCGCTCTATCATGACGAAGACTATGTTAAGGCAGGTGCCAAAATGGTTGACGGTCCAGAGACAATCTATGAAAATGCAGAAATGATTCTTAAGGTGAAGGAACCGCTTTTCAATGAGAAACTGGGCAAGCACGAAGTAGAGATGATGCACAAAGGCCAGTTGCTCATCACATTCATTCACCCGGCATCTCCCGTGAACCACGAAATGGTGAAGAAACTCACCAAGCAGGGCGTTACCGCTATTACTCTTGACGGTATACCTCGTATCTCTCGCGCTCAGAATCTCGATGCTCTCACCTCCATGAGTACATGTGCAGGATATAAAGGAATCATCATGGCAGCCGACCATCTCACCACTTTCATGCCCCAGATGTTCACCGCTGTAGGCCGCATTGAGCCTGCCAAGGTGATGGTTATCGGTGTGGGTGTTGCCGGTTTGCAGGCTTTGGCAACAGCCAAGCGACTGGGTGCCATCACTTATGCCGCAGATATCCGTCCGATGGCTGCTGAAAATGCAGGCAGTCTTGGTGCAAAAATCACCGAAACAGGTGTGCCCGCAGAACTGGCCGTAGGCGAAGGCGGCTATGCAAAACGCCTTCCTGACGATGTTCTGATTGTGGAACGCGAGAAACTGAAAGAGACCATTCAGCAGATGGACATCGTTTTCTGCTCGGCACTGATCCCTGGCAAGGTGGCTCCAATCATCATTACCGAGGAGATGGTGAAGGGTATGAAGCGCGGTTCTGTCATCGTGGACATCTCTATCGACCAGGGCGGTAACTGCGAATTGACACCTGCCGGCGGTATTGAGAAGAAATATGGTGTTACATTGATGGGTGTAAAGAACATTCCGGGCATGCTTCCTACAAGTTCTACATGGATGTTTGCCAACAACCTCTATAATCTTGTGAAGTATCTCGTCAAAGACGGTAAGGTGGTTCTTGACCGTACCGACGAAGTCATTGCCAAGAGTCTAGTATGTATCGACGGTGAACTGGTTCACGTTGGTGCTCGCGAAGCCATGGGGCTTGCCTAATCAAAAACGAATGAATTGATATGATTCATCCATTCATACTCATTGCCGTATTCGTGGTTTGTACGGTTGCCGGCTATTTCATCATCAAGAATGTGCCGAGCCTTTTGCACACACCGCTCATGTCGGGAATGAATGCTCTTTCAGGCGTAACCATTGTCGGTGCCATCACCGCAACAGGTTACGCCCTGTTTAGTGATACGTGGTTCGTGGTCCAGGCTATTGGTTGCATTGCCATTGTGCTGGCCACTATCAACGTATTTGGAGGATTCGGTGTCACTCACCGTATGCTCAGGATGTTCAACAAGAAGAAATAACCAGAGGCTATGAATACCATTCAGATTATCATCAGCATTGTTTTGTCGCTGATAGTGCTCTCTGGCATTTCCATGATGAGCAAAGTGAAAACGGCAGTAAACGGCAATCTGCTCTCCGCTCTTGCCATGCTGCTGGGCATTATTGCCACACTCTATTTCAGCGGTGTTGCCACAGCGTGGACCATTTACCCATCTATCATCATCGGTGCCCTGATTGGTGGAACCATGGCAAAACGGGTGAAAATGATTCAGATGCCGCAAACCGTTGCCCTGTTCAACGGTCTCGGAGGCGGTGCATCTGCCTTGGTTGGCGCCCTTTCGGCCACTGGCATCGGTTTCAGTTCAGAACAATTGACCGAAATCCATAGCAACGGCTACGAGCCATTTGTTCAATTGACATCGTTGTTGGCAGTAGCCGTGGGTATGATTACACTGACAGGAAGCCTCGTAGCAGCGGGCAAGTTGCACAGGATGCTGCCACAGAAGCCCATCATGTGGCCATGGCATTCGCTGCTCACTGCCATCTTCCTGGTGATTACACTCTGTTGTGTACTGTGCGGAGTAAAGGCTGACGGCAGTCAAGAAATGCTGATGCTGACGCTTGCCACAGTGATTGCCTCAACGCTTTTTGGTTTATACTTTTCAGTACGTGTGGGCGGCGCTGACATGCCCATCACCATCTCACTGCTCAATTCGCTTTCGGGCGTTGCCGGAGCCATTGCCGGTATGGCCATCAGCGACATTTTCCTGGTTGCCGTAGGCGGTATTGTCGGTGCATCCGGCCTTCTGCTTACACAGATTATGTGCCGCGCCATGAACCGAAGCCTGATGAGCATTCTCATGGGAGGGGCACTCGCCAAGAAAAAACATGCCGGCGAAAAGAAGCAAGAGGCAGCATCACTACAAGAGAACCAAGACAATACAAACGAATATCAAAAACAATTAGAACAACGAGTTATGATACTTGAAGAAAAAATAAAGCATCTGGAAGACATTGTAAAGGATCTGGAAGCAAGAGTAAAAAACCTCGGAGAGATTATCGAAGAGCATGAACAGAAAGACGGAAACGCTGCCGCCGAGGAAGCGACGCCCGGTAAAGTGCTCAGCGAAGCAAAGAATGTGATCATCGTTCCTGGGTATGGAATGGCATTGGCACAGGCACAGCATCAGGTGAAGCAACTTGCCGACCTGCTGGAACAGCGCGGTGCAGAGGTTCGATTTGCCATTCACCCCGTGGCAGGACGCATGCCCGGCCACATGAACGTATTGCTGGCAGAGGCTGATGTGCCATACGAGAAACTCTTCGAGATGGAGCAGATCAACGATGACTTCGCCAATGCCGACGCAGTGGTAGTGATTGGAGCCAACGACGTGCTGAATCCCGCTGCACGCAATGCCGAGGGAACGCCCATCTACGGCATGCCCGTGCTCAACGTAGATGCCGCACCGCAGGTGATTATCTGCAACTACGACTTGAAGCCCGGATATGCAGGGGTCGAGAATCCGCTCTACACCCGTGAGAACGGTGTGTTCCTGGAACTGGGCGATGCCAAGGAAACGTTGATGAAGATTATCTCTGAAATAAGATAACAGAACAATCTGTCCACGAAGACCGAAGTGAATAAACGAAACGAGCGACCTTTGCATGTTGGCAGGCCGCTCGTTTCGTTTGCTCAGTTCTCTCTCATTTGGCTGTCGTCTTGGAACTTCTCTTGTCGCGCCGGTAACTGCGATAGTCGTCAAGAGGGATTTCCACGTCGGGCTCTTCCAGCATTCCCTTGTGCGGAAGCGCAAACTTCATGTATTTAATGTTCAGTCCGCGCTCAATCCACATGCTTTCATAATAGGTCTGAATAGATAATATTTTCTGCGTATCCGGGTCAAGGCCCTGCGTGTGATACAAATCCTCGGTACGGAAAAGCAGCGGCAACTGGTTCTTTTCAACCATAAAAGAAGTATATGTGAACAGGAAATTGCTGTCGGTTTTCAGATGAATGATGCCGCCATCGGCCAGAAAACGGCGATAGCGCTCCATGAAGAACGTGCTGGTGAGCCGCTTTCGGGGATTCTTCATCTGGGGATCGCTGAACGTGAGCCATATTTCCTGCACTTCATCGGCCGCAAAGAAGCGATCGATAATCTCGATGTTCGTGCGCAGGAATGCCACGTTTTTCAGCCCTTCCTTCAGTGCCTGCGTGGCTCCGGTCCACATTCTGGCCCCCTTGATGTCTACTCCGATGAAGTTAATATCCGGATAGAGTTTGGCCAGTTCCACAGTATACTCGCCTTTGCCGCATCCTAACTCGAGCACAATGGGGTTCTGATTGTGGAAATACATCTCATGCCACCGGCCCTGCATGGTAAAAGGAATGTGCTCCATTACCGAAAAAGGGTACTGGAACACATTCTCGTAACGCTCCATATCGGCGAATTTCGCCAGTTTTCCTTTACTCATTCTCTAAAGCACTTTCTGCTTTCAAGTCTTCATAAAAGTGAGCGACAGCACTGTCAAAATAAGGCGCCAGGAACAGGAATCCAATACCCAATGTCAAGAGGCACAAGATAGCCCATCCGATGAAACTCAGTTCGAGCCAGAACAATTGCGCCTTGTGGCCTTTCATCATGGCAGCACTCTGCTTCATGGCATCTGTGCAACTGATCTCCGGATTGTCTTTCAAGATATAATCCGTCATCGATAACATCAGAGCGATAATCACGCCCGGCACGATGAAAAGGATGATTCCGACAAACACGCAAATACCTATCAGGAACTTGGCAAGGAAAATACGCACGAAATCCTTATAGCCGTCGAAGAGTCTTTCGTAGCGAATGTCTTCCTGGCGGATGAGAAGAAGGAAATAAACTGTCTCTCCCCACAGCAGAGGAAGGGTAATTAATTGCCAAACACCACTGAACACAGAACTGCCAACCTCACCCATCGCAGGCGATACCGTGGGGGCAATTACCCCTGCAATCAAAAGTGATATGAGCGTAGCAACTGCGCCATTCACCCACTTGCCCTCAAGCGATGCAAGCGCTCTGTTCTTGTAACCTTGTATTGAATCCATGTTTCTGAATGATGATATGTTAATGATTATTCTATCACGACAGTTGTCCAGCCGTGCTTGTCCTCTATTGTGCCATACTGAATGCCACGCAAAGTGTCATACAGTTTCTTGGACATCGGACCCGGTTTCTCGCCAAAGTCAAAACGCTTTCCAGTGTCCAGGTCGTCGATATATGAGATAGGACTGATCACGGCAGCCGTTCCGCATGCACCAGCCTCTTCGAATGTCTCCAGTTCTTCCTCAGGTATCGGGCGGCGTTCCACCTTCATGCCCAGGTCTTCTGCCACCTGCATCAGACTCTTGTTCGTGATACTTGGCAAGATACTTGTTGATTTCGGAGTGACATAGGTGTTGTTCTTGATACCGAAGAAGTTGGCGGCACCACACTCGTCCATATATTTCTTCTCCTTGGCATCGAGATAGAACTCGCAGGCATATCCCTTTTCATGAGCCAGATTATTGGCAAACAGACTGGCTGCATAGTTGCCGCCCACCTTGTATTTACCTGTTCCGAGCGGTGCTGAACGGTCAAAGTCGCGGATAATGACGTAGGGATTGCTTGAGAAACCACCCTTGAAGTATGGTCCCACGGGAGTTACAAAGATCAGGAACAAATACTCCTTTGAAGGATGAACACCCACCTGAGCACTCGTTCCGATCAGTAACGGACGCAGATAAAGGGTTGCCCCGCTCTCGTAAGTAGGTATCCACTCCTGATTCAAGCGCACCACTTTCTTAGCCATTTCCACGAACAGTTCTGTCGGCACCTCAGGCATCATGATGCCACGGCATGTGCTCTGCAGGCGCGCAGCATTCTCTTCAACGCGGAACAAGCGCACTTTTCCGTCGGGACACCTGTAAGCCTTCAGTCCTTCGAAAGCCTCCTGGCCGTAATGCAAGCATGTGGCTGCCATGTGCAATTTGATATACTCGTCTGAGCATACCTCAATTTCACCCCATTTACCATCGCGATAATAACAACGTACGTTGTAGTCTGTAGGCCTATAGCCGAATGACAGACTTGACCAATCTAAATTTTTCATTTTGACTATGTTTAAATGTTGCCTTAGTATCTGCAAAATTAGTGAAAATATTGCTGCTATGCAAAAAAATCAAATAAAATTTATCGCTGCTCGTCAAAATAGAAGTGTTTATTCTTCAACAAATGAAAAAAAAACGGGGAAAACACATAAATGCAGTTTTACGGCGGGGTGCTCCTGGGGTTTTATCTGATGAAAACATATTGAATAATTCGGCAATATGGAAATTTGTTCGTAACTTTGTGGCCGAAAAACCGTATGAAGTCAAACACATTTACGACAAATTAAGAGAGTTTCTAAGCATTAGACACTATTTAGTACGATAACAACCAAAAAGAATGAGTATGAAAAAGTTATTATTTGCGGCACTGATGGCTGTTGCCATTCCGGCCAATTCCGCTACACTTACCGGTGCTGACGGAGATGAGAAAGAAAGCAAAAACGGAATCACATTGTCAGAGCGCGACTACGACCGCTGGTCAATGGACGTAGCCGTTGGCGTAAATGTTCCAATAGATGTACCCGAGGGCTACAAGTTTGCACCGTTCAATTCCTGGAATATCGACTTTACTGTATTGCAATACAATTATCGCCCGAAGCATGCCAAGCAGACCTACTCTATCGGTGCAGGATTCGGATGGCACAACTTTGGGCTGAAAGACAATCGCACAATGTTCGTGAAAGATGCCAACGGCGTAGTTGGTCTGGGCCAATTCGAGACAAATGCCGACAACCGCAATTCCAGATTCCACGAAGTAGCCTTCATTATGCCTCTGCTTTTCAACCGGCAATTGGGCAAGAAAACGAGTATCTCTGTTGGTGCACAGTTGAACCTCAACTTCTTTGGACGCCTCAACTACAGTTACACACTTGACGACACCGAGTATGACATCAGCAAGAAAGACATCGACTATCGCGTCTTCAACGTTGACTTGATGGCCATTTTCCACTGGAATGGCATAGGCATCTATGGCAAATACTCACCGATGTCGGTATTCAAAAAGGATCGCGGCCCAGAGTTCAAGTCGCTCTCATTCGGACTTTATTTCTAATAAGCCGATTAGTCTTGTTCTGACTTGATTTTCTGAATCTCCGCTTCTGTCTTGGTCAGTTTGTCCTTACAGAATTTGATAAGTCGCTGTGCATTCTTGAGATGCACAGCGATTTCGTCTATTCCGCATTCGTCGTTCTCCAACTTCCGCACGATTTCCTGCAGTTGGGCGAATGCTTCTTCATACTTTATTTCCTTATTCATTTTACAATAGATTTGATTATTCCTTCTGACAACTGGGTTTCTATCTCGTCGCCCGGACGTAATTGCGCGGCGTTTTTCACCGCCTTGCCATCCTTTAGCGTGATGCTATAGCCGCGTTTGAGCAATAGGCTGGGATCATGGCTCCTCACCTTCTCCGCCAATATCTCCAGCCGATGGTTCTCTTGCAGCAGCAGTCGGTCAGCAATCATAGGAAGTCGCTGCCCGGATGTAGCAAGAAGGCTCCTGTCTTCTTGTATTTTCTCGTTAATTCTCTCGCAGAGACGATGTGTGAGCGCATCGATACGCGCTTCCTGACGTGCTTTGATGACTGGAAACAATCTAGGAATGGCCTCTTGAAGTGCTGACAGCCGCAGACTATACACAGATAATTTCTGCTGAACACACTGCGCCAGCCTTCCTTGAGCGTCGTTGAGGGCATCCAGAACCTCTTTCAAGTGGGATATCAGAAAGGCTGCTGCCGCCGTAGGAGTCTTCACCCGTGTGTGAGAAACCATATCGAGAATGCTTTCGTCACGCTCGTGACCGATGCCCGTAATCACAGGAAGGGGGAAATTAGCCACGTTTTCTGCCAGCAAGAGCGTGTCGAAGCCCGACAAATCAGCCACTGCACCGCCGCCACGGATAATTACTACGCAGTCAAAACAGTCTAAATGCTGGTTGATACTGTCCAAAGCGGCTATCACGCTCGGCTCCACCTGATCGCCCTGCATCACTGCCGGGAACAACTGAGTGTGGAACCTGAAGCCATACTCATTAGAATTCAACTGGTTAACAAAATCGCCATAGCCCGCTGCCTGTGCGCTGCTCACCACCGCTATGCGCTGCGCAAACAGTGGCAAGGGCAGTTCTTTGTTCAAATCAAATACTCCCTCCTCTTTCAGCGTGCGGATAATCTCCTGCCGTTTGCGCGCTATGTCACCCATTGTATAGGCTGGATCGATGTCGGTTACTATCCAAGAGAATCCGTAGTTCTCATGGAACTGGGCATATACCTTCATCAACACTTTCAAACCTGCATGTAATTGCTGACCCGTAACACGCTCGAAATGCGGGCGGATCATCGTCCATTGCGATTTCCAGCATTTGGCAGAAGCCTGTGCAACGAGTTTTTTCTCTGCGGAAAGTCCTCGAAGCCCATCCTCCACATCAAACTGAACCAACTGCATATAACAATGGCCTCTCACTTCACGCACATCCGACAACTCCACTTCCACCCAATACTCACGCGTCATGGTGGTTTCGATGGTTTCACGAACCAGAGAGTTTAACTCAAAGAGTGTCAAGGCTTTTTCCATTTCCTGTTATATCTGCGCTTTGTTTTTCTGAACCATTATCACTTATTCAAGTTTTGCATTCGCTCAACTTCTTTGTAGTTTAGAAGTTAAGTAGTGATCGCTTCGCTCGTCCTTCGGTCAGTAGTGAAGCCATTACTTGGTTTGCTGATATTTTGTCTCCAGACATTTGGCTTTAACTACTTAACTACTGCCTATTTAACTACTTCAGAAACTTGAGTCACTTACTCTGCTTTCACGCCATTTTCCTTTCGTGCATTTTTGAATGCAACCCAAAAGTCAGGCACGCCGTAACCATAGATATTATCCGGACAGGCAGCGTTATCGCCACTTCGCCTCACCAGTTCCATGATTTCAAACGAGGTCTTTTCCGGAAGCGACTGCCACAGGCATGCCACCATTCCGGCAACAATGGGTGCCGAAAACGACGTTCCGATGTCTCTGCTGATACTCCCACGGCCGGTGATTACCGAAGCGGGGCTTCCCATGGCCATAATATCGGGCTTCACTCTTCCATCTGCCGAAGGTCCCACGGCACTGAATGCAGCATTCCTCTTGTCGGCACTCACCGCGCCTACCGTCAGTATATCCTTTGCATCGGCAGGGAAACTGATTTTCTTCCACGTTCCCATTCCGTCGTTACCGGCACTGTTTACAAGGATAATACCCTTTGGGGCAAGCATCGATGCGGTGCGCGAGATCATGACAGACTGGCCGTCCAACTGAGCGTATTTGTAAAAAATGTTATGATCGAAATCGTGATAACCCAAAGAACTATTGATAACATCCACACCGGCAGAGTCGGCAAACTCAACGGCAGCCGCCCAATAATCCTCTTCAGCCATGGTCTCTGTCTGGGTGTCTTCGCATCGCAGCAGCCAATATGTAGCCTCTGGCGCCGAGCCAGTAAACAACTCTGGTTCATCGGCAGCCATGGTGGAAAGCACCTTGGTGCCATGGTCTATCTCCTTGAAGATGCTCTCAGCACGAGGGAACACGAAATCTACAGAACCTGCCACGCGCACTTTCTGCAACGAAGGAATCACGTCGGCATTCATGAATCCGCCGTCAAGCACGGCGATCATCATGCCTCTGCCTCGATAGCCATGTTGGTGAACCCGGTCGGCTCCCAGCATCTCCAACTGCTGCTTGGTGGCATTCTCCTGTGTCTTCACCTCATCCCACGCTCTGAAAGCAGTGATATAGCGCTCCCGGTCATGCCTGCGCTCCAACGAGTCGGGCGATGTCCAAACGCATTGTGCTTGTTTTACAAAAGGAAGTTTCGTCAAACTGCGCAACACATCCATGCGTTTGCCTTTCACTAAAAGCGAATTGTTCCACTTGCTTCTGCAAATCACCTCCACACCAACGGCCTCCACCTCACTGACATACTGCGGAGAATGAGGCAAATCGGTACTGTCTACGGCCAAATGCTGCCGATTACGGCGCTCAATGGCTCGCTGGGAAAGGAACTGTTCTGGATGTTCTGGCGAAAAAGGTGTGCCATGCTTGTCTGTAAAAACGACCCGGAACATATAGCATTTGCCACCAGGAAACTTCACGCGTCCCCCGCTACGTCCCCATGCAACTATGGCCATAAGTGCCATAAGCGCTGCAACTGACAATCGCCTCCATGCAAACCATTCCGGAATCATGATGCAAAGATACGCATTAGACATCGAAAATCAAAATAAAGAATCAGAAAAAAGCAGTGATACTCTCATTTCTTGCCCGTATAATAGCAGAATCTTGCGCGTATAACAGCAGAAATATCGCAGAAAGCCCCCAACTGCCGGCATGGCTATTGGAGGCTTTTTCCACAATGACGTTAATTCCTACTCGATCTCAGGAACCTCAATCTGCGAACCATAACGGTGGTATTCGTTGGAGATTGACTGCTCTTTGATATAGTTCGTCAACTCAATACGTCCGTTTCTTACAGGTGCCGACTGGGCAATATATTTGTCGCAGTTGGCCGCTGCCTCAAACACCACATCGGGCACACTTGCTGAAATAGTGCGCACACGCTCATACTGTTTGATGCTTTCGCAGAATGCAGCAAGGTTTTCCGTCTTTACACCGGAGAGTTTTGCAGCAAGCGGATGACTGCTTTCTGCGGAAATAGTGAGCGGTGTGCCAACGGTCTTGGCTGCCAACTGCACCATTTGCACCTGTTCCAATGTCTCGTCGCCAAACAATCGAAGTACCATGCCACCTGACAACGGCAGATAACGGAACACGTTCTGCTCACCTCTTATCTTTGGCTGGATATTGCGGGCATGCTTGAATTCCTTTTCATACCACTCGGCATACGACTTGCGATAGTCAGTTGTGGAGCCTGCCTTGTCCGTGATGTTCATAAACTGTGTGCAATAGTTAGGTCCACCTGCTTTCAAACCAGGTCCGAATGCACTCAATTTCATACCGCCAAATGGCTGGCGATTGACAACGGCACCCGTGATACCGCGGTTGATGTAGAGATTACCTGCTATGATGTGGTTCTTCCAATACTTCTGCTCCTGCTCATCAAGCGACTGCAAGCCACTGGTGAGGCCATAATCGAGTCCGTTCACTAGTTCAACAGCCTCCTCAAGCGTATCGTATGGTGCCACAGCAAGCAGAGGTGCGAAGAGTTCGGTGCGGAAAGTGAACGACGAAGGCTTCACATCGATCTTCACCGTTGGCTTCAAAATGAACTTTTTCTTATCTATAAACTGCGGTTCAATGAGCCATTTCTCTCCCGGTTCCAACTTGAAGGCCTGCATCAACTTATCATTCTCGTTGGTAATCATTGGACCAACGATGTTGCCGGGATTCCAAACACCGCCCACTTTCAGTGAAGAAGCGCAGTCTTTCAGTTTCTCAAAGAACTCCTCATTGTATACGGAGCGTTCCACAAGCAGCAGCGAGCATGCCGAACACTTCTGACCTGCGTTTCCAAATGCAGAGCGACAAGCATTCATAATTGCGTGATCGCGGTCGCCCTTGGCAGAAAGAATCATCACGTTCTTACCACCAGTCTCTGCAGAAAGCGGCTTGCGCGGATTGTTGTGTGCAATGGTCTGCGCTGTTTCTGTGCCGCCAGTGAGGATAATGTGCTTAACCACTGGTGAAGAAGTAAGCAAGGGCGTTGCCTCACGGTCGGTAATCACGACTTGCAATGCCTCCTTGGGAACGCCAGCATCCCAGAAAGCCTTGGCAAACAGCCATGCTACCGGCGCTGCAACTGTTGCCGGCTTCAGAATACATGTGTTTCCAGAGGCCAATGCAGCCACAACGCCACCGCAAGGAATAGCGCACGGGAAATTCCATGGTGAAAGAACGAGCACAGTTCCTTTTGCTTTCATCTCCAAATCGCTGAGAGCAGCATACTTTTTCATAGTGGTGGTATAGAAACGACAATAGTCGATGCCCTCAGAAACCTCCACATCGGCCTCTTCAATGGTCTTTCCGGTAATGGCACACATAGATCCGTTGAGATCGCCACGCATCTCTCCAAGGATATTTGCAGCCTTATACATCAGGCTGTGACGCTCTTCTATGGTTGTATTGCGCCATCCAGCAGGATCATTTTCTGCGATTTCAAGGATTTTCTCTGTCTGTTCTTTGTTGGCACGAGACATTTCACAAACGAGCACATCGCCCTCTTGCGAGCGGTCGAAATACTTTGCATGGTCGTCGTTGTAAACCAACTCCGTTCCGATCTGTGTGGGCAGCAGGTCGCCAGGCTTCCAATCGCCCCATTCAGATTTCTCTCCAGACAAGTTTCCATTGCTCTTCCACTTTGCAAAAATCTTCTCCACCCATTCCTGATTACAGAAGCGGTCGAAATCAGTATCTGGCTCATTGATCATCTCATCCTGAGGTTCCTGTCCTACATACGGCTGATTGCGGTCTTGCGTACGTGTCGGAATGTGAGTGATAGAGTCTTTCATGTTGTAAGCATTGATAAACTGCTGCTCCAATTCCTTCCACTCCTTGGTGTCGGGTTTCAGTGAAAACGAATGAGTGAGGAAGTTATCGGGAGCCGTGTTCTCATCCATACGGCGGACCAGATATGAGATGGCGTTGAGGAAATGCTCTTTCTTGACCACCGGCGTATAGAGAATCACGTGATTGCCCAGTTTTTTCTGTGCGCGCCAAACGTGGTTTGCCATTCCTTCAAGCATCTCAAAGCAGAAGCAATCCTTGGGAGTATGGTACATTTCTGTAAGCAGATAAGCGTAAGAAATGGTGAAAAGATTGTGAGAAGCCATTCCGATGTGCAACACTTTTGCATTTTCGGGCTTCAAACCACGCTCAATAAGATGCAGATAATTGGCATCCACCTCTGTCTTATTGGAACGAACAGGATTCGGCCATCCACGCAAATCGCTGACAATATTCTCCATATCGAGGTTGCAACCCTTCACAATACGCATCTTTATGGGTGATCCTCCTGCTGCTACACGCTCTCTGGCGAACTCAAGCAATTCGGTTTGGAAATCCCAGGCATCGGGCAAGTAAGACTGAACCACTATTCCCGCCTCATAATTCTTGAATTGCGGCAATGAAAGAACGTCTTTAAAGAGTTTCATCGTGAGATGAGCGTCTTTATACTCCTCCATATCCAGATTGATAAACTTAGGCTTCGTCACGCCGTTGGGATCGGTATAAGGATTGTCAATGGCAGCCTGATAGAGTTCTGACATGCGCCGAATCAATTCGGGGAAGCACTCCTTGTAGTTCAAGGCATGTGTCTGGGCATAGATGCCAGATATCTTCACCGAGATATAATTGATGTCCGGCTCCTTCAAAGCCTCCAAATACGAATAGTAGCGCTTATCTGCTTCGCCATCGCCAAGAACCACTTCGCCCAACAAATTGACGTTCTGGCCGATGTTCTGGTCGAAACGTGTGGCCAAATGCTTAGTCAGATTGGGACGTGCTGCATCGATAATAACGCGCGAGGTGTCACGACGCAGACGCCATTTGATAATAGGAACGGCCACCCAATTGAATAGTGGCAGATAGGCAAACCTCTGGTACATCCAGAAAAGACAGTGGTCTACAGGCCCTAAAAACTTAGGAATTCCATATTGATCAATCAGGTCTTTCACACGACGAGCCAGTTTCTGTGTGTCGCGCACCTGACTGGTTTCGTCGAGCATCCTAACAATAAACTTCTTATCATTAGGAGTAGTGACCATGGTTCCATACATGTGCTGCTCGCTCTTTTCAAGTTTTGTGAGCCCAGCATAACTCTCATCATAGAGTTTTCTCATCCATGAGAATACCTCTTGAATGGTCGGCATATTTTGTTCAGCCATATTGTTTAGGTTTTAATAAGATATTGGTTAATAATAGAAAAAGTCTCCCTGTAACAAGTTACCACGCAAAGGGAGGGCTGAACTTCACATCCCTATATCGATGCAATTCCGTCAATGCCTGTTTGGAAAACATATCGTACATAGGTCAGTATTATTTATGGCGTTAGACAATGGCTTGTTTCTTTTTGTTGCAAAGTTAAGAAAAAAAACGACAGATGCATTGCTTTTCACACTAAATAATGTTAATCCGAGCACTGCATTTTATATCGGCGCAATATTTAATGGAGAAGTGAAAAATCAATGGAAAAGGGTTGACAATGTGAAAGTGTTGAAGAAAAGGACAAGAAAAGTGCTCATCGGCAGCCTATTTCATTCCGGAAGTTCTCGTTCTGTTGAAGCGTAAAAGATTATCTTTTATGTTTAAGTAATCCTAATTCTCCCTTTATGATTCTTCATTCTCGGCAAAATGTCGTAACTTTGCAAAAACAAAAGAACAAATATGGATAACAAAAAAGCGGCCTTGGAGTTGGGGACGAAGCCTGTAGGCAAACTTCTGGCGCAATATGCAACGCCTGCCATCGTAGCGATGTCTGCCTCCAGCCTCTATAATATCATTGACCGCGCATTCATCGGACAAGTGGTTGGTCCCGAGGCTATCGCAGGCCTTGGCATCACCTTTCCGTTTATGAACCTCAGCGGTGCATTTGGCGCTGCTGTAGGTGTTGGTGCCTCAACGTGTATTTCCGTAAAACTTGGACAAAAAGACTATAAGACCGCAGAGCATCTGCTGGGCAATACCATCACGCTGAACCTTATTATCGGTTTCTTGTTCATGATGGTTTGCCTTCTGTTCCTCGACCCTATTCTGCGCTTTTTCGGAGCAAGTGATGTCACTTTGCCTTATGCCCGTGAGTTCATGCAGGTGATTCTGACGGGTAATATGATTACTCACATGTATTTCGGAATGAATGCCGTACTCCGTGCTGCAGGCAAGCCTCGCCATGCCATGTATGCCGTGCTGTTCACCGTCTTCATGAATATTATGCTGGTGATAGCATTTGTCTGGTGGTTCAGATGGGGAATACGCGGAGCCGCCATGGCCACAATCACGTCTCAGACAATGGCTCTTTGCTGGCAGATGTGGATATTTTCCAACAAGAAAGAGTTGCTCCACCTGAAGCGCGGTATCTATAATTTGAAGGCAAATCTGGTGCGCAACATCATCAGTATAGGCATTTCGCCGTTTCTGATGAATGTCACGTCGTGCATCATCGTCATCTTCATGAACAACCAATTCGTGAAATATGGCGGCGACATGGCTGTTGGAGCCTATTCCATATCCAATTCCGTGGTCATGGTATTCTTCATGTTTGTCATCGGAATCACGCAAGGCATGCAACCGATTGTCGGATACAATTATGGTGCAGAGAAATACGACCGCATGTTCAGATGTCTGTGGCTGGCCATCAGTGCTGCCACGCTCATCCTGCTTGTAGGATGGTCGTTGTCAATGCTTTTCCCCAGGCAGATTGCCCGAATCTTCACCACTGATGCCCATCTGCTTAGTCTTTCCGAAAAGGGAATCCGCATTAACATGCTCGTTTTCTTTGTGGTTGGCTCCCAAGCCGTAATTACCAATTTCTTCCAATGTATCGGCAAAGTGAGAATATCTATATTCCTGTCGCTGTCGAGACAACTTATCATGCTGCTGCCACTCGCCTACATGCTGCCTTTATTATGGGGGCTCGACGGTGTATGGTATTCTATGCCGATGAGCGATTTCGGTTCGTTTGCAATGACAATACCTTTGCTCATCTGGTATATGAAGAAAATAAAGAAAAGCAGCAATTGGCAGAACACGCGCAAAGAAGAATAAACAAAGACCATTTCTTAATTCAAATAATCAGACGAAGATGGAAAAGATAGTTATATGTATCGGTAGGCAACTCGGCAGTGGCGGCCGAAAGATTGCAAAAATGCTGGCTGAAGACTTCCGTTGCAAACTCTACGACAAGGAGATTCTGAACCTTGCCGCCAAGGAAAGTGGGTTCTCAGAGAAGTTCTTTGAACAGAATGACGAGAGGAAAGGGTTCTTCAAATCGCTGTTGCAGAACCATGGGCGAAGTGTCCTGACCGATAATCTCTATCGAAATCATTTTTCACAAGACAGCCTTTTCCTGTTTCAAAGCGAAGCCATCAGCAAGGCCGCAGAAGAAGAATCGTGCGTGTTTGTGGGAAGATGTGCCGACTATGTGCTCCGCGACAACAGTAATATGGTGAGTATTTTCATCACGGCAGACATGGAAGACCGCATCAAGGCCATCATGCAGCGGCAAGATTGCAGCGAGGATGCAGCCAGAAAGATGCTGAGCAACCGGGAAAGCGCCCGCGCTTCATATTATAACTACTACACAGGCAAGAAATGGGGACATGCCGAAAGTTATGACCTCTGTGTCAACACCTCGGTACTGGGAATAGAGAAAACAGAGCAGTTTATAAAGAGTTTCATCCTCAGCCGGTTTCCTGATGCACAACAACAGCCCTGACAAGACACATCTATCATGAAAAGAATAGGAATCATCAGCGACACTCACGCGTATTGGGACGACCGATACCTGCACTATTTCGAACCATGCGACGAAATCTGGCATGCCGGCGACATCGGTTCACTTGAAGTTGCACAGCGACTGGCAGAGTTCCGGCCGCTGAGAGCCGTCTACGGAAACTGCGACGGTGGCGACCTGAGACGTATGTTCAGTGAAACATTACGCTGGAAATGCGAGGATACAGAAGTGCTCATGAAGCACATCGGAGGCTATCCCGGCAACTACGACCCAAGCATTCGCGGACAGATTTATGCCAATCCGCCTCAACTGTTCATCAGCGGACACTCACATATTCTGAAAGTGAAATACGACAAAACGCTCAACTTGCTCCACATCAACCCCGGTGCAGCCGGCCTGCAAGGGTGGCACAAGGAAAGAACACTGATAAGACTGACCGTGGAAGGCAATAAATTCACCGATTGTGAAGTTATTACATTAGGAAGATAACATAAAACCCCGACTTTGAAAACAATGAAGCCACTGACATTTTTGACAAGAGTTTGCCTATGGGCAATAGGATTCTACTTTTGCTATGCGCTCCTCGACTGGATGACAGGAAGAGAGATTGACTGGATAGGAATGATCTTCTTTTCCATCTGCGTGAGCCTTGTGTTTAATGCCTTAAAATGGGTATATGAGAAAAAGTTCGGAAAAAAGACTAATTAATGAATATGAAAACCATCGTCATCACCGGCGGAGCCGGATTCATAGGCAGCCATGTGGTTCGCCTGTTTGTGAACAAATATCCCGAGTATCACATCATCAACCTTGACAAACTGACGTATGCCGGCAATCTGGCCAACCTGAAAGACATAGAAGACCGTCCTAACTATGAGTTCGTGAAAATGGACATCTGCGACTTCGATGCATTCTATCGTCTGATGCAGGAAAAGAAGGTGGACGGCATCATCCACCTGGCCGCCGAGAGCCATGTGGACCGTTCCATCAAGGATCCGTTTACCTTTGCGAAGACCAATGTGATGGGTACGCTCTCGCTGCTGCAGGCTGCCAAACTCTACTGGGAGAGCCTTCCTGAGAAGTATGAGGGCAAGCGTTTCTACCACATTTCCACCGACGAGGTGTACGGCGCGTTGGAACTGACACACCCCCAAGGCATAGAACCGCCGTTCTCCACTACTGCGTCATCAGCAGAGCACCATCTCGCCTACGGCGATAAGTTCTTCGTGGAGACGACAAAATACAACCCGCACTCGCCCTACAGTGCCGCCAAGGCATCGAGCGACCATTTCGTGCGCGCCTATCACGACACCTACGGCATGCCTGTTGTCGTGACAAACTGCTCTAACAACTACGGTCCCTATCAGTTCCCAGAGAAACTCATTCCGCTGTTTATCAACAATATCAGGCATCGCAAGCCGCTTCCAGTATACGGCAAAGGTGAGAATGTGCGCGACTGGCTCTTCGTGGAAGACCATGCACGTGCCATCGATTTGATCTTCCATAAAGGCAAGGTGGCCGAGACATATAACATCGGCGGATTCAACGAGTGGAAGAACATAGACCTCATCAAGGTGCTGATCAATACCGTCGACCGCCTGTTAGGACGCAGTGAAGGAGAAGACCTGGGTCTTATTACCTTCGTAACCGACCGTGCCGGCCATGACCTCCGCTATGCGATAGACTCCTCTAAGTTGCAGAAGGAGTTAGGTTGGGAGCCTTCGCTGCAATTCGAAGAAGGCATTGAAAAGACCGTAAGGTGGTATCTCGACAATCAGGATTGGCTGGACAATGTCACCAGTGGCGACTATCAGAGTTATTACGAAAACATGTATGCACATCGCTAATGGACAGATTGACCAAAGAACTGCAAGCATTCCTGGTAAAGATGCACTATGAGCCGGAAGCCATATCCCATCAAATGGAACATTATATGGAGCATCTTTTTCACCTGTTACCGCCTGACGAAGAAGAGGCCGTACTCCATTATTTCGGCGTTCTTGGACACGAGCAGCAATCGCTCAACGAGTTAGCATGTGAGTATAACCTCTCGCCCGAAGATATGATGCAACAAATAGACAGCCATTTGCGCCGTCTGGCAGTGACTCCAGAATGGCAGATGATGAAGTCGAAATCAAGCGAAGACAACCATAATCATGAGAATTAACAAGTTAGGTGAAATAATCAACCTGCCGAAAATATGCGATCCACGCGGAAACCTGACCGTGGCAGAGCAGGTAAAAGACGTGCCATTCGACATCAAACGCGCCTACTGGGTGTATGATGTGCCTGGCGGAGAAAGCCGCGGAGGGCATGCCCACAAACGTCTGAAGCAACTGGTTGTCGCACTGAGCGGCTCCTTCCATGTCACACTCGACGACGGGCAAACACAAGAGACCTACCTGTTGAACCATCCTTGGCAAGGTCTTTTGATTGACACAGGCATCTGGCGCACACTCGATGACTTCTCCAGCGGAGCCGTTTGTCTGGTGCTGGCTTCTGAATTATTCGACGAAGACGACTATATCTACGATTATGAAGATTTCCTGAAATACAAAGCAGATGTATAGTATTGAACGATATGATGCCTCATGCCACGAGGAAGCATGGAACTCTTTCGTGGCGAAGTCGAAGAACGGCACGTTCCTTTTCGACCGCAATTACATGGACTATCATCAAGATCGTTTCACCGACCATTCGCTGATGTGCTATTTCAAGGACCATCTGTATGCCATTCTTCCTGCAAACGAAAAGGGCGAAACCATCTTTTCGCACCAAGGACTCACATACGGAGGACTGATCATGGACGAAAGGGCAACAGCAGAAAACATTATTTCGCTGTTCAGGCAGATAAACAACTATTATCGCCAACACGGTTTTCAGCACATGGTATACCGCCCTACCCCATGGATTTACCACAACCTGCCAGCCGAAGAAGATATTTATGCCATCTTTCATGCATGTAATGCCAAACTGACTGCCAAGGAGATTTCCACCACCATCATGGCAGGAAGGCCAATGAAATGGTCCACACTTAGGACGCGTTGCGCCAACAAGGCGAGGAAGAACGAGGTAACCGTTCATCAAAGCGACGATCTTGGCGCATTTTGGAACATCTTATCGAACAACCTGACCAACAAGTATCAGGTTAAACCAGTACACACCCTGCATGAGATACGCTTACTTCAGTCGCGCTTCCCCAACAACATTCGCCTGACAGGTGCTTTCCTTCATGGAGAAATGATTGGTGGAATACTGCTTTACCACACGAAGCAAGTGGTTCATTCCCAATACATTGCCGCAAATGATTTAGGCAAAGAGTTAGGGGCAATAGACCTCATCATGCACGAGATTCTCCATCAAGAGAAGATGGAACAAACATATTTTGACTTCGGGAAATCCACCGAAGCGCACGGCACGGTATTAAACGAGAATCTCATCCACCAGAAAGAGGGATTCGGAGGCAGGGCCGTCTGTTATGACACTTACGAATGGGAACTATGAAATATCTGGATCTGCAATCAATCAACGCACGCTATGTGCATGCTGCCGACAAGGTGATGGAAAGCGGTTGGTATCTTCGAGGAGAGGCCACCCGTCGTTTCGAGCACCATTATGCTGAATACATCGGAACCAAGCATTGCATCGGCGTAGGCAACGGACTGGATGCACTGACACTTATTCTGCGCGCCTACAAGGAATTAGGCATGTTACACGACGGCGACGAAGTGATTGTTCCAGCCAATACATACATCGCTTCTATCCTGTCGATAACAGAAAACCGACTGACACCCGTGTTGGTAGAACCTGACATCAGCACACTCCAGATAGACGATACATTGATTGAGCAGGCCGTTACCGGCAGGACACGCGCCCTCATGATTGTTCACCTGTACGGCCGTTGCGCATACACAGAAAAGATTGGTGATATTTGCCGTCGGCATTCCTTGATTCTGATAGAAGACAATGCACAGGCACATGGCTGTCTGTTTGGGCACAGACATACCGGCTCGCTTGGCCATGCAGCAGCCCATAGTTTCTATCCTACCAAGAATCTGGGTGCTTTTGGCGACGCGGGGGCAGTGACAACCGACCAGGAAGAACTGGCAGAGGCCATTCGCTCCATTGCCAACTACGGAGGAAAAAGCCACTATATATTCGAGCAAATAGGCCGCAACTCCCGTATCGACGAGATACAGGCCGCCATTCTCGACGAGAAACTTCGCCATTTAAATGAGGCCAATCAGCGTCGCAAGGAAATAGCCTCCATCTATCTGGAAAAGATCAGGCACCAGGACATTGTGATACCCCAATGCGACCGAGACAATGTGTATCACGTCTTCCCCATCCTCACTCCGCGCCGCGATGAACTGAAGCAATATCTGCTTGAGCATGACGTGGAAACGATGATTCACTATCCCGTGCCGCCCCACAAGCAGGCCTGTTATCGCGAATGGAACAGCCGTTCACTCCCCATAACAGAACGCATTCATGCCGAAGAACTCAGTCTGCCCTGCAACCAAGCCATGAAAAACGAAGAGGCTGACATGATAGCCAGCCTCCTTAATCGTTTCTGAAACGGATGTTCCGTCATACTTAGTGGTATGTTTCGCTATGCAAGAACACGCTACGGAATCAGTATCACTGTGGCCGAACGGGCTGCCTGCGCACCCATCACTAACACCTGAGCGATGTCGGCCGTCTTCGACGGACCGCTGATGAATGTGCCATAGCCATAATCGTTGAACTCTATGCGCTTGTAAGCCTCATGCATATTGTTCACAATCTCGCTCTTCTTCAGCAGAATAACCAGATTCTCAGAGATAAAGCACACGGCTTTCTCCTCCATCTGCTGTGGAATCCACACACAGGCATTCTCTGCCACGCCAAACATTCCTTTGATGACACCCACATCGGTACCGTTTAATGCCTGGGGCGAACCGATGGTATCGGGGTTGCGTGTGGCAATATTGATTTCGGGCAGATTGCTTGCAATCTCCTTTGCTTCGGGATATAAAGACTTGATCAGTTCGTTTACATCCTCACCCGGCTTCAGTTCCACCACCTTTCCACCTACTGACTGCGTCATGGAAATGAACTGTGCAAGCGGATCGGGATACTTAATGCCCTTGATATCAGTAAGATCGGGCATATCAAATCGCTGTTGTATGTTTTTTCTGTACTTAGACAGAATCTCTTCTTTTGTACTCATAGTCTTTCCTTTTTTACTTTACCTTTCCTTTCTTCCACAATTCCTGGAACGAGTTCTTCGGGAACGTCATCATCTTATGGCCGCTCTCTGCCCAAGGATTCATACCGCTCTGCATCAAAGCACTGGGAACCCAGTTGGCCAACGGAGCAAATTTCATGGCTGTGTTATACACACCACTGCTGCCAAAGAGCACTCCCATGCCCTTGCACATCATCTTCTTCTGCGGATTGGCCGTTCCGAAGTCGTCGAGTTGCTGGCGCCACTGATAAATCTGATCGCCCAGGTTTACTTTCACAGGGCACAGGGTCTGGCAACTCAGACAGAGCGTACAAGCGCTCACGTTTCCGCTATGCTTCTGTGTATCACGCAGCATGCCGAGGTTGATTCCAATCGGTCCGGGGATGAAATAAGAATAGGAATAGCCACCAGAACGGCGATACACAGGACATGTGTTCATACAACTGCCGCAGCGGATACACTTCAGCAGTTCCCAGTGCTGAGGATTGGCAATCCAGTCGCTGCGCCCGTTATCCACCAGAATGATATGCATGTTCTTGGCGGTTGGGCGAGCCTTGCGGAAATGAGAGGTGAACGTTGTGGTGGGCTGTCCTGTTCCTGCGCGGCAAAGCATACGCTGGAACACGGCCAGACAGTCGTAGTTGGGAATCACTTTCTCAAGACCGATGGCTGCGATATGGAGTTTCGGGCACGATGTAGACATGTCGGCGTTACCCTCGTTGGTACAAACCACGATGTCGCCGGTCTCTGCAATACCGAAATTAGCACCTGTCATACCGGCATCAGCCGTAAGGAACTCATTGCGCAAACTCAGTCGGGCCATATAGGTAAGATAGGTTGGATCGTGGTTTCCCTTCTCCGTACCCAGTTTTTCCTCAAACAGTTCGCCCACGTCGTCGTGGTTCA
>DGWC01000069.1:0-318 GCA_002395135.1 Prevotella sp. UBA4268 | reverse complement strand
TGTGGCTCGGTTTCTGACCTTTCAACTGGATGATGCGCTCTCCCAAGTCGGTCTCCACTACCTCTATGCCGTGTGCTTCGAGATATGGATTCATCTCACATTCCTCTGTGAGCATCGACTTACTCTTCACCAGTTTCTTCACATTGTGCTCTTTGAGGATGTCATACACGATTTCGTTGAACTCCTCAGCATCCTTTGCCCAGTGAACGATGCAGCCGTTTTTCTCTGCATTGGTGGAAAACTTGTCGAGATATTCATCCAGATGGGAGATGGTATGCTTTTTGATTTGCGATGCTTTCTCACGCAACTGCTCCCACT
>DGWC01000040.1:4249-8204 GCA_002395135.1 Prevotella sp. UBA4268 | reverse complement strand
ATTGCTCGAAAATATCCATATCTTTGCTCGTTTTTAATTTGATGTTGCAAAGGTATGGACTATTTACAAAAGAATGTTTACCAATATTTCTCCTAATGTTTCACATATCGCAGGAAATGGATGCCAACATAAACAAAAGGTGACAATAGAAAAGCAAAAAACTATTTTTTACGCTTCTTTGGCTCAGGAAGGCACTTGCAAGTCTCGCGGACCAGCATGGAAAGATAATCGCGGTCATCGACATCGGCAATGTAGAAGTAATCCTTTGCACCCTCGTAGGGCGCACGCATTTCTTCTTTTATGAGCAATGCGCGGACGGCTTCCGTGGGTTTAAGATAAAAACGGTTATCGCAAATGAGCCCGAAAATCTTCCCATTGCAATAGATACCATAGTCGCCAAACATTTTCTTGGCAACGATCTCGCCCGCGCCACTACACTGGTCAGCGACATATTGTACAAAATCTGCGTTACTTGCCATGATTCATAAGATTGAGATTCTACTTATTCCGATACTCCGACGGCGACTTGCCCAGCGTTTTCTTCACATAGCGCGAGAAATGCGACACGTTCTCGAAGTGCATTAGGTCTGACACCTCCGTCAGCGTCTTCGTGGTATCGTCGAGCAGTGACACCAGTTCAAAGGCGGCATAGAACTGAATCCATTGTGAAGCAGGTAGTCCTGTGACACTACGACTCACCTGTGACAGGTATTTTGGGGTGATACAGAGTTTATCGGCATAATATGCCACCTCGCGCTCCGTTCTGGCATTCTGTTGAGCCAAAGTCAGAAAGCGTAGGAAAATCCGCGCGGTATTATCCGAAGTTTCCATCTGTGACAACCCATGTTGGCAGACAATCCATAAATCATAAATGAATATCTGCATCACACGGCCTAATATTTCACGTTTGAAACCCGTATCGGGCATCAACAGACGGTTGCGGAACAGCGCGAAGTCACCATCAATCAGCCGCAGCGCCTCTTCGTCAAGATGGAACGACGGATTGATACGGATGAACACGAAACCTTTAGAGGCCCACACCATCTCGGGATTAAACTGCTGGAGAAACTGCCAGGATAAAAGTAATACATCTGCCTCGAAATCGTCCGAGCACTCGACTCGCTGAATGGTATTCGACATCTGCCAGATGGCGAGATCACCTTTTATTGACTTGAAAATGTTCTTGCCGTCAGAGAATGTCATCTCTCCCTGACGCACGAGGATATGCACGTGATACTTGCCGACGAACTCTTTTACCTGCCGCCCGTCGCGCTTTGTATTCAGCAGATGGCATCCATATATATCTTCCATGTAACTCATCACTATATTTTTAAGCAATATTCAACCTGTATTCTTGTGGCGACATGACCGTCTCTTTCTTGAATAACCGGCTCTTAACCACACTCGCCATCGGATGCAGAGTCTCCACACCCAGCCTATCGTTAAACTCCTGTGTGGTCTCAAAATGCCGAATTTGATTACGATTTACAAATTAATGATTACAAACATCGCATGCAAATATACAAAGAATAATTGAGATATGTGTATAAATCTTACGGATTCGCTTACCTAAATTACTGATTTTCTGAACTCTTTTGGTGAAAACCCATTCTGGTGTGAATAGAACTTGCAGGTTGATGGGCCTATCGGCAATGTGAAAGAGATACAATAGATATCGTGAACGGTAGACGATTTTGGGCAGCAAGCCATATACGATGATACCAACGGAACCAAGCGATTCTTGCTCATAAATTGTCATGGAAAATCAGAAATAAACGCTCTCATACGGGCAATGTTGGTCACGGACAATCAATAGGACGCTAAATACGAGTTTTTGGGAGCACATTCTATAACTCATTGGCTAATAACAGGTTATACAGAAAATACATTATTCTTGAACGAAGAAGGCAGATGTTTGCTGATAAAAACACAGGTTTTGGGTTGCAAAAACATTGGTTTTAACGTGCGAAACCATAGTTTTTACACTTCAAAAACTATGGTTTTGAGATGTAAAAGCATAGGTTTTGCGCGACGGAATGTGTGTGCTGGTAATGAATCTTTACGTTTTTGCGTTTTCAGCACCTGTTTCGCCCAAAATCTATTTCTATTCCGCAGAAAAACGCCAACATGATTTTGTCGTGTTTTTTCGAATCTCCGGCATACCTCTACCGTATCACCTGCTCGCTGTCAAGAGGCTCTGGCCCTGTTGGTAAACACGATTCTGTAAAAATGGTAACAGAATCTGTAAGATTGATACGTGGTCTTACGGATTTTTGTCGTATATTTGCATACATAAAAATCATATATTCTTAAGACTATGGCAAAGAAAGTATTAATCGCGTATTACTCTCGTCGCGGAGAGAATTATGTAAACGGTAGTATCAAAAACCTGAAACTGGGCAATACAGAGGTGGTTGTCGGAAAAATCAAAACCATGCTGCCCGATGCCGATGTGTTCCAGATTGATACAACCTACGAATACAGCAAGGACTATATGACCTGCATTGAAGAGGCAAAAAAGGAACTGCACGACCAGGTACGACCAGAGGTGAAGAACCCGCTGGAGTCGATTGATGAATACGACACAATCATTCTGGGCTATCCCAACTGGTGGGGTACGATGCCGATGGTGTGCTATACCTTCTTAGAGTCATACGATTTCACGGGCAAGACCATCATCCCCTTCTGCACAAACGAGGGCTCTGGCATGGGTTCGTCAGAGCGTTTCATCAAGAAACTCTGCCCTACCGCAACGGTGCTGAATGGCATTTCCATCCATGGTGCAGAGGCCGCCCATGCCGACCGTGAGGCTAAGCAGATTGCAAACATGGTGGAATCATGAACAATTTACACTCAGAAAAGAGATTGGCCAATGGAGGCTGACCAGTTCCAGCGCATCAACCTACTAAAACGACCAGTTCCTATGTTTCAAGGAACTGGTCGTTTGCATAACAAAAACAATGATACTATTTCGCAAATCCAAGTTTCTTCAGCCACTTTTCCACACGATCCTTGCCCTCACGTACTTCGTGGCCATAGATTGAGAACTCGCCAGTGACATTGGCATTCGGATAGGTTTCCTTCACGTCGTTTGCGCACTGACCCAGTCCGGAGCCCTCATGTGTTGTGAAGGGAATGAGCGTCTTGCCATTAAGGTCATACTTCTTGAAGAATGTGAACATCACTTGCGGATAAGTACCCCACCAAACAGGACCACCAATAAAGATGGTGTCATACGCTGACACATCAACGCTGCCCTCATACTCTGGCAATTCGCCCTTCTGCTGCTCCTCTTTGGCAAGGTCGCAAAGCGGCTTATAGGCCATGCCGTCATACTTCGAGGTCTTAATTTCAAACTGGTCGGCACCCGTAATTTCACTGATGTAGTCGGCCACAATCTTCGTGTTGCCAACCTTAATATTGCCCACAGCATAGTTGTCACCTGCATGGGAGAAGAATACCACCAGTGCCTTACCGGAGGTTTTTACTGCCTCTGCCTGCGACACTTCTGACTCAGGCTCATTCACATTCACTTCACTCTTTTTCGTTCCGCTGCAAGCGGTTGACACCAGCATACACAGGGCTGATGCCAGAATGTACTTCATTGTTTTCATATTCTATATTGTTTGTATATCGGCCTTTGGGGTTCATGGTGCAAAATTATAAAGAAAATACGGAAGTATTTGTATAAAAATTACAGATTCACTTACCCATTTTACAGATTTTTCATTTTGTTTCTTGAATCAATAACACTTTACGTTGTCAATGAAAACAATTCTCTGCGTTACTGATTTAATTAAATATCAGACAACGGCGACGGTCACACCACAAATCAGCGAAACGGGTATTGAACAAAACGGGAACCAATAATGGATGATCATGATGAACAGAAAAACAAAGGAGAGCAACCTGTTCAGGCACTCTCCTGTATTTTTGCGGAAGGTGAGGGATTCAA
>DGWC01000040.1:0-4140 GCA_002395135.1 Prevotella sp. UBA4268 | reverse complement strand
TCGATCACTCTGCCAACCTTCCTTTACGGTTTGCAAAGGTACAACATTTTTTTATATTGAGCAAGAATTTGTTTTAAAATTTACTAAAATGAAAATTATCCGTTAAACATCGGGCGGCGAAAATTGTCATAAAAAAAAAAAAATACATCGCGATTATTTTCAGTAATAACAGCATTAACAGATCAAAACAATGAAAAAATTAGTTTTAGTAATGATAGCAGCATGCTCACTCAGTGTAGCATCGGCTCAGCAACAGGGCAATGACAAACAGCGTCAGAGACAGCGTGTGGACCGTACAGAGATGATGGTCAAGGAGTATGGACTGGATGCCAAGCAAGCAGAAAAGTTGAAGGCATTGAACGAAGAGTATAAGGATATGTTCCGAATGGGACCAAGAAGAGGTCCTGGAAGAGGTCCTGGCGACGGCAATGGACAGGGAATGCGTGGCAATCGCCAGCGTCCTGACGGCAATACCGGTGCAACGGCACAGAACGGACAGCGTCCAAGCCGCGAGGAAATGGAGAAAATGATGAAAGAGCGCAAGGAGAAAATGGACAAATATAATGCAGAAATCAAGAAGATTTTCTCCAAGGAGCAATATCAGAAATATGAAACTGACCGCGAGAAGAGAATGCAGCGCGGTGGTTTCGGCAGAGACAGGAACCAAGAAAAGAAGGGTTAATGAAATGATTGACAACACGAGCCATCAGAAAAGGGTGAAAGCCTGAGTCTGATGGCTTTTTTATTGTCTTTTTGTTACAGTCTTTTCAAATGCCTGTTATTCGCCGAAACTGAGTTTTTCCAATTTGTTTCGCAGCGTATCGGCCATGGATTTTCGGATGCTCAACGTTATCCGGCAGGTGTTGTCATAGTCCTGAGAGATGATTCTTGGTGACATCTCCTTAACGATTTTCATCACTTGGTTCATCATTACATAAGGAAAATCGTAGACAATACGCTCTTCTACCTGGCGGATTTCCACACTGGCATGCGCGATGGCATCGGCAGCCGCCGTTTTGTAGGCAACAATCAACCCGCTGGTGCCCAGATTCACGCCGCCATAATATCTGACAACGACAATGAGAATGTCGGTCAGTTCGTTGCTGTTTATCTGTCCAAGAATCGGTTTGCCTGCTGTGCTGCTCGGCTCACCGTCGTCGTTTGCCCTGAAATCAAGCCTTTCGGCCCCCAGCATGTAAGCATAACACACATGACGGGCATCATAATACTTCTTTCTATAGGAAGCGAGGATGTCCTTTATCTCATCAACGCTCTCCACATGGTGCGCAAAAGCGAGGAACTTACTCCGCTTTTCGGTGTAATATCCCTCGCTTATTGCTGATATGGTTTTAAACTCGTCGGTCATTTATCACACAAGTTTGTGAATGACAAGACCAGAACGCAGTTTCGGTTCAAACCATGTAGCCTTCGGTGGCATAATCTTTCCACTATCGGCAATGTCCATGATTTGCTTCATGCTGACTGGATAGAGAGCAAGCGCAGCACGCATTTCTCCGCTGTCAACGCGACGTTTCAACTCGCCAAGTCCTCTCAAACCACCCACGAAATCGATGCGGTTGCTGGAGCGCAGGTCCTTGATTTCAAGCAGTTCGTCAAGAATCAGACGGCTGGAGATATCCACATCGAGCACACCGATGGGGTCGTTGTTGTCGTAAGTTCCCTCCTTGGCCGTCAGACTGTACCATTCGCCATCGAGATAGAGTGAGAACTCATGGAGTTTTGCAGGCTTATAGATTTCAGCACCTTTCTTTTCCACCACGAAGTTCTTATTCAATGCCTCGAGGAACTGTTCCGACGACATGCCGTTCAGGTCTTTCACCACACGATTATAGTCAAGAATGGTGAGTTGGGAAGCCTGGAAACATACAGCCATGAAATAGTTGTACTCTTCGTCGCCCTTATGATTGGGGTTCTGCTTTTGCTTTTCTGCGCCAACAAGAGCGGCGGCAGCAGAACGGTGATGACCATCAGCGATATAGAGTGACGGCATCTTGCGGAACTCCTCAGTGATGACAGCGATATCGGCATTGTCGGAAATCACCCACAACTGATGACGGAAACCGTCGATGGGAGCGATGAAATCATATTCAGGTTCCGTAGCGGCATAGCGGTTGATCAGTTGGTTGAGCACCTCATTGTCTGGATAGGCGAAGAACACTGGCTCGATGTTTGCGTTGTTCACACGCACATGCTTCATGCGGTCTTCTTCCTTGTCACGGCGGGTGAGTTCATGCTTCTTGATGACACCCGTGAGATAGTCGTTTACATAAGCACCTACCACAAGACCATATTGAGTCTTTCCGTTCATGGTCTGCGCATAAATGTAATACTGCTCCTTATCGTCTTGCACGAGCCAGCCGTTGTCCTGGAACTTCTGGAAGTTCGCTGCTGCCTTCTCATAGACACGCGGATCGTACTCACTTGTGCCTTCTGGGAAATCAATCTCAGGCTTGATGATATGATAAAGACTCATCTCGTTGTCGCCAGCCTCTTCCCTCGCCTCTTCAGAATTGAGGACATCATAAGGACGGCTCTCCACTTTTTCCACCAATTCTTTCGGTGGACGGATGCCTTTAAACGGTTTGATGATTGCCATGATGCAGACGATGGTTATTTGTTAACTTGGAATTTCGTATCGCCATCCTTGAAGAATGCGTTGATCTGCTTTGCTGCAGCAATACCGGCATTGATGTTTGCCTCGGCTGTCTGAGCACCCATCTTCTTGGGAGTGCTGAAATAACGACCTTCGAACTGAGCGAAATCTGCATCAGCATCGGGCTTGATGTCGGTAACAAACTTCAGGTCTTCGCGCTCGGCCATCAACTTGATGAGTTCCGGCTCGTTGATAACTTCCTTGCGGGCAGTATTCACCAAGATGCCACCTTTGTGCAGTTTGTTAACCAAAGCATAGTTAATGCTCTGCTTGGTCTCTGGAGTTGCCGGGATATGAAGTGAAACCACATCGCAATTCTCGAAGAGTGCATCCTGAGAATCAACAGCCTTAACACCTGATTTCTCGATAACTTCTTTCGGGCAATATGCGTCGTATGCGTAAACCTCCATACCGAAGCCCTCTGCAATGCGAGCCACATTGCGGCCTACATTACCAAAAGCAAGGATACCCAGTTTCTTTCCCTTCAACTCTGAACCGCTCTTGCCATTGTAGAAGTTACGAACGGCAAACACCAGAAGACCGAATACAAGTTCAGCAACAGCGTTTGAGTTCTGTCCAGGTGTGTTCTCAGCCACCACGTTGTGAGCAGTGGCAGCGGCGAGGTCGATATTATCATAACCGGCACCAGCGCGAACCACAATCTTCAACTGCTTTGCGGCATCGAGAACCTCAGCATCGACCTTATCCGAGCGGATAATCATGGCGTCAGCATCCTTAACGGCATCAAGCAACTGAGCCTTCTCTGTGTATTTCTCAAGCAGGACAAGTTCGTTGCCTGCTGCCTCTATCTCTGCCTTAATGCCATTGACAGCAGCGGCTGCAAATGGCTTCTCTGTTGCAACTAATACTTTCATAACTCGTAATATGAATGATAAACGATGAAATGATTAATGGTTTGCTTCAAATTCCTTCATGCAGGCAACAAGTGCGTTGCAGCCTTCGATGGTCTGTGCATTGTAGCAACTGGCACGGAATCCACCCACTGAACGGTGACCCTTGATACCAACCATGCCCTTAGATGTGGCAAAGTCCATGAATTCTTTCTCAAGTTCTTTGTACTCGTCCTTCATGACGAAGCAGAGATTCATCACAGAACGGTCTTCCTCAGCAACGGTTCCGCGGAACAGTTTGTTGCGGTCGATTTCGTCATAAACGATCTTTGCACGCTCGAGAGCCAGTTTCTCCATGGCCTCTACACCGCCATTGCGCTTAATCCAGCGCAGTGTCTCCAATGCAGAATAGATGGGAACCACTGGAGGAGTATTGAACATGGAGCCTTTTTCTACGTGAGTGCGATAGTCAAGCATAGTAGGAATCTCGCGAGGAGCCTTGCCCAGTGTGTCGTCTTTCAGAATAACGAGCGTCACACCTGCCATAGCGAGGTTCTTCTGAGCACCACCATAGATGCAATCATACTTAGCCACGTCGATAGGACGGCTGAAGAT
>DGWC01000094.1 GCA_002395135.1 Prevotella sp. UBA4268 | reverse complement strand
GATTTGATTAAATATGCAAAGAAGTGTATAGTGTATGCATTTAAATCGTCATCCTCTTTTGTTATGGAGACTCTGGCATTACTTCTTGGATCCAGTGTCACATTTTTCACTGTAAAGCCATCCGCGTAAGTAATATCTTTAGTTACCTTGATAAGATAAGGATTGTTCGCAACTGTACCTGCGGTTTCAGCGAGTTTTGTAAATTCCAGTGTTATACCAGAAGGCTCACTGTAATTGTTGTCTTCAACTTGATAGCCAGTAAATTCAGCCAATGCTACACCATCACCGAATGCTTCTGTCAATTGTTCGCTAGTCATGGCAAATGGCAAGCAGATAGTGCTCCATTGACCTGCTTTAATAGAGCGCTTTACCTTTGCGATAACAGGCTCGGTTGTTGCAGAAGGAACAGTCGTGCTTTCTTCATCCAGAGTTACAGTAGTCATTTCCTTGACGGTAAGAATTGCTTGAGCTATAGTGGTTGGTACATTTTCATTATTCTCGCCAGAAATAGTCGCATCCTCAAAGGAAATAGGATAATCACCGGGTACCACAGTTTCGGCAATATTAAGTGTGAATTTCAAAATGGCTCCATTACCTGCGGTAATTGTATGCTTTACGCCCTGATCAGGCATTGAAAAGAGAATGTATCTTCCATTGTCACTTCCCAGTGTCATTCCTGTGGTTCTGTCAGTTAACTCAGAACTGGCAAATGTCACCCCTTCGGGTAATGTCATGTCGAACTGGGCTCCTGCTACTATGGCATCGTTAGTCAGATTAATCGTCATTGTAGCAGTTGACCCCTTATATCCGGTGAAATTAGGCACGGATAAAGTGTAACTGGCAGCCGTTACATTTCCGCTTAATGCGAAAAAGGCGGCGATGAAAAGTAATAATTTCTTTTTCATAATCTTTATTTTTTAATTGTTATTTTTTTATCTAATTTTTATTCAGAATGATATCTACTAAACTGGTGACGTCGCTCACGTTGACATTACCATCTTCGTTTACGTCGCAGGCATTCCCATCGCAGGGCGACGGGTTCTTGCCCAGAATGTAATCCACCAGCGTTGTTACGTCAGCGACATTTACCTGTCCGTCCATATTGACATCGCCTTTCAGGGTTGTGTTCTCTATCGGCAACACTAATTCCGCAGTACCATCGTATTCTATCCATGCTTTGTTAGCAGGCATTGCCGTACCTGTGGCCTTAACGAATCCGAGTTTCTCAGATGCGGTGATGCCTATAGTGTACATTTTGTTAGTGCGGGCGGTATAGTGATTGGCGTTGAAACTGCCTGTGCCACTCGGTTTGCTAAAGGTCATTGTGCCGTCTTGATTGCAGTAATAGTTTCCCTTCAGCAGATTTGTGCCTGTATAATTCGTTGCCGTGGAGGCAGTGGGCGCTGCTGATGTCACGCTAACGTCAGGAGCCGTAAACAAAGGGGCATCTGTAGGAATAAGTTGACAGTCGGCCGCCACATTGGTGGTGCACTCCAAAATTACGGGTGTTCCAGCTGGTACGGTTTCTCCGTTTGCAGCAACTTCCTCAATCTGGACGCTTCCGTCAGTATCTATAGCGGTAACCGTGTATGCCTTCGCCACATTATTACCCAATTCAAAGGCAAACGGCACATACAAAGTAGTATAGTATTTCTCGGCAAACTCCACTTCGGGAGCTACGTTAAAGTGGTCCACGGGTTCGATATACCACTTTGCATTCTGTGCTGTGTTGGAGGAATTAATCGCAAGTTTGCCATTGTCATCCACGAGATAGCGTGTCCCGAGGCTCGGCTGGCCATAAAAAGGCACAGATGTTGATGACTTCAGTTCTATCTTTGCCGTATATAATGTATTCGCACCTGAACCACTGACCTTATTAATCGTTACATAGCGTTCTGTAAATTCCAACGCAATCTTTCCTGGATAAGTACCCGTTGTCAGAGTAAGCAGACTTGTACCTTGCCCTATGAGGTTGTAATCATAGTTACTTGTGTTAGTGTTCTTCTTCTGGGCATAGATAACAGAGCCTGGGTTAATGCAATCTGCATCATCCACCAGATGAATGTCGGTTTCCAGATATTTGCCGGCACATTCCAGCGCTCGCGCCTGACCAGCAGAGGAAAGGGCTTGGCTCAAACCTCCACAGGCGGTGCCAATGGCCGTGGTAAAGTTGAACTTGTCATTCGCAATGCTGATATAATCCGCTGTCCGGTCTGCATTGCTGAAGCGGTAGAAGCCCGTGCCGTTTAGTTGAGCCATACAGTTCAACGCACCGGTAAGGGCCAAGGCCAAAAGCAGAAAAGTTCTTCTTGTTTTCATCTGTTTTTATTCCCTTTCAAGGATAATGTCAACCAGAGTTGTGACATCGCTCACGTTGATATTACCATCTTCGTTTACGTCGCAAGCATCTACATCGCAGGGTGAGGGATCTCTTTCAAGAATATAGTCCACCAGCGTGGTTACATCGGAGACGTTCACGAGTCCGTCCATATTGATGTCGCCCTTCAGGGAGAGCTTTATCACGTCATGCTCTTCACTAATGAGGAAAGCCTTATTGGCTGCCACCGTCCAGTGGTCACTGAAGGCAAGCTTGTTTTTCTCATCTACAGCCAAACTGCGGACAACGCAATCGGCATCAGTTCCATAAGTGCAAAGGTTCAAGTCATCTTCGGTCAGTCCGAAGAAGTACTTGTTGTTTACCGTGCCGGCATTTCTTGCCATCAGGTGCTCGTATTCTGCTACATAATTATTGTAGAATGAATCGCCGAACTTATCTTTGACAAACTTGAACAGAAATTCCACTTGAGCAGTCTTGATGCCGTAAGTGTTTATCAGGTAGTCTGGTCCTTTCAGCAGATTACCAGTTACTGCACTACCGGCGTCAATGGTTGGAGTGAGCTTTTGGTCGCCTTCTGCAGTTGAAACGAGCATTACAGGAGTTTGAGCAGGGATAGTGCCCGAGATTTCTTCCGTTTTAGCTACGCCAGCATCTGAAACAGCTGTCACCTTCATGGCGGTCACTCCTTTAGGAAGCGTATAGGCGAAGTCGGTATAAAGAGTGGTGTAGTACTTGTCGCCCTTTTTGTTCGCTTCGGGGAAGTTTACGTTGAACTCTGTGCATGGCCGTAATGTCCAGGCGGTGGAAAGGTCTTTGTCTTTAATCTTGGTGTTGCCTTCGCTGATGATGTCTAAGGTTGAAGTGCCCGGCACTATATAGTATTTGAAGTCGGGGCGGATGTTCTCCACCTTATCTATATATTTGGCATATTCGCCAAGTTTGGGCTCTATGTCAGTTTCGTATTTCGGGTGTTTTTTCAAATTCCCCCAGTAGATCATGGCTGTCTGATAGGCGAAGTTCCAGACGTTGTCTTTGTTCGTGAGGACTTCATTATAGAATTTAGCAATAGAGGCAACATCTGTTGGTTCGGTGAGAGTACCGCCCATCTTTTCCCATACCGTATGAAGTCTGAAAGGAACAAGAATGCTTGCACCACTTCCATTGGTCTTATTGAGCACTTTCTGAATGGCATCGTTGATGAACTTCTCCAATTGTGGCAGTTTGGCATCTACTTTAGCCTTATTCTCAAGGTAGAAATCTACTACGGGCTGCATGCTGGGCGTCTTGCCATAGATGCGGTAGGTGTTGCTTCCTGCACTCTCTAAATAGAGATGATAGTCGAACGACTCGTCAAACTTCTTCATGATGGCATCTAAGCCATCGTTTCCGAGAATATCGCCGGTGCCTTCGGCATGGAGTTTGTCAACGACGAGTTGCACAATCTTCGGCACGTAGTTCATGGCACGTTCTGCATAACCGGGGATATCCACGCCCTGCGAGCGGAGTATCTCTACCTGACCTTTATCGTTGGTCTTTACGCGGATTACGGTGCCGGCTTTTGTCTTAGCCGCAGATTCGTTGACGAAGTTGACCGTCTTGCGGCCAGCCACGTTAACATACTTGTCATCGCTAGTGAGAATGTTGTAGTATCCATCTTTCACATTGGCAACAGTGGATGCTTGACCCCTAGCCTGCAAGGCTATAAAGGGCAGCAGCAGACATACACTAAGTCTTCTTAGATTAGATAGTAATTTCTTTTCCATTTGAGTTGTTTTTTGTTTGTGGTGCAGAGGGAAAACCTGTGCACCTGTCTTTTCCTTTTTCGCTTGCAAAATTACTTAAAAATATTGATATATGGATAATTTTATTTGTATTATTTCTACAAAAATATTACTATTCCAATAATCTGCCTGAATTTTGCACCTTTATTTGCTCAGAATGATATCTACCAGACTGGTGACGTCGCTCACGTTGATTTCTTTGTCGCCGTTTATGTCGCAGGCACTTTCGTTGCAGTTCGTCGGGTTCTTGCCCAGGATATAGTCCACCAGCGTTGTTACGTCGGCAACATTCACCTCCCTGTCGCCGTTGATATCGCCCTTGAGGGTAGAGGAGGCAGAGAGTTCCTTGAACTTGGTGTCGAGATATTCGAAGCGCTCGGTGAGATAGTCCTTGATGGCCTTAACGGCTGCGGAATAATCGCCCGTGAGTTCCCATCCTGCTCCGCCATTTGCCTTTGAGGCATAGTTGTCGGCCTGGGTTTGGGCAATCTCGGTGGCCAGTGCGTCAATCTTTGCGGTCAACGCGGCCTGCAGGTCGGTGGTCTTGGCTTCGCCATAGAGGGTGTTCCACTTGGCGATCACGGCATCTTTGAACCATTGCTCCTGCCAGAGGGCTTCAATCTTGCGGCGCATCACTTTGTAGTCGGCATGGTTGAAGAGCATGCCGTTGTAGGAACCGGCGGTGTTGAGGTCGCTCATATCGACAGGATGCTTGGCGTTGTTGCCGTATGCCTTGTCGTTGCTCCAGAGCGGACCGAAGTAGAGTTTGCCTTCGGCATTGTCTTTATAGACGTAGATGTCTGAGAGTTGCTTGTATCCGCCAAGGATTTCGCTGGCCACGTACCAGTTGATGAACGAGGTCTGGTCAACTTTGTTTTCAATGTCGGTCCAGAAAGTCGAGAAGTAGTCGCCCACGGCGGTTTGCAGTGCAGCCTGTTCTTCGGCGGTGATGTCGTCCTTGTCGGGATTCTTGATGACGATGTTCGGGTTGTTGTCGTCGCCTGCCACATAGAGGTCGTTGGCACCAACTTCGCCATTCGACGCAATCTCCAAGAGCCAGTCGGTGGCTTTGTCGATTACGAATACTCGTCCGCTTTCAGCCTTCACGCGGTCGGTAATCTGGTAGGTGCCCACGTATTTGCCGTTCACCACGAGGTCGGCATACTGGCATCCCGGAGTGAAACTGAATCCTATTTTGTCGCCGAGTTCTTCGGTAAGTCCGTTACGCAGCATAGTCGGGTCGTCGTCGTTGGATTCGAGCACCCACTGCTTGTATTTTCCCGATTTGCTACCTAGGAAGGCGTATTTATTCGTGAACTTCAATCGGTAGGATGTCTTTTCGTCGCTTCCGTCGCCTACGTATTTCACGCTCAGTCCTGTATTATCCAAAGAGAAGTTGCCGCCAATCATGTTGTTCCGGTCGAACACTTCGATGGCTGCCTTTCCCCAATTGTCTGCATCGATAGGAGCATCGGAGTCGATGTAAATAGTAGGCACGTCGTTCATTTGGGTGCGCGGTTCCTGAACCTCGGGTGTGAAGCTGATGGTGGGGTTCGGGGCTCCGTTGGCTTTACGGATGTAAGCGTTAAGGCCGTAAACGAGACCGTTTGTATTCCAATCATCAGTCTTTTGAGGTGTGGTGAATGATGCGGCATCGCCAGCGATGAGAAGGTCGGTGCCATCCACGTTGAGCTTGTTAGTATAGAGGTTGGCGCTGAAGGTGTAGTTGCCGAATATGACGCTTTCGCCGTATGGTTTATGATTGTTGTCCCAGTTCGGACAATACGCCAACATGACACCGTTGAACACGGGATTTGCATCGACTGCCTTAGAAGGCTTAATCAGATAAGGCATGCCTGGGGTGATGGCCTTTTCAGCAGGCGTAGCGAAATAGAGCGTGGTGCCGTCGGAGTAGATACCCGCCAGTTCCTTCAGTTCGTATTGGTCGCCGAATACGCTCTTCAAGGTCTGCTCGTTGGCAGCGAATGGCAGCGAAATGGCACTCCATTTGCCTTTTTCGAAGGTCTTGTTTGACAGTGTTATGTTGTATAATTTGTCTAAAAGTCCTACCTTTATGCCATTGTCTTCTTGGTTTTTTGCGGCATCAAGTGCGAGACTACCCGTCACGGTATGAGCCTCTTCCACAAGTTCATCGAATCGCTGCTGCACATAGTCGATGCGGGCACTCAGCCAGTTTTTCAACTGGTCAACGTATGCCTGATAGTCGGCAAGTCCGCCAACATATCCGAAGGCTCCTTGTGGCGTGTTGCCCCATCTTTCCAAGTTTAGTTTTTGAGTTTCCCTTACTGCATCGGCCATTTCGTCGATTTTTGCGAGCAGATTTGCCTTGATTCCTCCGCTGACGAGATTATCCATGACCACCTTTGCGCGATCCATGAAATCCGGGTCTTTCGTAAGGTTCTCGAAATAGCTTTGTACGCACGAAGCCTGTTTCAGATTGGCTACCAACATTCCATCAGGATCGCCCATCGACTGCCAGTTTCCGAACGCCAAATCCTTATCCCACAGTGGACCCCAGCAGAGTTTGCCGTCGGCTTCACGGTAGGCCTTTACGCTCATTAATCCGTCATAGTCTCCCGTGAGTTCGGTAGCTATCCAAAATTTTATCAATGTTTCCTCGTCGTTATAGGCGCGCCAACCCGTTTCTGGGTTAGTAAAACCGGAGCCGAAAGCTTTCTTCCAACCGTTGAGGAACCAGTCTTTTATTGGGTTTATTAGAGTTGCACGTTGTTCGGCGTCAGTGTCGTCGGCAGGCTCAGGATTGTTGATGTTCATCATCATGCCGCCTTCAGCAAAGCACATTGGATAGTCGCACATGTCGTTTCGGCCTTGGAACTCAACGTACCATCCGGTATCTTCGTTAATGTTAATGCGATTGGCATCCACTTCACAATGGTCGGAAACCTGATAGGTGCCACGGTATTCGTTGTTGATGACGAGATCAACGAATTTGTAGCCGGGACAGAAGGGCATGCCCACTGCCTTACCAATATGATAGGTCAGCGCATTGCGGAGCAGGGATTTGTCGTTCACGTTGGCCAGCAGCACCCAGTTGCGTTTGGAATAGCCGTAGCCAAGGAGGTCGTGCTTATGTGCCTTGCCGTCGGTAGAACTCTTCTTGTTGGCAAATTTCAGGCGGTAGGGTCGTTTCTCTGCATCAGCAGTGGAGTTACCTCTGACTTTGATTTCCAGATTGGTGTTTCCGTTTGCATCGATGGCATCTTCGGTAAACGACTCAAGATAGTGGGGACTTGACGTGTCGGATGTAGCCACGACTTGAATCTTGGCAGGGCGGTAAGGCGCTTCTTCGGCTTTAGAGTCATTGCCTCGAATCTTGTATAGATAATCGTTCAATGCCTGATTGCCAATACCTGGCAGGTCGATGTAGATGGTAGGTACATCGGTTATTTGGGCACGTGCTGCTATTTTTCCTGCCAATGAAGTGGGAGCAGGTTCATCGCCACCGCCTCCGCTTTCTCCGCCTGAACTCACTACGTCAAGGGAAAGGGATGGAGTGGTCTTGCCGAGAGTCGGATGATAGAACCATGCAAATGTGCCATGATATCCATCATCACTATCTCCGTTTTTGTCTTGCGCCCTGAATGTTCCCCAGTTGCGCCAGTTGCCAAACCCTGTTCCATCGCTTTTGAATGAAAAAGCAGTGACAGGTTCGCCTTGTCCGTTTACGATTCTATACCAATCCAGTTTAAATAGCGTTCCCCAGAATTGTAAGTCGTTGCTAAGTGAAACTTTGATGAAGTCTGTTGAAATGCTGGAGGCGAAAGTCACGCCGCCAAAAGTCGGATTTTCAACCGTTTGCTTTACGCGGATGGCGTATGGATGGCCGGCAACGATGGATGTGGCTGCTTTCATCTTGATGGTGGTGCCATCGTAGGAATCGAATTCTTGCAAGTCCCATTTGCCTTCGCCAAAGGTGGCGTTCAGTACTTCTTGCGAAGCTGTGAACGGGAAGATTGCCCCGTCCCATTCGTAGGCTGTGAATGTTTTGTTTTTCAGGGTAACGTTGCATGTCTGGCCACAGAATTGTGTGTAGGCACTGGCATCGGTTGAGGTAACGTCAAACTCTACGTTTGTTGCTGCCCATGCTCCGCTACATACCAACAAAGAAAGGGCCATGAAGGCCATGCGTAATAGTTTTTCCATCTATTTTGTCAATTAGGTTGTTACTTGATAGGCTATACGTGCCGATTGATCATAATCGGCAGCAAAGTTATGTAATTATTTTAAATTTCGCAAACGATTTCGTAAAATTTTAGAACAAGAAATGACTTATTGCACACAAAAAAGGCAATAATGCGAATTTTTACGATTTGTTAACTTAGTAACTGGCGGTGCAGGGGATGCCAAGGGCAAGGACTCGGTCGCGGATGCTATCGAGTTCTTCGTGGGTGGCTTTCTGCAGGCCTTTCATGGGCGTCTCGCGGTCGATGGTGTAGATCATAACCTGCTGGGGAGCAATGGCTTTCACGGCTTCGAGCCATGGGGCGACGTATTCTTCGCCGGTGTTGTCGTAGGAGCCCCCCTCGGTCCCCCCCGTAGGGGGAAGGTTGCCTTTGAGGAACATGGTCTGGATGATGACGTGACCATGGAAGCGCTTGAGTCCTTCGATGACTTGATCTACCTGATACCATTCGCCTTCGGGGCGATCTACCTTATTAATATATAGGGGGTCAATGGTGTCGAGCTTCTGGATGTTGTTTTCAACCTTCATCAAGGCATCATGGATTTTGGGACGGTGGATGAGGGTGGCGTTGGAGAGCACGCTGATCTTGGCATCAGGGAAATACTCGTTGCGCAGCCGGATAGTATCTTCTATGATTTCGGGGAAATGGGGATTGGCCGTGGGTTCGCCGTTGCCGGCGAAGGTGAGCACGTCGGGATGAGGGCCATTAGCTTTCATGTCCTTCAGCTTGGCTTCGAGTGCAGCGGCCACTTCTTCCCGTGTAGGCATCTTCTGCTTGGGACGGTGGTCGGCATTGAAACCGCATTCGCAATAGATGCAGTCGAAGGTGCAGACCTTTCCGTCGGCAGGAAGGAGATTGATGCCGAGACTGACGCCGAGACGGCGGCTATGGACGGGCCCGAAGATGGGCGAAGGATAGAT
>DGWC01000029.1 GCA_002395135.1 Prevotella sp. UBA4268 | reverse complement strand
ATCAAGGTTGACTATTGGGATATTCACGCACTGGCCGATGCCATGTATTCCATCTGCAACAACGAGAGCCTCTTCAAGTATCTGCAAGAAGAAGGCAAACGCGAAGTGGATCAGATTACCTGGGTGAAAGTGGGTACCTGGATCAGAGAACTCTACATGAGGACTCTCGGATGGAAATAG
This sequence comes from Prevotella sp. UBA4268, assembly GCA_002395135.1. Taxonomy (GTDB): domain Bacteria; phylum Bacteroidota; class Bacteroidia; order Bacteroidales; family Bacteroidaceae; genus Prevotella. The sequence continues at coordinate 26,444 of DGWC01000029.1, read as the reverse complement.
CAGCCAGAATTGGTAATTGACAATTGATAATTGAGAACAGATAATAGATAATAGAAAAAGAATAGTTATGAAAACAATATGTTTATATTTTGAGATACATCAGATCATCCATCTCAAACGCTACCGTTTCTTCGATATCGGTACCGACCATTACTATTATGATGACTACGAGAATGAGCGTAGCATCAGCGACATCGCTGAGAGGTCGTACATGCCGGCACTCAACGCTTTCCAGCAGATGATTGCTGAGAATGGAAAAGCATTCAAACTGGCATTCAGTCTCTCTGGTGTTGGCATCGAGCAGTTGGAAATGCACGCCCCGCAGGTGCTGGCAAAACTGCAGGAACTGAACGAAACGGGCTGCGTGGAATTCCTCGCAGAGCCGTTCAGCCATGGTCTTTCGGCTCTTGCTAATGAGGAATGCTTTGCTGAAGACGTGCGCAAGCAGATGGTGAAAATCAAGGAGTATTTTGGAAAAGAGCCAACCATCCTGCGCAATTCTTCGCTTATCTACAGCGACGATATCGGTCATCAGGCCGCTGCCATGGGCTTCAAGGGCATGCTGACAGAGGGTGCCAAGCACGTATTGGGCTGGAAGAGTCCTCATTATGTATATAATTGCGCGCTCGCACCTAATCTCAAACTGTTGCTCCGCGACGTGGAACTCTCTGACGACATCTCTTTGCGTTTCAATGACAGTGAGTGGGACGGCTATCCTCTCTTTGCCGACACGTATATCAACCGCATTGCCAACTTCCCCGAAGAGGAGCAGGTGATTAACATCTTTATGGAACTCTCTGCATTAGGCATCGCACAGCCGCTCAGCAGCAACATTCTGGAGTTCATCAAAGCACTTCCCGCATGCGCAAAACAAAAGGGAATCACATTCTCTACACCTTCTGAAATCTGTGCAAAGATGAAGAGCGTGGGCAATCTTGATGTTCCCGACACGCTTTCGTGGGTGGATGAAGAGCGCGATGTGAGTTGCTGGCTGGGAAATGCCATGCAGCGCGAGGCTTTCAACAAACTCTACAGCGTGGCCGACCGTGTGCGCATAGCCAACGATCCGCGCATCAATCAAGACTGGGATTATCTGCAGGCCAGCAACAACTTCCGTTTCATGACCACCAAGCCCAGCAACGTGGGACTCGACCGCGGTATCTATGCCAGTCCGTTTGACGCTTTCACCAACTATATGAATATCTTGGGCGACTTCATGAGCCGTGTGAACAGTCTCTATCCCGATGAAATCGACAATGAGGAACTCAATGCTCTGCTTACCACCATTAAGAACCAGGGCGACGAGATTTCGATGAAGGATAAGGAGATCACACGTCTGCAGGCCAAGGTTGCCAAGATGCAGGCTGAGGAAGACAAACTGAAGGCCAAGATTGACAAGGCTAAGGACGCTCCAAAAAAGTCAGCCAAGAGCGCCAATGTGAAGAAGGCACCGGCAGAAAAGAAGCCTGCTGCCAAGAAAGCACCTGCCAAGAGTTGATTTCCAAGAGGCATATTAATGGGTCCTCTTGGTAATCGTCTGGCTACAGACAATATCATGGAGTGGGGAAGTGCATGGCATTTCCCCACTTGTCTTTCTAAATCCAATTCGGTTTTCAGACTCAGTTTTCATAGAGTAGATACAAAAAACAGGTGTAGGGAAATGCTGCTTGAATTTCTCTACACCTGTGGTATGCTGTCGAAGCAAGGGTGTTTACTTACTGAATCACTGCCTTTGTCTGTTGCAAGTCCTTGTCGAGCGAGGATGTTCCAACAAAAATCTCATACTCTCCAGGCACCACTCGCATGGTATTGCTTGTGGTATCCCACAACTCGAAACTGCTTTTCGGCATGGGAATGGTGACCGTCTTCGTCTCACCGGCTTTCAACTGAACGCGCTGATAGCCTCGCAAGGACTTGATCGGACCATTGATGTCTTTCGGATTACGGATATATACCTGAACCACTTCGCTGCCATCGCGCTTACCCGTGTTCTTGATGCTCACGGAAACCTTACCGTTGCGATAGGCGGGTCTGCCCATTTGGAATGTGGTATAACTCAGTCCGTAGCCAAACGGATACATGGCGTGTCCCCGGAAATAGCGGTAGGTGCGGTTGTCCATTCGATAATCCTCATAGTCAGGCAGTTGATCGGCGCTCTCATAGAATGTAACTGGCAGTTTCCCACCAGGGTTATAGTTGCCGAAGAGCACGTCAGCCACGGCCTCACCGCCTTTTTCGCCGCCATACCATGCCTGTAAGATGGCATCGGCATACTGGCTTTCGCTCACCATACCGATAGCGCTGCCCGAGCAGTTCACGTAAACCACGCGTTTGCCGGCACGTTTCAGGTCGGCAATCATGTCGCGCTGCACTTGCGGGAGTTCTATGCTCAGTCGGTCTCCACCCTTGAAACCTTCTTCGTTCACCTTCATCTCCTCTCCTTCAAGACGTGGAGAGATGCCGCCAACGAACACTACGACATCGGCATCGCCCACCTCGTTGATTACTTCTTTGCGAGTGGTGGCAATCTTCTTGGTGATATCGAAGCCGAAAAGAGCGAGTCCCATCTGCTGAATATAGTCAATCTGAATGGCATATTGCTTACCTGCCCTTACATGTTGCTGGAAATCCTTGTACACAACACCATGTCCGTTCCACTTATTGAACAGTGTGTCACCATCGAATACCACGTTCAGATAGTCTTCGCCAGACACATTCAGGATGATATCTGCATCTTCGGCAGGTGTGAACACGGCTTCATACTTTCCGGAAAAATGCTCCAGATTAACGCCGGCTGTGAATGCCGTGTTGCCGCCGTTGTCGAGTTGAATGCGCGACGTGTTGTTGACAATGGCAACAGGACTGCCTTCCGACTTCTCATTGTTCCAGTATGTGGCACGCACACCTCTCTTTCCGTCGGGCGTTTTCAGTTGGTTGAACAAACTTTCCGACACTTCATTCCGGGTGAGACCGCATCCCTGGATATAGCGCACATTCTTGCATTTTTCTTGAATGCCCTTCAGAATGGTGACCGAAGAGGTGGGAGTTCCGCAGTAATTACCCCAGAGCATGGTGGAGTCATTAGCATTCGGCCCCATCACCACAATCTTCTGGTTTGTGTTCAGCGGCAGTATCTGGTTGCGGTTTTGCAGCAAGACGATGGACTCATGGGCAATGTCGAGTGCCAGTTGCTTGTGTTCGGGACTGGCAACCACACTCATCGGTGTGCGGGTCCACTCTACTGACTCGTCGGGATCAAAGTCGCCAATCTCGAAACGGGCCTGCAGCAGGCGCTTTAAACTAACGTCAATCTGTGCTTCGGTCAACTTCCCGGCCTTCACGGCATCGGGTATCGACTTGTAGTCGCTGCCACATTCCACGTCGGTACCTGTCACCACACCGCGCGCAGCAGCATCTGCACGGGTTGGGGAGAAGCCATGATAGCCTGGTTTCCAGAAGTCGCTGATAGCACCGCAGTCGCTGGTGACCAGTCCTTTGAAGCCCCATTCGTTGCGCAGAATCTGCTGCAGATAGCGTGTGTTACCGCAGCAGGGCTCACCGTCGATGCGCTGATAGGCACACATAATCTCTTTCACGTTGCCTTGCTGAACCAGTGCCTTGAAAGCGGGGAGATTGGTTTCCCACAGGTCGCGTTCAGGCAGTTTCTCCAAATTGAACTGGTGACGGTTCCATTCAGGGCCGCTATGCACGGCAAAATGCTTGGCGCATGCAAAGAGTTTGGCATATTTGGTGTTGGGCTTTTGGCCTTCATAACTGTAGCCTTGCAGTCCGCGTACCACGGCAAGTCCCATCTGGGAGGTGAGATACGGGTCTTCTCCATAGGTTTCCTGTCCGCGTCCCCATCGCGGATCGCGGAAGATGTTGATGTTCGGGGTCCAAAACGACAAGCCGCGATAGCGGTTCATCTCACCGTTTCGCTTGGCCTCCATGTTCTTGGCGCGGGCTTCGTCGCTTACGGCAGTGAACACCCGGTGCACCAAAGCGTCGTTGAACGATGCCGCCATGCCCATTGTGATGGGGAAAACAGTGGCAAATCCATTGCGTCCTACGCCGTGCAAAGCCTCGTTCCACCATTCAAACTGCGGTATTCCCAAGCGTGGAATGGCCGGTGAACGGTCCATCATGAGCGATGCCTTCTCTTCCAAGGTGAGTCGTGAGCACAGGTCGGCAGCGCGCTCTTCGGCTGAGAGGTTCGGGTTCTGATAGGGGAGCATCTGTGCATGGGCTGCCATGGTGCCACAGAATAAGCATGCGATGAGTATTCTTTTCATGATTCTGATAAATTGGTGAGTGATGTTTTCAAGGAATCCTGTTAGCGGATTTCTTTTGCAAAATTATAAAAAAAATGTCAGATATGCAACAGACTGTGCCATAATAATGATGATTATGACACAGTCTGTAGTTGTTGACGGGGTGACGGAAGTGAACTATTTCACAATTTTCGTTGTGACGGTTCTTCCGTCTTTCATCTTTATCACTTTCAGAATCACGCCTTTAGCGTTGCTTCCCACTTCCATGCCGGCCGTGTTAAAGTATCGCGTTGACGCGATGTCCTCCGTGTTAGATACTTCGTTGATGCTTGTTTCGCCATTGGCAACAGCCTCTTCGCCCAGACCGCCCATCTCGTTGGCTGCACGAACAGAGTAGGATGCCGACGTGTCATCTACGGTAAACTCGGGTGCAGTGGTGAATGCAACGACTTTGCCGTCCTTGCAAACAGCCCAGCACAGCACATAATCGCTGCCAGTCCATGACAAATTGTTGCCCGAAAGCGTGACATTGGCAGGCGTTGGAGCCTGTTCGGTGGCCAGTTGCGGGTTCCAACCGTCGTTTCCACCCATGACATTGGCGATGGAAAGTTCAGCAACCTGCTCTTCGGAGAGCACTGCGCTTGCCTGAGAACCGCCTTCGAAGGTGAGTTTTCGGTTTGAAAGGTCGATAGTATTGCCGTTTTTGTCGGTGCTGTTGTATTCTGCGAACACGGAAGGAGCATGACCGCTCATCTCTGTCCAGCCTGTTCCATAGGGCAGAATGTTCATCCGCGTGTTGATATACTGTGCGCGACAGCCTCCACCCCATGGGCGTCCGAGGTAGAACTTGCCGTTTTCGGCATCTTCGCCGTTGATTTCACAGTCGAGGAAGACATAGCCATATTTGAGTTGCCCGTTAGGAGCGGCAATCACATCTCCGCCACGTGTCTCCACCACGATGTTGCATCGGTTGTAGTAAACGTCGCCTCCACCACAGAGGAAGTCAACGACTCCGTGCAGTTCGGAGTCTTCCCAGTAGAATCGTCCGTTGGAATTGTTGCTGTAATAGGTGTCTTGGTATGACAGCAGTTTCACTCGCTTGCTAATGGTCTTGTTGCCCTTGTCATGCAGACAGACGGCGCGTCCGGTGGTATTTGCATAAGGATACTCGTTTTTGAGCGTGATATCCTGCAGGTAGACGTTGTTGCCTGAGATGAGCAGGGTGGCTGTTGCATTGATGCTCTCCTGTTCGGCCTTGTTCACGATGATAGTATTGTCCATGCTTTCACCAATGAGTGAGATGTTTCCCTTCACGTTGGTGAGGCAGGCATTGCCCAGGTCGTATCTGCCGTTGTGTACGAAAATGCGGAAGCGCGATGAACCGCTGGCGGCCTGCAGCGCGTCTTTGAGTTCCTGAACGGTCGTTACTTCACGGTCGTAGATGCCTTTTGTCACAGTTGGACGCTCCATGGTGGTGAACGAAATCACGATATCGTCGGTGAGCGCATTATCTGCCATGTCGGCTACCGAGCCACCTGCCAGTTTGAACTGGTAGGAAGTGGCGTAATCCAGCGACTTATAGGCGGCAGTGAGCGTCTTTCCGCTAACGGTCATTGTCAGTTCTTCGTTGTTGAGTGTGGCCTTGGCCGTTTCGGTCAGTTTGATTCTCTCGTCGAAATTCAGTACGATTTTACCTGTTGCCGATGCCCCTGTGCTCTGGTTATCAGGGATGGCAGAAAGCAGAACCGGTGCTTTGCCGTCGTTATAGATGTCGGCATTGCCCAGGATATAGATGTTGCTGATGGTTGTTCCGTCGTTTCCTTCCGTTCCGTTCACAGCACTGCTCAGGTCGGGGCGCCATCTGATGTATAGCGATTCGGCGTGGTTGGCCTCTTCGGGCAGTTGTCCATCCACATCGTAGATGGTTTTCGTGGCTGTCATGGTCACGTTTGTCACCTCTTTCCAGTTCTCATTGTCGAGCGAATATTCCAGAATCTGCTTGGTATAGGCATTGTAATTGTAAAGCATCTGCGACTTCACCTTGATGTTGGTGTAGTTCAGTGCGTTCACTTTTGTCTGATAATAGTATTCGCCTAAGTTCTTCCAGTTTACGGCAGCACCGGCAAAATTCTCGTAACCACCGCCACCGACGGTCGATTTATCGAGCCAAGCATGCGTGTTTCCACTTTCATTGCGGAGAATCAGTGTGGTGCTGGTGTTCTCGGGGGCCGAGGCGAAGTCGGCTGGACGTCCGTTGTTGCCTGCATTATAGAAGTCCCATCCCACGATATAGTCAATGGCAGAATAGGTGACTGTCACGTTTTGGTCGCTGTTCATCGTCACTTTGTTTTCCGATGATGTGCTTCCGTCGCTCCAGTTGGTGAATGTGAGGATGGTGTTGTTGCTGGCCGTGAGCGTAACTTGTGTGCCTTCCTCATACATGTTCTTGCCGTTGACGATGGTGGGTTCTGGTGTGAGTTTCACCATGTATGCATTGGCACCGCCTTCAACCGTGAGCGCCAGTTCGTAAGTGTTCACCTGCTTGAAGTTGGCTGTTAACTCTGCATTGCCGGTAAGAGTATAGGTGAACTTGGCATCCTTGGATATTTCCTGTCCGTTGGCATCGGTCCAGTTCACGAATTGGTAGCCGAAATGCTCGGTTGCAGTGAGAGTGATGTCGGTTCCTTCATCAAATTCACTTCCGTTGGGATAGGCCGTGGCCGTTCCTGCCTCTGCTGGCGATGCAGAAGTGCTGAGTGTATACTTCGTAACTGCTTGTGCTGTTCCGTTCACAATGCCATGAATTGCCACGTCGCCGATGCAGATGTCCTTGTTGTTAGCCGTGTTTGAGATGTAGAAACGTATGGCAAAGACATCTGTGGGATTGGCAGTTATTACCAGTTCGTGGCTTAATGCTACTGTCGTGGTGTCGGTAGCGTTGTTACGAATCGTGGTTGCAGCATCCACTTGGGTAATGGCGCTCTCACCGTTACCAGTGACATAACTCCATGAATAGGTGGCTCCGTCGGTACCAACCTTGACAGCCTTGTATGTAACTTTAGTCGGTTTGAACGTAAGACCTGCTGATGGCTTCACGCGATACTCAATCATGACACCTTCCACATTGCCTGCATTGTTGGTGGCAGGGCGGTATTTCATCATTTTTGAGTCAAAATAGGTGGCTTCGGAGATAGTCATCTCGCTGCCAGTGCTGACGGATGTGTTGGAAAAAGCACCGTCGAGTGCTGGCGAAACTGTGCCAGAGGCTTCATTGCCAACCTTCCATGTGATGGCGCCTGCTACTTGATCGAACACTTTACCGCCGCTTTGCGCTGCAACGGGCAAGGTTACCGTTACGTCGCTGTAGTAACTGCCGTCGCCAATCACAATTTCTATGGTCTGAGCACTGCCTGCAACGGTGTAGGAAACGCTCGTTCCGTTGGCGTAGTCGGTCTGTCCGTCGATGGTTGTGGTAGAAATGGTGTTGTAGGCATCAAGTGTAACGGTGGCTCCTTTGCATGATGGTACTGTGAAAACGGTTCCTCCGTTGACCTGTGCCCATTTATCACCGCGGCCTGCATTACTAAATTTACCATTGGAAGCATCAATGCTGAGTTTCACATCTATGCTCTGTCCGTTGACGATGGCCTGCGTCACGATGATTCCGGTGGCATTTGATGCACCTTGCCGTGTGAGGGTAGGGGCTCCGTTGCCCTCTCCGAGTTTCCAAGAGAGTTGCACGCTCTCTGTCCTGTCGTTCAGATTGGCGGTGTTTGTGGTGAAAACAGGAGTCAGGATGGCACCGTTTTCTGGCATTTTCATCATGTCGCCCACCTGATAGGAGTTGGTTCCGTCACTCCATGCCGTGAGCGTTGCCCCTTCCTTATAGAGTGTTTTGTTCAGCGGAACGGTGATGTCACTGCCCACTTCTGCCTTTATGTCGGCAGGAGCAGTGCCTTCAGCACCGGCGTTTGTAATGTCAAACTGAATAACAGCATCGCTGCCGAGTGTGGAAGGGTCGACTGCCTCAACGGAAAAATATGGAGTGTATTCGGCTCCCACTAATTCCAGCGTGGCGGCTTCGCCCTTGTAAACCAGATAGGTTACTTTCTCAGTCGGCGTTTTCTTGTCCCAACATACGGCTTCCGTATCTCCAGAAAGGAGCGTGTTGCCGTTTTCGTCATTCACATTTACAATGTGCTTGCCGTAGGAGCAGTTGCCAAAACCGATTTTTACTGGTCCGTTGACTTTCACTTTGGCCTTGGCCTTGTTCCATCCATGCTGAGCGTCGTGCCAAATACCTGTGAGCACGATGCTGGCAGATGTGTCATCGGCCGACACGCGTGTCTGTGTGCCATCTGTAGCAACGGCCACGCCAAATGACAATTGTGTACCTTCGGTCTTCTCGTCAGTATTGACAAGATTGCCAGTTAGGTCCACTAGAATGGTGTTGAAACCGGTCTGTGCCTGTGAAAGCATGGCCACAAACATAAGCACGCATAGCATGCCAATTCTTAGTAGTTGTTTTGTCATGTTGATATCTTTTTTTGATTGATTAGTAATTCAATTGTTTTCGGTTGTTATGCCGTTGCAAAGATACGAAAAAAAACGCGCGGAACAACGGATGATTGTATCTTTTTTTATATCAGAAAGTATCAAATGCTATCAATTTCGAATTAAGCAGAACGAAAAAAGAATGAACAACGAATAAATATGCCATCTGATATTTGAAAAATAAAGCATCCGTTTCCTTCAAGAATGGAATAGAAACGGATGCTTCGACAATAGATTTATGGCCATTGACTGGCCGCAAATCCTAAGGGTTTATTTCTTGATTACCTTCTTGCCGTTGATGATAACAATGCCTTTGTAGGAAGCACCTACTCTCTGGCCTGCCACATTATAGGCAGGTGCATTGTTCGTCTTCTCAACGGTTGCATTGCTGATGCCTGTAGTTCCGTTGATGGAAACCAAATGGCAGTAATTAATTTCAGGAGTTGCGTTGTCTCCTTTTACATATATTTGAAGTACACCTTCTACCACTACCAAGTCACCTTCCTTAAAGTTGTTGATGGTTTCTTCGGTGTAATTCTCGTTGTTAAAGTTTTTGCAGTGATATACGGTAAGCACGTTGCTTCCACCTTTTTCATCTGCAATCTTGAACTCAACGTTGCCATAAAGGGAATTATCGCTTTTGCGCTGCCAGTCGGGAGTTCCTACAACATAGCCTTTCACCTGGAAAACAGCCTTGTTGTCTACGTATGCAGTTTCAGATGTACCAAGTGAATTAATCTTTTCAAGAGCAGTGGTCACGTTGATTTCTGTGTCTCCAGAAGGATCCGGACCGGGAGTAACATTACCACTATCTGTTGAGCCGTTGATGGAAACTAAATGGCAGGTACTAATTTCGGGAGTACCTTCTCCGTTCTTTACATACATCTGAAGTACACCTTCTACCACAACCAAGTCACCTTCCTTAAAGTTGTTGATGGTTTCTTCTGTGTATTTCTCGTTGTTAAGGTTGTTGCAGTGGTAAACGGTAAGAAGGTTTGTTCCACCTTTATCATCTGCAATCTTGAATTCAACGTTGCCATAAAGGGAATTATCGCTTTTGCGCTGCCAGTCGGGAGTTCCTACAACATAGCCCTTCACCTGGAACACAGCCTTGTTGTCTACGTATGCTGTTGCTGATGTTCCGAGTGCATTGATCTTTTCAAGAGCAGCAGCCACGCTGATTTCTGTGCTTGGATCAACAGGCGTTGTAGAACCTTCTTTCACTGTGAGTTCATAAGAAACCTCACCTGCCTCATACTCGCTGTTGCCTGCAAACGAAGCAGTAATAGTGGTTTTACCAGCAGCGATGAGAGTGATTTCTCCATTAGAATTGATTGTTGCTACGCTTGGATCGGAACTGCTGTAGGTTACAGACAGGTTGTTACTGTTTGTGAGAGTGGGGAATGTGTTTTCACCACCAATAGTTGCAGACCTCGATGCTGTTCCCCAAGACAGACCAGCCGGCTTCTTTGCTGTTCCGCTGAATAATTTTGCATTGTCGAAACGTGCATTTGCGTTTGCAGACATTTTAAATGTAATGCTGATTGTGGATGTACCAGATGCCACGGTTACAGGATAAGTGTAATCGTTTCCAGATGCTGTTACATCTCCCAGTGTAGCACCTTCGGCTGTTACAGTAAGGTTGTTCTTGTTGCACTTGAACTGTAAAGTGAGGTTTCCACTCACTCCCTTCATGTCGATCTTGGCAGTGAAAGAGCCGCCGTTTTTGGCAATCAACAACTCGGGTGCTTCACCACCAGCGAGTTTCTCTTCGTAAATCTTGGTGCCGCTTTTGACTGTTCCGTCTTCATTTAATACTGTTCCTTCGAATGTGTAGTTGCTGTTGACAGTGGCAGGATTCTTTTTAGCATCCCAATTATCCCAGTTTTCAGACCAGATAACGTCATCAGCAAACATGTTGCCGCACACCATGGCGAGTGCGCATACTAAAGAAAAGCGTAAAAGTTTTCTCATAATGATAATGTTTAATAAGTTATTGAAATTGAATCTTTGGGGCAAAGTTACTGAAAAATATGGAATTACAGAAATATAAAGATTAAAAAATGGTTATAATTTTGTTTTGTAAATAATTTGTAAATAATTAAGGCATAGGTAAAAAGAACCTATGCCTTAATAACTATGATGTGTTTTGTTTTATCTGACCACCCTTTTCCTTGTTCTTGTTGTGCCGTCTGTCTTCTTTTCTACTACGATGTTAACACCCTTTTCGGGAGCAGAAAGCCTCTGTCCCCTTATATTATAATAGGTACGCGTAAGCGTGATGTCGCCGTCTGTCTGTCTGATGCCAGAAGACTCCTGTGTTAATGTACCGCTTACAGAGATGTTACCCAAACCATAATCTTTCAGATTCTGTGTGCCATCGTCTTTCACTTGTCCCAATGCGTAGATGTTGATGATAAGAGAACACTCCCCTTCGGTTGCCGTAGAATTGAACTGGGTGAATGTGTAGGTAGTGTATTTCTGATTTGCATCATTGTTCCTGTTCGGGGTTTGGCCAGTGGTTAATGTATTATTTCCGCCTGCATCCTTCCAATAAGCATCCAGTTTTCCACCGTCAGTACCCAATCTGGTTGCTATGAATGAAACCTTTGTGGCCTGAAACTTATAACCGCTCTTTGTGGAGAATGTGAACGTAACGGCATTATCATCTGTAGCACTGCTCTCATTGGGAACTGTGGCTCTGATTTTTGTCTCTGTTACACCATCTAACCCCTGTGTGCCATTGTAAGAGAGACTGCTGCCAAGAGTCACCTTGTCGGCTTCAAGGCAGGCCGTGGCATTAGTGGAATACTCCGCGGCTTGTCCTTCTCTTCCGCTGTTGAATGCCCATGTCACCGTGGCTGCTGTCGTTTGATCTGGGTCAGGATTGGTGTTCCCATTATCACCTCCTGTTGAAGGAAGGTCTACTTTATTGCACGTCGGATAGTACTCGTCAACACCTGAAAGGGCATCGCTGTTGCCGGCTTTCATGATGTCCTCCACCAGACTATTGAGATAAACCTCCAAGTTGCTATACCATTTCTTTTCGTTATCAATGGTATACAGGTTAGCATCTGATGGATCGTTTGGATTCAAACCGTTAGCAGTTTCCCATACATCAGGCATACCGTCGTTGTCGCTATCGAATCCTTCTGGGCGTCCGCCTTCTGTCAATATGTATTGGCCTTGGTCTTTCACGAAGTCAATAATACCCGGTCGGTGGGCAACGTTTTCCTGAGATCCAGTGTAAGTTGCAGTGCCGTTTTGGGTTTCTTCCATATATCTGGCATCCACTTGATCACGATAGAGTGATGCTCCGGCATGTGAAAGTACTTTCTCGTAGGCATTTTGTGCGGTGTGTGTAGTCACCTCTCCCTGCGAAACGGGGCTCTCCATCTTGATGCGCACACAGTCGATACCGTTGGCATTCTTATAATAAGTCACGTTGTCTCCATACAGATGCTTCTCGTCTGCGCAGCAATATTCACCGTCTATTTCATAGGTACCACTGTCGTATTTTACACCTTTCCAGTCGTAGTTCTCCGCATTGCTACCGGCAGCGGTAACATAGTTGCCGTTGATGTAGTACCTACTGGTATATCCCAAATATGGAGAGCCTTCAGCATTTGAGGATGTGGCAACTGAAACCTGTGTTACGCGGGTCTTGTTTACCGTGGCAGGTCCAGCTTTGTAGTAGTTATTTACGATGTTGATTTGCCCACCGCCAGTACCTCCATAGCATCCGTTACCGTTACCCCAGTTGTACATCACGCAGTTGCGGAAGTCAACGATTTCGGCCTGTATGGGGTTAACATACTTGGTCTTGTCGTATTTTGCATATTCATCTCCGTAACGTGCTCCACAGAAACGTGGTACGCGGTTCTGCATGTGTGCGAGGAAGTTGTGGTGGAACGAAGCGTTTTTTCCGCCCCATATACCGCCGTAACTATGCTCTCCTTTACCGTGTCCGGGATTAGCAAGTGCTTCGCCAACAGTGCACCACTGCATGGTGAAATCGCGGTTGTCGTAGAACGAGGCAATTTCATCGATGCTCCACGAGAAAGAGCAATGATCAAGTACCATGTCGCTTTTTCCTCGCTGCCAAGTGGCATCTGCACCATCGTTTACATCTTTTTCTTCACCTCTCCTTATGCGGATAAAGCGGACGATGTTGTTACCTCCAGGACGGACTGTATAATACCTGAGGGTGATACCTGGGTTAGGAGCGGTTTGCCCGGCAATGGTTGTGTTGTCACCAAAGACGAGTTCAGATTTCAATTCGATAATTCCACCCACGTCGAACACAATAATCTTTTTCGCGTTTCCGCTCACTGCTGCGCGCAGTGAACCTGTCCCGCTGTCGTTGAGGTTGGTTACGTGAATCACTTTTCCTCCACGTCCACCTGTTACATACCGCCCATGGCCTTCAGCACCGGGGAATGCGGGCACCTGGTCTTGTGCAATGGCTGCTGTATAGGAAAGAAAAGCAGACAAGCACAGTATAACTATTTTTTTCATAATTCTTATTTCTGAATGTGTTTATGGCCGTCTTTGATGACAATGCCACGATAATTGCTGTCCACTTGCAGTCCTGACAGGTTGTAGATGTTGCCATTTTTATTCAGGACGGATGCTGTCGGAGATTCGATTCCTGTAGTTCCGATAGCCAGTGGGTCTGTAAGCGTGGCTCCTGCACCAGTGGCTGAAGTGAGCCGGGCTGGCACATCAGCGGAAGGAATGGCTGTATATGCGTAGGGCATGGTTACAGTGCCGTTTCCACTTGGCTGAGAAGCGCTCTTGTAAGTATTGTCTTTGAACTGGTATGCGATGGCACCACTTTGTGAGAACACCTTGGTTACACCTGTTTCAAAATAGTTTCCTTCGATGAGGAATTCGCTGTTCTTACGGGGATTCACCGTGGCGGACGCTCCTGGGCAGTTATAATAATTGTTGAGCAGATGGATGTTTCCCGCACGTGCCATCGGCATACGCTGGTTACATCCAGCATCCCAGATGTTGAAGGCAAAGGTAACGTTCAACTTATTTTTGTCTTCGCTGTCGCTGCTACCTACCAGATTGGTGTTCATATGGTCGTATGCACGCTCGGTGTAGGCGAAAGTACACCATGAGACGGTTACGAAATCGGCACTTTGGGTAATGTCGAAATTTCCATCCTGTCCGTCTGTGAATTCGCAATGATCCACCCACAGATGGGTGGTTCCCGTGCAGGTTATCAGGTCCTGTCCGCCAACATCACATGGACCGGGACCTACAAATTTCAGATTGCGGATGATGATATTGCTGCCACCGCTGATTTTGAAAATACCAGCATTTCTGTAACTTTCATTGGTGTCACCTGTAAGGTCAATTAAAGTCTGGCGGGTCATTTGTTCGCGCTTCTCGTCTACATTCTGACCGTTGGAGAGTGTTCCACCCGTTCCGCTCGATGACGACAGGCTCTTCACATTAGCCTTATCCAGCGCCGCTTTCATCTCGTCTGTCAGATAGAATTTGGTGCAAATGCGTGCTCCGTTTATACCTACCACGGTTCGGTTAGAGTATCCACCGAAACTAACAGGTGATGCTACCATGAAGTCGCCATTTGATCCATCAAGAATAACAATGTCGTTCTGCTTGATGGCATTTTGAATCTCGCTTCTTTGGTCTGAGCCTGTACTTTTCAGCGTGATGGTTCTTGTGCCATTGTTTCCACCAGTAGTTTTATAACTGTCACCACTTGTGAGTGATGTGCAGTTAGTCCATCCGAATGGCGCATTGAGTGCATCGGTAGGCGTGTCATCGTCTAAGGCTGCTGAACTGGAGCAGATTGCAGCCACGAACATTAAAACTATCTTATTCATTGATATGATACTTATTTGTCTTCAGTGGTATAGCCCAACTGTTCCATCTCGAGTGCTGCCCAGATGAAAGGACCAACGCCCTTTCCGTCGTTGTCGCGGATGGGTTCGCTCATGTAGTATTCGAAACTGCCGTCACGTTTGAAATTGGGCTTTTCCACGTATGGTCCAGGGGCCGGGCCGAGTCCACTGACTTCGCAACAACGGGTAAGTGAGATTGTCTTGTCTGCATTCACGCGGATGAATTCGTTGACAATGCCATTGAAGGCCTTGATGCCAGCCTTACGGAAACTATCGTCGAGATACCCCTTGCGGGCTCCTTTTAACAGACAATAGGCATACATCGAGGAGGCTGTACTCTCCAAGTAGTTGCGGTTGTCTTTCACATCGAGCACATCATACCATACGCCAGTCTTCTTGTCCTGGTGCTTTACCAGTGCTGTCATGGCACGTTTGAAGACGTCAATCACTTCACCGCGGCGTGGATGGTCGGCAGGTAAGTTGTCAAGCACTTCTACCATTGCCATCACGTACCATCCCATGGCACGTGCCCATGTATGCTTCGACTGTCCGGTTTCCTTGTCTGCCCAGAAAGCGGTATGTGTCTCGTCCCATGCATGTTTCCAGAGTCCGGTCTTTGCATCATAGGTGCGCTTGTCGGTCTTTACAATCTGGTCGATGATGTCCTCGTAGGTTTTCTTTACCTTTTTAGGCTTCAGCAGCATGGGAGCAGCCTCGGTATAGAAAGGAAGTCCCATGAAAATTCCGTCGAGCCATACCTGGTTGGCATAGATAGCCTTATGCCAAAACACGCCTTCTTTGGTACGCGGCTGGTTCTGCAACTGCTTGAAAAGAGTCTTGAGTAGTTTGAGATCCTTTTCCACGGGGTTGAGTTGATACATGGCCAGCAGCACTTTGCCGGGGCGCACGTTGTCAAGGTTGAAGTCTTCATATTTGTAACCTTTGCCTTGTCCGTTTTCGTCGATCATCTTGGCGGGGTACTCTTTCAGCCAATTGTAGATAGATTCGTCTTTATAGGCTTTGTAGGTATCAAGCATGGCCCCCATCTCTGTACCCACGGTATAACTCCAGCGGGGCTTCTTGGCAAAGTCGAGATAGGTGACATCGGGCACACGTGTCATCTCTGAATGCGTCATCCATTCAGAATAACGTTTATACGGTTTCTCGGTAAGGATGAGGTTTCCGTTGATCATCAGGTTGTCGAAGTGGATGTCCTGAGCCTTCCCTTTGAGATAGTAGGGCTTGTTGTAAACACCATCAAACTTGCAGTTGTTCACATAGATGTTGTTCACCGTATAAGCCAGTTTGTCATCATCATAGCCAACAATCATCACACCATATTTTGACTTTTTGCATGTTACATTCTCCATGTAAACATTTCTCACGATAGGGTAGAAGCCTCGGCAGCACACTTCTTTGGGTTCGTAGTCGGTGTTTATTTTCAGTACAGCCTCTCCACACTGGCCAACTGTGACATTGCGGAAATAGATGTTTTCAATCACGCCACCACGACACGAGTTCGTCTTGATGCGGAGAACACGGTCGAGACTGGGTGAATCCATCTGGCAATTCTCAACAAAGACATTCTGACATCCACCAGAAATCTCTGAGCCAATTACCACGCCGCCGTGTCCGTCTTCCATTACGCAGTTGCGAATGATAAGATTCTTGCTCGGTCGGCCTGCATAACGTCCTGTGGCACCCTCGCGTCCGTCAGCGTTACGGCCGCTTTTGATGGCGATGCAGTCATCACCCGTGTGGAAGACACAGTTTTCTATCAACACATTCTCGCACGACTCAGGGTCGCATCCGTCACCGTTGGGACCTTCGTTCCACACCTTTACGTTTCTCACGGTGATGTTTTTAGACAGCAGTGGATGCATCACCCAGAACGGAGAACGCAGCATAGTGACACCTTCAATGAGGATGTTCTCGCACTGGTTCAGGTTGACGAGTTGCGGGCGCAGACCTTTGCCGGCACCAAACACGCGCTGATCCATGTCAACACCGTCCTCGGCATATTTCAGCAGGTCAGCACGTCCGCCGGGATTCTGCTGCTTTTCGGGTACGGCGATGTCTCTGCTCTTCGGTGTTTTTCCGCTCATCAGCCACCATGTGTCATCACTTCCGTTGCCGTCAATGGTGCCTTCTCCGGTGATACCGATGTTTTTCTGCTGGTATGCATAGATTAACGGCTGGTAGTTCCAACAGTCGAGACCTTCCCATCTTGTGGGAACATTGGGGTAAAGTGAGCGGTCGAAAGCGAAAAGCAGTGTGGCTCCCTTCTGGATAACAAGGTTCACGTTGCTCTTCAGTGTAATGGCTCCCGTGTTCCATGTGCCTTCCGGGACGATTACCTTACCGCCGCCTGCCTTCGAACAGGCATCAATGGCTTTGTTAATAGCCTTCTGGTTCTTGGCGGCATCGTTTACCTTCAGAGAAGCGCCATACTTGGTAATTACAAATTCGCGGTTGGCAAACTGAGGTGCCTGGATGTTGCTTTCAATTTGCTTATACTCTGTGTCCCACACAGATGCCATGAGCATGGTAGGAAACAATAACGCAATGATTAATGACTTGATTTTCATTTTGTTTATTGATTTGTTGTTATTTTCGATTAATTTGGGTACAAATTTACAAAAATAATATGGAATAAACGATATGCCAAGTTGAAAAACTACATTTTACCACTTTTTTTCACGAACTTTATCACGTTTCCGCTGTAATCTATATGGATTAATCGGCATATATCCTGTCACCAACAGAAGTGCAATCATCAATGAGTTCTCTTTTTCATGTTTGCATAGTAAATGCTTTGTCTTTGAATACATGAGCATAATTCAATGGTTATTGTATGAGACAAGGGAATGAAAAGATTTGGATGATAGGACTATAGCGGCAAATAGGGCTGTAAACGAATGGAATAGATTAGGTATGAATATCTTAGGTGTGAATATCATCTTACATCACGAATGTGAGAGAGGATGGAGGCCGAAATGTTAAATAATGAATTTTTTTGTTATTTTGTTTGGTGATTTCAATATAATGAACTATATTTGCGACATCTTATTTATGATTTCTCGGTTAAGAAATCGCCTTGAGGTTGATAGCATCCTGCATCAACCTCTTTATTTTATACAGGATTAAGTGAGTCTAGGCAAGGGGAAAAAAGAAGAGAGCGATGCTTCTCGCACCGCTCTTTCTAACAAAACAACTTATATAATAATACACGTACGGTTAAAAAACTATGCCGTTAAAAAGATGCTATTCTCCCCATTCAGGGAGACGCATTCCTATTTCCTAAGATCAATCGGGTTGCCATGGCTCCTTACATCGAGAAGCAAGGCATGAATCATAAGGCAGGTCTTCTGACTTTGTTCCACCCTCAAGCACCTTCCCGTCATCAATTCCTGACAGTGGTTGTTTTGCTTGTGGGCATAATAGAACTCACAGCTGCGGGACAGTCGGGGATTTTCACCCCATTCCCTTATTAATCGCGTCTATAGCGAACCTTAATCGTTGCAAAATTAACAAGATTCTTTCAAATAAGCAAGAAAAAATGAGATATTTTATAAAAAATTTGCGTGAATCAAGAAAAGTTCATATATTTGCAGCGAAATAATAACAAATAATCATTTTTATTGCCTATCGGAACATTGTTACTTCAATAACAAAATTTCAGAAAATGGAAAAACTGCAGCAGATGACTGACGAACAGTTGGCCATTGCTTATATTGAAGGAAACAACAGGGCGTTTGATTTGTTACTATCACGCACTCAGTCTAAGTTATTCTCCTATATCCTGTTCATCGTTCATGACCAGGAGATGGCCAACGACATCTTTCAGGAGACGTTTGTGAAAGCCATCACCAAACTGCATCAGCGGAGATATACCAATTCGGGCAAGTTTTCGGCTTGGCTTATGCGGATTGCTCACAATGTTATTATGGACTGGTATCGCGACCAGAAAAACATGAATATTGTGGAACCCACTGAGGGGAATGATTTGTCGAACATCAAGTCGGCCGATTTACTCGACCTGAATGTGGAGAATCACTTTGTGAACACTCAGGTGATGGACGACGTGAGAAAGATGATGAACCTGCTGCCAGCCCCGCAGCGCGAGGTGGTATATATGCGTTATTATCAGGAATTGTCGTTCAAGGAGATTGCCGAGACCACGGGTGTGAGCATCAATACTTCGCTCGGCAGAATGCGATATGCACTCATCAACATGCGTCGCATGGCAAGAGAGCATCATCTCGCACTCGACCTTGCATAGGAAAGAGCAGGGCGACGCATTGCCGCACCTGCTGATTTGCCCTACAATTGTTTGAGTTCGCGAATGGTTTGGTACGGATCTTTCGCCTTGAACACGTAACTGCCACTCACCAGCACATCCACGCCAGCCTCCACAAGCCGTGGTGCTGTTTCTGCTTGTACGCCTCCGTCAACTTCTATAAGTGCATGGCTGCCGCTCTGAACAATCATGGATTTCAGCCGTTTCACCTTGCTGATGGTGTTTTCAATGAATTTCTGTCCGCCAAATCCAGGATTCACGCTCATTAGCAAAACCATGTCTACATCCTGAATGATGTCTTCCAGCATGCAGACGGGGGTAGACGGGTTGAGCGTAACGCCGGCTTTCATGCCCGCATCGTGAATCTCTTGTACCGTGCGGTGCAGGTGTGTGCATGCCTCATAGTGCACGTTCATCATCATGGCACCTGTCTTTGCCGTCTGCTGGATATACCTTTCCGGTTTCACAATCATGAAATGCACGTCGAGCGGTTTCCTGCAAATCTTGCTTACAGCCTCCAAAACGGGGAACCCGAAGGATATGTTCGGCACAAACACACCGTCCATGATGTCCATGTGAAGCCAGTCGGCTTCGCTGTTGTTTATCATTTCAATGTCGTCGTGCAGGTTCAGGAAGTTGGCTGCGAGCAAGGATGGAGATACAATTGTTGCCATGTTTTAATTCAGACTATACAATTCATACTTACCGTTCATCTTGACGGAACGGCAACTGTAAGCAATCTGTCGGATGAGGTTCAGGGTCTTTTCAGAAGGCCCGGGTTCTTCTTGTGTAAAATACTGCATAGGCACTCTTTTATTAACGTTCTATTCTATTAACGCAGCAGTTGGCGATTTATTACGTGCATGGCCGTATTTTATTCAACTTTTTCTTTTCTGACATACACTTTCTGCTGATGCTCAGATTCTTACCGTAGCCTTTTTGCTTTCACGAATTCCATGCTCATCATTTCTTGTATAGAGCGTCCAAGCGTTCTATATATAATAATGTGTAATGTCTTCATGTTGATGATTCTGATGGAAAAAAAGAAAAAAAGTGAAAGAAAAGTTTGTCAAATTGTGGAAAATGTGTATATTTGCAACCGAAAATCAGAAAAATGTTACGATTATGACAGTAAATATGTTCACAGCATGGTGGTGGCGCTACTCAAGATTTAACAAGTCGTGAGCAACGTTGCCGTGTGGATATAATTATAAAATAGCACAAAGAGGCCTGCCGTTCTTGCGACAGGCCTCTTTTCTTTGATGAATGTTATGTTTTTTAAAGTACAAATAAAAAAGTAGAACTCATAAAAAAACGCTTTGAAAGATGGAAATGAAAGAAATCCTTAACAGAATGTTGAATCACGAGGAACTATCGCGTGAAGAAACAAAAAGCATCTTGGTGGGCATTACCAGAAGTGAATTTCCTAACGAACAGATCACTGCTTTGCTCACGGCCTTACAGATGCGAGGCATCACAGTGGACGAACTGCTGGGTTTTCGCGATGGAATCCTTGAGACGGGGGTACATGCGGCATTGGATTGCGACCGCTATATCGACGTGGTAGGTACGGGCGGCGACCGCAAAAACACCTTCAATATCTCCACAACCAGTTGTTTCGTGATTGCAGGTGCTGGCTACAAGGTGGCAAAACATGGCAACTATGCGGCCACTTCCACCAGTGGGGCCTCTAATGTGATAGCCCATCACGGTATCAAGTTTACCGACGACATTGACAAACTGAACCGCAGTATTAATGAATGCGGCATCGTTTATCTGCATGCGCAGTTGTTTGCCAAGGCAATGAAGTTTGTAGGTCCCATCCGCAAGGCGCTTCAGTTCCCCACCTGTTTCAATCTTCTCGGCCCGATTGTGAATCCTTCTCAGCCGCAATGCCAGTTGTTGGGTGTGGCCAATCTCGACCAGATGCGCCTTTATAATAATGTTTATCAGAAGATTGGCATCGACTATGGTATCGTGAACAGCATTGACGGATACGACGAGATTTCTTTAACGGGCGATTTCAAAGTGACAACCAACAGTTACGAGCGCATTTTCAAACCCTCGGATTTGGGCTTCGATATTGCCAAGCCCGAGGAATTAGTCGCTGGTGCCACCGAGGATGAGGCTGCGGCCATCTTCGACAGCGTGCTCGAAAACCGCTGTCTGCCTGCCCAGAAAAACATTGTGCTTGCCAATGCAGCCTTTGGAATTCAGGTGTTGGAGAAGGGAATGAAGAGCATTGAAGAATGTGTGGAGATTGCGCGTGAGAGCATCGACAGTGGAAGCGCGCTGCGAACATTCCGCAAATTCGTGGAGTTGAACAGTTGATTCTGTTACTTGTGCATAGTTGTTTTTTTCGTCTGAAAACAAAATAAATTAGGTATGAAAGACGTTTTAGAAGAAATAGTTGCATGGAAACGTGAGGAAGTGGTGCGACTGAAAGAGGTGATGCCGCAGAAAACCCTCCAAGTGAGGGTAGAAGAACTGCTGCAGGAAGGCAGTCAAGTGCCGTCCATGCGTCAGGCTCTGATGCAGTCGTCAAGCGGAATCATTGCTGAGTTCAAGCGGAAATCGCCCTCAAAGGGATGGATCAAGCAGGATGGTGATGCTGCGAAGATACCTCTTTCTTACCAGCAGCACGGTGCTGCAGCGCTGAGCATCCTCACCGATGAGCACTTTTTCGGTGGAAGCGACCGTTATGTGGTGTCGGCCAGGAAAAGCGGAGTCACGCTGCCGGTGCTCTACAAGAATTTCATCATTGATGAATACCAGGTATTTCAGGCGCGCCTTTGTGGCGCATCGGCCGTCTTACTCATTGCTGCCGACCTGCAAAAACATGAATGCAAGCACCTCATCGAGGTGGCTCACGACATTGGCATGGAGGTGTTATTGGAGATGCACGGCGAGGAAGAACTGGAATATGTAGAACTGGAGCCAGACATGTGCGGCATTAACAATCGCAACCTCGGCACTTTCGTCACAGATGTGGCTAATTCCTTCCGTCTGTCAGATTGTTTGCCGCGTGATGTGTGCAAGGTGAGCGAAAGCGGAATCTCATCGCCAGAAACGGTAAACCGGTTGCGCGCTGCGGGCTTCAATGGGTTCCTCATTGGTGAGAACTTCATGAAAGCAGCCGATCCGGGTGGTTCGCTGGGCGAATTTATATCAAGTCTATTGTAAAAATTTATGATAATATGATTATAAAGGTGTGTGGTTTGCGCGAACCCGATAATATTCGCGCCGTTGCATCACTGGATGTGGACATGATTGGATTTATTTTCTATCCCGAGAGCAGTAGATATGTGCAGATGATTTCATCGCGTGCCGGTATCATACCTGACTATTCGCAAGACAGGTTGCAGCAAATCAAGGCGGCAAACACAGGAACCGCTCCACGTTATGCACCGAGCAGGGTTGGCGTGTTCGTGGATGACATGCCGCAAAACATCGTAACCCGTGTGTATAACTACCGTCTCGACTATGTGCAACTACATGGAGATGAGTCGCCCGTTATGATTGACAATCTTCGTCGCACAATCGATCCGGACATTCATCGTAATTTAAAGATCATCAAATCGTTGAATGTTCGCACTGAAGAAGATGTTCAGAAGTGGCGCGACTATGAGAATTGCGTGGATATGTTCCTTTTTGACACCCAATGCGACACTTTTGGAGGTAGCGGAGCGCAGTTCGACTGGAACATTCTCCAATCCTACGACGGCCATATCCCGTTCCTTCTCAGTGGCGGCATAGGTCCCGACGACGTGGAGCGCGTCAAGGCGTTCCGTCATCCTATGTTTGCCGGCATAGACTTAAACAGTTGCTTCGAGATTTCTCCCGCAGTGAAGGATGTAGACCAACTGAAGGCCTTTATCAGTGCCGTCAGGGCATGAGCATATAGTTCCTCTTTCATGAGGATTCGCACTGCTTTTCGAAAGAGAAGCGTGCAGAAAATGTAAAAATAAATAGTAGATTTATGCAAACTAAAAATAAGATTAACCAACTGTTTGCTGAGCAGCAGGAAACAGGGCGCAAGTTGTTGTCGCTCTATTTCTGTGCCGGATGTCCCACGCTTGATGGCACAGCCGATGTCATTCAGACGCTCGAAAGGCGCGGAATCGACATGATTGAAGTGGGAATCCCCTTCAGCGACCCTCTTGCTGATGGACCTGTCATTCAGAGCGCAGGCACCGTGGCATTGAAAAACGGCATGACACTCGCTAAACTGTTCGCTCAATTGCGTTCCATCAAGCAGGATGTGCACATCCCGTTGGTGATGATGGGCTATCTGAACGTGATTATGCACTATGGTATAGAAGCGTTCTGCAAGAGTTGCGTGGAAAGTGGTGTGTCGGGAATGATCATACCCGACCTGCCGTTCACTGATTATCTGAACGACGTGAAGCCCATTGCCGACAAGTACGACCTGCGCGTAATCATGATGATAACGCCAGAAACGAGCGAGGAGCGCATCCGTTTCATCGATGACCACACTGACGGATTCATCTATATGGTCAGTTCTGCCAGTACCACAGGTGCTCAGAAGAGTTTCGACGATAGCAAGCAGGCTTATTTCAAACATATCAACGGCATGGGGCTAAGGAATCCGCGGATGATTGGTTTCGGCATCAGCAACCGCCAGACCTTGGAAAGTGCGCAGCAGAATGCTGCCGGTGCCATTATCGGATCAAAGTTTGTCACCTTGCTCAACGAGTCTGGCGGCAATGCAGACGTGGCTATGGATCAACTTTATGATGCTTTAAGTAAATAGTTATGACACTCAAAGAATTCTTGAACAATGGCGATGTGTTTGCCAAAAACAGTGGTGCATGCATCACGGAAATCAGAGAAGGCTATGCCCGAGGTGAGATGACGGTTACCAAAGCGCATCTCAATGCCGGTGGCGTGTGTCAGGGTGGGGCGTTGTTCACACTGGCCGACCTTGTCTTTGCTGCTATTTCCAACAGCCGCGGCAAACTGACTTTCGGGCTGGAGAATACCATCACCTTCCTGCACAGTGCCTTTGAAGGTGACAAACTCATAGCCGAAGCCGTTGAAACACTGAACCATCACAAGATTCCCTTTTGCGAAATCAAGGTGAGAAACCAGCATGGCGATCTCATTTGCTCAATGACAGGCATTGCCTATCGCAAGGAGAAACCGATGAATCTTGACGGTTTGCAATGAGAGAATGTCGTGTTTTCTTGACAGTTTCGCTTGTTATCATTAACTGCTGAGTATTAATTCGAAATTAAATTTATGTGTATGAAAGAACGTTTTCTGGTTGACAAAGACGGGTATTACGGCGAATTCGGTGGCGCCTATGTGCCTGAAATATTATATAAATGTGTGGAGGACTTGCGTCAGGCCTATCTCCCCATCATCGAAAGCGAGGAATTCAAACGCGAATACCATCATTTGCTCCGCGATTATGTGGGGCGGCCCTCTCCATTATATTATGCCCGGAGGATGAGCGAGCGATATGGGTGCCGCTTATATCTGAAACGTGAAGACCTGAACCACACCGGCGCTCACAAAATCAACAATACCATCGGCCAGATACTGATGGCCAAGAAGATGGGAAAGACGCGCATCATCGCCGAAACCGGTGCCGGACAGCACGGAGTGGCTACTGCCACAGTGTGTGCACTGATGAATATGCAGTGCGAAGTGTTCATGGGAGCCACCGATGTGGAGCGCCAGCACACCAACGTGGAGCGTATGAAGATGCTGGGAGCCACTGTTCATCCTGTGCGCACGGGCAATATGACGCTCAGCGATGCATGTTCAGAGGCCATTCGTGACTGGTGCTGCCATCCGTCAGATACTTTTTACATCGTAGGCTCTACCATGGGACCGCATCCTTACCCGGATATTGTGGCCAGGATGCAAAGTGTTATCTCTGAAGAAATCAAATGGCAGTTGCAGGAAAAGGAGGGCCGCGACTATCCCGACTATCTGTTGGCATGCATAGGAGGTGGCAGTAATGCTGCCGGAACGATATATCATTACCTGGATGATGAGCGTGTGAAGATTGTATTGGCCGAAGCCGGAGGCCAGGGTGTGGATTCCAGTTTCACGGCGGCTACTATCCACCGCGGCACGGTGGGCATTCTGCACGGCTCAAAGATGCTGGTCATGCAGAACGAAGACGGTCAGATAGAAGAGGCATTCAGCATTTCTGCCGGTCTCGACTATCCTGGTGTGGGACCCATGCATTGCAATATGGCCGTGAAAGGCCGCAGCCGCGTGCTCGCCATCAATGATGACGAAGCTATTCGTGCGGGATATGAACTTACCAGAATGGAGGGAATCATCCCCGCCATAGAGAGCGCGCATGCCGTTGCCGCACTTGGCAAGTTGAGTTTTGAGCCTAATGACGTGGTGGTGTTGACCGTCAGCGGCCGTGGCGACAAGGATATTGAGACCTATCTAAACAACAAACCCGAATGAAAGAGACGATTTTCAACTATACCACCTGTAGCGTGTCGCTGCTCGGTGACCTGCATACGCCCGTAGGTGTTTATATGCAGTTGCGCGATCTCTATCCGCAGAGTGCGCTGATGGAGAGTTCCGACTATCACGAATCCAACAACAGCCGCTCGTTTATCGGCGTTGATCCGATGGCAAGCGTAGCCATTAGCCATGGGGAAAGCATTTCCACATTCCCCGACGGTAGCGTCAGCAGGCACAAAGTGGACGCATCGTATCGCAGCGACCATGCCATCAATGACTTCCTCGCACGTTTTGAGGTGAACGGAAGCGATGCCGACCATTGTGGCCTGTATGGCTACACCTCGTTTAATGCCGTAAGGTATTTCGAGAACATCCCCGTGAAGGACGAGACGATGGAGAAGAACGATGCGCCGGATATGTATTATATTCTCTATCGCACCATTATCGTGTTCGATCATTTCAACAGTAAGATAAGAATTGTCACTCTTTGCCACCCCGACGAGGAGGGACAGCGTGACGGAAACAGCCGTATGGATGCCATTTTGAAGGCAATGAACAAGTCCAGTGTGCATACGTATGGCTTCCATCCTGTAGGTGAAACCTTCTCATCGCTCACCGACGAGCAGCACAAACAAAACATTCGCAAGGGCATTCAGCACTGCAAGCGTGGCGATGTGTTCCAGATTGTGCTTTCGCGCCGCTTTGTTCAGCGCTACGAAGGGGATGATTTCAAACTATACCGCGCGCTGCGGAGCATTAATCCGTCGCCTTATCTGTTTTATTTCGACTTCGGAGGGTTCCGCATATTCGGCTCTTCGCCCGAGACCCACTGCCGTATTGTCAGGGAAGAGCAGGGTGGACATGCCGGAAAACCTGTGTATAGAGCCTACATAGACCCGATTGCCGGTACGACGCGACGCACTGGCGATGCTGCGGAAGACAGGAAAAACGCCGAGTTCCTGCGCAACGACCCCAAGGAGA
>DGWC01000070.1:27012-42924 GCA_002395135.1 Prevotella sp. UBA4268 | reverse complement strand
CCCTCGGGCTTGCCGTCACCAATCTTGTGAACGGTAGCATAGGTCGTTTCACCATCGTCCTTCAGTTCAGAGAACTTAGAAGCAGGAGCCTTACAGATGGGGCACTTCTCGGGAGCAGCATCGCATTCATAGATATATCCACAAACGGCGCAAATAAACTTTTTCTTCATAATGCTTTGTATTTTTTTGTAAGTAAATAAATATATCCTGATCTGTTTATGCTGCAAATATAAAATAACAAATCGTGAAATGCAAACATTTTAGAGATTTTTACGAAATTTGGTTCCTTATATCTTGCAGCCATTGCAAACACTCATTGCAGGTTAGAACACACATCGCATTCCGTCAGAAGAGCCATAATGAGAGCATACCAAGCGCCCATGCCACAATGACAACCCATCCCACGTTCTTGAAAAACCATCCCACGTGGATGTGTTCCATCTTCATCAGAGCCAGACCGCTAACACTTCCCAGCATCAACACGTTGCCTCCCATCGCACAACTGTAGGCAATGATTTTGTAATACATGTCATTCTCAGGAAGCGAGGAGTCTAATGCGATAAAAGAAACGCCCGTAGCAAAGGTGTCGAGCAGGGAACTGAAGAAGGCTGCAATGGTTCCCATGACCCACACATTATTTATATATAGGTGACACTGAGAAGAAAGCCATGCCACAAAACCCGTCTCCGTGACAACTCCAATAGCAAGAACCACTCCCATGACATAGAGCATCAACTGCAAAATGCCATACTGGAGCACGCGCGGAGTGCGACGCTGAATCATCTGATCAACATTCATCAGTTTGCGATTCATGATTTCATTGACTATCCACAATACAGAGAGTACGCACAAAGCCCCCAGGAACGGACTCAGACGGGTGATAGCATGGAAGGATGGAATAAACCACAATCCGCCGATACCAACAATCAACATCACCAACCGCTGCCATATCTTGAGGTTGGTATCATCTCCACGATAAGGCATGGATGTCCACTGCGAATCGATATGCTCAGGCAACAGGCGCGAAAGCCACCATGTGGGAATCAAATAGGCAAGCAGACATGGCACGGCAAGGGAAAGAGAGAAACTGGTAGCAGAAACGGAGCCGTTGTTCCATAGCAGCAATCCGATAGGATCTCCGATAACAGTGAGCGCGCCACCGCAGTTAGCAGCAATCACAATAGCCGACCCATAGATCATCCGCTGCCGCCTGCTTGGTATCAATTCGTGCATCAACACCAACATCATCGTGGTAACAGTAAGATTATCAAGATTGGCAGAGACAATAAAGGTGAGAAACGTCATCACCCATAGCAGTTTTTTGCTCTTGCGGGTTTTCAGCATCTCCTTGAAAAAGTCAAAGCATCCGTTGTTGTTAAGAATCTCCACGATGGTCATTGTTGCCAATAAGAAGATGACCAACTCTGCTCCTTTACCTACATACTTCAGGAATACATTCTGAGCAATGTATTCCTTAACAGCAATGCTTGTAGGGCTGGCACCTCCAAGGAAATCAATATACTCGCTGGGATGCTGACTCATCACAAAGTCTGAGCCATAGCAGATATACAACACCCACCCCACCGTGCCGGTAAAGATAGCACTGGCAGCACGATTTATCTTCGTCATATTACCCGTGGCAATCATCACGAGCCCGGCTATCCATATTGCGACTATTATCAATGTCATAATCTCTCCTTTCTTTTTTCGATTTTTCCTTTCGAATGAAAATACTTTTATTACCACAGGCAGCACAAAAAGAATACCCTTCTTATCGATGTCTGGGTTCAAAGGATTCCAGAAACAGAACGGAACCCTTATGCAAAGTTACAAATTAATTCTGATACAAACAAGATTTTTAATGTATTATATGTATCGTTTTGGCAATTCCAGGGTGTTTCCTGCCTGTCACAAGGGTTTTCTTTCTTTTCAATTCCTCCTTTTATAATAGAATAATGAGAGCAGTGCACTGCACAGTGTCATAGAAACGCCTATTATCCAATAAACATAGCCATGTGTAGTTAAGGACAGGAAATAGGTTGAAAGCAACAGCAGGAACTGTAACAGTCCCAAGCGGACAACTGCGGGAGAAACGCGATAATCATAACGAATGTTGGCATAGATATTGATAACCATGAAGTCAATAACACCCGTTATCAGAAGACCGATGCCCGTTCCCAGCAGTCCCCATTGCAGGAAACCACCAATCACAGCAATCACCATGACCACAGCACTATAGGCTTCCAGCAGGAAATAATCGCGAGAAGCCCCCTTTGCCAACGTAATATAGGCAATGGGAAGTTTCATCGCCCGAAGAAACATAGCCAAGACGGTAACCTGGATCATAGGGACTATCGGCATGAATTGTTGGCTATAAAGAAGAGGAACAATTACGGGAACGCCTATGACGAAGGCTATCAGCATGGGACCGATCATGATTAATGAAACCATAATCTGTCTGTTAATCAGCATGTTGCTTGCCGCTGTATCACGATTCACGGCAGAAAGACGCGGAAAGAAATCGGTGGTCATGGAACTGAACACCATTCCCGCATAAGTAGTTGTCACCATGAATCCGGCATTATACAATCCGACGACATCCAATTCTGCAAGATTATTAAGAACGGAACGTATGGCAAAATCAGCACCAGCAGCAAAAATGCCGGCCAGGACAAACGACACACCCAGTTTTAACATGTCGGAACCTTGCGAGAGCACGTTCTTGTTGAATGACAAACGCAAAGGGCTCAACCGGTATGACTGACGGCAGGTAAGCGCCATCTGGGTGAAAGAAATAATCAATATAGACGGAACGATTCCTTTCTGACCGTAGAAATAGAGTACGGGAGTGGTGAGCAACAATGCCAAAACAGCATTGATGATTGAGATTCTGGCCAAGGAAGACAACTGACGAAGCGACTTAAGTATTGCAGCCTCACTACCTGTTATGGTAATCATGGCAACGGCTGGCGACAAAAGCATAAAATGGAGCGTATGGTTACCCCATGAGAAAGTGATGTTGCTCAGTATATTGCTCAACAACAGACAGAGCAACATGCCAGCACTCGCAGTAATCAGAGTCCAAGAGCGGATCACCATGATGCGATGACGCAACTGCTGTTCATAACCGTCGTCGTAAATCTCAGAGAGCCTGCGCACCGCACTCGTTTCCAATCCCATGTTTGAGGTGCTGGAAAGCAACTGTACCGTGCTATTGAACAACGAGTTAAGTCCCATTCCCTGAGGACCAAGAATCAAAGCCACCAACTTGTTTCTAACCAGCGCAATCAGTATATTAAAGAACTGAATGCTTCCAAACAAACTGGTGTTCCTGAGAATATTACGGTAACTACTGTCTTCTGTATTCCTCATGCCTACAGAAATAACGTTTGAAGACGCATTTTATTATAATAAAACAAACATTTGAAGATGAATATTTTGTTAACAAATACTTTTTATGTATCTTTGCACAAACATCGATATTGTCGAGAACCTATGGCACATCCAGAAGACAACAACTACAAGCCTTTGGTGAGTTTCGTAATTACCTACTTTAACGAACCCATCCAGATGCTGCGCGAATGTATCGACAGCATCTTTCACCTGACGTTGAGTGAAGAAGAACGCGAGATTATCCTCATCGATGATGGATCAGACATCTGCCCACTGAACGAGATTACAGAATACCGCGACAAACTGATATACCTGAGACAAAACAACCGCGGTGTGAGTGAAGCCCGAAACATGGGTATTCAGGTGAGTAATGGACGTTATATACAGTTCGTGGATTCTGATGACTATCTGATAACAGATGGGTATAACCACTGTTTGAATATGGTAAGAGAACACCATCCAGACATTATCGTGTTCAATTCCACAAAAGAAGAGACAGATGCAGACTCGCCAAATCTGTTTGAAGGTCCTGTGAGTGGGGCTTCATATATGCGCCACCACAACCTGCGGGCATCTGCCTGCGGCTATATCTTCAGCAGGAAGATCTTAATAGACTTGCGGTTTACGGCAGGAATACAATATGGAGAGGATGAGAAATTCACTCCGCAACTGATTCTCAGGGCAGAGCAACTATTCCATACAGAGACTATTGCCTATTTCTATAGAGACAACCCGAACTCTGTTTCCAACAAAACCAGTGAGATTGCCATAAACAAACGGCTCGACGATTCTGAGCATGTGCTCCTTTATCTGGACCACCTGGCTGCCGTATTGCCATTAAATGAGAGGACAGCACTGGAACGGAGAGTAGCGCAGTTGTCGATGGACTACATCTACAACATCATCCGGTTCACTCATTCAAGCGAAGAACTGGAGAAAAGACTCGAAAGACTTCATAAAAGAGGACTGTTTCCACTGCCCGACCGTGATTATACGCCCAAGTACAGGCTGTTCAGTAAAATCACGAAATACAAGGCTGGCAGGAAACTGATGATGATGGCATTGCGATTCCAATAGTCTACACCTTATTAATATATATAAGACAGAAAAGCCGTTATTTATTTAAGATCACGATGTCAGTCATTCAAAGAGAAAACATTATCTCAGTAATCGTTATTACCTATAATCAAGAAAAAACGATTAAGCGTACGCTTGACTCCATCACGATGCAGCAATGTCATCTGCCGGTGGAAATCGTTATTGGAGAAGACTGCTCCACTGACAACACCAAGGGTGTCATACAAGATTATATCCATGAGGCAGAGCGCAACAGTAGCCTAAAGAAATTCTCTTTCAACCTGATTAGCAGCACTATTAACAAGGGCATCATCGACAATTATTTTGATTGCTTGCAGGCTTGTAATGGAAAATACATTGCAGACTGCGCCGGCGATGACTATTGGACAGACGAAAAGAAACTGGAAAAGGCCGTATGTATGATGGAGAATGACCCCTCCATTACATTAGTGCATACAAACTGGCAATTCGTTGATGAGAAAGACGGTGCTGTATCAGACTCTGGCCGGCAGCAGTTTGATGCCCCCGTGACCAACGGGAAAGAAATGCTCGAGGCCATTATCTGCCAAACAGACCGTCCGATTATCCATCTGTGTACAGCGCTCTACCGCGCTGACACAATCATGGAAGCCTACAAGGAAGACACGTTCTTGTTCAGGAACAAAGAATTTGGCTGCGAAGACCTGCAAATTGCATTCATGCTCGCCCAGAAAGGTAACATAGCATATATTCCAGACATAACGCTGAACTACAGCATAGGGCATGACTCTGTCTCCAATCAACCCAGTAACAGGAAACAATACATCTTTGTTGCAAGAACAACGAATCTGAGCCACTACCTGTCGAAACGTTTTTGCATACAAAGTGCCAACACGGAAAAATACTTCGAAAGAAGGTTGTTCGCACTCTGTATGTTTGCTTTCAGGGCGAAAGACAGGGAACTGAGAAACAGGATTCACGATTATCAGAAGGATTGGAACACCGTTCCTTCTTTCAGAATCAAACTCGTAAGAATGATTATGAACAGCAACGCCACATGGGAAACGGCATTATTCATACGCAAGATTGTGCTCCTGTTGAAGAAATGCAAATGAATAACGAGTAGTCATCTTTGTGGATCGCTTCATATAGCACAACAAAAAAGGTCTGGCTTAAAAATGCCAGACCTTTTATAATTATAGTCCTATTGTTTCATTGATTAGAAGAACAAGTAGCGCTTGTCTGTTACGTGTGCCTTGGCATAGAGTTCCTGCATGAAATTAGAAGCATACTGAAGTGCTTTCTGCTTGAGACGATCCTCATAAGCCTTCTCTTCGAACTTCACGTCACGCTTTGTCTTATCAACCACCTGGAACACATAAACACCGGCATTACCCTTGACAGGAGCAGCACAGAACTTTCCCTTTGCGGTAGCAGCAACGGCACCGCTCAAAGCAGGTTCGCTGGCACCAGTTTCCTGAACAAATACAGGAGCACCGAAAGTAATCTGGTTTACATCTGACACTTTTGCCCCTTTCTTCTGAGCATCAGCAATAGACTTCACACCGTTGAGATTGCTAATAATCTGGTCAGCCTTCTTCTCGTTCAGCACAAGACTCTTCACAAAAGCATTAACTTGAGCATTGTCAAGGCCAAGATAGCCCTTTTCATTAATCTTATTCAGTCCGACAACAAGCAGATGATCGTTGTTTCCGCATTCGTAAAGCGGAGAAACATCACCCTGCTTAGCATCAAACAACCATTTCATAGCATCGCGGGTTGCGGTAATTCCAGCAATGAAATGCTCAGAATTGCGAACGCTTTCACGCTCCTGAACCTTGAAACCATACTTTGCTGCATTCTTGATAATCTCGTCAATTGACTGACTTTCGCTTACGAACTGTGAGAACTTATTGTATGCTGCATTATATGTATCTTTAGAGAAATCAATGCTCTTCTTGATGACAGCCGCAAGATACTTGGTTGTCATGGCGCGACGGTCTGTTACCTGAATAATCAGGTTTCCATTGGTCATGGGCAAATTAGTTATGGCGTTCAGTGCTGCATTACTGAGAGTCTGAATGTAGGCACGTGTATCCTTATCCATAGAAGAAGAGTTCTGATACTGAGCACTTGTCAGCCAATTCTTCGCTCCAGTCTGCCCATATTTCTTGGCAATAGCCTCAAAGTCACCACCTGCCTGCAATGCTGTATAGATGCTGTCGGCAGTCTTCTTTGATGCTGCAGCGTCTTCTTTCATCACCTGAATGGCACGGAACTGGATAGAGTCGGCCATTTGCTGCTTTGACATCAGACGGATCACATTCAGCGTATTGTCCTGCTTGTTCTCAACAACTGCTGTGGTAGCACCCACTGCAATAGAGTCAAGACGATTGGCAATGTCTGTCGGGAAAGCATCCTTGGTCTGTGGAATACCCAGATAATTAACCAAAGAAGAACTCTTGCGCACGATCTCAGAGGGATCAGCAGCAGCGGCCAACTGTGAAGCGAAGTCAGCAATGCTGGTATTCAGAGCCATACGATCGGCAGGAGAAGCCTCCACCTGCAAATCAACATACTTGATGTCACGTGTTTCTTCAAGTTGCTTGAAGCGGTTTTTCAGTTCGTCATACTTAGCCTTCAGGTCTGCCTCTGTTACTTCAACCTTGTTGTCGTTGATAGTAGAGTAAGCGATAGTTCCAAGTTTCACACTGCTTTCCTGGTTCTCCTCTTCGAAGGCAAGTTTAGCCTCAACAGGGTTAGAAAGGAAACATGATGCGAGCAAAGACTGATATTTCTGGCTGAGTGTCTGATGACGAAGATTCTTCTCGATGAATGTCCAGAAATTATACATGGTGCTATATTGCTCGGCCATCTGCGGATTCTGCTGCTTCACAGTATTGTACTCAGTAAGGAATTTCTTCAATGCATTCACGTCAAAGCGTCCTGTCTGCTGATTCACAAACGGTGTCTGCATCAACATGGGGTTCGTTCCCTCCTGAAGAATGTTCTGAATCTCCTCATCTGTTACAGTGAGACCCAGTTTCTTTGCCTCGTTTTCGATGACGGTGTTCTGAACCAACTGGTTCCAAACCATGTCTTTCACCTGATTGAGTTCTGCATCAGAGATGTTCTCACGACCTTGTGTCAGTTTCAATACATCCGTATACTCATCAACAAGTTTCTGGAATTCTTGAACATCCACGTTATTACCTAAGATTTTGCCCACCTGCTGACGCTCCTGGTTCTTGATGGAATCACAAGAACGGAACAACTCCTCAGCGATGAAAGCAAACAGAGCAAGACCGATTACTAACACCAGTACCGGTCCCCAACTTCTAATTTTTCCAATTGCTGCCATTGTTTTTTATTTTATTGTTTTTATTAATTATTCCTTCATTTTGGTCACTCTTACACCTCTCTTTATAGGAGAAAAAACTGACTAAGTGCACTAACAGCCGACAAAATTACAAAAAAGATAACAATTATCGGCAACTTTCTTGCAAAAAGTTGATTTATTCGTCCACTTTCAGCCTCACAAGTTCGATTTTGGTCATCGTATTCTTGATGATTTTAAACTCAAAGCGCCCAATCTTGACAATTTCATTCAGTTTCGGGAAACTCTGGTATTCGTGCAAGATCAGACCTCCAACCGTCATATACTCCTCACTTTCGGGCAACCCTAATGAGAACATTTCGTTCACTTTGTCTGTTTCGAGGCGTGCCGACAGGATATACTCGTTGTCTCCAATCTTCTTGGCGGTGTATTGATTATTGTCGTGCTCATCTTCAATTTCACCGAAAATTTCTTCAACGATGTCTTCCAACGAAACGATGCCACTTGTTCCACCGAACTCATCAATCACCACGCCAAGCGATTTCTTCTGCTGAAGGAAGATATGCATCATCTTGCTTGCCATCATCGTTTCTGGGACGTAGGGCATCGTCTGTATATTATCGAGCCAGCGATCTGGGCTTCTGAACATTTCCGAGGAATGAATATAGCCTATGATATGGTCGATATCCTCGTGATATACAAGGAGTTTAGACTTTCCGCTCTCTACGAACTGCGACATCAAGTCACCTGTTGAACAAGTGTCTTCTACGGCAAAAATCTCCGTACGCGGCACCATGCAGTCGCGCACCTTGGTATCTGCGAAGTCAAGTGCATTCTGAAAGAATTTCACTTCATCTTCTATATCGGCCTCGCTCTTGGCATTATCAATACTCGACTGCACCAAATAATCCAAATCCACACGTGAGAAATCGGCATCATCGTCTTCTTTCGGAACTCTCACGCCGAACATCCGCATGATGGCTTTCGACAATAAAGTGCTGAAACGGGATATGGGCCATAACACGACATAGCAGACAAATGCGGGGAAAGCGAATATGGTTAGCATCCGGTTAGGACTGCTCTTAAAGAGTATCTTCGGAAGGAACTCCCCGGTGAAGAGCACGATGACTGTACTCAGAATAGTATCAGCGGGAACCGTAAATGCTGCGTCATAGCCTTGAAAGATGGTGGAA
Organism: Prevotella sp. UBA4268; assembly: GCA_002395135.1. Lineage (GTDB taxonomy): Bacteria > Bacteroidota > Bacteroidia > Bacteroidales > Bacteroidaceae > Prevotella. The sequence continues at coordinate 33,945 of DGWC01000070.1, read as the reverse complement.
TCAAATAATTCTGCGATGAGTATACCAAAGACAACAAGTGCGATATTATTGCCCACCAGCATGGTGCTCACGAAATTGTTCGGATGGCTATAGAACACATTCAATGGCAAACGGGCTATGCCCAACTTGTCTTTATCCACCTCAGCCTGCAGCCTGTTGCTCGAAACAAAGGCAATCTCCATACCCGAGAAGAATGCGGAGAATACCAATGTTACGATGATTCCTATCACTAACGGTAGATCAATGTCTGACATTTCTTGTTTAATCTGTTTTTGTTGTTAATACGGTGGTCTGGAAGATGCAGCCTTCGGCATGGTTGGCTGTCTGCGAAGCGACTTCACACTGTCTGGAGCCGACAAGATGCTGTCACCTTCATTGCTTCCAAAGCCATCCTTTCCTCTGACAAACGAACCTTTCGAGTTGGTAATGGTATAATGAGTCATTCGCTCATCACTCAAGAAATATGTACCCTGAAGTTCTCTTTCCGGTGTTATCACATGTGAGAATCGATGGCTGTACATCTCTCGGCGGTTCTGATCCCAGAAGAGTTCTTCGCTTGAAAAGCGGAGTCCGTCCTTTGTACGGATTCTCACTCTGCCTCTCAATTCCCAAAGTTTTCTCTCATAATAATTATATGCAGTATCTGCCTGTATATAAGCCTCTACATGGAATTTCTCATCAAACTGCTCCAAAAACAGTCCTTTCGTGAATATCCATACTTTGGGATTCTTCACTTGATTGACCTCCCATTTCTCGGTTACAATTCTGTATTTGATAACCCCAGAGTCGCTAATGAGCGTGTTCACCCCATAACTCGTCATGACAGAAGCAGAATCCCGGTCGTGCACAGCCGGGGCTGTATGCTCTTGCATTTCTTCACACGACATGAAGAAAAGAAGGAACGAACAGGCAACAATCAATGAACGAAAAGGTCTCATCTTAGTCCTCTTTGCGTGTATTTCTATTCTAATCCACCTGCCACTTCTTGAACCATCGCTCATTGAATGTCATTCCGATGTTGATACGGAATGTATTCTCTGTTATCATTCCCTTGCCGCTTTGGCGAACCCACTGTCCGGAAATATTCAGGAATGAACGGTTGTTGTAACCATTCATAATTGGAATACCGAATCCTGCACTTACTGACAATTCCCGCGGGCCGTCCTGACCATTGATTTTCACATATGGCGTGGCATAAGAAACACCGGCACGGTAATGCAGACGGTCGAAGAACCGACGCATCATACCACCTTTGCAATACTCTCCACCCAACGTAATCTTATGGCGGTCCATGAAATAATCAGGAGAAAGTTTGTAAACGGGAGTATTATTCTCCACACCATAGACAGGGAAAGAGGTGCTACCCCACTTCTGCAGAGAATAGTCAACACCCAGTTTCAGTTGGTTGTTATGGTCAAACAATAGTCCTGCAGAAATCATCGTCGGCAGTTCAACGCCGTCTTTCACAGAAAAAGCCGTTGTATCTCTCGAAGTTGAAACGCTACTGATAATCAGACACTCTGGATCGGCATTCAAACGGTGACCCGGCGAGTATGTCACTCCCACTGTTACCATATTCTTCTTGTTCAGATTCAAGGTATATTGAGCACCGAAATCCAGGCGATAGTCATTTAAAGACAGGTGATATACCTTGTCGAGTGTCTTTGCCGTTGATTCACTGTAGGCATTTGTAACTTTGCGCTCGTAGTTTCCCCACAAATATGCGACATTTGCTCCAAAGGAGAAACGGCGGAATGGCTCCCATCCGAATCCCACGTATGCCTGATGAATGCCACCGCTTCCGCTATAAGTGTTTGAATAAAGAACAGTGCGATCTTCATTCAGCGTGCTTGTAGAAGAAAAGTTATAGCCTACATTCGTGAAAGGAAGAATACCAAAACTCACTCCCACATGCTTGCGAAGGCGGAAACCGGCAACCACATATTCGAAATCGGCATTCTTTGCATTCTTCTTAACGCCGTTTTCATTGAAGTTGGAAATCTGCCCGGAAACACCTGCGTCGAAGATAAACGTAAGAGAATCTATCGACGAATAACTTGCAGGATTGACAAAGTTCACCTGATTACCCTCTCGGAAACCTACGCCCAAACCATTCATTCCTCGATTAAAACCGCTGGTCTGATCACTTAACACACCTAATCCGTACTGAGAATATGGTGAATTCGTACCACTTTGGGCACTGGCTGTCAACGCTATCGCCATTGTAACAATGGCACAAAACATTCTTTTCATCCTTGAATATATATAATTAAGGTGTAATGCCATAATAGCCATACACACAAAAGTGCCTGCAAAATTATTCAAAAAAATCGAAAAAACAACAATGTTGCACGAAATATAAACAATATTTGCCAATTTTAATATTAGATTTTGCAGAGTAGAAGAAAATGTTTACCTTTGCAACGTGAAAAGTATGAATATCTTTATCAAGCATGTTTTAGCCATCATCTTCATCGTGATGTCGCAATCTGTTATGGCCCAGAAAGCCGTAAAGGCAGAACATGTCGATTCTATCATCCACATTTCTCTGCTCACTTGCCAAGCCGGACAAGAAGTATATAGCCTTTATGGACACACCGCCATCCATTATGTGAATGTGGAGAAAGGCATTGATGTCGCCATCAACTACGGGATGTTTTCTTTCAGCAAGCCTTTTTTCATCCTGCGCTTTGTTTTCGGACTGACAGACTACGAAATGGGCGTGCAAGATTATCAGGATTTCTGCAGACAATACGCATTCTTCCAACGAGGTATCATAGAGCAGCATCTTAATATTCCCGCAGAAGACAAGTTGTTGTTCGCCAAGGCCGTAGAGCAAAACTACATGCCGGAAAACCGCGAATACAGATACAACTATTTCTATGACAACTGCACCACAAGGGCACGCGACATTATTTTGGGGAGACTTAAAGATCAAATACATTACAAAAGGAGTGACCATGGCCCGTCGTTCCGAATGATGATACACGAATACAACGAAGACCACCCCTGGGCACGCTTTGGCAATGACATGCTTTTAGGCGTGCAGGCTGACAGGCCGACAACAATTGGAGAGCAACAATTCCTGCCAGACAACCTGATGAAGGACTTCGAGAGTGCGACCTTTGCACTGGAAGAAGGGATAAAACCTGTTGTAGGAGAAACAACCATTGTGGTTCCAGATTTCAAGCATGAGGCTAAGAAAGAATTCCCCCTGCGCCCACGTGAATGCTTTCTGTTGTTACTCGTCTTAACTATTGTCATAACGGTCATTGAAATGTACTCCAAGAAGCGAATGTGGATCTACGATCTCATTCTAATGACTGCATCCGGACTTGCAGGATGTGTTCTCTTTGTGATGATTTTCTCCCAGCACCCCACTGTTCGTTTCAATCTGCAACTGCTATTACTGAATCCGCTTCCACTCTTTTTCATCAAGCGTCTGGTTGCAAGGCGCAATGACACGTCCCCGGACAGGCTGTCTGCTTTCTGGATTGTATTGATTTGCTTGTTCTTCGTAGGCAGTATCTGGCAGACATATGCAGAAGGAATGTATCTTTTGGCATCATCTTTGCTAATTAGAAATATAGTAAGAATCAAATGAAGAAAAGGAACATCACGACCACGGCACTTCTGGTTTTGGCCGTTACAGGCATACAAGCACAGACAGCGCGGCAGGCACCGAGGCTTGTTGTTAATATTGTCATCGACCAACTGACCACTGATTATATTGAAAAGGCAAGTGATTATTTCGGCACAGAAGGGTTTAAGAAACTGATGGCGCAAGGTGTTGTTTATCAGAATGCCCAATATCCCTTCACCCCAATTGACCGTGCATCGGCCGTATGTTCCGTCATGACAGGCACAACACCTTATTATAATGGTATCATCGGAACACAATGGCTTGACCGGAATACGCTCCGGTTGTGTGGTTGCACCGATGACAATGCCTATCCCGGCATTTATACAACCGACAGGACCTCGCCGAAAAACATACTCACGTCCACCCTTACTGACGAACTGAAAATCGCCACCAACGGCAAAGGAATCGTGTATTCCATTTCCAAACAAAAAGATGCTGCCATTCTGTCAGCAGGTCATGCCGCAGACGGGGCGCTATGGAAAGATTTGTATAACGGCAGTTGGTGCACTTCTACCTATTATATGAAGAGTGCACCCGAATGGCTAACGCAGTATAACCAGCAAGAAACGGTCAGCAAAAAGAACAAGACCGAGTTCCAGGAAATAACAGAACTGACCAATCTCGCTATACTTTGCATCGAGAGAACGGGCATGGGAGTAGACAACGATACCGACATGCTGAACATTACTCTTGATGCATCGACGAATACCCAACAGAAGAAAGGCGTCACTTGGGAAGAAGAAATCACGAAGACGTATATCAATCTGGATCGTCAGATTGCCGACCTTGTCGCCACCATAGAAAATAAAGTTGGTTCAGGAAATGTTGTTTTCTACATCACAAGCACGGGGTATGTTGATGAGCCAACAGATGCTTACGAAGTCTACCGTGTGCCTACCGGCACATTCCATATCAATCGTACAGCCAATCTTCTCAATATGTATTTAGGAGCGCTCCATGGCTCTGAAAAGTATGTTGAAGGATGCAGCAGAAACCAAATCTACCTGAACACAAAACTTATTGAGCAGAAACGACTGAAATACAGCGACATATTAAATAATTCTCAATCATTTCTCCTGCAATGCGAGGGGGTCAGGAATGCCCACACAAGTGAGAGCCTGCTGAAGGCGACAAACAGCGAAACGACCAAAATACGCAATGGATTCAGTCCTGAGTCGAGTGGGAACATCGTCGTTGAAGTGGCTCCTGGATGGATTCTTGTCAACGACGACACACAAGAAAGTTATCACGTAGATGCCCGTGTGCCTCATTTTCCCATCATCATCTATGGACAAGGCATAAGGGCAGAAAAGATTTCCACGCCCGTCACTACAGATCAGATTGCCCCGACCATCGCAAATCACATTCACATCAGGGCCCCGAATGCCTGTTCATCATTGCCTCTACGGTAAAGAAGTTTATATCCGGCAATCGGAAAAATACAACAATAATCAAATACATTTTTATAAAAATTGCAAGAATTACGATAAAAATACGTAACTTTGCAAACTCATAAGTAAGAAATCATATTAATTTAAAGCATAAAATGGGGTTAAATAGTTTTTTAAAATCATTGTTCGGTGACAAATCTACTCGAGATATGAAACTCATCCAGCCTCTTGTTGAAAAGGTAAAGAAAGCATATCCCGAAATCAAAGCACTTGACAATGATCAGTTGCGCGCAAAAACGAAGGAAATACAGGCATATGTACAAGATTCGGCAAAAGAGCAGAAAGCGCAGATAGAGCAATTAAAAGCCAAGATTGAAGATACTCCTATCGATGAACGCGAGGCCATTTTCAATGAGATAGACAAGATTGACAAGGAAATCCTTAAGATCTATGAAGATGCGCTCAACGAGGTAATGCCCGTTGCTTTCAGCATTGTGAAAGAAACGGCGCGGCGCTTCGCAGAGAATGAGGAAACCATTGTTACAGCAACAGACTTTGATCGCGAGTTAGCAGCCGATCCTTCAAAAGACTTCATTTCTATAGAAGGAGACAAGGCATACTACCACCATCACTGGACAGCAGGCGGCAACGATCTGCCTTGGGAAATGGTTCACTACGATGTCCAACTCTTTGGCGGCGAAGTTTTGCACCAAGGAAAGATTGCAGAAATGGCAACCGGAGAAGGAAAGACACTCGTTGCTACACTGCCGGTATTCCTCAATGCCCTGACAGGAAATGGTGTTCACGTGGTCACGGTGAACGATTATCTTGCGAAACGCGACTCTGAATGGATGGGACCGCTATATGAATTCAACGGCTTGAGCGTGGATTGCATTGACAAGCATCGTCCCAACTCACCCGAAAGGCGCAAGGCTTATCAGGCTGATATTACTTTTGGAACGAACAATGAATTCGGTTTCGACTACCTTCGCGACAACATGGCCATCTCTCCAGCCGATTTGGTACAGCGCAGACACAACTATGCCATTGTCGATGAGGTTGACTCCGTGTTGATCGATGATGCCCGTACTCCTTTGATTATCTCTGGTCCCGTTCCCAACGGAGACGACCAGATGTTCGAAGAATACCAACCTCTGGTAGAAAAACTCGTTGGTGTGCAGCGCCAACTCGCCACGCAGTTCCTGGCTGAAGCCAAGACAAAGATCAGCGAAGGCAACAAACTGATGGAGGAAGGCAAGAAGAAAGAAGCACAGGAAATGCTGGATGCCGGCTTCCTGAGTCTGTATCGCTCCCACAAATCCCTGCCTAAGAACAAGCCTCTCATTAAGTTCCTCTCTGAGGACGGCATCAAGAGCGGAATGCTCAGGACAGAGGAAATATACATGGAGAACAACAACCGAAGGATGCCAGAGGCTGTTGAGCCATTGTATTTCGTTGTTGACGAGAAACTGAATTCATGCGATTTGACCGACAAAGGTACCGCATGGCTTTCTAAACAAGTAGGAAACGACCAGTTGTTTGTGCTTCCTGACATTACTTCGCAACTGGCTGAACTTGAAAACGAGAACCTCAGCGAGGAAGAACGTATCCAGAAAAAAGACGATATGCTATCGCACTATGGCGTACAAAGCGAGCGCGTTCACACTCTTCAGCAGTTGCTCAAGGCATACACCATGTTCAACAAGGACGATGAATACGTGGTTATGGACGGCGAAGTAAAGATTGTGGACGAGCAGACCGGACGTATCATGGAAGGACGCCAGTGGAGCGACGGATTGCATCAGGCCATCGAGGCCAAGGAGCACGTAAAAGTGAAGGAAGCCACCCAGACTTTCGCAACCATTACGCTGCAAAACTACTTCCGCATGTACCACAAAC
>DGWC01000070.1:26659-26857 GCA_002395135.1 Prevotella sp. UBA4268 | reverse complement strand
TTATCCGTAACGACCAGGACGACCGGGTATATAAGACAGCACGCGAGAAATATAATGCCGTTATTGACGAAATCATGCGGATGCGCAACAGCGGCCGCCCAACACTTGTGGGTACCACATCGGTTGAGATTTCCGAATTGCTCTCTAAGATGCTGAATTTGCGCAAGATTCCTCATCAGGTATTGAACGCTAAACTCC
>DGWC01000070.1:26358-26599 GCA_002395135.1 Prevotella sp. UBA4268 | reverse complement strand
CATCAGAAAGAGGCCGACATCGTGGCTAATGCCGGTCAAAGTGTTACGGGAACGGTATTCGTAACTACCGACGGAGAGGCATTCAGCGACAGATTGAGTGCTTCGAAGCACCAGGACGACATTGAAAAGAAAGGTGCCAAAGGTCACGAAGAACTCATCAGAGAAGGCAACAACCTTATCAAAGAGGAACAGCGGTTGTTAGGTGCTGTGACCATCGCCACCAATATGGCAGGTCGTGGTA
>DGWC01000070.1:13961-26312 GCA_002395135.1 Prevotella sp. UBA4268 | reverse complement strand
ATGGCAGGTCGTGGTACCGATATCAAGTTGTCGCCGGAGGTGAAAAATGCAGGCGGTCTTGCCATCATTGGTACAGAACGCCATGAAAGCCGCCGTGTTGACCGCCAGTTGCGCGGACGTTCCGGACGACAAGGCGACCCGGGTAGTTCCGTCTTCTATGTTTCTCTGGAAGATAAACTGATGCGTTTGTTCGCTTCTGAGCGCATTGCAAAGGTAATGGACCGTCTTGGATTTGAGGAGGGCGAGCGTATTGAGAGCCCGATGATCAGCAAGAGCATTGAACGTGCACAGAAGAAGGTAGAAGAAAACAACTTCGGCATCCGTAAGCGCCTGCTCGAATATGACGACGTGATGAACAAGCAACGCACGGTTGTCTATGAAAAACGCCGCCATGCATTAATGGGTGAGCGAATCGGAATGGACATTGCCAATATCATTTGGGACCGCGTGGTAACCATCGTTGAGAGAAACGACTACGAAGGATGCAAGGAAGAGTTCCTCAAGATATTGGCCATGGAATGCCCGTTTACCAATGAGCAATTCATCGAAGGCAATCATGCCGATCTTGAAGAGCAGGCATTCCAAGTTGCCATGGATGCATTTAACCGCAAGACGGAGCGCATCAAGAATGTGGCATCGCCAGTCATCAAGCAGGTTTATGAGAACCAAGGTGAAATATATGAACGGATTCTTGTGCCCATTACCGACGGAAAGCGGGTGTACAACATACCGTGCGAACTGAAAGAAGCCTACGACACTGAGAGCAAGAGTGTGGTGAAGCAGTTTGAAAAGACCATCCTTCTCCATGTGATTGACGAGAGTTGGAAAGAGAATCTGCGTGCCCTCGACGAACTGCGCCATAGTGTTCAGAACGCAAGTTATGAGCAGAAAGACCCGCTGGTAATCTTCAAACTGGAAAGTGCAAAACTGTTCGACGACATGGTTGACGAGATGAACAACCGAATTGCGAGCATCTTGATGCGCGGCCAAATTCCTGAAATGCAGCAGGAACAGGTACGCGAGGCAGCACCGGAACAGCGTTCTCAACGCTATAACGAACAGAAAGCAGACTTACAAGAAGAGAATCTCGTTGACCGCCGCCAACAGGCAGCAGCACAACAGGACACTCGTGAGACTGCCCAACAGGTGAACAGGGTTCCTATCCATAAAGATAAACTTCCTGGGCCAAACGATCCCTGCCCATGTGGTAGCGGCAAGAAATTCAAGAAATGCCATGGCCGCGGAATCGTATAAACAAGAATAGCATGAAGGTATCCATCTCTAACCTCATAAAACAGTTTGGCGACAAGACCGCTGTCAATATCAACGAGTTCTGTATTGAGTCGGGTGATATGCTCGGATTAGTGGGAAACAACGGTGCCGGTAAGACGACATTGTTCAGGCTCATACTCGATTTGCTGAAGGCAGACAACGGATTTGTCACCATCTCACAGGATGAAACAACCATCAATCCAGCCTTGTCTGAAGACTGGAAACCCTTTACAGGTGCCTACATTGATGAAGGATTTCTCATCGATTTCCTGACGCCAGAGGAGTATTTCCAGTTTATCGGTAAGGTGAACGGAATGAACAAGGAACAAGTAGAGGAGCGGTTGAAGCCCTTTGAGCAGTTTATGGAGGGAGAGGTGCTCGGCCAGAAGAAACTGATTAGGAATCTTTCCGCCGGCAACAAGCAGAAGGTGGGCATTATTTCCACACTTATTAATCATCCCAAACTGGTTATTCTCGATGAGCCGTTCAATTTTCTGGATCCGACAAGCCAGAATATTCTCAAGCACATGCTGAAAGAATACAACCAAAACACAGGTGCCACGGTGCTTATCAGCAGCCATAACCTGTCGCATACGGTTGATATCTGTTCGCGCATAGCACTGCTTGAGCATGGTGTCATCATTCGCGACTTGCAAAACGAGAATGGCTGCGCGAAGAAAGAACTGGAAGACTATTTCGAGCAGGACATCAATGCGAACACCATGTCATAGTTTGTTGACGACTCACAGTCGGATATCAGCGGCATTCCGATACCTAAAAGAGGGTACGGAATGCCGTTTTTTATTGCACATCCTCATTTTTAGGTATTTTTGCAGGCATTTATCGCTTTGCAACCAAGTTGCACCATTTTTTTTGTACTTTTGCAAAAAATAAACAAAAACATGCAGTTATCAGAACTTAATACAGGCGACAAAGGCGTTATCGTAAAGGTTTCGGGCCACGGTGGATTCCGCAAACGCATTATCGAAATGGGGTTCATCAAGGGAAAAACTGTGGAAGTGCTACTGAATGCACCTTTGCAAGACCCTGTGAAATACCGTCTCATGGGTTACGAGGTATCATTGCGCCACAGCGAAGCCGAGCAAATAGAAGTCATCTCCATCGAAGAAGCCAAGCAGATGGAACGAGAAGAACAGCAATCAGGCACCTCCTCGCAGGTGATTGACAGCAACGACCTTGACGAACAACCGCTCACCGACAAGCAACTGCGCCATGCCGCCATGAAAAAACGCCGCACCATCAACGTGGCACTGGTGGGAAACCCCAACTGTGGCAAGACATCACTCTTTAATTTCGCATCAGGCGCGCACGAGCGCGTGGGTAATTATAGTGGTGTCACAGTAGATGCCAAGGAAGGATATGCAGAATTTGAGGGCTACCGCTTTCATCTGGTCGATCTTCCCGGTACTTACAGCCTGTCTGCCTACTCACCTGAAGAGTTGTATGTGCGCAAGCAGATTGTTGAAAAAACGCCCGATATCATCATCAACGTGATAGATGCGAGCAACCTGGAACGCAATCTCTACCTCACCACCCAACTCATCGACATGCACTTGCGCATGGTTTGCGCCTTGAACATGTATGACGAAACAGAGCGCAGAGGCGATCACATCGACCATCAGAAACTCGGACAGTTGCTGGGAGTGCCTATGATTCCCACCGTTTTCACCTCCGGACGGGGAGTAGACATGCTCTTCCACATCATTATCAATATGTATGAGGGTGTTGATTACGTGGATAAAGACGGCAACCTGAACCCCGAAGTGGCCGAAGAAATCAAGAACTGGCACGATGAATTCCATAAGGACGCTGCAAAACAAGACCATGAAGAAGACTTTGCAAGCGGTCATCGCCCCAAAAACAGCGTTTTTCGCCACATCCATATCAACCACGGACCTTATATCGAGCAAGGTATTCGCGACATACAGAAACATCTCAAGACCGATGACAGCATCCGCCAGCGCTATTCCACGCGATATCTGGCCATTAAACTGCTGGAAATGGACAAGGATATCGAGCACTACATAGCAGGGATGCCACAAGGCAAAGAGGCTCTGAAGGCTCGCGACCGTGCAGCAGCACTCATTTTGGATGAGATGAAGGAAGACAGCGAAACGGCAATCATGGATGCCAAATACGGTTTTATACACGGTGCTCTTGAAGAAGCGAAATATCAGACCGGAACAGGTAAAGACACGTATCAGGTTACCCATGCTCTCGATGCCATCATCACCCATAAATGGCTCGGGTTCCCACTCTTTTTTCTCTTTCTCTATTTGATGTTCGAGGTGACTTTCACCCTGGGACAGTATCCAATGGACTGGATTGATGCCGGCGTAGGTGCGCTTTCCGACTGGATGAACAGCATATTGCCCGACGGCCCGGTAAAGGCCATGATCGTAGACGGTGCCATTGCCGGCGTGGGAGCAGTGATCATCTTCCTGCCGCAGATACTTATCCTATATACGTTCATATCATTCATGGAAGACAGCGGATACATGGCGCGCGCTGCTTTCATCATGGACAAACTCATGCACAAGATGGGCGTGCACGGCAAATCGTTCATTCCGCTCATCATGGGCTTTGGTTGCAACGTGCCGGCAGTGATGGCCACGCGCACCATTGAGAGTTATCGCAGCCGCCTGATCACCATGCTTGTGCTGCCGCTGATGAGTTGTTCGGCTCGTCTGCCCATCTACATCATGATCGTGGGCACCTTTTTTGCCGTTAAATACCAGAGTTCCATCATGATTCTGCTCTATGCAACCGGCATCGTGCTCGCTGTGCTGATGAGCCGGATATTCAGCCGTTGGGTAGTAAAAGGCGAGGACACTCCCTTTGTAATGGAACTGCCCCCCTACCGTTTTCCCACCACCAAGGCCATCATCCGCCACACATGGGAGAAAGGCAAGCAGTATCTGAAGAAGATGGGAGGCATCATTCTCGTGGCAAGCATCATCGTATGGGCACTGGGCTACTTCCCACATGATGAAAGCATACCCCATCAGCAACAGCAGGAACAGAGTTACATCGGGCGCATTGGCAAAACCATTGAGCCGGTATTCAGTGCTCAAGGGTTCGACTGGAAGTTGGATGTGAGCCTCATCGCAGGCGTGGGAGCCAAGGAAATTGTGGCATCCACCATGGGCGTGCTCTATGCCAACGACGAGGAAGTGGCCGACGACACGATAGAAGACCAGAGTGAACGCTATTCCAACCTGCGCAAACTGATGGAGGCTGACGGCATCACACCGCTCATCGCCTTTGCCTATCTGCTCTTCGTGCTCATCTATTTCCCCTGTATAGCCACCATTGCTGCCATCAAAGGAGAAACGGGATCGTGGAAATGGGCACTGTTTGCCGCCTGCTACACCACCCTCTTGGCCTGGATTGTTTCAGCATTGTGCTACCGCATAGGTTTGCTCTTCGTGTGAAAACGGCACTTGCTCACTGCCAGAGCGCATGTATTTGCTTTCTGCCTGGCATGGAGAAAGGGCTAAAAAAGGCTGCGGCCATCGTGCATTGTCGTTAGTGACGCACGATGGCCGCAGTTGGTTGTTATTGGAATAAGCGTTTATTGTTCGTCCTTCTGCTCGCCAAAGAAGAAACTGGATCCATCGAAACAATGCGTGCAAACCTTGCACTTGGGCATGCCGATGGCATCTATCAGCGTTTCAATCTTACTGAATTTCACGCTGCTCAACCCCAAACGGCGGCCAATTTCCTCCACCATGCGCTTGTATTCAGGGCTATCGGTGGTGGCATACTTATCAAGATTCTTGTTGGCATCGCCTTCAAAGTCTTGGATAATGCGCCGCGTGATCAGTTCAAGGTCGCTTTTCGAGGCCGTGAACCCAATGAACGGACAGCCATATACCAGTGGCGGACAGGAAATGCGGGCATGCACCTCCTTGGCACCATAATCAAAGAATGTCTTCACATTATCGCGTAACTGCGTGCCGCGCACAATCGAGTCGTCGCAGAACACCACGCGTTGGTCTTTCAACAATGCTTTGTTGGGAATCAGTTTCATCTTTGCCACCAGGTCGCGACGGCTTTGGTTGCCGGGAGTGAAACTGCGTGGCCATGTGGGCGTATATTTCAGCACGGCGCGCTTATACGGAATCTTGTGCCCCTCGGCATATCCCAGTGCCATTCCCACACCTGAATCGGGAATGCCGCATACGCAATCGGCCTCCGTGTCGTCTTCTTTGCCGACAACCTTACCCAGATGCTCACGCACATACTCAGTATTCACGCCCTCATAATCGCTGGCGGGGAATCCGTAATACACCCACAGGAACGAGCAAATCTGCTCGTGCGAGAACGGTTGCTGCATCACCTCAATGCCATCGGCCCGCAAACGGATGATTTCTCCTGGCCCCACATCGCGCACGGGATGATAATCCAGATTGGGAAGACTGGTGGTTTCGCTCGTTACGGCATAGGCGTTGTCTTTCTTTCCTATCACAATCGGTGTGCGTCCCAGTGCATCTCGCGCGGCAATAACGCCGTCTTCAGTGAGAATCAGCATGGAGCAGGAGCCTTTCACCTTCTTGTAGACCATATTAATACCATCAACAAACGTGTCGCCCATATTGATAAGCAACGCAATCAACTCAGTCTGGTTGATGTTGTTGGCACTCATTTCACTCAGATGCATACGTTTTTCCAGCAGTTCTGCTGCTATTTCACGCAGATTATTCACCTTGGCCACTGTCACCACGGCATATCGCCCGAGATGAGAATTCACAAGGATGGGCTGCGGATCAGTGTCGCTGATTACGCCAATGCCTGAACAGCCGGCGAAATTATCCAGTTCTTTTTCAAATCTCGACCTGAAATAGTCTCTTTCCAGGCTGTGGATAGAGCGCGAAAAGCCTTTTTCCTTGTCTAACGTTGCCAAACCTGCACGCTTCGTGCCGAGATGTGAATTGTAATCTGTGCCATAAAACAAGTCGTTGACACAGTCCTTAACGGATACAGTACCGAAAAAACCACCCATTGTTTATATCGTTGTCTATAATTTGCGCGCAAATTTACGCATTTTTTTGTAAAAAACGCACGTTTCGTTCTACATTTTTCTGTTTCCACGTCATTTTTGTCCTACCGCAGAATCGCCCTTTATTGTGGCCACGACATACTCCGACCGCGTGCCTATGCGGAACTTTCCTCCCCAAATGCCAAGTCCGCTGCTCACGTAATAGCGCGTATTACCGCGCTGCCACTCGCCAAAGGCGCACTCATAGACAGCATCCGTAATCCAGGAGATGGGCCACACCTGCCCATGATGTGTGTGCCCGCTCAGTTGGAAGTCGGCACCGGCCTTCTCCACCCTATCCAAATGATAGGGCTGATGGTCGAGCACAATCACATATTTCTCTTTATCGGCCTGCCGCATCAGTTCAGCCACGCTCTTGCGATGAGGATTCGTGCGGTCGTCACGCCCTATTATACACACGTCGTCTATGGTTATCACGCTATCGCGCAGCAAGGTGATACCCGCTTTCTTATAAAACTGCATCGAATTGGGCTCTCCCGCATAGTATTCATGATTGCCAAGACACGCCACCACCGGTGCATTCAGCCGCCGGAACTCCTCATGCACACGCTCCTCATCGAGCGGACGCGTGCTGTTGTCTATGATATCACCGGCAATCAGTATCAAATCGGCCTTCTCCTGATTCATCATGTCCACCCACCGGGCCAGTTCTGCCCTTCGGTTGTGATAGCCAATGTGCAAGTCACTCGCCATAATCACCTTCAAAGGGCGCTCCATCGCCTTGGTGGTTGTAAGTTCTATCGGCTGGCGGTATTTATGATGATAGTGGATGTTGCCATAAATGAACACCGACAACAGCACACCACCCACCGAAAGCACACCCGCCCAACTGTCTTTCAGCAATGACGATGGCACCAGATGAACCAGCCTGCCCACGTCCAACAGCAGGAATATCATGGCAAGATAAAGCAAGATGATGAGCCACGACGTGCTGATTTCGTATACCACGGTGGCCACTGCCATCGGCATGCGCAGATGTTCGCGCATGCTCACAAACAGCAGCAGGAAGGCTAAAAACATCAAAACCACTACCAGCCACTTGCCCCACGGCGCGAAAGGCACTATCCGCCACACATGCCACAGCACATAGACATTGCCCAGCAGGGGCAGTAACATAAACAAAAGAATACCCATTTTCATAACTCTGATTCATTATCCGCATGCAAAGATACAACAATCTCCGCACATTCAAGAATCTTTCACGGTTGATTCAGACGTTGTTCCGCTCGCATTGCATTTCAAAGAAAAGAAAAACAACTTGTTGTAACGAATCCCATTTCTCGCCATCAACAATGTGCGGATGATTTGAAAAAACACGACAAAAACAGGTTGCCGTTTTTCTTCAAGATAGAAATGGATTTTAGGCAAAACGGACATCGAAAACGCAAAAACGTAAAGATTCATTACCATAAGGCACATTTCGTCGCACAAAACCTATGCTTTTACCCTTCAAAAACTATGGTTTCACTACCCAAAAACTATGGTTTCGCACCTCAAAACCTATGTTTTTACAACACAAAAGCATAGGTTTTATCAGCACACATCTGATTTATTCGTTTAAGGGGAAACCGTTTTCGCCGTAATTGGTTATTAATCAGAAAGTTGCAGAAAACGCTTCAAAACTCGCGTATTTCGCGCCCATTTGATCGTCTGTAACCAATATCGCGCGTATGAAAGGCCTAAATTCGGATTTTACATGACAATTCCATGCACAAGAACCGCTCGCCACACACAGATGTCTTCGCATATATCTTACCGGCGAAGAAACCGCAAGTGAACATTCGCCGCACATCGAATTCACGAAAAAACATACGGGCGAGCCGTGATGAACAAGACAACAACTGGCACCAAATATGGGCTGCAATAAGAGCGTTTATGCAATAATCGGCGAGAGATTACGTTATATAGAATAATGAGACAATACTTCATCATCACCCTCCTGTTACTCTTCGGCATCGCCATGAATGCCGAAGCACAGACATTTACGCTGCAAGGACGCGTGACCGACCAAAACATGGCACCCGTGGAACTGGCAACTGTTTCCTGTCTGCAACAGGGTAAGGTGACCATGACCAACCTGAAAGGCGAGTTCAAGATGACACTCCATTCGGCAGACAGCGTGGTGGTGAAGTTCACCATGATTGGATACAAGACGAAAACACGCGTGCTGAGAAACCCGAAAGGCAAGCAGACGCTGCAGATTCAACTCTACGACGAAAGCAAGGAACTGAGCGAAGTGGTGGTGACGGAACGCACGAGACAGACCGGATCGACACAACAACTGGATGCGAAAGACATGAAACAAGCCCCTACAGCCACAGGAAACGCCGTGGAAGAGATGATACAGAGCCAGGCAGGAGTGTCTACCCACAGCGAACTGTCGAGCCAATATAATGTGCGCGGCGGCTCTTTCGACGAGAATTCCGTATATATAAATAATGTGGAAGTATATCGTCCGTTTCTGGTAAGGAGCGGCCAGCAGGAAGGATTATCCATCATCAATCCCGACATGGTGGAGAAAGTGGGATTCTCAACCGGCGGTTTTGAGGCGAAATACGGTGACAAGATGTCGTCAGCATTAGACATTCAATACCGCAAACCCAAACATCAAGAGTACGCAGTATCTGCCAGTCTGTTAGGCGCAAGCGGATATGCAGGTCTGGCAAACAAGAACCTGACGTGGAGCAACGGCATCAGATACAAGACGACACGTTATCTGTTGGGCACCATGGAGACGAAAGGCGAATACCGCCCCGACTTTCTTGACTATCAGACATATCTCACTTACGAGCCGAACAAGAACTGGACGCTGGAGGTGATTGGCGATATCTCGGAGAACAAATACAATTTCTATCCGGAGAACCGTGAGACGAGATTCGGCACGATGGAGAATGTGAAGTCGTTCCGGGTATATTTCGACGGCTGGGAAAAAGACATTTTCCGCACCTATTTCGGAACGGCCACTCTGACGCGACATATCGGCGAGAACACGCATGTTTCGCTCCTCTACTCCGCCTTCCGCACCAACGAACAGGAACGCTATGATATCCAGGGCCAATACTGGCTCACTCAGACCGAAACAAGTGAAAACCTGGGCGTGGGAACGTATATGGAGCATGCGCGCAACTACCTGAAGGCCAACGTGCAGAGCGTGAAACTGACCGTGAACCACAAAATGAAACGCCACGATCTGCTTGGCGGCATTACATACAAGATGGAACGGGTGAGCGAAACATCCAGAGAATATGAGATGAGAGACTCCAGCGGATACAGCATTCCACATACAGGAAAAGACCTGCAACTTATTTACACGCTCAATGCACAGAACAAACTGCGCGCAAACAGACTGGAAGTGTATGTGCAAGACACCTATAAGTTCATGAATAGCAGTCAGACGACATTCTATACATTGAACTATGGCGTGCGTTTCTCGCACTGGAATTTCAACCGCGAGAGCATTTTCAGCCCGAGAATATCACTGGGCATTGTCCCTTCCTTTAACAACGACGCGACAATTCGCTTAGCCACAGGACTTTATTACCAGGCACCTTTCTTCAAAGAACTGCGCGACACCACCACCATAGCGGGCATTACCTATGCCACACTCAACAGAAAAATCAAGAGCCAACGCTCCATACATTTCATTGCTGCCTACGACCAGCGGTTCAAAATGCTCAACCGCCCGTTTAAATTCACGGCAGAGGCCTACTTCAAACTATTGAGCAACCTGGTGCCATATACGGTGAACAATATGAAAATCATCTATGATGCCAGCCAGCAATGCAACGGGCATGCCATGGGCATTGACCTGAAACTCTACGGCGAATTCGTGCCGGGCAGCGATTCTTGGCTGACGCTCTCGCTCATGGATACCAAAATGAGAATCAACGGCAAAAGCATTCCCATGCCAACCGACCAGCAATGGGCCGTGAACATGTTTTTTACTGACTATTTCCCCGGCACGGAACGTTGGAAAATGTCACTAAAACTGGCCTTTGCCGACGGACTTCCCTTCGGTGCACCGCACAGGAACCTGGATCAGATGCCATTCCGCGCACCGGCATATAAGCGTGCCGACATCGGAATGAGTTACCGGCTGCTTGGCAATGACGACCCGCAGAGCGCCCCAACCCCTCCCATTGGCAAGGGGAAAAAGCACAATCCGTTCAAATTCCGTAACATCTGGTTAGGCTTAGACTGCCTGAATCTCTTTGGAATCAACAACGTAAACTCGTATTATTGGATCACCGACGTGACCAACCATCAGTATGCCGTGCCCAATTATCTCACCGGAAGACAAATAAATGCACGTCTTTTATTGGAGTTTTGAATAAATTAAGTATATTTTTGTTGCTCCTATGAAAATTATTGTGTACCTTTGCGGCATCTAATTTAATAACAACTATTTTATTGTCATTATGAAAATTTCACACATTGAACATTTGGGTATTGCAGTCCAGAGCATCGAAGAGGCTCTGCCATACTTCAAGGAAGTACTGGGACTGGAGTGTTATGCAGTAGAAGTAGTAGAAGACCAAAAGGTGAAGACAGCCTTCCTGAAGTGCGGAGAGGTGAAACTCGAACTGCTCGAGCCGACATCACCCGAGAGCACCATCCAGAAATGGCTGGACAAAGGCAACAAGGGCGTTCATCATGTAGCATTCTGCATCGAGGACGGAGTTGCCAACGCGCTGGCTGAATGCGATGAGAAGGGCATCCGTCTCATTGACAAGGCTCCGCGTAAAGGTGCTGAGAACCTGAACATTGCATTCTTGCACCCGAAATCAACTTGCGGTATCCTGACAGAACTTTGCGAGCATTAATCAAAGAAGAATGAAATATTGAAAGAATGAAGATTCGTTTTTTCATTTCTTAAATCAACAAAACAATGAGCAAACAATTAGAGAAGATTAAAGAGCTGATCGCAAAACGCGAGCAGGCTCGTCTTGGTGGTGGCGAAAAAGCCATTGAGAAACAGCATGCACGTGGCAAGTATACAGCTCGTGAACGCATCGACATGTTGCTTGACGAAGGCAGTTTCGAGGAAGTTGACATGTTCAAACTGCATCGTTGCACCAACTTCGGCATGGAAAAGAAGCAGTATCTGGGCGACGGCGTTGTGGCTGGTTCCGGTACTATCGACGGTCGTCTGGTCTACGTCTTCGCACAAGACTTCACCGTGAACGGCGGTTCCTTGTCAGAGACCATGGCAGAGAAGATCTGCAAGGTGATGGATCTGGGTATGAAGATGGGTGCTCCCGTTATCGGAATCAACGACTCTGGCGGTGCCCGTATTCAGGAAGCAGTGAACGCCTTGGCAGGATATGCAGAGATTTTCGAGCGCAACATCCTCGCCAGTGGTGTCATTCCGCAGATTTCCGGCATCTTCGGTCCTTGCGCCGGTGGTGCAGTTTACTCTCCTGCCCTTACCGACTTCACCCTCATGATGGAGAATACCAGTTACATGTTCCTTACTGGTCCAAAGGTGGTAAAGACCGTTACAGGCGAAGACATTGACCAGGAGCACCTCGGCGGTGCCAGCGTTCATGCTTCGAAGAGCGGTGTTACCCATTTCACAGCAAGCACTGAGGAAGAGGCTATTGAGATGATTAAGACTCTCATCAGTTACATTCCTTCAAACAACATGGAAGAGGCTCCGCGCAAAGAGTGCAACGACCCCATCAACCGCATGGAGGATTCACTCAACGAGATCCTTCCCGACGACCCGAACAAGGCATACGATATGTACAAGGTGATCTCTGCCATTGTCGACAATGGTGAGTTCTTCGAAGTACAGCCTAAGTTTGCAAAGAACATTATCGTAGGTTTCGCACGTTTCAACGGACAGAGCGTGGGTATCGTTGCTAACCAGCCTGCTGCCTATGCAGGTGTGCTCGACGTGAACGCTAGCCGCAAGGGTGCACGTTTCGTACGTTTCTGCGATGCTTTCAATATTCCAATCGTCACACTTGTTGACGTTCCCGGATTCCTTCCCG
>DGWC01000070.1:0-13886 GCA_002395135.1 Prevotella sp. UBA4268 | reverse complement strand
GCCGTCATCCTGCACGGAGCACAGTTGCTCTACGCATTCGGCGAGGCTACAGTGCCAAAGGTTACAGTAACTTTGCGTAAGAGTTATGGTGGTAGCCACATCGTGATGGGATGCAAGCAACTCCGCACCGACATCAACTATGCATGGCCAAACGCAGAAATCGCCGTGATGGGAGCATCTGGTGCCGTTGCCGTTCTTTATGCAAAGGAAGCCAAGGCTCAGGAAGACCCGAAGGCATTCCTCGCAGAGAAGGAAGAAGAATATGTAAAACTGTTCCAGAATCCTTATCAGGCAGCCAAGTATGGTTACATTGACGATGTCATCGAACCGCGTAACACTCGTTTCCGCATCTGCCGTGCACTGGCTCAACTTGCTACTAAGCGCGAGAGCCTGCCCGCAAAGAAGCATGGTAACATTCCAATGTAATTCTTAAAATACTATCGTATGTCAAAAAACAACAAAGAAGTGTATGCTGCCATTGCCCTGGCTCTTCATGAGTTCCAAGGCAACAACGTGCACGACAAAGAGACAGGAATCATCACCATTAAGGAGCATCATTCTGACTGGTCCTCACGTATGTTGACGATGACTCTCAATCCTTCATAATCAACCATATCACGTATGAAAGAATACAAGTATACAATCAACGGAACGAAATACGAAGTTGCCATCGGCGACATCGTAGAGAACATCGCAACTGTAACAGTCAATGGCGAGGAGTACAAAGTTGAGATGGAGCGTGAACAGGAACCAGAAAAGAAGAAAGTGGTGGTAAAGACTGGCGTTGCCAAAGAGGCAGCCGCCGACGATGCCCCAGTTTCCAATGGTCCTGTGAACACAGCCAACGCCTTGAAGGCTCCGCTGCCAGGTGTCATCACTGACATCAAGGTGGCTGTTGGCGATGAAGTTAAGGCTGGCGACACAGTCGTTGTACTCGAAGCAATGAAGATGGCCAACAACTTGGATGCCGAAAAGGGCGGAAAAGTGACTGCTATTCTTGTTAAAGTCGGCGATAGCGTCATGGAAGACAGTCCTCTCGTTGTTATTGAATAATGACAATAAAAAAGAAGCCGCCTCTGATAAACAGATGCGGCTTCTTCTTTTTTTATCTATTAATTCTATTTCGCAATCTTGTTTTCTAACGGAAACACGACGGTGGGTTTATAGTGCTTTGCCTCCTCAAAATCCATGAGAGCATAAGACATGATAATCACCGTGTCGCCAACAAGAAACTTACGGGCAGCAGCACCATTCAGGCAGATACAGCCCGAACCGCGCTCACCGCGTATGACATAGGTCTCGATTCGCTCCCCATTGTTATTGTTCACCACCTGAACCTTCTCACCGGCTATCAGATTGGCTGCATCCATCAGGTCCTCATCTATTGTAATGCTTCCCATGTAGTTGAGGTTGGCCTCTGTCACCTGAACACAATGGAGTTTGCTCTTAAGCACTTCAATCATCATTTCCGTTACTTTTTATATGTGAAAATCATTCCTTATACTTGATATGGTCTATGAGACGTATGGGAGTCTTACCGCAATAGACGGTGATACATCCCACCACATAATGGCTGTCATCCCACGAAGAAACATCTTGTAGCGTATTTCCATCAACGATAGAGAAATACTCCACCTCAAGTCCCTCCACGGAATTGATGCCTTCCACCACCTTGTCGTGTGTCTCGGCTACCGTGTGAGTCTTCGCATAATCAACGCTTTCCTTCAAAGCCCGGTAGATTGCCGGTGCGATGGCACGCTCATCGGGACTGAGCAATGTGTTGCGAGAACTCTTTGCCAGGCCGTCTTCTTCACGCACAATGGGACATTCCACGATTTCCACACCCAGAGAGAGCGCCTTGACCATCGCCTTGACCACTGCTATCTGCTGCCAGTCTTTCTCCCCGAAATAGGCACGGTCGGGTCTGACAATGTAGAAAAGACGACTCACCACCTGACAAACACCATTGAAATGTCCTGGCCTATGGGCACCTTCCATCACAGTAGATACCGGAGGATATTCAAACTGCCTATGGTCAGGTGTAGGATACATCTCCTCGACAGAGGGAGCGAACACGAAATCAGCACCTACTTTTTCGAGCAAGTCACAATCGGATTCCAGTGTACGCGGGTAATTCCTCAGGTCGTTTTTATCGTTAAACTGTGTAGGGTTCACGAAAACACTTACCACCGTAACATCATTCTGAGCCACGCTTTTCTCCACGAGCGAGGCATGACCGGCATGCAAAGCACCCATCGTGGGCACCAGTCCAATCTTCTTACCCTGCTTGTGCAAAGGAAACAAAGCATTCTGAAGATCCACTATTCTCTGATAAACTATCATCTTATTTATATAATGGTTTTGAAAATCGGGTGCAAAATAACAACATTATTATGAAATATGCAAGGATTAGTTTTAATTTTTACCAATAATAAGACTCATTTTTCTAAATTAATCAAAATATTATCGGAAATACAAGTTTTTTTCGTACCTTTGCATTGATTTATAAATAATATCATCATGAAGGCAAAGAAAGTATTATTCATCAACCAGGAAATCACCCCATACGTACCCGAAAGTGAACTGTCGCTGTTAGGAAGACGTCTTCCCCAAGCCATACAGGAAAAAGGGTATGAGATTCGCACATTCATGCCCAAATGGGGTAACATCAATGAACGTCGCGGACAGTTGCACGAGGTAATACGCCTGTCGAGAATGATGCTGATAATTGATGAGACCGACCATCCACTTATCATCAAAGTAGCCTCGATACCCCAAACCCGCATCCAGGTCTATTTCATCGACAACGACGATTATTTCAGCCGTCGCCAGATGGAGGCTGATGAGAACGGTGAGGAGTATCCTGACAATGGAGAGCGCGCCGTCTTCTTTGCCCGCGGCGTATTGGAAACCGTAAAGAAACTCAGATGGACACCCGACATCATCCATTGCCAAGGCTGGATGAGCGCCATTATCCCTCTGTATATCAAGACTGCCTATCATGATGAGCCTTCATTCGCAAACACAAAAGTCATTACTTCGCTTTTCAGCAAGGAACTGAAGAATGAATTGGGCGAGAACTTCAAAAGAGGTATTGAATACAAACAGGCGAAAGCATCATTGCTTGACAACTACAACAAGAAGTTTGATTTCGTGGAATTAGGAAAACTTGCCATCGACTATTCAGACGGTGTGGTTGAAGCCGGAAGTGAGGTGAATGCAGAACTGTTGAATTATGCCTTGGAGAAGAAACCCGTCTTGAGGTATCCTGGCGAAGAAGGGTTTGGCGATGCCTATGACCAGTTCTACGATTTGGTCTATGGCGATGTAGAATAATAAAATGTTCATTAAGAATAAACATTCAATGAAAGCAAGACTATTGGCAGGACTGGCACTGCTATGCATGCTCTTTGTATCCTGCGATGACACGACAGAAACCATTGGTTCATCTCTCACGGATAACATGGACCATCTTACCATATCCACAGATACATTTAAGGTAACGACGAAGTCGATTGTGGCTGATTCCGTTTTGTCAAGGAACACACTCGGGTATCTCGGAAGAATCAAAGACCCAGAGACAGGTGCCTACATCACAGGCGACTTCATGGTGCAGTTTCACGCTCTCGAGGACTTTACTCTTCCTGAGAAAGAAAGTATTATAAGCCTCAACGATGATAGTGAAATCATTGCCGACTCCTGTGAGATCAGACTTTTCTATACAGATTTTTATGGCGACTCATTGTCTACCATGAAGGTTACTGTGCATGAAATGGACAAGCCGATGGAAGAAGGTGTAAAATACTATTCTAATTTCAATCCGATTGCCAACGGATATGTCAGAACCGATGGCATGAAGACAGATAAAGTGTACACCCTGGCTAACTTGACATACAGCGACAGTCTTCGTGCAACGGGAAATTACATGCCGAATATCCGCATTCCGTTGAATGAGCCTTATACAGATAAAAACGGTAAAACATACAACAATTTCGGCTCATATGTCATCAACAAGTATTATGAGAACCCATCCAATTTCAAGAACGCTTATACCTTTATCCATAACGTATGTCCAGGATTCTACATCGAAGTGAAAGACGGATTGGGAGCCATGGCGTACATTTCCATAAGCCAGTTGTTCGTATATTACCGCTTTAAAAAAGACGATAATATCTACGTGAGAGCCGATGTCTTTGCCGGAACAGAAGAAGTGCTTCAGACGACAAACATCACAAATGACAAAGAAACCATCAATCGTCTGGCAAGCGACAATACGTGTACCTACCTAAAGACACCTGCCGGCATTTTCACAGAAATGACACTGCCTGTTGACGACATTCTCAGATATCACGAAAATGACACGCTGAATGCAGCCAAGATAAGCCTGACTCGCATGATTGACAATACACATGGCGAGTATTCGCTTGACAAGCCCACCACCCTGCTGATGGTGGAACGCGACAGCATGTATACGTTCTTTGAAAAGAATGATATTGCCGATGGCTCACGCTCCTATCTTTCCACGGCTTCGGGAAACACATATACTTTCTCCAACATATCCAACCTGATCAGAATCATGGCTGATGCCAAGGCGAAAGGAATGAAAGAAAACAGCAACTGGCTTGAAAAGCATCCAAACTGGAACAAGGTTGTTATCATTCCTGTTCAAGAAACATATGTGCAAACGTCTGTTCTTGCAAAGGTTACTCACGACATGAAACTGTCAAGCGCGAAACTCGTAGGAGGCTCGAACAATCCTTATGATGACATCAAAATAAGTGTTATCTACAGTAAATTTGCCGGGAAATAGACATGGCAGACAACTATCTGGAACGTCACCGCGAAGAATATGAACAAAAGAAAGCGATGTGGCTGAAGAAAAAGAAGAATTATCACACTGGCCCAAGGCGAACCATCGAGCGCCCTGAAGACGAGGCCTTATAGTCACATCGAGCCAGTATTCTGATACCTGTTCTTTCTGTTCAAGTATTACTTCAGAATCTTATATCGGGCAAACTTTAAGAGCAATTGTTTCGTTCCCGCATTGCGGAACTGAACAGTTGCTTTTGTATTCTCACCAGTGCCTTCAACTTTCACAACATCTCCCACACCAAAACGCTCATGCTCAATAACATTACCTTCGTGAAGAAGTGCACTCCCGGCCGTGGCTGAAACTGCTGACGGGGCCTTTCCTACCATATCAGCAATGCGGCGCAAGTTTCCGCCAGCCGACTGGAACTGCCGTTTGAAACGGGAAGAGAACGGATCTTGCGGTGTTTCCTCACGATGTCCCACGATGCGAGGCTTCGGATCTGCCTTGAACTGACTGGCCACGGGGGCTGAATTCTGCCATTTTCTACGGTCTGAGTAGCCGCCAGCATAACCTTTATATGTATTCCCAAAGAGATTCTCATTCACACTCCCGTCATCAACTTCCGACTCTATTGTCAAATAACGAGGGTCGATATCATTGATGAAACGACTGGGAGTGTCAAACTCCATCTTTCCGAAGCGCCAACGATTCTTGGCACAAGTGAGAATACAATGCTTCTCTGCCCTTGTTATTGCCACATATAACAGGCGGCGCTCCTCTTCAAGTTCGCGTTTTGAATTGACAGACAACGGGCTCGGGAAAATATTCTCTTCCAAACCAACTACAAAAACAGTGGGAAACTCCAACCCTTTTGCACTATGTATCGTCATCAGCACCACTCTATGTCCCTCATCCTTACCATCACTGTCAAGATCAGTAAGGAGTAACACCTCTTGTAAAAAGTCGGTTAGCGACACTTCGTTCTCGCGTCCCTCCTCTCTCCTACTTGCCACGAAATCCTGCATTCCACTGAGAAACTCCTCAAGGTTCTCCTGTCGTGACATCGACTCTGGAGAAGTATCAGAATACAAGTCTGCAGAAATTCCACTTGCCTTAATGATTTCCGTTCCCAGTTCATAGGCATCGGCCGTAGCGAAACGAGCGATGAACGAAAGAATAAGTTCACGGAACTGCTGGAGTTTTGCCATGGTTCCCTTATTCACATTCAATCCGTTTTCAAAAGGATGACAGATTACGCTCCAAAGACTAACGTTCCGGCTCATTGCGGCAGCGGCTATTTTTGCAACGGTGGTGTCTCCAATACCGCGAGCAGGATAATTGATTACACGCTTAATAGCCTCTTCATCATCTGGATTGGCCACAATCCTGAAATAAGCAATAATATCTTTGATTTCCTTGCGCTGATAAAAACTCAAACCACCATAGATTCTGTAAGGAATATTCTCTTTACGCATCGTTTCCTCGAAACTACGGCTCTGTGAATTGGTGCGGTATAGGATTGCGAAATCACTATATTCACATTTCTCCTTTCGTTTGATTCTTTTGATTTCATTGCAGACGATAATGGCCTCCTCCTTATCGCTATATGCTGGTTTTAGCACAAGTTTTTCACCCTCATCTTTGCGACTGTATACATCTTTAGGTATCTGCCGCTCATTTTTCTTTATCAAACTATTGGCTGCCTGAACAATACGCTGTGTACTCCGATAGTTCTGCTCCAACTTAAACAGTTTGGTTTGGGTGTACATCTGCTGAAAATCCAAGATATTATCGATATTCGCTCCACGGAAACCATAGATACTTTGCGCATCATCCCCCACGACGCACACTCGCTGCGAATCTTTCGTGAGTTGCAACACAATACGTTGTTGCACGGAGTTAGTGTCTTGATACTCATCGACTAAAACAAACTGGAACCTGTCCGCATACTTCTGACGGATCTCCTCATGATCTCTGAAAAGCAAAAACGTCTGGGTCAACAAGTCATCAAAATCCATCGCATTTGCCTGACGACATCTTGCACAATACGCTGTATAAATAGCACTAATAGCAGGCATGCGCGCTTCTTTGTCTCTTTGTAGCACATCCCTGTCATTAGCGTACATTTCAGGCAAGATAAGATGGTTCTTTGCCATGCTGATTCTGTTATGTACCGCTGCCGGCTTATAGACTTTGTCGTCCAGTTTCATCTCTTTGATGATGCTCTTAACCAGAGAACGAGCATCGGCCTCA
Organism: Prevotella sp. UBA4268; assembly: GCA_002395135.1. Classification (GTDB taxonomy): domain Bacteria; phylum Bacteroidota; class Bacteroidia; order Bacteroidales; family Bacteroidaceae; genus Prevotella. The sequence goes on along the minus strand of DGWC01000070.1, from coordinate 6,820 downwards.
TCATATATTGTGAAGTTTCCTGAATAACCGACATGCTCTGCCTCCACTCGGAGGATCCTTGAAAAAATAGAATGGAAAGTTCCCATCTGAATATACCGGGCGCTGTCTCCCACTAAAGACACGACACGCTCTTTCATTTCTCGCGCCGCCTTATTGGTAAAAGTCAATGCCAGAATATTCCAGGGTTTCAACCCCATTTGTAAAAGGTAGGCAATTTTATATGTCAGGACACGCGTCTTACCCGATCCCGCTCCTGCTATAACCAGCGATGGGCCGTCAACATACTCCACTGCAGCCCGCTGAGATTCATTCAATGACTCAAGTACACTATTATCCACAGTAATAATACTATTCTTATAATAACATCATCTTTTTTTATAAATGCCTCCGTCAACAGTACGGGGATCTACATCCTGACCTTCCAAAGGGAATAAAGGAATGAACTTCATCTCCTTCATAATCCTATACTTACGTTTTACCATATAGTCTGAAGGGGATTTTGAGGAAAATTTGCGAGGATTAGGCAGCGTTGCTGCAATCAGCGCACAGTTGGCACGTGTCAATTCCTTGGCAGAGCACCCAAAATGCTCTTTTGCCACGGCCTCGACACCATAAATTCCATTTCCCATCTCAATGGAATTAAGATAAACCTCCATAATTCGCTGTTTACTCCACATCAACTCCATCAATACGGTGAAATAGGCTTCAAGCCCTTTTCTCACCCAAGAACGTCCCGGCCAAAGGAAAACATTCTTTGCTGTTTGCTGGCTTATCGTGCTGGCACCTAATTTCTTTTTACTCTCCAGATTACGTATGGCTGCCTTTTCTATCGCTTGGTAATCAAAACCATGATGTTTAAGAAATCTCTGATCTTCACTTGCCATTACCGCAACAGGCATACTGGGCGACATCCCTGACAACGGAACCCAGTGGTGCTTTAACTTCAGCGGTTCTCCTTGTTGATGTTGTTCTATCAATCTGATTAGCATCAATGGGGTGACAAACACAGGAACAAACCGAAATGCTGCAACAGCAAGGATGGTGGAAGCAAAAAATGCCACCACCATCCATCTGATAGTTTTCTTTATGATTTTCAATGCGCTAAATAATAATCTGCGTTTTTATCTGCTTTACTGCAAAGTACCATTATTAGCAGCATTGATCATGTCCTGACTCGGATAGAGGTATACCTCTACGCGACGGTTCTGCTGACGACCAGCAGCAGTAGAATTGTCAGCAACAGGATCTGCCTGTCCAAGACCTTCCACACTCTTAATCTGTCCGCCAACACCCTGAGCAGCCAGATACTTCTGAACTGACTGTGCACGCTGCAGTGAGAGAGTTTCGTTCTTCTCTATGCTCTGCTCGGCGGTAGAATTCTTCCAGCCCTGATTATCGGTGTAGCCCTTGATGGCAACATCAGCACCAGTATTTGCCTTCAGCACGTTTGCAAACTCAGTAAGAGAGTTCTTAGCAGATGCCTGAAGTGTAGAACTGCTTGACGGGAAGAGGATACCAGAGTCAAATGTAACCTTTACTCCCAGTGTATTGCCATTGGCATCGGTAATACCTTCTACCTTGGCGTTCTCTACAGCAGCAGCAGCAGCCTTTGCCTTATCCATTTTCTTGCCGATGAGCACACCAGCAGTTGTTCCTACAGCAGCACCAATGGCAGCACCAATAGCCGTGCTCTTTGTATTCTTACCGATAATCTGACCGAGGATACCACCAAGAGCGGCACCACCGCCACCACCAATGAGTCCACCTTTGGCTGTGTTGTTCATGCCACAACCTGAAAGCAATACGAGGGAGCAAAGTCCCAAAATTGATAACCTAAATGATTTCATTGTTTTGTAAATTTAAATTGTTTATACTAATTATCTGTCTATAAAAACAATGCAAAGATAATTCAATTTTCTGAATTTACAAGCAAAATAAACATTTTTAAGGTTTTTGAAAAGAAGAATGACTGTTATTTGCCGATAATAGCATTTTTTTTCGTACTTTTGCAGCCAAAAAGACAAACATTATTCATTATTAATATGGCAAAAGAACTGAAAGATTTGACCAAGAGAGCAGACAACTATAGTCAGTGGTTCAACGACTTGGTTATAAAGGCTGATTTGGCAGAACAGTCAGCAGTGCGCGGATGTATGGTTATCAAACCCTACGGCTACGCCATTTGGGAAAAGATGCAACAGCAGTTGGATAAGATGTTTAAGGAAACAGGTGCGCAGAATGCCTATTTCCCTCTTCTCATACCCAAATCATTCCTATCAAGAGAGGCAGAACATGTTGAGGGTTTTGCAAAAGAATGCGCTGTTGTCACGCATTACCGTCTTCGCGCCAAAGAAGACAAAAGCGGAGTGGAAGTAGATCCTGCCGCCAAATTAGAGGAAGAGTTAATTGTCCGCCCCACATCAGAGACAATTATTTGGAATACATATAAGAATTGGATTCACTCTTGGCGTGATCTGCCGCTCATGTGCAACCAGTGGTGCAACGTGATGCGATGGGAGATGCGCACCCGGCCCTTCCTCCGTACTAGCGAATTCCTCTGGCAAGAAGGTCATACCGCCCATGCCACACGGGAAGAGGCTGAGGAAGAAGCACAGAGAATGCTGAAAGTATACGCCAAATTTGCAGAGGAATGGATGGCTGTACCCGTGGTGCAAGGAGTGAAAAGCGAGACAGAGCGATTTGCAGGAGCACTTGACACGTATACCATAGAGGCAATGATGCAAGATGGAAAAGCACTTCAAAGTGGAACAAGCCATTTCCTGGGTCAGAACTTCGCCAAGGCTTTTGAGGTTACCTACCTGAATAAAGAGAATAAGCCAGAGTATGTTTGGGCTACATCATGGGGCGTGTCTACGCGTCTGATAGGTGCATTGATTATGACCCACAGCGATGACAACGGACTTGTATTGCCGCCGCGCCTTGCTCCCATCCAGGTTGTTATCGTACCCATCACCAAGGGGGCTGAGCAATTGGAAGCCATCAGTGAACGTCTACGGCCGATCATCGACGAGTTGCGTGCTGCAGGAATCTCTGTTAAATACGACGATTCCGACAACAAGCGCCCAGGATTCAAATTCGCCGATTATGAGTTAAAGGGTATTCCTGTACGTCTTGTTATGGGCGGACGCGATTTGGAGAACGGAACCATCGAAGTGATGCGTCGTGATACACTCGAAAAGGAAACCCACCCACTTGAAGGCATTGTTGAATATGTGGAAAAACTGCTTGATGAAATACAGCAGATCATTTTCAACAAAGCAAAAGCATACCGCGATGCACGCATCTATGAATGCGACAACTATGAGGAATTCAAGGAAAGGGTAAAGGATGGTGGTTTCTTCCTTTGCCATTGGGACGGAACAGCAGAAACAGAAGCCAAGATCAAAGAAGATACTCAGGCAACAATACGCTGCGTACCTTTCGGTGTAGAGCAGACACCTGGAGTAGACATGGTTTCAGGAAAACCGGCAAACAAACGCGTAATCATTGCTCGCAGTTACTGATTATCGCAAAACAACGGATAAAATCAAAGGGGGCGTGTCTCACGACATGTCCCCTTTACATACTTACTAAAACTAAATTAACCACTAAAAAAAACTAATCCTTATTAAATGTTATGTTTGTCGATTGCAAAGATACAATGATTTTTTTTAATAGCAATACTAAAATGTGTTTTTTTTGATATTTTAGCGCAATATTCCCTTATTTGGTCGCCAAAAATAAAGATTTAGTACAAAATGCTATAAGTAAGCACATACTGTGGCTGCACAACGTATTCTACTTCTGCCGTCACGTTTCGTTTTAAATTACTTATACTCACAACACCTTGCTCAGAAAGTTCAAATGGTTCGACCTTCATCTCGAAAAAAACAAGTTGGTCGGAAGAAAAGAGTTTATAAACAGTTTCTTTGCCGCACCAATGAAGCAATTGATGTACAGTTGACAAAGCCTTTTCATCTTCACGAATGAACTTTCCAGCAATCTTCCCCACCCTGTCACTCATATACTCTATATCTATTCCAACAGGATGATGCTTAGACAGAATTACGGCACAGAAGCCTTTGGTATGACTCACACTGATCTGATGCCCGTTTTCCAAATACGGTTTTCCATCACCATTATGAAGAATTGACATGTTACGGCCTACCATAGCATGTAACAATGCCCTAACACAAACGTATTCTTTCTGACGAATTGTTGATTTATAAAGACGCGACGCTTCGTCATACCATGCACTAAAGACAGTCGGACTCTCTGTCATTTCCCAAATACCGACATACGCGTCATGATGAAAAACTGGAGAGATGGATACGAGAGGCATTAGTTTTCCTTGTCTTTAACGTTCTGATCCGATTCCTTCAATACCACTTTCACACGTGAAATTCTACGTTCTTCCAATTGGAGAATCTCAAAGAAATAGTGCTTGTACTCCAATTTCTCATGAATCTTGGGAAAATCGCCCTTGATTTCAAGCAATAAACCTGCCAAGGTGTCAGCATCGCCCCCCACTTCGTCAAACTCATCATCGTCAATTTCCAATATTCTACAGAAATCGCTCAATAATGTTTTTCCTTCGAACACGTATGTATTCTTATTTAGTCTTGTAAACGTTTTTTCCTCCTCGTCATACTCGTCATTAATCTCACCGACGATTTCTTCCAAGATATCCTCAAGCGTTACAATACCACTGGTGCCGCCAAATTCATCTACGACAATTGCTATATGCACCTTGTTGTCCTGAAATTCTCGCAACAAATCATCTATTTTCTTTGTTTCTGGAACGAAATAAGGAGGACGAATCAGACTCTGCCACCGAAAAGTGGCTGGTTTCCCAAGATGAGGCAGCAAATCCTTGATGTACAGCACGCCACGGATGTTATCAGAATTGTCTTGATAAACAGGAATACGGCTGTAGTTGTTCTCAACAACACAGTGAATGACATCTGCGAAACTGCTTTTAATATCCAAGTCAACGACATCTTGACGACTTGTCATCACCTCCTTTGCCGTCTCGTCGCCAAACCGGATAATACCTTTCAACATACTCTGTTCCTCCTTGATGTCATCTTTGTCTGTAAGTTCCAGAGCCTGCTCCAAGTCATCCACGCTTAATACACGGTTATCGTGCTGCACGACCTTTTTTGCAAGAATGCCACTGCGCAGCAACACCGACTCTAACGGCCAAAACAAACGGCGCATGATAAGTATTCCTCCAACTACTCTTCTACAGAATTTCAATGGGTTCTGACGTGCATAGATCTTAGGCATGATTTCGCCAAAAAGCAAGAGAAGGAATGTGAGTATCACTGTGATACACAAGAACTGCAACCAATGAGCATTTCCAAAATCAACTAAATTCACAAAGACATAGTTGCAGAGCATGATAATGGTGACATTCACAAAGTTGTTGGCAATCAGAATGGTTGCCAAAGTGCGTTCACTATCCTTACGAAGCAGTTCTATATTGCGGTCGGCTCGGTTACGATCAGCATCCATGTCATTTAAGTCTGTCGGTGACAGACTGAAAAATGCGATTTCAGATCCGCTGGCAAAACCGGAAAATACCAATAAAACGACAGCCAGCACTGCGGCGATAACGACACCCAGTCCTGGCTCTAATAAATGAACCTCAGATAAAGTTGCTTGTAATGTTGAAATATCCATGTCAGAACGGCAGTTCTTTATTGCTTTCGGACGGTGTTACAGGCGTATCGGATACCATTCCTGCCGAAGCAGACGGCTGAGTTTGTTTTGGAGTAAGCATTTCCATGTTCTCCACAAGAATCTCTGTCACATACCGCCGCTCACCCTTCTGAGTGTCGTATGAACGGTATCTGATTCTTCCTTCCACGTAGAGTTTGTCCCCTTTATGAACATATTGCTCTACAATTTTGGCCAGGTTTCGATAAAAGACAAGATTGTGCCAGTCTGTTCTGTCTGGCACCTGCGTCCCGTTCTGCAGAGTATACCCACGTTCTGTTGTGGCAAGAGAAACCTGTGCTACAGCCTGGTCTTGGTCGTAGTATCTAACGTCAGGGTCTTTTCCGACATTCCCGATCAACATTACCTTATTCATACCTTCTGTTCTTTTGTTGGTTTTATCACTTCCAGTGTCCAAGATACTTGAACTTAAAATTCTTTCCCTTCGCGGACGGGAACTGACTACGGCTATCAACCCTACCGCGCAGATGCTCCACGATCCTCGTATAGGCATCATATGCGCTATTGGCTTTCAACTGCGCCACAAAACGTGTGTCACGATATTCATGCTTGCCAGTGGAAGGAACCATGACAACGCGCTTGAAATCAAGCGATGCTTCATACCATCCAGGACGCTCCTCATTAAGACGTGCTATAGCAGGGGGAATAATCTCCCTATGCTCTGCTTCTGCTGCCAATGTAGAACGCAAGGCTTTCTTCTGCTTGAAATCAAGCATTGTGGCAGCCTCTGTCTTGATGATGATGAAATAAACACGTGGGCGCACTTTGTACCGCTTGGGGTAATACACTTCACTTTCAGCATATTCCCTGACATCTGCTTCCAAATCAGGATTCATTCCCACCTCGGGAATAGAACGCAGAAAATCAATTGCATCATCGACATTAGTAACTAATGTCTCATTGTCAAAATAGCGTATGTATAAATTCATGTACGTTGTTTTTCTTGTAAATAACTGTAAAGTCTCTTCCTAAACCAAGGGGAAGAGCGGAAAACGGGACTCGGACCCGCGACCACAACCTTGGCAAGGTTGTGCTCTACCAACTGAGCTATTTCCGCAAAAAAATCATTTAAATATTA
>DGWC01000012.1 GCA_002395135.1 Prevotella sp. UBA4268 | reverse complement strand
CATACAGACAAAGGACAACTCTGAACGGCATTTGGCTGAAACAGAAGTTTGCCATCTTGAAACGCTCAAGAAACTGGCTGAGCCTTCTATTACTGACCTTTGCCAAAAGGAGCATCCTAATTTGCTGATATTTCCCCAAGACTTAGATGCCTATGGGGATAAGATAGGCGATGCTCATATCTTTGAAATCAAAGGTGAAACAATTGTCACGGGCAATATCATGGGCTTTATCGGTTGTGGCGATACAAAGGTAAGTATCAGTTCTCGCTTCACGCAGGACAAGAACGACTATTTCCTGCACTATATGCTTCGAAAGGTGTTTGCCGTCAATCTGTTTGACTTGCAATTCAACTCCGATGAGGAAAGCGTCTTTGATTTCCTTATATACTTGTTCCCTACGTTCTTGAAACGGGCTATGCAACAAGGTATGTATAGAGAGTATCAAACCCGAAAATATAATGATGCCAATGTAAAAGGGAGGATTGACATCTCTCGCCATATCAGGCAGAACATACCTTTTGCTGGCAAGATAGCATACACAACTCGTGAGTATGCCCAAGACAATCATCTGACACAGTTAATTCGTCATACTATAGAATATATCTCGCACCATAGGTATTCGGGAGATATCCTTCGTAATGATGATGATACGACAGATGCCGTAAAGGCCATATGCCAAGTAACATCATCTTATAATCGAAACGAACGGCAGAAGGTAATTAACGAGAATCTTCGCCCCATCAGCCATCCATATTATAATGAGTATCGCCCATTGCAACAACTTTGCATTCAAATTCTGCGGCAAGAGGAATTGAAATATGGGCGAGACGATGATGAAATCTATGGAGTTCTGTTTGATGGTGCTTGGTTATGGGAAGAGTATCTAAACACATTCCTTGCAGACATAGGCTTTGAACATCCAAGAAACAAACAAGGATTTGGGCATAAGAGTCTGTTTACAGACGGCTCAGGCTGGTGCTATCCTGATTTCTTGAGTCCAGATATGGTGCTTGATGCGAAATACAAATGGTATGACGATTGGAGTAAGGTTCAGGCAAAAGATTTGTACCAAGTAATCTCATATATGCATGTATTGGATCGGGAGAATGGAGGATATATAGTTCCTATAGATTGGACTTCACCAAAGCTCCCATCCAAAAAACTCAATGGTAAGGGAGGCGATATGTCTATCTATGGCATGGACGTATGTTTCAATGCGGACTCCTTTGAGGATTATTTTTCTAACATGGTTCACTCAGAACAAAAGATTCTAAACAAATTGGAAACCTATAAAGGTTAAGAATCAATAAGGCTAACGTGAACACGGTTGTCTGTCCACGTTTCCAATACGCCTACGCCTAAGCAATTGGCTTCTGTTGCAGGAGGCAAACCCTTTCAGAGTCCCTCCTGCTTATTGGCCTGTAAACGGCCAGAGAATTTCTGTTCTGTATCGTGGGACAAGAAAGTGAACTCTTGTAGTTTTGCGCCCAACAAAGAAACATTGGAAACGCTTGACTATGCAGGATTAACGAGTGCATTAGGCAAAATCAAGTGGGCAAAGTGTTAATAAGGAAAAGTTCCTTCCTTTTTAAGCAGCGTATTTCGGTTTCACGCTTTCACTTGCTTGTAAGTCCCTAAAGTTCTGCAAGATACGAGTGAAACTGCACTTTCACCTCAGTTTCACTCTCAATCACTTACGAATCCCTCCCTTCGGGATGGGGAGAGTGGGTTCATAAATAGGCTTTTGCCGAGTGATTTGGGCCTAATCACTCAGCAATCAGGCATCTTTTGCAAACTGAGGAATAGGGAGATGACATCCGCGGGAAGAGTGAAACTGAAGTGAAACTGCGGTTTCACCTGTATAACCCTGAACACCAATGGTTTTCATGCGAGTGAAGGAGTGAAACTGATTTTTATTTTGTTTTTGGGGGAAGTGCCATACTTACGAATGCTGTTTTAGCTGTTTATGAGGGATCTTATGCAGCGGCCAATAATCATTCTCCGCCAGATGACAGAGCATCACCAGGAATTAGGGATAGCAAATCATTCAGCGGTTTTCTCTTTTGAAATATCGAAGTGAATACACCCTCGAAATGGAGAAGGAACCTAGCCCTCACATATTCCTGTGATGCTAATGTGTGAATAAAGTATTTAATGGCTAAACCTTTTTAGAGAAAGAGTGAAAATACTTGGTAAGAAATTCATTTGATTGGAGTTTTTTATGTAACTTTGCAAAAGAATAAAAACATGGTTGTATGAAAAAGAATTCAGAATTTACAATTGTTTATGTCTTCGGTCCTGAGCAGTGCGGAGAAAAGTATTTAAACAACGAAGTGTTGACCCGTGACGCTATGGAGTGGGTGAAAATTGGACAGACCGACTTTGATGGAAATATTGATGAGGTTACGCCAGAGATGCTAAAGGAGCAATCGATGAAACGAATCAAACAAGAAATAAAAACTGGAATTCCTGTTACCTGCAAGATTTTTGATGTTTTTATCTTCCCTAAAGTTAGGGAAAATGGGATCGTGCGGAATGTGAAAATTGATAACCTTATAAGGAGAAAACTTTGTGAGGAAATATTTAGTATTGAAAATAGTATGAAAATCAACAAGGAGGTAAGAAATGATAATTCTCTTATTCCTGCTGGTGATGAATTTGTATATGGTGCAAGTAGGCCTCAGATATTATATGCCGTTCAATCTTATGATCATGAACTGTTCGCAAATGATGAGTATGAGGTGAATATGTTGGCCAAAATCTGCGAATGCAACAATAAAGATATAAATAGTGGAACACAGGATGATGACAATGTGCGCATGGTAAAAAGAAAACCAATGCTTGACCTAAATCTGATTTTAGAAGAAGGTGCTGAAGTTATATTATCCAATGGCTCTGGAGACGTCGTTAAAGATGAATTAGGTAATCTTATTACGGCAAAGTATGTCGGAGGCAATAAATTTGAGTGTAGAGGTGAAATAAAACGTTCATCACCTTTGGCTCTCCATTATCTAAATAAGTATTGTGGAAAGGACATGAAAACTGTTAATGGCAATGAGTATTGGAGGTTTGAAGGCAAGAAATTATCTGATTTGCGGAAAAACTGGCAGGAGGAAGACGCAGATAGTACAACTGATTAATAAAATTTGCAGAATCCAAACTTATGGCAAAAGATTTAACAACATCAGAAATTAGCCGGCAGAATATACTGAACAATCCCGTGGCTCTGCCTCGCATCCGTGAGGCTTTGGAGATTAAGCCTCTGGAGTTCAACGGCGTATTGTACGTAACCAAGCAGATGGCTGCCGATTTCTATGAGGTGGATAAGCGTACCATCGATAATTGTCTGATGGACAACGAGGAGGAACTACGCAATAATGGTTATCGAATTTGGAAAGGTAAAGAACTGAAAGAGTTGAAGTTACATTTTGCTCACGAAAAAGATTTCGCAACCAAAACCACACAAATTGGATTGTTTGGCCAAGACTTTTATGGAAAGAATGGAAGCCATCGGCTATCATGTGGCTGCCGGGCATATTGATCGTGACCTCTTGACAGAGGTGATGAGAAGCATCGTCGATGATGAGGACTACAGCGAATCTACGAAATTGGATCTGATAGCAGCGATGAGTCAAGAAGTGGGATTCTCAGAAGAGTAGAATATAGGAATTCATGTTGTGACAAGGGACAGGCACCTGTTACATGCTCTTGACTGATAGAAAATAATGCAAACTATGTCTGGTTGCAACTCTGATACGTACACTTAATTAATTTTGCCCTATCAATTATAAACTAGAAGACAAGCGACGGATTAATATGAAAACATTATTGAGTGAAAACTGCATGAAACTGGGATTCGGCATGATGCGACTGCCCAGGATTGAAGGGACTAACACGATAGACCTGGAACTCTCCACACGGATGGTGGACGCATTCATCGAGGCTGGCGGAAAGTATTTCGACACGGCCTATATCTACGAGGGGTCGGAAGCGGCCACGAAGGCCACGCTCTGCGACCGCTATCCACGCGAGAGTTATTATCTGGCCGACAAACTCAACGCTTCGGATTTTGCCTGCAAGAATGAGGCGGAAGCCAAGCACGAGATTCAGATAAGCCTCGAACGCACTGGAGCGGGCTATTTCGATTTTTACCTGCTGCATGGCATCGACGAGGGCAACAAGGACAAATTCGACCAATACGGCATCTGGGACTACATGAAGCAACTGAAGCAGGAAGGACTGATACGCCACTATGGTTTCTCGTTCCATTCCACGCCGGAACATCTGGAACAAATCCTCACCGACCATCCCGATGCAGAGTTTGTGCAGTTGCAGATAAACTATTCCGACTGGGAAGACCCGTTGATCTGCTCCCGCCAATGCTATGAAATTGCAACACGTCACGGCGTACCCGTCGTCGTGATGGAACCGGTAAAGGGTGGCAAACTGGCCAATCCGCCACAGGCCGTGAAGGACATCCTAAAGAAAGCCAACCCCGAAGCTTCACCTGCCTCATGGGCTATCAGATATGCGGCTTCGCTGCCCAACGTGATGATGGTGCTCAGCGGTATGTCTGACTATGAACAGATGGAGGACAACTTGTCGTTTATGCGTCAGTTCCAGCCACTCAGCGATGAAGAACAGCGCGTGCTGGAAGAAGTCAACCTAGCCCTAAAGCAATATGCCGGCATTGCCTGCACGGCCTGCCACTATTGCACTCCCGGTTGTCCGATGGACATCCACATCCCTGAGATTTTTGCGGTGATGAACGTCTATAAGATGTATGGCCAACTCAGTGAGGCCCGCAACGACTATGGCTGGCGTCCCGGCGGCGAGAAGGCTTCGGCCTGCGTGCAATGCGGACAATGCGAAAGTGCCTGTCCGCAACATCTGCCCATCATAAGCCTGCTGGAAGAGGTTGTGGAGACTTTGGAGAAATAAAGAGAAAGAGAGACCCACCCCGGCCCTCCCTGTTTAGGGAGGGAGAAGTGGTGGATTAATTTCTCATTTTCTCATTTTCTCATTCTCTCATTTTCTACATGTCTCATTTTCTCAATTTCTCATACACTTCGCGGAGGGAATCATCGCCGCCCACATTGCCGGGGAAGATGATGTAGGGGAAATGAGTGGTCATCACACAGGGAACATTGGGAACAATCTGCCCCAACACCACGGCTGACTTCAGGGCCAGTCCCTGGGTGAGAATGTCATTGGAAGTGATGCCGCCCTTGGCCACCAGATATGAAGGGACGAAAGGCAGACGGGCCACCAGCGAAACAAGAGAATCGGAGATGCGCTGACCTAAATGCTGACGCTCATCGGCATCATTGAGGCGAACTTCACGGCGCGAGGTATAGACCACGGGGGTAAGCCCCTCTCCTGCCCTATCCTTCATCGCCGAAAGCATTTCCTGCGTCAACGCTTCACCATCGCGGAGCACACGCTCCACATCCACTTCAATTCCGGCCACTCCCTCTGCCGAAAGGAGGGCATTCAACTGGCGGGTGGTCTTCTGGACATGGGAACCCACGATGAAACAACCCACGCCATCGTGTTTCAGCATACTCCGGTCGAGCAACGGCTTGTCGCCGATACCGCTCATGGCTTTGGGCAGCGATGAACTGCTGCGGATGACCACGGCTCCCGAGAAATCCTTGATGTCATGATAAAGGCTGTCGGCAAAGGCATACAGCTCTTCATAGGTGGCAGCATTCACAATCTGATACTCTGCGGGATCGGCCCCTTTCTCACGGATATAATCGCTGAGCACGGAGGTGTGGTAGGCAAACACATTATCGCGCGCAAACTCCGTTTCGGAAACGGGAATCAACCGTTCGCCGTCTTTCATGTAATGAACACCATCGATGGTGACGCGACCTGCCTCGATAAGCGCCGGGCAGAAAGGTACACGGGGCCAGACCTCCACGCCATACTCCCGAAGCACCTGACGCATCACATCGGTTTCCAACGGGAAATGGCCGCGCAGACAGGAGTCGCTACGGCTGATGAAAATGAGCCGATAACCCAGTTCGCGGTTTACTTCCAGCACCGTTTCCATGGCCGAACGCACCACGCGAGCAGCCTCTTCGCGCGTCATGGCCCGGGTATTGGTGAGCATATAGAAGAAAGGCTGCTCGTGCTGCAGGGCCATCCTAACGGTAGCCGCATCCCATTGGGTAATCAGCAGACAGCCGTGAACGGTCTGAATGCCTGTGGGGTCATCGTCGAGGATGACCAGGCGAAAAGATTCTTCACTCTTCATTCTTCACTCTTCATTCTTCACTTTAACGACGGAATGCCCTGCATCTGACGGGCTTCTTCGGGAGTGGCCGGTTCGCAGCCCAGCATGCGGATCAGTTCCACCAGACGCTCCACAAGTTCGGCGTTGGTCTTGGCCAATTTGCCGGGAGCATAATAGAAACTGTCCTCAAAACCTACGCGAACTACGGAGGCCCCCATGCCAATGGCACAAGCCAGGAACGAGAAATCTTTCATCGAGTCGTGGGTGATGCCCCATGAGCTGCCGGGCTCCATGGCCTGCGTGAGGAAAGCCAGGTTGCGTCCCGTAGCCGCAAGATTGCTCGAACCACCGGGACCCAAGCAGAAATTGTAGTGCAACGGACGATGCAGCACGCCCTCATCGGCCAGACGCGTGGCCGTTTCCACATGGCTCAGGTCGAAGAATTCCATCTCGGGAATCGTGTTGGTCTCATCCAACCGACGGGCCCAATAGCGGAGTTCGGGCATGGTATTCACATAGACAGTCTCGCCGAAGTTTACAGAACCCAGATTCAGCGAAGCCACTTCCACCTCGGGAACATTCAGACAGACGCAACGCTGTTCAAGCGAGAGGGAGGAAAGTCCACCCGTGGAACTCTGGATAATCATGTCCGACTGTTCGCGGATGCGGCGGATGGTATCGCTGAAGACATCCAGTTCGAACGTCGGATTGCCCTTCAGGTCGCGTGTATGCAGATGTACCTCGCAGGCACCGGCCTTGTAGCAGTTGATGAC
>DGWC01000028.1 GCA_002395135.1 Prevotella sp. UBA4268 | reverse complement strand
ATTTCCGGAGAAAAATGCACCGACGTATGAAAGTTTTCCGATTTCATTACAAAATCACAGGCAAAAGCGCTGATTCACATTATATATAATATATGCGCACGTGGAGGAACGGGGGTTGCATGTCAAAAAACAGTTGCACGCGCGCACTGCGAAACCTACCTGTAAGGCTGTCATGAAACGATGCTTAGCGTTGCGTGCAAGGCAGCACGGAAGAAAAAAAAACGATATGAATATTTGGCAGAATAACAATTTTTATGTAAGTTTGCACGTGACAAAATGCCAAATGGCATTCTATTTGCTATTATCATTATAGCAGACGCTTTGACAGGAAAGGAGGCTATCCATAGCCAGGCAGAGCAGCGGATGCTCTGGAAGGAACCAGAGAATGACTATCATATAACAGATACTTTAATACGCATATAACAGAAACTTTAAAACGAAAGGACAATATGAGCAACAATTTTGATTTAAAAAGATTTGAGCAGGAAGTGATGAACGGCAGAAGTCAGGACATGACAGACGACAGAAGCCAGGACATGTGGAACGGCAGAGGCCAGGAAATGGTCAACGGCCGGGAACAGGACAGATGGGCCTCTGTAGCCTTCCCTGCCCTGATGCGCAAGGTGTATATATGGATGGCACTTGCACTGGCCATCACTGGGTTCACCGCCTTTGGCGTGGCCAATAGTCCCGCCATACTCCAGGCCATCGTTACCAACAAGATTCTCTTTTTCGGGCTGCTCATCGGCGAACTGGCCCTGGTATGGGGCGTGAGTGCCGCCATCGACCGCCTGTCGCTGACCACGGCCACGATGCTGTTCATTCTATACTCGGTGATCAACGGTGTCACCCTGTCGTTTATCTTCCTTGTTTACACGGCAGAATCCATTACGAGCACGTTTTTCATCACCGCAGGCACGTTTGCAGCCATGGCCGCCATTGGCTATTTCACGAAGTCCGACCTGTCATCGATAGGCAGAATCCTCTTCATGGCGCTCATCGGTCTGATCATTGCCACCGTGGTGAACCTGTTCATGCACAGCAGCACGATGAACTTGATTATCAGTTACGCGGGCGTGCTCATCTTTGTGGGACTCACCGCCTACGACTCTCAAAAAATCAAGCAGATGCTGCTCACTGCCGACAGCATGGACGAAGGAGCACAGAAGATGGCCCTGATGGGTGCACTGAGCCTGTATCTGGACTTCATCAACCTGTTCTTGTATCTGCTGCGCATCTTAGGCAGCAACCGCGACTAAGCATTAGCGGGCGCACACATACACGGCGGGCAGTCATTCTCGCCAACCACAGTCAAGGGAGCAGAGCCACGGCTTTGCTCCCTGACTGTTTTCCTGCCGCGAAAGTGGCTGAATGGAAGCCACATAGCAGCGGTTTGGTTACACGGAAATGAGGGTATGCTTCAGCAAATTACATTAATTTACCGTGCAAATTACATTAATTTGTTTTTCAAATTAAGTTAGTTTACTCTGCAAATTACATTAATTTGCTTTTGCGCTGCTACAGCATGAATGCGCCAAAGCGCCAGTTTCGCGGCACAAAAGCGGCACTCTGCAGCAAGCATCGCAATTACATGCTTCAGTAAATCAATTTGATTTATCGAGCAAATCAATATGATTTACTTTTCCATGGCTTAGATTCCGATGCGGCAAAGCGGCGCTTTTGCAGGTGAAAAGTTGCAGGCTGATTGCTGAAAGAAACATGTTTATGGAAAAAACGACATGTTATGCTTAGGAAGGAAGAAAGAAAGAAAATCGGGCATGAAATGTTTAGGAAGGAAGAAAAAACGGGCGGCTGCGCGATTTTTTACGAATTTACTTTGCCGTTCCAATCTTTTTGCCTATATTTGCAATCACAACGCATGAGCGAACCTAACAAAAACATATAAGCCAACAAAGCCATTTATTAACCAACAAATAAACAATCGATTATGGACAGATTAGTATTAGGAATCTTCGACGACCCGAAGAAAAGGTATGAGAAACCCGACATCCAGCCGATAGAGATGGATGACGAAGGCGGTTTGGGCGACAGTGCAAGCAAGGAGGGCTATCCGCATGAGAACTGGTGACACGCCATCCTGAAGGCGCAGCCCGTGGCGCGCAGAGAAAGTGAACACAAAAAAGTAATCAACGACTAAAAACCGAAACAATGAAAAGGAATCATAAGAACATGGCGGCAGGCTGGCTGATGTCGGCGCTGGCTGCGATGCTGCTGCCGCTGCTGATGTCATCGTGCAGCAGCGTGGAACTGGCAGAAGCGGACACCCTGGAGGAGAAGGCCGAATGGAATTTCGCCATCGCCGCCGACCGCGACGAAGGCGTGGAGACACGTGCGCTGACAGAAACAGCGAACCAGTTGAAGAGTGCCTGGGACCCGCAATACGACTATATCTACGTATACAACAAGACAAAGAACAAGTTGAGCGACAAAGCGCTGAAGCCCAACCAAAAAGGCGCGAGCGCCACGCTGGAAGGCACGTTTGAGAGCGGCAAGTATGAAGTGGGCGACCAACTGCTGCTTATGCTCCACTTCAGCACGTATTACATCTGTTTCAACTATAGCGACTGTCTGGGAACGCTGGAGAATATCGCCAACAACGCTGACTGTGCCATTGCCGAGGTGGAGGTGACCGAGGTGGACGGCACGAATGTGAAGACCACGCATGCCAGTTTCAAGAACCAGCAGAGCATCTTCAAGGTGAACTTTGAGCACGGCGGCAAGCCGCTGAACGTGAAACTGGTGAAAGTGAGCAAGAGCGACGGGAAACTCTACAAACGCTATTGCCCGTATAACGACTACTACAGCGAGCAGGGCACTGTGATTGTATACGGTGCCGACGAGCCGTCGTCGGAAGTATGGATGGCACTGCGCAGCGACAGCGGCGAGGACGACACCTACACCTTCACCGTTACCGACGAGAACAACGTGGAATATGTGGGTGTGAAGAAGAAGGGATTCGACATTGGAAAGTTCTATACCACCACCATCCAGGTGAGAGTGCCGTTTGATTCGCAGAACACGCCGCTCACCGTGGAGGCCGTGGAGGCAGGAACCATCACCATTGCCAATCCGCTGAAACTGAGCATACAGTATTCGCTCAACGATGGAGAAAAGAATTCAAGCAGTGCCAACCCAATAACAATCAGTGCATCCGCAGGCGACAAGGTGCAACTCTATGGCGACAACCAGACGTATTCCGACGGCCCTTGGACTTCTTCAAAAAGGACGAATATTTCTTTTTCTTCCGACTGTTATGTCTATGGCAACATCATGAGCCTGGTCAAGTCGACGGGCTTTGAAACTCTGACCACGTTAGAAGGAGAATCCAATTTCATTGGTTTGTTCCGAGACAATGAGCATCTGCTGAGCCATGCCGACAAGCAACTGCTGCTGCCGGCCACCACGGTGCCTGATTATGCTTACTCGAGCATGTTCAATAATTGTCCGAACCTGACCATCGCCCCCGAGTTGCCGGCCACCACGGTTGGCAAATCCAGTTATTCGGGAATGTTCTCTAAATGCACGAACCTGACCGTTGCCCCCTCTGTGCTTCCCGCAAAAACGATTACCGGAAGTATGAGTTATGAGGGCATGTTCGCTGACTGCACCAGTCTGAAAAAAGCCCCGGAAATCCTGGCTGAAGAGTTTGTGGATGAAACCTGTCAGAACATGTTCATTAGATGCTCCGGTCTTGAGACGGTGCCGGATCTTCACGCCACCAAACTTGGCTATCACAGTTGCTGGGGAATGTTCCAAACATGCGTATCGCTGAAGAAAGCCCCAGCCCTTCCTGCCACGGTGATGGCACGAGGCTGTTACGATAGTATGTTCTTAGGCTGCAGGAGTTTGGAGTCCGTGCCAGACATCACCGTCACGGAGTTTGCTACGTCTTGTTTCAATGGAATGTTTAAGTATTGTACATCCCTGAAAGCCACTCCCGTGCTTCACGGTACCGGCGCAGTACAATACCTAAGCAGTTGCAACGAGATGTTCTTTGGTTGCACCAATCTGAAAAAGGTGACCTGTTATTTCACACCGCGCCAAGTGGAGTATTACGACGGACCGGAGTGGACTACCAAGAAATGGATGACAGGAGTGGCTTCCAAAGGAACCTTTATCAAGAAGAAGGGCGTGGAATGGCCTTCTGGAGTTGACGGCATCCCCGAAGGCTGGACGGTGAAAGAAGTGGAATAACGCCATTGTCCGGCCTGTACCGGTAATACAAAAACGGGAAAAAGGCCATCATCCCCGCCATGCGCTTCGACAGTGCACGGCGGGGATTTTTGTGCCGGCTGCCATCCGGACAAGAACATTCCACAGCCCCAGAAATGAATAAACTTTCAGAAATATGCAAATTTCTGCATATAATATTTGCATGGATGCATAATTATTTGTAACTTTGCATCGATTTTTAAACAGGTAATAGTTAGATGAAGGTAAAAAACAGCAGGATGGAAGCCCTGAAGATGCTCATTTCGAGCATGGAATTAGGGTCGCAGGAAGAGGTGCTCAGAGCCCTTGAGAAAGAAGGTTTCAAACTGACACAGGCCACGTTAAGCCGCGATTTGAAGCAGTTGAAAGTGGCCAAGGCAGCATCGATGAACGGCAAATATGTGTATGTATTGCCCAACGACACGATGTACAAGCGCGTGAGCACCCCTCGCTCGGCAGCAGAGATGTTGCAGACTTCAGGGTTCTTGTCTATCCATTTCAGTGGTAACATGGGCGTTATCAAGACGCGTCCGGGCTATGCCAGCAGCATCGCCTACAACATCGACAACAGCGACATCCCCTCGATTATCGGCACCATTGCCGGCGACGACACCATCTTCATCGTGAAGCGCCAGGGCGCACGCGACGAGGAGGTGATAGACAGTCTGGGGTTGGTGATTCCCAACATCAAATAGCCACTTGTTAACCACTTGACTGAATCATTATCAACACGTAAAAAATTTTTGAAGGCTATGGAAGAAATTAAGGTAATGGTGGCCGACGAGTCTCATGAGCCATACGTTGACACCATCTTGGAAACCATCAGCGAAGCCGCCAAAGTGAGAGGCACGGGCATTGCCAAGCGCACCCACGAATATGTAACCACCAAGATACGCGAGGCCAAGGCCGTGATAGCCCTTTGCGGCGACGACTTTGCCGGTTTCAGTTATATAGAGACCTGGGGCAACAAGCAATATGTGACCACATCGGGACTGATTGTACACCCCAAGTACAGAGGCTTGCATCTGGCCAAGCGCATCAAGGATCTGACGTTCACACTGGCGCGCACGCGGTGGCCCGAAGCGAAGATATTCTCGCTGACGAGCGGTGCCGCCGTGATGCAGATGAACACCCAACTGGGCTACAAGCCCGTAACCTTTGCAGAACTCACCGACGACGAGGCGTTCTGGCGGGGCTGCGAGGGGTGCGTCAACGTGGACATCCTGAAGCGCACCGAGCGCAAGTATTGCATCTGCACAGGCATGCTGTTCGACCCCGAAGAGCATCTGCCTGCCAAGATTCCGCAGGATGTGTTAGAGAGAATCAGGAAAATAGACAAACAAGAAAACAAATAAAGTAAAAGATGGCAAAGAAAGTAGTAGTAGCCTTTTCGGGAGGTTTGGACACCAGTTACACGGTGATGAAATTGCATAACGACGGTTATGAGGTATATGCTGCATGCGCCAACACCGGCGGATTCAGCAGTGAACAACTGAAAAAGAACGAGGAAAACGCCTATAAACTGGGTGCCAAGGCGTATGTTACGCTCGACGTGACGCAGGAGTATTACGAGAAGTCGCTGAAATACATGATTTTCGGCAACGTGCTCCGCAACAACTGCTACCCGATATCCGTGTCGTCGGAGCGCATTTTCCAGGCCCTTGCCATTGCGCGCTATGCCAAGGAAATCGGTGCCGATGCCATTGCCCACGGCTCAACGGGTGCCGGCAACGACCAGATACGCTTCGACATGACATTCTTGGTGATGGCTCCCGGCGTGGAAATCATCACGCTGACGCGCGACCATAAACTCACCCGCAAGGAAGAAGTGGACTATCTGAACGAACACGGATTCTCAGCCGACTTCGCCAAGTTGAAATACTCCTACAACGTGGGCATCTGGGGCACCAGCATCTGCGGCGGCGAACTGCTCGATCCCGCCCAGGGACTCCCCGAAGAGGCCTATCTGAAGCACGTGACAGCCCAAGACGCACAGTCGCTGCTCAAGATTACCTTCGAAAAAGGCGAGATCACAGCCGTAAACGGCGAGCCGTTTGACGACAAGGTGAAAGCCATCCAGAAGATCGAGGAGATTGGTGCCACGTATGCCATCGGCCGCGACTGCAACGTGGGCGACACCATCATCGGCATCAAGGGGCGCGTGGGCTTTGAGGCAGCCGCTCCCAAACTGATCATCGAGGCCCACCGGCTGCTCGAGAAGTCAACGCTCAGCAAGTGGCAGCAGTACTGGAAAGACCA
>DGWC01000024.1 GCA_002395135.1 Prevotella sp. UBA4268 | reverse complement strand
GCGACAGCTTTCTGTACTACTCACAAAATCGCCAATAGAATGAGACACGGAAAGACTGCTGTTAGCTCACACTCGAATATGGGTGTGGGCTCTAGCGGTATCCATCTGTGTCGAGGTGTTTGGCGATACCTGTGAGTAGATGAGCTTACTGTTACTGCCCGCATCCTTTTTTAATTAAAGTCTACTATAATTATTCATCATTTAATAATTAAGCAACTATGAGCAATGAAGAAGAATCATTATTGGCTCTCCTGTGCGAGAGCCTGAGCAATGGTCAGCGCGGCAATGCGCCAATATTTATCAATTTCAACAGTTTCAACGGCCCTGTCGGGCAGCATAACGACCACGTGGACACAGTGAACTTCTCGATGGACAAGGACGGGGCCATCAGTTTCCAACATGTCCGACGGACAGGCAAGAGCATCATTCAGCCTGAGGTGATGGCAAAGGCACTGGAGCGGACGATGGAAGAAGGCTACTGGTGGGCCAGCACGGCATGGGCCGTGGCCTACCGCATCTATCAGATGGAAGGCTTCACGGGCAGCATCCGCCAGTTCGTGCTGAGGTGCAGGAGTGGCCTTGGCAAAAGACCCTGGCATTCCCCTGTACTTACGACAGCATCCAGAAGCCCATCGTCAGCGGAAAGTTGTCTGGCAGCATCGACAGATGGAAAGAGGACGGTGCAACGGAGCAGATGCAACGGTTGGCCCAGCGGCTCATCGACCTTCTAAATTGACTTCTGAACGCTCTAAAAAACATTCTAAATGTTCTAATAACGCTTCTAAGGCTCCGACGATTTTTGTCAGAGTCTTTTGTTTTGTATAACTTCGCGGCATAAAAGTTTAACAAACGAATGAAGTTATGAATGAGAATGTGATGAGCCAGTTGGATGCGGAACTGGAACATGCGGGTGAGGAGACGGCGCTGAGCCCGCAGATGCTGTTGCTGGAGCAATTGAGAATTACGCCGGAGAAGGAGTTGCCGAAGATGGAATTCCTGTTCCAGCTGTATGACAAGCCGTGTTTCCCGAGGCGAGAACTGGTGGCGATAACGGGTAAGGCGAAGTCAGGTAAGACGTTCGTCACCTCGATGCTGATGGCGTGCTGTCAGAGTCGCGATGTGCTGGCATTCCAGAGGATTGGTGATGATCCGCTCAGGCTACTGTGGTACGACACGGAGCAAAGCGACGAATCGACACAGGACATCCTCAGGAATAGGGTGATGAGGATGGTTGACGGGGATGGGAAATTGTTTGACATTTTCAACGTACGGGGCGTGGCATGGAAGGAACGGCGCAACCTGTTGTGCGAGGCGGTGAGGAGATGCAAGCCCGACCTGGTGATTGTCGACGGCATCCGCGACCTGGTGAACGACATCAACGACGGTGTGTTGGCGCAGGAGGTGATGGAGGAACTGATGCACCTTGCCACAGCACACGACTGTTGCATCGTGTGTGTGCTCCACCAGAACAAGAGCGGCGAGGACCACAACCTGCGTGGATGGATTGGTACGGAACTGATGAACAAGGCGTTCGAGGTGTATAGTTGCGAGAAGTTGATGCCACAGCGCATCTTCTCGCTGGAGCAGACATTGACCCGCAAGTATGACATCGAGCGGACGATGTATTTTGAAGTGGGTGACGACGGTCTGCCCGTATCATGTGGCGTACCGACAGACGGTGGCAGCAAGGACAAGACGGACGGCTATCCGCAACTGAATGCCGACTATATCCGCCACGATGAGCACGACCTGTGGCAGGTGGATGTGCGGCGGCTCTTCAGCGATGCCATCGGCGGACGGCAACAGGTGACGGGTGCGGAACTGCGCTCGGAGGTGTGCCGACTGTCGAACATCCGTTCGTGGAAATTCTATAACTCGCTGTTGGAACAGGCTGTCAACGGAGAGGTCATCATGAAGTCGTACGACCATGCGTCTCACGTCATCTATGCCCTGAGGCCACAGGCTCCCGTGCAGACGGAACTGTATCAGGACGGCGAGCCCTTCTGATTGCGTGCCACACTTTGCACCTTTAGGTCAAAGAAGCCCCTCACCCCTCCATATTTCCGTCCCCCTATATGGGGGACTCCAATATGAGGGGAGGGCTTCATGCGGGGAAGTTTTTCAAATTGAGAATTGAGAGTTAGGACAATGACGATGGAAGAGGTATTCAAGCATACGTTCAAGGCAATGAGGAAGCGGTTGGATGAGCAGCGGGCTGAGGGTCGGCGGCTGTGGCAGCAGCGACTGGGCACGGCATCAGAGTTCTGCCGGGCGGTGGTCAGTAACGGCTACCTCAGCGAAAAGCAGATGCAGCGGGCGGCACAGCGCTACCGGCTGGGTGCCAGTCGCGACAGCGGCGTCATCTTCTGGCAGATTGACGAGTGCGACCTGTTGCGCGACGGCAAGATCATGCACTACCGCCCCGACTGTCACCGCGACCACGACCGCAAACCGACATGGGCTTCCTACCTGTTGCGGAAGAGTGGTCGGCTGCCAAAGGACTGGAACAATGACCATTGTCTGTTTGGGTTGCACCTGTTGGCGGAAGAAGGAAGATGGAAGAAGGAAGAAGTTGTGGCAGTGATGGAGGCAGAGACGACGGCCGTCATCATGTCGGAGGTGAAGCCCGACTATCTCTGGATGGCCACGGGTGGCAAGACGGAACTGAACGTGGCGAAACTGCGTCCGCTGGAAGACCGTCGCGTCATTCTCTTCCCCGACACCGACGAGGACGGACAGACCTACCGCGACTGGTACGACATTGCCGAGGCTGCCAGCGGCGTGTTCGGACACCCCGTCAGCGTGAGCAGCATCCTGGAACAGCACGCTACCCCACTCCAGAAAGCCGCCAAGATAGACCTCGCGGACCTGTTCTTCCCCCAGCCGCAAGTATGATGTTTATGCCTCGTAAGTATGGCACTTGGACAACAGAAGTATGATAGTTAGCAATTGAAAACAATATGACTTTATGAAAGCAATGATGAAACAACAATTGGCAGACAGCGCGGGCGTAACGGTGAAGACGCTGATGAACTGGTGCCGACCATACCGCAAGGAACTGACACGGATGGGACTGAAGCCGGGCATGAGGGTGCTGCCACCCCACATCGTGAAATGGATAGCAGACAGGTTCTGTATCGATCTGGAAACGTAGTCACACGGCTGGCTACGTTTTTTTGCGTCTTTATCGTGCGTTATGCGGCGATATCGGTATGAGCCTGCACGAAGCGGAAATCGCCCTTCCGGAATGTCGTACCTTTGCCAATGCATTTGATCACTTGCATTTTGTCAAACCAACACAAAAACTAAACGATTATGATTCTGTACATTTTGCGAAAGAACACGAATCCGAAGTCGGCGGCGTTCGGCAAGCACTTTGCCTATCCCGTCATTGAGGAAACGATTGAACTCGACGGACTCGCTGAACACATGTCGAACCACAACACACCGTACTCGAAGGGTGCCATCAAGGGAATGCTGACCGACATGGTTGGCTGTATCAAAGAACTACTCTTGGAGGGCAAGAACGTGAAAATTGCCGACCTCGCCATCTTCTCCTTGGGCATCAAGAACAACGGCGGTGCCGTTTCCGAGGAAGCCTTCAGCGTCTCGAAGAACATCAAGGGCGTGAAACTGCGTGCCCGTGCCACCGGTGAACTGATTGCCAAGAACCTGAACCTGGAGGCTACGCTGAAGAAAGCCAGCGCCACGACAAAGGTTGCGGGCAACGGTGGAACGACCGGCGGCGGATCTACCAGCGGTGAGAATGCTTCTGTCAGCGGCTCGGACAGCGGTGCACAGAACGGCACCATCAACGGAGGCAACTCAGGTAACAACAGTGGTAGCCAGAGCGGTAACACCAGTGGTAACCAGAGCGGCAGCGGTGACAGCGGTCAGGGAGAGCCTGGCAACTACAGGCTGAGCATCTTCAAGTATGGCAGCGGTACGATGCACGTGACCAACGACAGTGAACAGGAGATCAACAATAACGACAATGTGCCCTCTGGCTCTAACGTGAACATCAGTGTGGTGCCCGTAGCAGGTAAGGTGCCCACGGCGAAGATCAACGGCAACACCGTCGTTGAGCTGACCGAGAACGACGGAACCTACACTGGTTCATTCGTGATGCCTACCCGTGGCACATCACTGGAAATCAACTCTGAACCGAGCGACGATTTGCTCGACAATGGCGATTAATATTCACTTTTAACAATTAAGGATTATGCGATTTTTTAAGGACATGAAACGCTGGAAGACCATCATCCAGTTCACCATCACAGTACTCACCGCGATTATCAGTTCGTTCTTCGTACAGTCATGCGCCACATTAATTTGATTGTCGTTCACTGTTCGGCCACGCGCCCGAACCAGAACTTTCCCGTGACAGCCCTCATCCGCTGTCACGCGGAAAGATTCGGATTCACAGGTTACCACTACTACATCACCCGAGACGGCACGACCTACCAGACGCGCCACGAACAGTTAGTCGGTGCCCACGCCGTAGGCTACAACAGCCATTCGCTGGGCGTCTGCTACGAAGGTGGCTACGACGAGCACGGAGAAGCAACCGATACGAGGACGAAAGCGCAGAAGACTGCTCTGCTAAAACTGCTACGCCGTCTGAAGAAAGCACATCCCGATGCCCGCATCCTTGGCCACCGCGACCTGCCCAACGTCCACAAGAACTGCCCCTGCCTCGATGCCCAGTCGGAGTATTCGAGTCTGTAGTTCAGGATGCAGCGTCGCCATCCGAGACTTCGCCCCTGAATGTCTAACTTGCAAACAACGGATGATTATGTATTACATCAGAGACCAACAAATCAGATAATATGGACTATGGCATTGCCCTACCCTCAATCGTCAACAAGGGAGATTAACCTACCCTACTGGCTAATCTCCCTTGCTGTTACTATTGATTCATTCCAATGATCAAAGCCCAACAACAAAGAAAATCTTCAGACTATCTGCCCTGTCTGAGCAAGATAGTTCATCGTATTATCAGTTCACATGCCAAGCAAACTAGCATAAAGTCTTCGAGCACACAAATGACAAGATTCCCAAAGAGGACATCACCGACAGCGCCGACAACAACACTGGCGGCGGTGGCACCACACCATCAAGCAGCGACCTCGAAGGGTAAATTTCTGACAAGGTAAACCGCCTAACATGACATCAATATTTCGGCAAGCAAGGCATCAAGGCTTTGCTTGCCGAATTACTAATATTCCAATTCTGAAGAAATGAAACTATAGCAGTTTTCGCCTAATAATCCTATTTGTTTGCTCTATTAGCATTTGTATCCGTTGAAAAAAATCAAATAATCTTAAAAACGAATTAGAAAAATCATCATCAATAGTTTTCTTCTCCGATTGATAAAACTCTATCATCTCTCTCATATTCGCAATCCTATGTTGTAACTCCATCATATAGTGACGTAGTTCCTCTAAAATATCACGTTCTCTTTCAGACAGATCACGATTAGTTCTTTCTTTAAAGATAAATTCAACATATTCTTGAGGGAATAGTATTTCAGGTGAACGCAATATTTTTTGATTTGTGCGAGATAATTCCAAAATTTCTTCAAGCATTTCATTGCTTAAATTCTTTTCAGGATGCACTTCATCTCCATCTAACTCTTCAGATTTAATTGCATTTAATGAATCTTCTAAATTTGGCCACCATACCTCAAATGTTTTTGTCAGCAAATCTTCTTTCAGCCCAGCATCACCGCATGATTTGTTAAGAGTCACCAACAGTTTTTTTACATCTTCTTTCTCAAAAATTGTAGATTGAAACTGTAGAATCGGGCCTTTCACTTCTGCTCGCTTGAGATCGAAAATGAAAGGACAGACAGAGGCCTTATCCATCATTTTAGATAACGCACCTGCTTCAAACAAAAGCCATGGAGCCTCGAGGTTCTCTTTTGTTACACACAATATCCCAAATGAGCTATCTTCTAGTTCTTTTGCAATGTCTGTACTCCATCTAGCCCCTTTATCAATGTCTTCCGAAGAGACATAAGGAGTAATAGACTGTATTACTGAAGGTAACCAATCTCTAAATACTAATGCTACTTGATGGCTCTTATGGCCAGACCAACTTAAAAAGACTTTCATACTCTATTCATTATAATAGTTTTATTCTATACTTCAATATCCCAATAGGCTTTTCTCATACTTGATTATGTATCTATAATACAGGAAACAATTCATATGGATTGGCTATTGTTCGCCGTCCGAATCGGCGCAACAGGGTCACAATATCCTCCTTTGGCTTGTCTTTGTCTATCTGCAACTGAGCATTGCTTGGTATGCGAGATGCAAAAAAAGGCCAAAGTTCACGGGTAGAATACTCCTTGTCCTTTGACGGGAAATTTGTCAATGGCAATATGCGATTCTGTATTTTGAATTCATCGCTATAACTGAAAAACCACACACCATCGGAATAGAGGAGCGTACCCACAAGCAGCTTGCCTAGATTGACATTGAAAGTTGCATCATCGTCAGATGCCAATATCATATCATGCTGGCTCTCTGACCAAAACAAACGAGCCAATACTTTCTTAAACTTTGTCATAACATCTTCTTTAATTCGTTAAACCTGTATTCAAGACATTTGCAAATCATCGTGATTCTGTTCACGGTCATAAGAGGTTGGAAATTTTGTCTGACTTCCGTAAGCATCAGTTCTAAGATTGAAGATGGGAATAATCCCTTAATATCGGCAGCAGATATGTAAAACTCGTTTTCGTATATCTTCTTAAAGAGTTGAAAATGGTTCAGATTCTTCTCGTCTTCCCACCCAATCTTTGGGCGTGAGCTCTTGGAATATTTCTTTATGTGGCTATCCACCATTTTGTTCACCTCAACAATGCCTCTCAGTTTTTCTTCGGAATCGTTCCAAAACAATCCTCTTGCTGTGTCGTACACTGGAGAGAAATAAGGTTGGAAGCTGCCATCTATCGACCTGATAACACCCCAGTTGAAGAAATGTCGGTCGTTATTTCCAACCAATGCATCGAAAATGATAAGTTTAACAAGCTCGCGCATAATTTCTTCTTTCTGGTAGAGGAACATATTGGATACGGCACTCTCAACAAACTGAAGCGTAAACCATTCTCTTGTCAATTTCTGTTTGTCAACCTCCTCAACGAAGTGTGGAGAATCTTCGTTCAGGAAACCTGCCAATATGTCTGCGCCATGAACCAACTCTTCCTTCATTGGATTAAGGAAATAGCGGCTGAGAAACCGGAGCTGGCCACCAATCATGGCTATACGTGAATCAGCCATTTGCAAGCCGAAAATAATGCCAAGACGATTGAGCAACAGTTCGGTGATAGACTCAATGGGATACCATTTCTGACCAGTCTTAGCAATATATCGAATCCAATTCTTGCGGTTGGCTTTGTGTTTGTTTCCTAGCATCTGATGGTCGTAAATGCCGATGAATTTCTTGGGTGCGTCGCCATCTACGGTTATGGAATCATCCACAAAATAGTTGCTCCGCTTGACGACGGAAACGCCCTGCACTTCCAGCCGATGCGCAGCAGTATAATTCTCTATTTTATGAATAGGTATGTTCATTGCCTGCTTTCTTATTGGGCGCAAAGATACAACTTTTTTCGCACATTATCGCAAGTTCTGTGTAAATTTCCACATTATTTTAATAATAAGGTCGTTTAATATTGGCTAACCTGCCCGATGACGAACCGAAGGCTGACAATGCTCCCGCATTCGTCAAGGAGCTCGTTCGTCCTATCAACGCTCAGGC
>DGWC01000030.1 GCA_002395135.1 Prevotella sp. UBA4268 | reverse complement strand
GCCTCGAACATCTGACGGAAAGCGAGGCGACCGATACGGCCAAAGCCGTTAATAGCAACTTTTGTCATTTTCTTCTTTATATTTATTAAAGGGTTAAAATTATCCTCAACTATCTCAATTTATTTTACCTTAAATGCCCAAAATCGGACAAAATGTAAGAAATTTCATGCTTCCGCTGCATTTTTTTCTTAAATCGAGTGCAAAGTTACTATTTTTTTTCTATATTTGCATCAGATTTGAGTATTAATTAATTGAAAATTGAAGATTCGGGATAGAAAAAAGTGCTAATTGGAATCATTTGACGAAAGATTGCAAAATGCAGTTTGCAAAATGCGGCAGTTAGCGATTCACATGGCACGAATAATGAGGAGGGGAAAACAGCATGCAAGTTGTGTCGCTTACAGAGATAAGATATGTGAGGGCCATGCGAGCATCATACAGCGAAATCATTTACAAACATACAATTCATAATTAAAACAATTACAACTATGGGATTTTTTAAAGAATTCAAAGAGTTTGCCATGAAAGGCAACGTAATGGACATGGCAATCGGTGTTATCATCGGTGGTGCTTTCGGAAAAATCGTTTCATCATTGGTTGACGACGTGCTGATGCCAGCCATTGGTATGGTGACCGGCAACGTGGATTTCACCAATCTGGTTTGCAAAATCGGCGAAGGTGAGACAGCAGCCGTGCTGAAGTATGGTACTTTCATTCAGAACATCGTTGACTTCCTCATCGTTGCATTCTGTATTTTCCTCATGCTGAAGGGTATCAACAAACTGAACCGCAAGAAGGAAGAAGAGCCCGCACCAGAGGCACCGGCAGGTCCTACACAGGAAGAATTGCTGGCTGAGATCCGCGATTTGCTGAAGAACAAATAAGCAAGCGCGCTTTTTCCAGTCTGGCGAACCAACCCCGCTGACGCACCACCTATTTTATATATGTCTCATCTGCATCTGTCAGTGTGATGGCATCGTGGTGATATCAGCAGGATTGGTTCGCCTTTTTTGATTGATAAAAAAACTTAAATTAAAACGACTAATTATCCTTCGTATCAGAAATATCGCTAAATTTGCGGCCGAAATCAGAAAACTTACAGAATGACGAAGAAACTCTGCACAATGGCAATGTCTGTTTTGCTCTCGCTGCTGGTGGTATACCTCACAGTGGGCGCATCTTTTGTACAGTGCCAGTGCACGGGAATCACCCACATTCTGAATCCTTTCGACAAGAGCAATTATGAAGACATACGCCAGAAGATGGAGCCTGCGTGCGCCAAAATGGCCTCTTCGTCCTTGACGAAAAAGGACTGCATGAAGCATTCCGTGGAAAAACTTTCTGATTCGGTGCAGCCTTATGTCTTTGCACATAACTTCAGCGTAGACCAGCCCGTGCTCTTCACCGTTGGCTTCCCTACCGAACAACTATCATCCATTCATATTTACCAGCAGCGGGAAGACTTCTGTCCCGACAAGATTCCTATACCTCCACGAAGGTATCTTGCGCTGACGCGCGTGCTTATCATTTGATTTTGTTCTTCTCAAACGGATAATCGCCCGGATTATCCCAACAATTGTATTGCATCACTCCCGCCTTGCCGAGGGTATGCAATCATCCGCGATACCTAAACAACTGCTGCATGGCGCACCCTTCATCACGAATCGCATCCGTGAACAGCATCTGGGTATCCGGCAAAACAAAAAGAAGAACAAAACAATAAACGATAAAAAGGAATAATAGTATCATGAAACAATTATTGGCCTGCATAGCCATTGCCACGACGATGCCTATGCAGATGAATGCACAACAAGACAGTGTGAAACAACTGAAAGACCAGACACTGCAGGAAGTACAGGTGGTGACACGCCGACCAGGTATGATCAGAAGCCGAGGCGCTGTCAATGCAGCCACCATTACCAGCGCTGAACTCACCAAGGCAGCATGCTGCAACCTGGGCGAAAGTTTCACTACCAACCCGTCGGTAGACGTTAGTTACAGCGATGCCGCTACAGGTGCCAAGCAAATCAAGTTGCTCGGACTGTCGGGAACCTACGTGCAGATGCTCACTGAAAATATCCCCAACTTCCGCGGAGTGGCGGCCCCCTACTCTCTCGGCTATATTCCCGGACCGTGGATGCAGAGCATTCAGGTGTCGAAAGGTGCCTCTTCGGTGAAAAACGGATATGAAAGCATTACCGGACAGATTAACGTGGAATACAAGAAACCGCAACTCACCGACCAGGTGAACGCCAACGTCTACGGCAACAGCATGGCTAAGTTCGAGGCAAATGCCGACGGCAGCATCCATCTCACCGACAAATGGAGTGTGGGCATGATGCTCCACTATGAGGACAAATACAAAGACCATGACGAAAACCACGACGGATTCATGGACGAACCCAACGTGCGACAGTACAACAGCCAGTTGCGATGGGCCTATTTCTCACCCAACTACATCTATCAGGCGGGTGTCAGGGCACTGAAAGAGGACCGCAACGGCGGACAAACCATGCACGGCGGACATGCCATGGCAGACAGCAAGTATGGGCTCTACATAATCGGACTGCAGACACAGCGATATGAGACCTTCGCCAAGAATGCTTTCATCTTCGATCAGGAACATAACAGCAACGTGGCTCTCATTCTCAATGGAAGTTTTCATCAGATGGACTCACAGTATGGCGTGAAATACTTCGACGTTATCCAGCGTAATCTCTATGCACAACTGCTCTTTGAAACCGATTTCACACCCATGCACAATCTGGCAACCGGACTGAGTCTCAACCATGAATACTATAATGAGTGGTATAAGACCATGGATTATACGCTCGCGAGCACCAGCATGACCTATGCACCCATCATGAATCTGAAGGGCAAATCAGCCATGAAAGAGACCACATACGGCGCTTATGCGCAGTATACCTTCAATCTCAACGACAAACTGATTATCATGGCTGGCATCAGAGGCGACAAGACCATCGACGGGAAATCGTTCTTCACACCGCGAACACATATCAAATGGGCACCCAACGATATCATTTCGCTGCGCGCCTCGGCTGGCAAAGGCCACCGCTATGTGCATCCGCTGGCTGAGAACAGTTATCTGCTTGGTAGCGCCCGCCATATCAAATACGCATACATCGATCCTTCACCGGCACTTATAAGCAATAGTCCCGTGAGCCCCTATACCTTCCAACCCGGCGAACCCCAACTCGAAGAGGCCTGGAACTACGGTGTGAGCACAGCCATGAACATCCCTTTGTTCGGCAAGACACTGCAACTGAATGCCGAGTATTACTATACCGACTTCAAACAGCAGACCATCATCGACTATGACACGTCCCCCGACTTCCTGTACATTGTCAACACAAAGGACAAGAGTTACTCTCACACATTCCAGATTGATGCCACCTACCCGCTCATACAGGGCATGACCGTTACCGCAGCCTATCGTCGCAACATCGTAAAGAGCACCTACGACGGACAACTGCTCGACAAACCCCTGCAGAGCAAATACAAAGGGCTGTTCACCGTATCGTATAAACCAGGCATCGGACTATGGCAATTCGATGCCACACTCCAACTCAACGGCGGCGGACGCATGCCCAAGCCCTATCAAAACGAAGACGGAACGCCGTCGTGGGCTTCCACTTTCAAGGGCTTCGAGCAGGTTAGTGCGCAGGTAACCCGCTGGTTCCGTCACTTCAGCATCTACCTGGGCGGTGAGAACCTCACTGGTTTCAAGCAGAAGAATCCGATTATCAATGCCGACTCACCATGGAGCATGCGCTTCGATCCCACGCTCATCTACGGTCCTGTGCAGGGTGCCATGTTCTATCTCGGCATCCGGTTCAACCTGGAAAAGAAAGACAGGATCTGAACAAACCGTCTTCCGGCTATCACGCTGTGAGCATATCCATTTAAGCAACATTATTCATAAAAAAACAATAAACATTATTCAACAACCTTTTAAACTGAAATAAAAAGATGAAAAAATTAGTTTTAACCATGCTTTGCGTGCTTGCAACAGTTGCAGCAAATGCAAAAGACATCAAGACACTCGTAGTGACCACCAACCCCGTTATGCACTGCGAAAGTTGTGAAAACAAAATCAAGGAGAACCTGAAGTTCGAAAAGGGCATCAAGAAGATTGAGACCAACGTCGAGGAGCAGCGCGTTACCATCACCTACGATGCCGACAAGAACACGGCCGAGAACATCAAGAAGGCATTCAACAAGTTCGGCTACAAGGCCACAGAACCCGCTGCTGCCCCTGAGAGCGAAAAGAAATGCGATGCCAAATGCAACAATGCCGAGAACAAAGGATGCTGCGGCAAGTGTCAGGCTGGTGAAGAAAAAGCAGGCTGTGGCAAATGCGAGGCTGCCAAGAAAGAATGCGGCGGCAAGTGTGAAACTGAGAAGAAAGAGTGCTGCGGCAAATGCGAAACTGAGAAGAAGGCAGACTGCTGCAAGGACAAGAAATAACGCTTCGAAGCGATGCCTATTCGAATGATGCCCGCAAACCTCATTCGAAAGAACAAAACGAGGGCGCACCCTACTGCTGGTGCGCCCTCGTTCTGTCTCGCCTATTCTGTCACGGCATTCAATATTCCTTTGATAATACCGTTCAGTTCTGTGCCAAAACCTTTAATCTTATCAAAGATACCCTCTTTGGCTCCCTTCGACATATAACCGGCACATTTGCCTTCCAACTGGCCGATACGTGCCTTCTGCTCAGAGGTATATTCAAGTTCGTGCTTGCTGATCTCCTTGCGGATGTCCAGAAACTTCTCACCTGCCTTTTTCCAATCCTCCAGATCATAGTAGGCACTATGGTCGCGCAATTCATACGAAAAGTTCTCCAGTCTGCTGATAGCACGCTCCTTCGTAGCACACGAACTCAGCATTATCGATGTTCCAACGGCCATCAACAGGGCCACAACCAGTGTCTTTGTCTTCATATCATTCTGTTTAAATTCATATAAATACGAATATATTATCGCTACAAATATACGGATTCTTCAGTAAACTGACCAAAGAAACCGTCATATTATAATAAAGTTTAACTAACCCGATGCCTATAAAACAATGACCAACCCAACGTGAGTCCATTACATATGATTGTCATGGAAAATCCGATTTTTGGCCTCTCATACGCGCGATGCTGGTCACTAACCATCCGTCGGGCGCAAAATACGCGAGTATTGGAGCAGTTTCCGCAACACATTGACTAACAACCGATTACAACGAATACACATTTTTCTTGAACTGAAAAACCGCGTGTCTGCTGAATAAAGCATAGGTTTTGGGTTGCAAAAACATAGTTTTTGAGGTGTAAAACCTATGTTCTTGGCGTGTAAAACCATAGGTTTTGAAGCATGAAAGCATAGGTTTTGCGCGCCGGAAAGTGCGTCGCGGTAATGAATCTTTACGTTTCCGTCTTTTCAGCGCCCATTTTCCCCAAAATCCATTTCTTTTTCGAGGAAAAACGCCGACATGGTTTTGTCGCGTTTTTTCCCATCATCGACATGCCTCCAAAGAGGGTGACATCACGCTGTCTGTGGCGTGATGACGGTGTGAATACTATCAATGTATTTCGCCAGTGGAAACATATACGGAGTGAAGACCGACAGCCTTTCGTCAAACGGTGCTTCGTTCACAACAATCTCTTTTGTAATGTCGCCGTTCTCACAGACGTATGCAATGATGGTCATGAGGAAATCTTCTTGCTCGGCATTCAGGTCATTGCCCGATATGAACGTTGAGAAACGTCTCACCGCATTCTTCCTGTCAACGCCCACCATGGAACGTATAAAGACGGCAACATTGCTGCCATGGTTGTGAGTTGGTAATGCCACCGGTCCAAAAGGTGTCCCAGATGCTGTCGATTCGGTTCTTTATCTCGCCTGTTATCATATTGGTAAGTCATTCATTAATTCATTGCAAAGATAAATAAAAAAACCGATTGATGAAAAAAGGGCTACCATCTTTTTCGTATTTGCGTGCTTTTCTATATAATTTGAGGTTGATTTGCGCCAGATGGGCGCATATCAACCTCAAT
Source organism: Prevotella sp. UBA4268 (assembly GCA_002395135.1). Taxonomy (GTDB): domain Bacteria; phylum Bacteroidota; class Bacteroidia; order Bacteroidales; family Bacteroidaceae; genus Prevotella. The sequence goes on along the minus strand of DGWC01000030.1, from coordinate 32,352 downwards.
ATTTGTTTCTATTCCCACTCGATGGTCGATGGTGGCTTTGAGGAGATGTCGTAGCAGACGCGGTTGACTCCCTTCACCTTATTAATAATCTCATTCGACACACGAGCCATGAAGTCATAGGGCAAATGAGCCCAGTCGGCAGTCATGGCATCAGTGGAAGTGACGGCTCGCAGGGCAACGGGATGTTCGTATGTGCGCTCGTCGCCCATAACACCGACGCTGCGGACGGTGCTGAGCAGGATGGCACCAGCCTGCCATATCTGGTCGTAGAGCGACACTTCTATTTCGCCGTCCTGCATAGATGCGGGCACACCGGCAGCCAATACGCGGCGAGCCTCATCACCTGACAGTTTCACTTTGTAATCACGCAATCCGCGGATATAAATATCATCGGCATCCTGCAAGATACGTACTTTTTCGGGAGTGATATCACCCAAGATGCGCACAGCAAGGCCAGGGCCCGGGAAGGGATGACGTGTTATCAAGTGCTCGGGCATGCCCAACTGGCGACCCACACGGCGCACCTCGTCCTTGAACAGCCATTTCAGCGGTTCGCACAACTGCAGATTCATCTCCTTGGGTAGTCCGCCCACGTTGTGATGGCTCTTGATGACCTTTCCCGTTATATTCAAACTCTCAATGCGATCTGGGTAAATGGTGCCTTGCGCTAGCCATTTGGCATCGGTAATCTTCTTTGCTTCGGCATTAAAAACCTCCACAAAATCACGGCCGATAATCTTTCGTTTCTGCTCAGGATCGGTTACACCGGCCAAATCGGCAAAGAATTTCTCCGAAGCATCCACACCAATCACGTTCAGACCCAGCACCTTATAGTCTTCCATCACTTGAGTAAACTCATTCTTACGCAACATTCCGTGGTCTACAAAGATACAAGTGAGGTTGCTGCCTATGGCTTTGTTGAGCAATACGGCTGCCACGCTGGAATCAACACCACCAGAAAGTCCGAGGATGACACGGTCGTTGCCCACCTGTTGCTTGAGTTCTGCCACTGTGGTATCTACGAAGGAGGCGGCACTCCAGTCTTGCCTGCTACCGCAAATATCCACCACAAAGTTTTTCAACAGCAGCGAACCCTGCACCGTATGGAACACCTCGGGATGGAACTGAACGGCAAATACAGGACATGAATCTTTTGTAAAATGGTCAATGGCATAGGCTGCATACCTCACATCTTTGGTGGAGGCGATACACTGGAAACCATCGGGAATGGCAGTAATGGTGTCGCCATGGCTCATCCAAACCTGCGAATGCTGGTCGAACCCACGGAACAGCGGGTTGCTGGTATCGACGGTTTCCAGATGCGCCCGTCCGTATTCGCGGCTGCCAGCCTTCTCCACTCTGCCGCCATTGCTATAAGAAATGAACTGCGCACCATAGCAGATGCCCAGCACTGGCACCTTTCCCACGAACTGGCTCAAGTCTACTTTGAACGCTTCAGGGTCGTGCACGGAATAGGGCGAGCCGCTGAGGATGACGCCAATCACGGATTCGTCGCCCACGGGAAACTTATTATAGGGCAGAATCTCACAGAAGGTGTCGAGTTCTCGCACGCGTCGCCCGATGAGTTGCGTGGTTTGCGACCCGAAATCGAGGATGATTATTTTTTGTTGCATGACTTATATAATAATGTATTAAACAGTTTTTCTCTACTCTTTTACTTCGTTCAAGAACAACTCCGCCTGCTCCAGCGTGTCGAGTTTTCCCACGTCAAGCAGTTGCAAATCGTCTTTCAGAAAACCTTTGAGCGGATGGTTTTCACAGTATTTCAGATAGAAGTCCACAATGCCGAACTTGTCGGGCATCTCTTGAAAGCAGGCAAACAGCGACGGAGCGATGACATGTATGCCGCTGAAAGCGAAATGATCCAAGCCTGCCGGGTTCAATGACGGCCAAGGACTCTTCACCTCGCCTGTCTTGATATTCGTCCAGCCAACGAGCATGGACCGCTTATCGAACAGCAAATAGCGCGATGTGGACCGTTTGCTTACCAGCAACGAGGCTTCGCAATCACCTCTGACGGCCTGCGAATAGAATGCGGCAAGGTCTACATTGCTGAGAATATCTACATTATGGATAAGTATCGGACTTGCATCATCGAAGAGCGGAAGTGCCTTTTTGATACCTCCGCCCGTGTCGAGCAGCATCTCCCGCTCGTCGCTGATGCGAATATCGAGTCCGAAATTGTAATTTGCAGACAGATAGTCGATTATCTGCTGCGCAAAATGGTGCACATTTACCACGATTCTTTCAAAGCCGGCATCCTTCAAACGAAGGATAACATGCCGCAAAAGCGGCTCCCCTCCCACTCTCACCAATGCTTTGGGCATGGTATCGGTGAGAGGTTTCAGACGAGTTCCTAAACCGGCAGCGAAAATCATTGCTTGCTTCATGTGTGCAAATGTACATAAAAAAATTGGATTTTCGGGCCAGTGTGCTCAAGAAATTATGTTTTCTTTAGAGGAATGCGGCGAGAACCCTTTCTACACCTCGTAGGCAACGTCATCCATCGGATAATGAACACCCCACTTCTTGCGCAATCCGTCCATGAGTTGCATCACATAGAGTGTCTCACGATGGGGCATCTGTTCAGGTTCTAAAAGTCCTTTCGCGATGCACTCCTTGCACACGAGGAACTGGTATTCATAGCCCGTGATCTGTTGCGGCACGGCAATCTCCTCCACAAACACACGGTCATGGGTGTTGACAGTAATGCGTTGAGGATTGTTGATGTTGTCAATAATCAGGTTGCCTGCGGTTCCTGCAATCACGCCGATATTGTCGCCCACGCAACAGGCAGACGACTGCACATTGGCAAGTACGCCGTTGGAGAGTCGGAAAGAGATGGCATTGCTCAAATCGATGCCTGTTTCGCTCTTTACGCATTGCGACTCTATCTGCTGGATGTCGGCATCGCAGAACATGCGCACGAAATTGATGGCATAAACACCCAGGTCGAGCAAGGCACCACCGCACAAATCGGGTCTCATGATGCGCTCTTTGTTCCCCATGCTGTAGCCAAGCGTGGCCGTAATAAGCCGCGGCGTACCAATGCGACCGTCTTCGATAAGACTCTTTACCATAGATACCACTGGCTGATAGCGCGTCCAGATGGCTTCAGCAAGAAACACCTTGCGGCTTTCAGACAGTTTCACAATCGACTCACTTTGCTCATGATTGGCCATGAAAGCCTTTTCAACCAAGCAAGGTCGGCCTTTCTCGATGGCCTGGCGTGTCACCTCATAATGATGGGAATGGGGCGTTGCCACATAAACCAGGTCAACACGGTCGTCGTCGAGCAGGTCGGAATAGGATCCGTATGCGCGTTCCACACCCCATTTCGCAGCAAACGCCTCGGCTTTCTCCAATGAGCGCGATGCGATGGCATAGCAACTGATTCCTTTCAAACCCTTTAATGTGATGGCTGCCTTCTCTGCAATCCATCCGGCACCGATGATGCCCACACGAAATTCTCTGCCCATTTTGATGATATGATTTAGTCCTGTAAGTGGTTTATTTCTTTTTTAGCCGCTTATACCGTTTTTCGCGGCAACACCTGTGTGATGTTCTGCTCACGATGGCATATCCGTACCTCCACGCCATATTTGTTGTTGATATACTCTGCAAGATGTTGAGCGGAATAGACACTTCGGTGCTGACCGCCAGTACATCCGAAAGAGAACATCAAACTGGTGAATCCGCGCTGGATATAGCGTGCAACGTGGGCATCTGCCAGACGGTACACACTTTCCAGGAAGGTGAGTATCTCACCATCGTCTTCCAGGAAACGGATAACAGGTTCGTCGAGTCCCGTGAGTTGCTTATAGGGTTCGTAGCGACCGGGATTGTGCGTGCTCCTGCAATCAAACACATATCCGCCGCCATTACCGCTCTCGTCGTCGGGTATTCCCTTACGGTAAGAGAAACTGAACACCCTCACCACCAGCGGTCCTTTGTTGTCGTACTTGGAGAAAGTGGCCGGTCCGTCCAGCGGATGCGCCTCGTAAGGGTTATGATCAGTAATCTTATACCCGTCAGCACGACTCATGGCAGGCTGCTTTTCCGGAGCAAAGCGCGGCAACTCCGTCAGTCGGCGAAGCATATCCATCATGTATGGATACTGGTTGAGCAGGTTCGTAGTAAGCGGCGACTGAGCCGAGTCTGCCATACCAGTCAGTTCGCGAAGGTTCTGAATGGCTGGCGGGATGCTGTCGATGAAATGTTTTTTCCGCTCGAAATAGCCTCGGAAACCATAGGCTCCCAGAACCTGCAATGTGCGGAACAGCACAAAGAGCGACAGACGGTCAACAAAATGGCGCTTGGAAGGCACTTCCGTATAGTTGCTCAGCGACTGATAATACTCGTAAATCAACTGGCGGCGCAACTTATCGGGATATTTTGCCGATGCCTGCCATAAGAAAGAGGCCAGGTCGTAATAGAACGGGCCTTTCCGGCCTCCTTGGAAATCAATGAAATAAGGATTTCCGCTGGAGTCCAACATAATGTTGCGTGCCTGAAAATCGCGATAAAGGAAACTGTCGCTATACTCGGCGGTGAGATCCTTGGCCAACAAACGGAAGTTGGCTTCAAGTTTCAGTTCGTGGAAATCGAGGTCGGTAGGCTTCAGAAAGCAGTATTTGAAATAATTCAAATCAAAGAGCACACTGTCTACATTGAACTCTGGCTGCGGATAACAGTTAGACCAGTCGAGTTCGCGCGCACCTCTTATCTGGATGTTAGGCAGTTCGCGAATCGTTTTCACCAGCAGTTCCTTTTCTTTCTGATTATATCTGCCACCGGCATCACGGCCACCCCGGATGGCATCGAACAGCGACACGCTGCCAAGATCTTCCTGGAGATAGCGCAGTTCGTCATCATCGACCACCAACACCTTAGGCACTGGCAGTTTGCGCTTGGCAAAATGGTTGGCCAGATAAACGAAAGCATGGTTCTCGTCCCTGCTTGTTCCGATGACTCCGATGACCGAATGACCATCTGAATCAACCATTCGGTAATACGCCCGGTTGCTTCCTGCACCGGGAAGTTTCTCCACTCGGCTCGGCTCCTGACCCCGCCACCTTTTATATAAAGCATTTAATCTCTGCATAACCGTCTTTGTTATTCGCCTTCTTCCTGCTGCTCTCTTTTGCTGACAATCCATGTAGCCAGCAGGTTTACACCAAGAATCAACAGAAGCATAATGCCAAGCGACATCAGAAACGAACCGGTAAGATAATACAATCCGGCACCTATCACCATGAAAGCGGCTATCTGCGATTTTCTCAGTTTAAAGTCGTTAGCATCCATTCTCCATTTAATTTTCCGACAAAGGTACAAAAAATATCAGTAAATGAAAAGAATAGCGCAACATTTTTCATCTTCCCATTCTGCTTTCCGACAGGGTACAAAAAAAATCGGATGTCATCACGACGCCCGATTTTCAAAAACAAACTACTTAAAAACTAATCTACTAAAACAAATCAAAAAAATATCTTTAAACGGGAAAACCCGATACTATTCTTTTACGGCTGCAAAGATAAGCACTTTCTGAATATCTCACAAATTTTTTAGACATTTTTTCGTGTTAGGAAACAAAATATAAAGAAAAAGAGACTTGCGGAATAGCAAGCCTCTTCTTTTTGACATGTAAACTTTACAATATGACATTTTTACATCATACCGCCCATTCCCGGAGCGCCGCCCATAGGCATAGCGGGGTGCTCTTCTGGCTTGTCAACGATCAGGCACTCAGTGGTCAGGAACATGCCAGCAATAGATGCGGCGTTCTCAAGTGCCACACGGGCCACCTTGGCAGGATCAATCACACCGGCTTCGCGCAGGTCTTCGTATACATCGGTGCGGGCATTGTAACCGAAATCGCCCTTGCCCTCGCGCACTTTCTGCACAACCACGGCACCTTCTCCACCACCATTGACGGCAATCTGGCGCAGCGGCTCTTCAATAGCGCGCTCCACGATCTTGATACCGGTCTCTTCGTCGGCATTGTCACCCTTCACAGCCTTCACAGCCTCAATGGCACGGATGTAAGTGGTACCACCACCGGCCACAACACCTTCCTCAATAGCGGCACGAGTAGCGCAGAGGGCATCGTCAACGCGGTCTTTCTTCTCCTTCATTTCCACCTCGCTGTTGGCACCGACATACAATACGGCAACGCCACCGGCAAGTTTGGCCAGACGCTCCTGCAGTTTCTCCTTGTCATAAGAACTGGTTGTGTTCTCGATTTCTTTCTTGATTTGAGCCACACGGTCGGCAATAGCCTCTTTCTGGCCGGCACCGTTCACGATGGTGGTGTTGTCCTTTGAGATGACCACCTTGTCGCAAGTGCCCAGCATGTCGAGTGTTGCCTGCTCCAGTTTCAGACCCTTTTCCTCGCTGATAACCAAGCCGCCAGTCAGCACGGCGATATCTTCGAGCATGGCTTTGCGGCGATCGCCGAAGCCAGGAGCCTTCACAGCACAAACCTTCAGGCCGGCACGGAGACGGTTTACCACAAGTGTTGTCAATGCTTCAGAGTCTACATCCTCTGCAATAATCAGCAATGGCATGCCTTGTTCAGCAGCAGGCTGAAGCACAGGCATCAGGTCTTTGAGGTTAGAAATCTTCTTGTCGTAGATCAAAATGCGCGGACGGTCCATCACGCACTCCATTTTGTCGGCATCGGTCATAAAGTATCCAGACAGATAACCGCGATCGAACTGCATACCTTCTACCACACCGATGTGTGTATCACGGCTTTTCGACTCCTCGATGGTAATAACGCCGTCCTTGCTCACCTTGCGGAAGGCCTCGGCAAGTAACTTGCCAATCTCCGGGTCGTTATTGGCGCTGACGGTTGCCACCTGTTCAATCTTGTCATAATTGTCATCCACCTTCTCGGCATTGGCCTTGATGTAGTCAACAACGGCCTTCACAGCCTTGTCAATACCACGCTTCAAGTCCATCGGGTTGGCACCTGCTGTGACGTTCTTCAGACCTACATTGATAATGCTCTGTGCCAGGATGGTGGCTGTTGTTGTTCCGTCACCGGCATCATCGCCAGTTTTTGAGGCCACGCTCTTCAGCAGTTGAGCACCTGTATTCTCGAACTTGTCCTCGAGTTCCACTTCCTTGGCCACGGTAACACCGTCTTTCGTAATCTGCGGAGCACCGAATTTCTTCTCGATAATCACGTTGCGGCCCTTCGGACCCAGAGTTACCTTTACTGCATTTGCCAACTGATCAACGCCGTTTTTCAGCAGATCACGGGCATCCATATTGAATTTTATCTCTTTTGCCATAATGCTTTATCTTTTTTTACTATTTTATTGATTGATAATTATTTAAGAACTGCGAGCACGTCACTCTGGCGCATCATCAGATATTTCTCGCCTTCGTATTCCAATTCCGTGCCGGCATACTTGCCATAAAGCACTTCGTCGCCTTCTTTGAGAATCATCTCCTCGTCCTTGGTGCCACATCCAGCGGCTACCACTTTGCCACGCAATGGTTTTTCCTTGGCGGTATCAGGAATGATAATACCACCGATTTTCTCCTCTGCCGGTGCAGGGACAATCAGAACTCTGTCTGCTAATGGTTGAATTTTCATAATGATAAAATATTTAAGTTGTTATAAAATTTCTAACCACTACAATGCAAATAGTATGCCAAACTGACATAACGCCCGTTTTTGTCACCCACGACTGAAAAAATGTCAGTCGGTTTGTGTGCGTCAGTCCTGCTTGTGACAGTGCCGACACCTGCCCCGCCGCATCGCCTTTCCCAGTTTTCAGAGAAAGCCAATGACACAAAACAAACGATGTCATCTACGAACACAAAGAAGCAACACATACATAAAATAGAGCATCCTCTGTGTGAAAGGATGCTCTTTTTGAGCCTCTTGTCGGATTCGAACCAACGACCCCGAGATTACAAATCACGTGCTCTGGCCAACTGAGCTAAAGAGGCGGGTGGGCAAGCGACCCGTATCGCGCCGCTACAACCAACTACCTTTGCTACGTTCCCGTCCTGGAGGATTCGAAGGGAGCTGGCCGTACGGGACTTACCCGTGTATTTTTAAGCGGATGCAAAATTACAAATAAAAAATGAAGTAAGCATCAACAGAAACGAAGAATTAAGAAATACTGCCAGTTTTTATCAGTTTTTAACAATCACGACTATACCCTGCTGCACTTCTTTTCTGCCCGTATCGACACCATCTCATACATCACTCACCACCAAACGCAACCTATGGCAAAACCGATTCACCACTCTTGCCATACAAAACCTATATGAACAAAAAGTAAAACAAGTTGTTTTACCTTTCAAAACCTATGCTTTTGAAGTGCAAAACCTATGGTTTCACGCACCAAAACAACTTGTTTTACTTTTTTAATAAATAGGTATTACATTGCAAAAAGACAGATAATGAGCGCAAATAAACTGATATTCAACCTTTTAAACCAACAAAACGCAATCAAGGGACAGAGATTTCGAACCGAAGAATCTGGAGTATCTGGAACCAGCAGATACACCTCTTTTATTAAGTAATCATAATTATTTATCCGTGATTCATTGTTCTTCAGTTTTTTATTCGTACCTTTGCAAGCGTTATGGCTACACCTCAGGAATATGAACAAGTGAAGGCTTTCGCCCGCATCGACGGTGCTCTTGTCGCACTGATGTGGTCGGGCAGTTTCGCGTGCTTCGTTGGCAACTTCTATAACCCCATGTTCGGCAAGTTGTTCTTCATCATCGGTGCGCTGTCGCTGGTGTTTGCGGCATTGCGGCTCAAGCGTTTCCGCGACCAGGTGCTCGATGGAATCATATCGTTCCGACGCGCTTTCACCTACAGCCTGCTCACCTATCTCTATGCGTCCCTGCTGTTTGCCATGGTGCAATACATCTATTTCCAGTTTCTGGACCATGGCAGCCTGATGACCCAGTATATGAGCGTGGCAACGTCGAAGGAATTCACCGACATGATGAAAGTATACGGAATGAACCCAGAAGACGTGAAACTGGCCATGGACAACATTGCATCGCTGCGCCCCATTGAGATAGCCCTGCAGTTCTTCTCCACCGACATCATGATGGGATTCTTCATCAGTTTGCCTGTGGCAGCGATTATGACAAGGAAAAGAATCAGAAAAAGAGTATAAATCATGGATATATCTGTAGTAATACCTTTATATAATGAGGATGAGTCGATCCCAGAACTATACCGATGGATTGACCGCGTGATGAACGAGAATCATTTCTCTTATGAAGTGATCTTCGTAAACGATGGAAGCACCGATCACTCATGGGAAGTGATCAGTGAGTTGAGTAGTAAGCACAAAAGTGTCAAAGGCATCAAGTTCCGCCGCAACTACGGCAAAAGTCCAGCCTTGTTTTGCGGTTTCAAAGAGGCCAAGGGCGACGTGGTAATCACCATGGATGCCGACCTGCAAGACTCTCCCGACGAGATACCTGGGCTGTATGCCATGATCATGAACGACGGCTACGACCTGGTTTCCGGATATAAGCAGAAACGATATGATCCCATTTCGAAGACCATACCCACCAAACTGTTCAACGCCACGGCCCGAAAAGTGAGCGGAATTCACAACTTGCACGATTTCAACTGCGGCTTGAAGGCCTATCGCCGCGACGTGGTGAAAAACATAGAGGTATACGGAGAGATGCACCGTTTCATCCCATACCTGGCCAAGAACGCCGGTTTCGACAAGATTGGCGAGAAAGTTGTGCACCATCAAGCCAGGAAATACGGCAAGTCGAAGTTCATGGGGCTGAACCGTTTTGTGAACGGATACCTTGACTTAATGACACTCTGGTTCTTGAGCACCTTCGGCCGCAAGCCCATGCATGTGTTCGGATTCCTGGGCACCATTGTGTTTTTCATCGGACTCATTGCCGCTTTCATCATCGGTGCAGACAAACTGTGGGCTCTGGCTCACGGCATACCGCAGCGGCTGGTCACCGATTCACCTTATTTCTATATATCGCTCACCATGATGATGATTGGCACCCAGTTGTTCCTTGCAGGCTTCCTCGGCGACCTCATCAGCCGCAATTCCGCCGGAAGGAACGACTATCAGATTGAACAGGAACTGAATATCAGCGACAGCGAACCACAGCAATAAGGACAACCCGACATGGTAAAAACAAGCATTGAAAATAGAAAGAGGCGTACCAGGAGGCTCATCGCGCCGGTCTTGTCGTCCATTGTGCTTCTCTGTGCTGCCTCATGCACGTCCATCGATTGTGTGCTGAGCAACACCGTGCACGCTATTTACGGCTTCTATCAGGCTGACGGTTCGCAATACACACTTACCGACACTCTCTACATTATCACCACCAAGCACGGGCCGGAACAGCGCGATACCATCATCAACCGCGACATAAACGCAACGGGCATCAACATTCCCGTCAGTTATGAGTCGCCTGAAGACGTGTTATATTTCGTCAGGACGTTCCCATACACCATCACAACCGAGGTGACAGATGCGAACGGAAACACCCAGGAAGTAACCAACACGATCACTGCCATGATTGCAGACACGGTGAAACTGAAGAAGGAAGACCGTAAACATTTTGAGTCGATCGACTGTAACCCAGCATTTTTCCACACCATTACGGGAGTGGAATACACGCGCAACGGCATCGACTCCATCGTTATCAACAATTCTCAAGTAAACTACGATGTCACCAAAGAGCATTTCCATATTTATTTCAAGTCTCACGATTAGTTTTCTGACGCTAATCCCCATGAAGGCATCGGCCCAGTTCGGGAAAAAGAAAGTGGCAATCGTGCACGCACCCGACACGGTGCCGCTTTTCAACGGGTTTGCCATATCGGCCGACCTGCTGGGAGCAGGTATGAAAATACTGGGCGACTATGGTCAGTACGAGGGAGCGCTGCGCGTGAATCTTCGTGACAGATATTTCCCCATTGTGGAAATAGGTGTAGGCCAGACCGAAAAGACAGATGTGGCCACTCGCACCTATTATAAGACGAGTGCGCCCTACATACGTCTCGGCGTTGACTACAACCTGCTGAAGGACAAACATGATATCTATAGGCTCTACGGAGGTGCCAGATATGGATACACCAACTTCAAATTTGATCTGATGAACCCCACAGTTCACGACCCGGTATGGGGAGGCAACGTGGACTATGCTGCTCACCAGGTGAAGAGCAACTACCATTGGCTTGAGATTGTATTCGGTGTTGACGCGTCAATTGCCGGTCCTTTCCACCTCGGATGGAGTGTCAGATACCGCAACCGCCTGTTCCACGACACCGGCGAGATGGATAACGCCTGGTATGTACCTGGTTTCGGAAAAGCCGGAAAATCGGTTATCAGCGGCACTTTCAACATTATCTTCGAACTCTAAACAGGGAATAACCACCTCAACACATGGACAAGAAGCAAAAAAGCATGTGGCAACTGGCCTTTCTCGCCTTCCTCATCATCGCCACAGTGCTCATTATCAGACACCAGCAGGACATGCCCTATCAGCAGGATTCGGGCATGGTGTTCGGCACTGTATACAACATTACTTACCAAAGCGACCAAAACCTCAAGAAACGCATTGAAGAAGAACTGCAGAAAGTGGACAATGCGCTGTCGCCGTTCAACGAACATTCCATCATTTCGCATATCAACCGCAACGAAGAAACCACGCTGAACAACATGTTCATGGATGTGTTTCAGTTGGCGCAGCAGATATCCCAAGAAACCAACGGGGCTTTCGACATCACCGTGGCACCGCTTGTCAACGCATGGGGATTCGGTTTTGAAAAGGGAACCGCCCCTACCCCACACGCCATTGATAGTATTATGAAGACCGTGGGCTATGAAAAGGTGAGTCTCACAGCAGGACACATACAGAAAAAAGACCCTCGCATCAAACTCGATTGCTCTGCCATTGCCAAAGGATACGGCAGTGACGTGGTGGCACGACTGCTAAGGAAAGAAGGGATACAGAATTTTATGGTGGAAATAGGTGGCGAAATCGTCACCAGCGGCATCAGTCCCAAGCGCGCCCCCTGGCGTATTGGAGTGACAAAACCCAACGACGACTCGCTCAATGTGAGCCAAGAACTGCAAACAGTGCTCAATGTGACAGACAAAGCAATGGCAACGAGCGGCAACTATCGTAATTTCTACTATAAAAATGGTAGGAAATATGCGCATACCATCAACCCGAAAACAGGCCATCCCGTACAGCACAACATCCTTTCTGCCACTGTCATCGCCCCGTCGTGCGCCATCGCCGATGCCTATGCCACCTCTTTCATGGTGATGGGACTCAGCGGAGCCAAAGAGATTCTGCAAAAGCACCCGGAACTGATGGCATATCTCATCTATAACGACGAGCACGGCAACTATGCCGTATGGTACTCGCCATCGATGAGAGACAAAATCATCGGGGAGTGAAACGTATCGCTACGGTGAGAATCATACGCCACTCAAGCAATATTTACCACATCATCCACATTCCTAACAAAGACAAACGACGTGCCTTTTACCACACTTTTTGAACGTCTGCTCGAACTTCCTCTGTTTCAGGGAATGAGCCACAACGACCTGAACACCATCGTGGGACAGACGAAGTTCGGTTTCCACAAGGTGCAGCGAGGCAAAATCCTGATTCGCGAGGGTGAGGCTTGCGAACACATCTTTCTGCTTACCAGTGGTAAACTCTGCTCCCTTACACAAGCCGACGACAACAGTTACTCACTGGAAGAGACCATCCACGCGCCCGCCATCCTGCAGGCAGAACGGATATTCGGCCTCACACAACGATATACCAAGACGTTCACAGCCATCGAAGACAGCAATCTCATCAGCATTAACAAGCAGGAAGTGCTCCGTCTGTCGGAACAGAACTTCATTTTCCGGCTCAATATGCTCAACATTATCAGCACCCACAGCCAACGAGCCGACCATCAGCCATGGCGAATACCACCACAAAGTATTCGCAGCAAGATAATCAGATTCGTGGAATCGCGCAGTCTTCGCCCCGCAGGAACAAAAACACTGCATATCAAAATGGAAACACTTGCCAGTTACATTGCCGAAAGTAGGTTGAACGTATCGCGCGAACTCAGGCAGATGCAACGCAACGGGGAGATAGAATGCACACGTGGTGTCATTCATATTCCAGCACTTGAACAACTCATCAGGTAGAAACAATGCGCCAGTTATGCGTTCTTTTTGGGGAATGGTCAATTCGCTGAGAAGCGGGTACTCATTTTCCAGGCATCGCGGCCGATGATGATGGAGTGAATAAATTTCGTTAAAAATATCAAGGAGAATAAGGAGTAACAGATAAAATAATGTAACTTTGCACTTGACATTTAGTATGAATGAGAACATGGCAGAGAAAGCAAAGAGAATAAACCCTTTTTTTGAAGATTATGGGACACCGCACGACACGGTCCCATTCGACCGTATCAAGGTGGAAGATTTTGAGGAAGCCTTCCTGGAAGGCATTCGCCGCAACAACGAACAGATAGAAAAGACCATCAATAACCCCGAGAAGCCCACCTTCGACAACACAATCATCAGTGCAGAAGAAGACAAAGACGGCTATTACGACCTGTTGGGCAGGGTAAGCACGGTGTTTTTCAACCTGATGAGCGCAGAAACAAACGACGAAATCGATGCTTTGGCTCAGAAAATGCAGCCCATTCTCACCCAGCATGCCAATGATGTGAGGCTGAACAAGCGTCTTTTCGAAAGGGTAAAGTATGTTCATCTGCATCACCGAAGACTTTCTGCAGAAGAAAAGATGCTGCTCGACAACTGCTACGACGGGTTCGTGCGCAGCGGTGCACTGCTTGATGAAGAGGGAAAGGAACGACTTCGCACGCTGACAGAGGAGGCTTCCATGCTTTCGTTGCAGTTTTCGCAGAATCTGCTGAAAGAAAACAAGGCCTTCATCCTGCATATCACCGACGAAAAGAAACTCGACGGGCTGCCCGACACAGCACGCGAGGCGGCCAAACAGGCTGCCAAGGAGCGCGAGATGGACGGGTGGGTGTTCACACTCGACATGCCCAGTTACAGTCCGTTTATGACATACAGCACCCAACGCGACCTCCGCGAGCAGATGTATATGGCAAGAAACACCGTCTGCACACACGACAACCCGGAGAACAACCTTGACATTTGCAAGCGGCTGGTGAACCTGCGGCGCGAAATAGCACAACTGCTGGGCTACAAGACCTATGCCGACTACGTATTGAAACACCGCATGGCCAGCAAGGTGAAGAACGTATACAAGTTGCTCGACGATCTCATTGCGGCCTATAAACCGACCGCACAGAAAGAATATGCCGAAATAGAGAAACTGGCAAAGAAGGCCGAAGGCAGTACTTTTAAGATGGAGCCGTGGGACCAGGGATTCTATGCCCATCAACTGCAGTTGAAGAAATACAACCTCGATGCAGAAATGCTGCGTCCCTATTTCGAACTGTCTAAGGTCATCGACGGCGTGTTCGGCCTTGCCAACCGGCTCTACGGCATCACATTCAAAGAGAACAAAGACATTCCCGTGTACCATCCTGACGTGAAGGCCTACGAGGTTTTCGACAAAGATGGGTCCTATCTGGCCGTATTCTATGCCGATTTCCATCCAAGAAAAGGAAAGCAGGGCGGCGCATGGATGACAGAGTTTCAAGGTCAGTGGATTGACCGCAAGGGAGAGAATGTGCGTCCGCACGTCAGTGTGGTGATGAATCTGACGAAGCCCACAGACGAAAAGCCGGCACTGCTGACGCTGGGAGAGGTGGAAACTTTCCTGCACGAGTTCGGTCATTCACTGCATGGCATGTTCGCCAACAGCCGTTTCGAGAGCCTCAGCGGCACCAACGTATGGTGGGATTTCGTGGAACTGCCGTCGCAGTTCATGGAGAACTATGCCATAGAAAAGGATTTCCTGCGCACTTTCGCCTACCACTACCAGACAGGCGAGCCCCTTCCCGACGACCTGATACGTCGCATCGTAAGGAGCCGCAACTTCAATGTGGCCATGGGATGTCTGCGCCAAGTGAGTTTCGGACTGCTCGACATGGCCTACTATACCAAGAAAGAGCCGTTCACCGACGACATTATCCCCTTCGAAAAGAAAGCATGGGCGAAGGCAAGCATACTGAAACCGAAGAAAAATCCGGTGACCTGCATGACCGTGCAGTTCTCGCACATCATGGCAGGAGGCTATGCCGCCGGGTATTATAGTTATAAATGGGCAGAAGTGCTCGATGCCGATGCCTTCAGCGTATTCAAGAAAAACGGCATCTTCAATCAAGAAACCGCCCAGCGTTTCCGCGATTGCATCCTGAGCAAAGGCGGCACTGAGCACCCCATGACGCTCTATAAGCGTTTCAGAGGGCAGGAACCCACAATCGAAGCATTATTGAAGAGAAATGGAATTAAACGAAAAGCAAAAGAATCTTGACCGCCGCTATCTGCGCATGGCGCGCATCTGGGCCGAGAACAGTTACTGTCAGCGACGCAAAGTAGGCGCTCTGGTGGTGAAAGACAAAATGATTATCAGCGACGGCTATAACGGAACGCCCAGCGGATTCGAGAACGTATGCGAAGACGAAAACAATGTAACCAAGCCCTACGTGCTGCATGCTGAGGCGAATGCCATCACCAAACTGGCGCGGAGCAGCAACAACAGTGACGGCAGCACACTATACGTCACGGCATCGCCTTGCATAGAATGTGCCAAACTGATTATCCAGGCGGGCATCAAGCGCGTGGTCTATGGTGAGCAATACCGCCTTGACGACGGCATCAGACTGCTGGAACGCGCCGGCATCGAAGTGCAGTTCATAGATGTAAACGCCATTTAGGCATCCGTTAAGATTAACACCCCACATATCAGTTATCATCAACAAACAAACACCATTAAGCGATATGAAATCCAACAGATATATGCCACTGATGCTGGCGTTGTGCGTAGTAATCGGCATTGTGATAGGAACATTCTTTGCCAAGCACTTTTCCAGCAACCGACTGAACATCATCAACAGCGGCAGCAACAGGCTGAACAACTTGCTGCGCATCATTGACGACCAATACGTAGATGCCGTGAACATCGACTCGCTGGTGGAGAAGGCCATCCCGCAGATATTGTCCGACCTCGATCCGCACTCTGTCTACATCAGCGCAAAGGATGTGCAGACAGCCACAGACGACCTGAAAGGCTCGTTCTCTGGCGTGGGCATAGAGTTTGTTATCAGAGAAGACACCGTCCACATACAAGGTGTTGTGAAGAACAGTCCTGCTGAACGGGCCGGACTTCTTGCTGGCGACAAGATCATCAGCGTAGACGGCAAGCCTTTTGTAGGCAAAATCGTGACCAACGAAGAGGCTCAGCACCGTCTGAAAGGACCGAAAGACACAAAGGTGACCATCGGTGTGCTGCGCTATGGAGAGAAGAAAGAGAAGACATTCACTGTGACACGTGGTGAGATACCCACACGCAGTGTCACTGCCACCTATATGCTTGACGACACCACTGGCTATATCCGTATCAAGAACTTTGGGGAAAACACCTATCCGGAGATGCTTATTTCGCTTGCAAAGTTGTCTCAGGAAGGATTCGGCAACCTGATTATCGACCTGCGCGACAACACGGGCGGCTATCTGCAATCGGCTGTGCAGATTGCCAATGAGTTCCTGTCGACCAACAAACTGATAGTATATACCGAGGGACGCAAGTCTCCAAGACAGGAATATCGCAGCGACGGACGTGGCAGTTATCAGAAAATACCGCTCATTGTGCTCATCAACGAGAGCAGTGCTTCGGCCTCTGAGATTTTCGCCGGTGCCATGCAGGACAACGACCGCGCCACTATCATCGGCCGGCGCTCATTTGGCAAAGGACTTGTGCAGCAGCAATTGGCATTCACCGACGGTTCTATGATCCGTCTTACCATAGCCCGCTACTATACACCATCCGGACGATGCATTCAGAAACCCTACTCCATGGGCAACACCAACGGCTATGAGGACGATTTGCTGGCAAGATATGAGCATGGAGAATTCTTCTCGCAAGACAGTATCAAGCATGTAGGGCCTGCCTATCACACCAGCAACGGGCGCGAAGTATATGGCGGCGGCGGCATCACGCCCGACATTTTCGTTCCGGAAGACACATTGGGTATGACTTCCTATTACAAACGTGCGAGCATGAGCGGACTTATCTTGCAGTTTGCCTTCACCTATACCGACGACAACCGCGTGAAACTCAACACGTTCAAGGAAATGATGGAACTGTCGGACTATCTTGTGAAGCAAAACACCGTGGAATTATTTGCCACCTATGCAGACAAGCATGGATTGCAGCGCAGAAACCTGATGATACAGAAGAGCCACTCGCTGCTGGAAAGGTATATCAACAGCCGCATCATCTATAACATCATGGACGAAGACGCATGGGTGCAGTATCTGAACATCGGCGACCCGGTGATCAAGGCGGCTCAGGATGTGTTCAACAAGAATGAGGCTTTCCCCAAGAAGCCCGAAAAGGCTGAAGAAACAGGAAGCAAAGGCCAGAAAGTAGCCGTCACCACGGGCTATGTGCTCAGAGATCTTACACGCAAATACCGCATGGTTGCCATGGCATAATCATCAACGACAAAGAAGAGTATGGACAAAAAAGACTTGCGCAAGTTCATCCGCATGCAGAAAGCACAGTTTACCGACAAGGAACTCGAACAACTTTCGCTGCCTATTATTAAAAGAATGTACGCGCACCCGCGCGTGAAGCAGGCGCAAACCATACTGATGTATTATTCGCTTTCCGACGAAGTGTACACTCACGAGGTTATCAACACTCTGGTGAAAGACGGGAAAACCGTGCTGCTGCCTGCCGTGCTGAGCGACACAGAGATGGAACTGCGATGCTATGAAGGACCGCAAGACCTTATCGGAGGATTCTTCAACATCATGGAACCCGTGGGAAAAACCTTCACCGACTATCACCAGGTGGACACAGCCATCATCCCCGGCATGGCTTTCGATTCGCGCTGCAACCGTCTGGGACGCGGAAAAGGCTATTACGACCGCCTGCTTCCACTACTAACGAATGCCTACAAACTGGGCGTGTGTTTCGATTTCCAGAAACTTCCCGGCATTCCCGCTGATGAACACGACATGAAAATGGACGAAATCATCTGACCAAAATCAGAGACAATCAACACTGAAATAACGCCAGAAAAGCGTATTCATGCCACTCTGCCACTAAGCCGACATACTCTTTCAACGATGGAGGCTTACACAGAGTGGCATGAATACTTTTATAACACACACAGCCCACATAACGCGGCAAACACGCTTATTCTATCTCAAAAAGTAAAAATCTAAGAAAAATGCGCTAATTTTAAACATTATTAACACGGTGGGGGGAATCTTTAAAAAATATTATTTATATTTTTGTCGTTGCAATATGCAAAAACAAATAGTAAAACAAACAATAACTAAAAATGATTAAGACATGAAGAAATTACTATTCACGTTTCTGGCATTTGCGGCAACAGCCATCAATGTCAGCGCAAAAGTTGGCGACACCTTTTCTTATACACACGGCAGTTTCACAGAAATTTACGAAATTACAAGTGAGTCGCCAAGAGAAGTCGTACTGACATCAATGAGGGCAAGCGCCGCAACCGACTACAACATGCCCAAGACCGTGACGAAAGGAAACACCACTTACACCGTCACCGAAATCTATCCATATGCGCTGGAGGGTGCTATATTCACATGGGCCAGCATCTCGTCGGCAGTTACTAAAATCGGCAGTAATGCATTCCGAAATTGCACGGCTCTGAAAAAAGTATACTTCGACAGCGGATTCAGCGCCACCTCACTGCCTGCTAACATGTTCTATGGTTGCACTTCGCTACAGGAATTCACAGTGCCCGCCAGCATTACCTCTATTGACGAGACCTGTTTCAATGGCTGTGCTGCACTCGAAACAGTTAGTTTTGCCAGTGGAAGCAAGATGACCTCCCTGCCGAAAGCATTCTCCAGTCTAAGTTCGTTGAAAGAGGTTTCACTGATCCCGGCCAGCATCACAACCTTCAGTGAAGGTTGTTTTCGAAATTGTAGCAAACTCACGAAAGTGACTTTCGAAGCAGGAATCAAGGCTACCGAACTGGCTGTTTCAATGTTCAGCGGTTGCTCTTCGCTGCAGTCGATCACCATTCCTGCCAATGTCACCTCCATCGGTAATTCTTGCTTCAATTCTTGTAGTGCTCTGACAAGTGTCCTCTTTGCCAACTCCGGGCTGAACCTGACAAAGATTGGAGATTACGCATTCACTGGCTGCAAAGCACTTACATACATCATGATTCCCAAGAATGTGACATCCATCGGAGTAGCGGCTTTCAATCAATGTGAGGCATTGAGTAGCGTTACTTTCAATACCGGCACCAGCGCGCTGGAACTATCTGACTATATGTTTAACAAATGCACTTCGCTGCAACAGATTACGCTTCCAAGCGGCATCACAAAAATCGGGGTGAGTTGCTTTAATGGATGCAGTGCATTGAAAAAGGTGGTCTATTCAAACGAAGGTGCCAACCTGGAAGAAATTGGCGACAATGCATTCCAGCAAACAGCCATGGAAGAGTTCACATTCCCCAAGAACATCGTCAAGGTGGGAAATAATACATTTACGGGAAATTATAATATAAGCAAGGTGATATTCATGAATCCCACGCCACCAACTGATGGCAATAATACCACATGCTCAGGGATGGATGACTTAGAGAGAGCAAAAAAACTCAATATTTACGTACCCTATCGATCAGTAAATGCCTATCTGGCAAGCAATATCGGTACCTACTACAAGTCTTATATGGGAGTATGGGTGAAACCGACTACTGAATACTTCTCGTTTTGTGCCAACAAGGCACTCGCCGTACATCAGGTGGAGGGCCTGACAGCATATCGCGCAACCCATGGCAAGGGTTCAAAGAAAATAGACCTATGGAAAGTAACCTCCAATGTGCAGCCTGCCGTCGGCCTTATCATGAAGGCTACACCTGACAAGATGTATCTGATTTCCAGAAACCAAGGCTCCGCCTACCCATTGAACGAGAACATCTTGGTGGGTGTCACAGCCGATACCAAGATTAATGCCACAGATGGAGGGAACACCAATTTCGTGCTTTACAACGGCGAATTCCACAACACCACCGCCGGAACACTGGCAAGCGGAAAGGCTTATGCCCAGGTTCCTACGTCTGAACTGCCCGCGGGAGCCAAGCAACTGACCTTTGTCTTGGCCGACGATGAAAGCGAAATTGGCACCACGGCCATCGAACATATCGACGCAGACAACAGCGCAAGCAACCAGCCTGCATATAATCTGAGCGGACAGCGCGTGGGGCCCGGTTATAAGGGAGTGGTGATCGTCAATGGAAAAAAGATGATCAGAAAATAATCAAACATCACAAAATACAAATTTTTAAAACAGTAAACAATTATGGAAAAGAAACGCTATATCATCCCTGACATCAAAATAAAGGCTATTGAACCGCAAACCATCCTGGCCGGATCTGACGGAGACGAGGAAATACCTGTGAATCCCGATGTGGTGAAACCAGAGAATGCCCACTCCAAAGGCATTTGGGTGTGGATGGAAGAGTAAACAAAAACTTGTCGCTGATGTGCCGAAATGGCACGTCAGCGACAAGTTTTATAAATGATTCGTAATACTTAGATACCTGCCAGATTACTGATAATTGTCATCCTATTGACTCACTGACTAATAAAAACGTATATCCACAATGATGCGAGCACCCACATACTGGTTGAGTTTGTCTACCAGTGCAGTGCGCATCATCGAGAGGTCTGACCGCAAGGCTGGACTTGTTAACTTCACAAACAACACCTGGTTGCGGATGTATTTGTCTTCGGTGTAACGGGCAACAGCCTTCCCCGCAACCTCATCCCAGGCATCCACGAGCCTGTTCTGCAACAGGGGCGTTTCAAGACCGTTCTGCCGCAGAAACATATTCACAACATCGGCAACGGGCAACACATCACGCTTAAACATCTTTCACCTCCTTTGCCTTCTTCTCACTGATTTCCCCGTTATCCACAGAGAATATCTTATAGTCGAATCCCGTGCGGCTCAATATCTTGTCAAGATGGTCGCGATTGGTGTCGGTGATGAAGATCTGACCATATTCATCGCTTGAAACCAGACGAACAATCTGCTCCACCCGGTTGGCATCGAGTTTGTCGAAGATGTCGTCAAGCAGCAACAAGGGTGTGGTATTGCCGGGCGTGCGCTTCAAAAAACTGAATTGCGCCAGTTTCAATGCAATCACAAAAGTCTTATGCTGTCCCTGGCTGCCCTCTCTTTTGATAGGATAGCCGCCAAGCGTCATCTCCAGATCGTCGCGATGAATGCCGTGAAGCGAATAGCCCACAGCACGGTCTTTAAACCGGTCACGACGTATCACATCCAGCAGATCACCGCGCTGACAATGCGAAATATAGTTGAGCGACACGGCTTCGCGGTCTTCTGAAACACTTTGATAGATATGCTGGAAGAGCGGAATCAGTTCTTTCACGAAAGCATCACGCTTCTCGTAGACCACCTTTCCCGCTTCCGCCATCTGCTCTTCACAGATGCCCATGAGCATTTCGTCGGGCTCATCCTCCTGTTTGAGCAGCGTATTCCTCTGCTGGAGGGCCTTGTTATACCGGTTTAGCGCATCTATATAACCGCGGTCATACTGAGAAATCACCACGTCCATCAGCCGTCTGCGCTCCTCACTTCCGCCTTCAATGAGCAGCGTGTCAGCAGGAGAGACGAAGATAAGAGGTATGATTCCGATATGTTCTGACAACCGCTTGTATTCCTTCTTGTTTCGTTTGAAGTGCTTTTTCGTCCCCTGCTTCATCCCGCAATACACTTGCATAGGGTCGCCAAGGTCGCTCTCATACGAGCCTTCCAGTACGAAAAACGGCTCGCCATGCCTGATCACCTGCGAGTCAATGCTGGTATAGGCACTCCGGCAGAATGACAGATAATACACAGCATCCAATAAATTCGTCTTCCCCACTCCATTCATGCCGATCAGACAATTCATCTTGGGCGACAAATCCAGCGTGGCCTCCTTGATATTCTTATAATTAATTATAGAGATTTTGTTCAGTATCATTCTCCGCATTCGTCTTTTGAGTAGGCAAAGATACACCTTTTATTATTGAAAAACGAAAAAAGTCACAGATAAATTTCAATATGTGAATTAAATTCCTTAATTTTGCATCCCAAATGAGAAAATTAAAAAACAAACAATAAAATGGCAAAAGTAAAAGAACAACAAAACGTTGAGGAACTCAACAAGAAAGAAGCCCTCTTCATGAAGTACAGGAAGGCTATTATCTATGCAGCAATTGCACTGATTGTGATTATTGCTGGTACTATTCTCTACAACAACTATGTGAAGACTCCACGTGAGACAAAGGCAAGTACAGAACTGGCAAAAGGACAGGAACTCTTTGCAGACAGGATGTTCGAAAAGGCCCTTAATGGCGACAGCACCCGATATGCAGGTTTCTTGAAGATTGCTTCCGACTATAGCAGCACCGCTGCCGGCAACCTGGCAAACCTCTATGCCGGTCTTTGCTATGCCAATATGGACAAATGGGAAGATGCAGTGAAGTTCCTCGACAAATACTCTGCTGCTGACGACGTGATGGTAAGCCCCGCTGCCATGTCGGCACTCGGTGATGCCTATGCCCACCTGAATCAACTCGACAAAGCCGTTTCTGCCTTCAAGAAAGCAGCAAGCATGGCTGACAGCAATGCAGAGGACAACACCAACAACAGTCTCTCACCCACCTTCCTCATCAAGGCAGCACAGATTCTTGAGAGCCAGAAGAAGAACGACGAGGCCCTGAAAATCTATCAGGATATCAAGAAAAAGTATGTCAATTCCGCCGTTTGGTCGGAAATCGACAAATACATTGAACGCGCTTCTGTGAAATAATGGCAACAGCACAGCATCATTTATCCGACTACGACTTCTCGAAAGTTCCTGACGCCAGCAACATGTGCTTCGGCATCGTGGTCGCTGAATGGAACCCGGAAATAACGGGTGCCCTACTCGAAGGAGCCGTTTCAACGCTCGAAAAGCACGGAGCACTGCCTGAGAACATTCATGTGAAGACCGTTCCCGGTTCTTTTGAACTGATTTACGGTGCTCATCAGATGACACTCAACGGCGGATATGATGCCATCATCATACTCGGCAGCGTCATCAGAGGTGAAACACCACACTTCGATTACATCTGCCAAGGTGTCACAGTAGGCATCGCAAGGCTCAATGCCACCAGCGAAATACCCGTTGTATATGGTCTTCTCACCACCAACGACTTGCAGCAGGCAAAAGACCGTGCAGGCGGTAAATACGGAAACAAGGGAGATGAATGTGCTGTGGTAGCCATCAAAATGGCTAAGTTCTGAGTAAAGAAAAGCAGAATAAAAAATAAGAGGAACGGGTGCGATGATGGTCGCACCCGTTCCTCTTATTATATATCCCCTATATCCGGTCACTCTGTTTCCTCCTGTACGGCTCCTGGTCATTCATCCTCTTCTGTCTCATCATCTTCTGTCTCATCATCTTCTATCAGCACTTCCGGGAACAAATCCATCTGCTCCAAGAGCACGGAATTGCCGAAATAAGAGTCACAAATGCGGACTATATTATTAAAAGTGGCCAGATAACAGAAGTCGTTGATTGCCCAGATATCCTTGGGATTCTTGCATATCTGTCGGTATATCGTCCTCATACACCGCATGCGCATCTTATTGTATTTCTGGTTTAGGATCACGCCATCACGCGAAAGACTCACTTCAAACTGACACAGATAGCGCCATGTGCGCCACACAATATGTAAATACCGAGAAGCCTTTCCTTGTTTCATCAGTCTCTCCAACACAGGTATGGCAGGATGATCGACCGCATATCTGTTCTGATGTGCATATTCCACAGCATAGAGACACTGCTTGTCAAAATCCGAAGCCTGCTCTACCATTTTCAGCAGAAAACGCTCATTCTGCTCCGACTGATCGATTCGTAAACTATAGATAGAATCATAATTACTCATCATGCTTCGCGGACTCAAATATGCAGCCGCCTTTTTATCATCAATTGTCCCATAACGTTCCAAGGCATACCTGTGCCTGAGTCTTACGCCGAAGGAACTAATGACCGGCGACACCTTCTTCCAAACAGTATCATCATCAGGGTCCCACAATGTGGTATCGCGAGGAAGAATGTTCGTTATTGTCTTTACAAAGTCGACGGCAGCATGACGGACAACATCATCTTTTATCACGTCCGTCTTTATCTGAGCAATCTCGTTGTTGACAACCACACCAAACCGAAACCAAAGTTCCGCATCACAACACACCGCCCGCAAGATGGCATAACCATTTGCCACATCCATCATGTCGTCCAAAACGGCATTCTTGGGCACCACCGTGTCTGGTTCGAAATAGATATCACCGTCCGACATGGTTCTAATGAAATACTCATCATCACCATATTCCCCCTTATCATCAGCATCCTTGGCATCCACTTCCACCTTTACCTGCTGCGTTTCGGTAATGTATTTCGTTTGTAAATCCTTAGAAAGAATCAGCGCCACGATACCAATCACAACCGCTGCCACAATTCCCAATTCATGTTTTTTCATATTCCAACAACACTTTTCTTGATTTCTTTATTATGTATTAAACACGGCAAATCCTATTGCATCATACCAACTGCAAAGATATGAAATAAATAGTAAACGAAAGGAACATTTTCCGTCGCAAGGCTTGCGAAAAAGAAAGATTATTCCCGATTATTCCCATGTGACCAACTCACGCGGCAAAGTAATCTTCTTGGGTTCTCCTCTTGAGCCAAATATGTAATAGTTCTTTGCCAATCTTTCATCAAACTTTGAAATAAAGGCACCTCTTATTCTAGCACATTTCTCATTAATGGAATTAAGACATGGATTCGTCACATCCTCGATGCTGCGCAAGGCACGTTCATTCAGTCCAAAGGGTTTGATTCTCTGGTATATATCAGCCAGTTCTTCTCTATAGTCGGGCAAGTACTTGAAAATAATACCTTCAGGATGACGTAAAAACAGAAGATAGGTTGCCTTCACCAAAGGTTCCATCTTGATTTCCATATTATTATAATCTGGTAGAAAAATACGAAAATCTTTCGTAACCACAAGCCTGCTAAGCCTTGTTTTCTCTTCAAACAACTTCATAAGAAGGTTTCTAGGAAGCCCACGCTCATCCAGCAACCTTATCCTCTCCTTAATCTCTTCTACCAATAGTGCGACATCATTGTCTGCTACAATCCATGAAAAAAGTTCATCCGCATACTCATCTGTTGTTCCCTCTTCCGTCTCTGGCTTCTTAATCGTAGAATATAATGCAGCCCGACTATAGTCATAATGAACTTTTTTTACAATCATGTCCAATTGCTTGATGATGCTTTCATCATCCCCATCTTCCAATCGATAATAGTGTCCCTCAATGAATCCAGCCCCATGATTATTCCTGTCACCTACAAAAAAGAACATACCCTGTTTAATCTTTTCAGAGTCTTCAGGATAAGACAAGAACTGAAGAGGATATGATGAGTCTAACGAAAGATTCTCCTTTTCATCCCCTCCAATGTTTGGACAAATGTATTTAAGAAACTGTTCATCACTCTTCAATTGCTCCGACAAGCGAGGAAGATATACAAATTTGTACATGTGATATAGGCGCAAATCAGCATGAGTCATGAAGAATTTGTTAAGACACTCATTATACCCGTTTTCTACGTAAACAATTTCTCGAACTTCCTTATATTCCTCCGCCCTTAGTCCCATTTCCTCATTGAACTCAAACTTATCAAGTGCATTCAGTTTCCTGGGCAACTCTGTCCTTCCCAGTTTTCCACTAAGATACGCTTTTTCTATTCGTTCATCTTCTTCACGTTGAATTCTGTCCGCTTCTAGCATTGCTTCATACTCTACCTTTCTTTGCCTTTCATTCTTGTAATACTTAATAAAGCCGCCTTCGTCCCATACATCATGAAGATACATTAGGAACCAAATTACAATCATAAAGGCAATTACTAATGGCGCAAGTACAATAACCACCGTATTAAACTTCCAGTCATTATCAATCGTACTTTTCTTTTTATTATCTTCAGACAGGCATGCAAACAGCATTCCTCCACTAAGGAACACCCAAATAAAAATGGCAAAAATCAACCAAATACTTATATTAAATCCCCTTCATTTTTCCTTTCATGGAAAAAGACGATAAGCAACAAGACTGCAACAACGACATCAACGATGTTCCACATTGTTCTTCCAAGCGCGATTTTGAATAACGGCTGGAAGAGTAGTGCAAGTGCGCCAAATACCACCGCCCACATCTCCTGCATCTTTACATAATACTGATATGCCATGACAGCAAATACCACCATAGACACAAACCTCACCAACTGATAATATCCGTAAGGCATCGGGACTAGGCAGAGCAGCAAGAGGGCTGCAAGACAAATTGGAACGTATTTCATAATTCAGTTATAATCAGTATCAAACATACATACACCTCAGTCATATATTCTTCATTTTTCTTCTGCAAAGATATAAAAAACAGCGAATTCTCCAAGTGAATGGGGATGATTATTGGGGGGGCATTCGCAGCCCCGTGGAAGTCATAAACTTATCCGTTTGCTTTCCATCACCTCATCAAACATTTCGTTAACTTCTACCATCCAATCTGGTAGTTTTTTCATTGCCTGATAGACTAAGGTACTGGGCATCTTCTTGTAATAGGCGTAGGCCATGGGACAGGCAATGTCACCAATTGCTTCGCTAATCAAGTAATTCACCATAAGTTCGTAGTTATGTTGTTTTCTTTTGCAAAAATATATAATAATTGCAACACATCCAAGTGAATAAAGATGTTTTTTGCGGGGTTGCGCATTCGCAAGGCTTGTGAAACTGGAGTCTTTAAGAAAAGTATAAAAAAAGAATAGGATTGATAAGGTATTCCATAACAATGCCTTTCTAAACATGCCATAAAACCCTATTTCTCGCCATCAAACAGCATGCTGATGTTTCGAAAAAACGCGACAAAATCATGTTGGTGGTTTTCTTCAAAATAGAAATGGATTTTGAAGAAAATGGGCGCTGAAAACGTGAAAACGTAAAGAATCATTACCACAGCACACATTTCGACTCTCAAAAACTATGGTTTCAGACTTCAAAAACTATGGTTTTACAGCCCAAAAACTATGGTTTCGCACCTCAAAAACTATGGTTTTGCAACCCAAAACCTATGCTTTTTTCAGTAAAAATCTGATTCTTTCGTTCAAGAGAACTCCGTTTTCGGCATAACAATTTGTTAATCAACAAGTTGCATGAAGTGTGTTGTAATTCGCGTATTTCACGCCCAATTGACCGTCCGTGACCATTATCGCCCGTATGAGAGGCCAAAATTCGGATTTTCCATGACAGTTTTAGGAACGAGAACCGCTCGGTGCGGGTGGTGGTGTTAATGAGGGCATAAAAATAAAAAATGGGTTTTATTTTGTATTTCGCTCGCTTATTCGTATCTTTGCCGACGAAAAAGAATAATGAATCATGAAGTTTATCAGTTGGAATGTGAACGGGCTGAGAGCCTGTGAAGGCAAAGGATATTTCAGCGAGGCATTTAAAACGCTGGATGCCGACTTCTTCTGCCTGCAGGAAACGAAGATGCAGGAGGGGCAGTTGGACATTGCCTTCGACGGATATGAGTCGTACTGGAACTATGCTGACAAGAAAGGCTATAGCGGAACGGCCATCTTCACCAAGCATAAGCCGCTCAACGTTACCTATGGCATGGGTATCGACGTGCACGATCATGAAGGAAGGATGATTACACTTGAGATGGAGAATTTCTATCTCATCACTGTCTATACACCAAACTCACAAGACGGGTTACGGCGACTTGATTATCGCATGCAATGGGAGGATGATTTCCGCGAGTATATGAAAAGACTGGACGAAAAGAAGCCTGTTATCGTATGCGGGGATATGAACGTTGCCCACAAGGAAATAGACTTGAAGAATCCCAAAACCAACCGCAAGAACGCGGGATTCACAGATGAGGAGCGGCAGAAGTTCACCGTCCTGCTCGAAAACGGGTTCACCGACTCATTCCGCTATTTCTATCCCGACCAGAAAGACATCTATTCATGGTGGAGTTACCGATTCAAGGCAAGGGAGAAAAATGCTGGTTGGCGCATCGACTACTTCGTGGTTTCCAACAGGATTGCCCCACAAATGGAGGATGCCAAGATACACACCGATGTGTACGGAAGCGACCACTGTCCCGTGGAACTCACCATCTCACTATAATTATACTGTAAACACCATATCACAAATCATCACATGAACCTACAATTACTCTTACGTTCTTTCGAATTCGAGGACTTATTCCCGGCCGTGGCAAACATGTATCCCAATGCCAAACGTCACAGAAAGGAGTTCAAGGATGCATACGACCTGCTGACAACCCTGCGTCCGATTGTGTCGAAGAAGAACATCAAATACCAGATTATTGAATCGCAATTCTCAAAAGACTACTTCTACGGCGCGCCCGACAGCAATTTCAAAGCCACGTGGGAAGAACTTGCCGGAAGGAATGTTATAAAAGGAAAAGAAGTTGAACTAACAGATGAAGAGATAGCAGCCAACTGTCTCATCAACAGCATCTTCATCGGGAAACATCCAGAGCAGTTTGAAGACAGTTTCCGATCACTGGTAAGAGGAAAATAAAAGCAATAAAAAGGCGGTGAGACGATGTGGTCTATACACCGTTTTCCTCGTCTGCGGTATTCTCAGTCTGCGGTTCTGCCGAGTCCAACTGTGTGTCACGGGCAATGCTCACATTGCCCATTCTGTTGAGTCTGATCACCATTGGTATGTACTCATCGCTCAGTTTGTCGGCCGAACCTACGCTCGCACCGAAAATCAAGTCATCGCCCTCGGCGCGGTCGAACACAATGCCGAGCAGCACACCGCTCTCGCGCGTGGTAGCATCCAGGTAATCGTTGAAGGCTTTCTTAGAAAAAAGACGGTTGAAAAACTCAGTTCCGTCGGGACGAAACACCTTCACGCGTATCAGATTGTCAAAATATTTCGTTCCCTGCTCATCTTTTACCATCGGCAGACTGTCGGCCACGAACCGATGAACTACCACTTTATAGGTCTTACCAATCCATTGCACATCGTCTTGATGCGTGAATTCGCTCATCTTCACGGGCATCTGCGGCTTGGGAGCCTCTGTCTTGGGAACGATAATTACATTTGTCTTTTTCTCTCCACTGCATGAAGCCATTGCCAACACGACAATTGCCAATGCTATACCTTTCGATATTTTGTTCAAAATTTGTCTCATTTCTATTAGAATCATTCGTTAAAGAATGTACAAAATTAAAACATTTTGCCGAAAACAACGGCATCTGCCTGCCAAAAAATGAAATTTTTAATTCAATTATATCCATAATGACATTTTTTTACTATCTTTGCAATAAGAAAATACCCTGATTCAAGAATATGAAGAAGAAGATATTAGCCATGATCTGCATCGTTGCTGCCTGTTGGCTTGCCATCTGCTCTTGCGACGAAAAGGCTGCGCCCCGGCAGGAAGAGCAGCCGATAGACACCATTCCGATGATGATCATGCAGATACAGAAGTGTGCGAAACTCTACACAGCGGAGTATCAAGTGCACAAAATAGTGACTCACGACGACCAGATGAAACTCAAAGGGAGCATCCTGGCGCAGGATTTCAACATCACGCTGCCCATCGGCAACCGCAAAATAGCCATTCCCATGGATGCCACACTGAAGGCATACGTGGACTTCAGCACTTTCTCGGAAAGCAATATCCATAGAAACGGCAACAGAATAGAAATCATTCTGCCCGATCCGAAGGTGGAACTCACCAGCAGCAAGATAAACCATGCTGAAATCAAAAAACAGGTATCCATCCTGCGTTCCAACTTCAACGACGAGGAAATGGCAAGTTATGAGAATCAGGGCAGGGCTTCTATCATCAACGACATACCGCGAATGGGCATTATCAACATGGCACAAGAGAATGCAGCCAACACGATTATCCCGATGATTACTGCCTTGGGATTCCCCGAAGAAAATATTAAAGTAACATTCCGCAAACAATTTACAATCAACGACATACGTTCATTGTTTGACGCAAAATCCATTGCAAGATGACAAAGAAGAGCACCACCCCAAGGAAAAGCCGCAAAACGACCGACGAAACCAGCCAAAGCGGCATTGAAGTCATCCTCTCCGCCCTTTTCCAAATGGTGGGGAGACTGGGCAAATGGACCGTTATCGGCATCCTGGCCATCGCTGCACTCATTGCCCTGATTGGGTATATCACCATGCAGAAGATGGGCGACACCAGCGCGAGCATAGAGATTGACAAGCGCATCGGCATCACACCCACGCAGATAGAGTCGATGAAGACCATCGGCGAATGGGAATTCCTGTCGATTGCCGATGAAGAACTCGTGGATACGGTGAGAAACGGATTCTTCAAGGACGATGAACTGATTCGCATTTACTATGGTACGCTGCGCTTAGGCATCGACATGAAGGACGCAAAAGACGGGTGGATCAAGAAAGACAAGGACACCATCGACGTGCTTCTCCCACCCGTTAAACTGCTCGATGAGCGTTTCATCGACGAAGCACGCACAAAATCGTTCTTCGAATCGGGCAAATGGAGCGACCAGGACCGAGAGATGCTCTATCAGCGCGCATATAAACGAATGAAGCAACGCTGTATGACCAAAGAGAATATTGCCTCGGCCGAGCAGAATGCCACCAAGCAGTTCTACCAGATGATGCGTTCCATGGGCTTCGACAATGTCAGGGTGCGCATGGAAGAGCCTACAGACATCGTAAAAAGGAAATAAAGAACCGCTTACTAAGCATATTACACCATCTGCACATGAACGATTTCAATCAGATTCTCACCGATCTTTCCTCCCTGCTATGGGGCTGGCCGATGATTATCCTGCTGCTCGGCACCCACCTGTTTCTCACCATCCGCCTGCGTTTTCCCCAGCGCCACCTGTGGACGGCTATCCGTCTGAGTGTCAAAAGAGACAAGGACGCAAGCGGAGATGTGTCGCAATTCGGTGCACTTGCCACGGCATTGGCTGCCACGATAGGCACAGGCAACATCATCGGCGTGGCCACGGCCGTTGCTCTTGGTGGTCCCGGAGCCGTGTTATGGTGCTGGCTGACCGGCCTGTTTGGCATTTCCACGAAATATGCCGAAGGTCTGCTTGCCGTGAAATATCGTGTGAAGACCGCAGAAGGGCGCACGCTGGGTGGTCCGATGTATGCTTTGGAGCGCGGACTGGGCTGGAAATGGCTGGCGGTGCTCTTTGCCCTGTTCACAGCCGTGGCCTCCTTCGGCATTGGAAACACAGTGCAAGCCAATGCCATAGCCACTCTCACGTATGAAACCTATCACATTTCGCCCTATATCACCGGCACGCTCATCATGCTGCTTGCAGGAGCCGTGGTGCTGGGTGGCATCAAAAGCATTGCTCGCGTATGCACCATGCTCGTGCCCTTCATGGCTTTGTTCTACATTCTCGGCTGTATTGTCATCCTTTTCATGAACGGCAGTTACGTGTGGCCAGCCATAAAACTGATTTGCGAGGCTGCTTTCAACCCCGAGGCAGCAGGTGGCGGATTTGTGGGAAGCACGGTGATGATGGCCGCACGCTTCGGTATCGCGCGCGGATTGTTCTCCAATGAGTCGGGAATGGGTAGTGCGCCCATCGTTGCATCTGCCGCTCAGACGCGCAACCCGGTCCGTCAGGCATTGGTATCGAGTAGTGGAACCTTCTGGGATACGGTGGTTATCTGTGCGCTCACCGGACTGGTGATTGTGAGCAGCATCATCGCCTACCCCGACATTTCTTATGAAAATGGAGCCACGCTGACAAAAGTGGCATTCAGCAAGATACCTTATATCGGTGCACCGCTGCTCACATTCGGCCTGCTCACCTTTGCTTTCTCCACCATTCTGGGTTGGGAACTCTATGGTGAACGTGCTGTTGAATACTTAGACAGCCGCCTGCGCCGCCCTTACCGCATTCTCTACATCCTGGTTTTGTTTATCGGAGCCGTTGTTAATTTAGGCATTGTGTGGAATCTTGCCGACTGCATGAATGCGCTGATG
>DGWC01000062.1:26899-39852 GCA_002395135.1 Prevotella sp. UBA4268 | reverse complement strand
AGATAAGCCGTAATGGATTGTTTGCCTGAAGCGTCCAAACTGCATGTTCAGCGTTAGCCATAGCCTCATCCATGTGCCCCAAAGAAGAGAATATTATGGAACGATGACGATAACAATGCCTCTTACCGATGTTCGTAGTATCAATATTAAGTAAGAAGTCTGAAAGTTTCAATGCCCTTTCGAGCATTGCCGTATCATTACGCAAAGTCCCCCAAAGGACCATGTTGTCTAAACTATCACGAAGTTTATCGAGATCATGTTTGCTCGGTCCCGCAGCGCAACCCATAGACAACACAATAATAATAACAATATAAAATATCTTTTTCATAGAAACTTATTAACTTGTTCTTTGACTCAAAGGGGGCTCGCAGCCCCCGAGAGCGGTGTCTCATTTGTCTTACTCTATCGTTAGCGTTTACAAACATAGAAACTGTTCATTTTATTGCTTCATTCGCATTTCTTTTAATTTGAAAAATAATCAGAAGAAATGTCCCAGTGATTCTGTTATCTTTTAATTGTTGGTAACAAAAAATCCAATAGCCATCCTTTAAATTCAAGCAAATTCCGAAATCTGCTTCCATACACATTACTTGTAAAAGATAAATGTTCAGTATATTTCCCTGTCTTTATTTCTACTTCAATCTTATCCCCGACATATTGATAATATACTTTGGATTTGCTGTACTTTTCAATTTGACATTTTGGCCAAGAAGACAAGTTGATTGTATATTGGAAGTTAGATAAAAGCATCCCCTCTTTAGTCGTCTTTGTCGCGACAGGTTGCATCTCTCCACCATAAGTAAGAATATATAAGCACCCATTATGTGTTTCAAAACCTACTATAGGGAAGATATACTTGCTTTGCAGGTTTTTCTTGTGAATGATCTGGAGTGCAAACCGCTCCGAGATCCATGCTTTATCACCGTTGCCCGCTAGTATATTATTAGCGCAGTTGGCAAATACTATCATGCAGATAATTAAAAATAATTTTCTCATAATTATAAACTATTTTATATACCAAAACCAAACTTCTTCTGACATATATATTCCAGAACCAGATTTTCCCTTATTCCAAAGGTCTATATGGTTTGTGCCTCCAGGAGTATTTTGATAAAAGATACCTGTTCTGTGAATATTGTTATTCATAAATTCATGGGGACTGGTATGTCCAAGAAGAAGGGCTGTGCTCATATAGTAACTTGCTTATTCTATTTTAAGATATATTGTCGCATCAAGATTTATATCATTCCATTTATTGTCCTTAGTACTTTCCATTTGATTCTTATCCTCAACTGCTAACCAATAAATATCATTAACTTCAATTTCTTTTATATTTATTCCATATGACTTCAATATGTCAAAAAGTTTTAAAAAAAAGGAACTCTCCTTAATTGCTTGTATATAATCTCTGTGTGAATTATATTTTTCAAGTATCTCAACAGACATTCTTCGTAGGTCTCTCGTAAAGATTATAATCTGTTTTACGTTATCAAAGGTATAAGATTGTGAGAGGTGAGAAAGAATTTGATTGAACAATAACAATTGTTCATCTGCATCTATGTCTTCGGACAATCCTGATAGAGATGGAGTTTTTGTCATATTTGAATTCCGGGAAATTTGAATATCATAAAGAGTTTCATTATGGAAACCAGCATATATGGCAATGTTAGTTTCCTTGCCATCCCTGATGCCATAATACATTTTCCTTATACTCCCAGGCTGATCATACATAAGAGGGGATTTAACTATTACCGATTTCACCTCTATTCTATCTGTTTTGCAGCCTGTTATATAAATAGGAGAACAGAATAAGAAAAAGGCAGTAATTAGGCGAATTCTCAAAATGTTACCTCTTGACGGATTCAATTCTTTCAAATAGTTCTTCATTATTTACAAATTTATAGTATTCTTATATGATTTCTGAATTTCTTAATTAGTGAAATACTTCCGTTCTAAAGTTATTATATGGAGCACCAATTACGTCTCTTAAATAAATTGATGCCCATCTTCTTCTATATACCACATCTACATGTCCTGTTATTCCCTGCAATCTCCAAGAATCATTTGGATATTGGTATACTAGGCCATTTTTAACACGATTTCCCTGTCCAACTGTAATGATCTTATAGTTAGACAGATATGTTTGCATATTTTTAGCACTGATTATATAATATCTACCATCACCACCTAATTTTGCACCAGGTGCATTGGAGCTGATGGCAAATCCAGCATCATTAAGGGCTATACTTAGCCTTAATGCACAAGAGTTTTCTATACCTTTAGCAACTTCTGTCAATTCGCCACCAATATTCAAGCATAATTCTTTTGCGGACATCCAAGATTTTATACCATTTATTGTTTTTGTCGACCCAGATATATATGCATCATATATTTTCTTAAGTTTCGCATCACTAAAATGGTGCATCATATCATTAAACATCATGGAGAAAGCACCTGTTATGGCACCGTTAGCGAACTTTCCGCCGCCGATTTCCGACACTGTGCCGCCAAGTATTGCACTGGCAGCCACGCACCCGGCAGGATGAAGGAAATCTGCATGTTTACTGATGGCACTGTTGCCCAGTATATTCGCTGCGCCGCCAATCATGCCGTGCAGGGCATTGCCGCCCTGGATGCCCTCCTTCCAGGCATCGGCAAAGGCATGCTTGAACATGCGCTCAAAGAACAGACCTTCGCCTGCACTGTAATTGAAGAAACCGCCCACGGCTCCCCAGAACGCTCCCGTGAACGTGGCCTTGGCAATCTGCCCGATGTTCGCTCCGTTAAGCAGGGCACCCGTCAAAGCACCTGCAGCACCTCCTGCTGCACCGGCTATGATCGCAGCTCCTATGGTAATACCAGACCCAAGTGTTACTGCAGAAACGGCTATACCGACTATAGATGCAGTGATTGACTTCCAGTTCTTACTGAACCAACTATATCCTGTGGGGTCGATGAGCGACAGGGGATTGTTCAGACAATAGGCGTAGCGGTTGAGGCTTTGGGTGAAGTCGGGAGCCTGAATAATCGGGTCGGGCGAGAGGAATCGGCCGATAACGGGGTCGTACATCCGACCGTCCATGTTCACCAACTCGAACAGGTCGATGTGCTCATGCCCCGTAAATCCGTAGGGATTGAGCGCATCGGCATCGGCAATCTCATCGAAATAGTTCCATGTGTCGGGATTCCGGCGACGGCCCCAGGCATCGTAACTCAGTTCCTGCACGATATTGCCAGATGCATCGGATATGGCGATGACCGAGCCGAGGTGGTCGTGATGCAGGTAACGGATTGTGCTGCTGCTGCCCGTCCTCTCCATGATGGCCACAGTCTGACCGCCTGCGAAGATATAGAAAATCTTCGTGGTGATGCCGCTTTTCTGTTTCTCCTCAAAGAGATTATCCACGTACAGCCGGGTCTCGGCCACACCGCCGACACTCTGAACGGCCTTAATGCGCTGGCCGTGCGCGCCGTAAGTGATGTCGAGCGCACGGCCTCCCTTTGCGATGTGGGTGATTTTGTTGTATGAGTTGTACGAAATGTCGTCCCATACCACGGGCTGGTATGAAGAGGCGGAGAACGATTGCAGGCGGTTGCCACTGGATGCATAGGTGAAACTGCCACCTACATCTGATTTTGAGAGAATGTTGCCGGCTGCATCATAGGTCATCTCCTGCGTTGTCATCCCGTTTTTCTTCACCGTGGTGAGGCGGTCGAGTGTGTCGTAGGCAAAGGACTCCGTGAGATTGCGCAGGATGTCGGTTCGGCTTGTCAGGTTGCCCACGGCATTGAAGCCGTATGCCCAACTCAGTTTTCCCGGCGTGGTGATGCTCTCCACGTAGCCCTTCTGTGCGTTGTACACCTTATTTATATATAAACCGTTGCCGAGATGCTGCTGCTTCACCTGTCCGCGGGCGGTCAGCGAATCTATCTGCCACAGCATGGTTCCGGGTCCCAGCCATTTCACACCGGTCAGTATTCCGTTCTCGCTGTAGATGTTCTCCACGGCTAATCCGTTTGGGTATGCCACTGTGCTCACCTTGCCCATGGCATTGTAGGGGGTGGCTACGGTATAAGTGTTGCCGTCGATGGTTTCCTTCCGGATTACCTGCCGTCCGTAGTTGTCGTAGGTGTATTCTATCTTGTGGCCGTTTGTGGCCTCCACCTTGGTTACCTTTCCGGGCACCTTGGTATCGTAGGTGGTGGTGATGGTGATGTCGGGGCGAGTCTCCTTTGTTACGCGACCGCCGCAGTCGTATTCGTATTCCACCACCACATTGCCCGGCAGGGTGGACGACGTGAGTTGTCCGAAAGCATCGTATGTGTATGTCGTGGTGCCGGTGTCGGCATCGGTCTGAGATGTCTTGTTCCCGAAGACATCATAAGCCATCGTGAGTGTTGTCTGGGGAGCACAGACCGTTGTACAGTTGCCATCTGCATCGTAAGTGTAGATGATGGTGTTGCCGTCTGCATCGGTACTGTTTATAAGATGACCACTCTGATTGGTTTTCTTTATGGTGGAATGACCTAATGGGTCAGTGGTTGTAGTAGTCAGACCATTGTAACTCATGGTGTAAGAATTCCCGTCAGGTGAGGTCTGGCAGATAATACGTCCCATGTCATCATATTCATTCACATTCCAGTAGACGGCATCGCCTGGGAAATAAGGCTCGGATGTGCGCCACACCTGTCCTTTTTCATTATATTCGGTGTCTATGTATATCTTCTGCCCGTACAATCCCCCGGTGACTTTTCGCAAAGAGCGTCCAAGACAATCGAAGAACTCAAATACGTATGGATTGCCCGTGCTCTTAGTGTACTGATAAAAAAGAGCGTGCTGTGGTGCGTCGGTCATGTTCCTGCTCCATCCCGTCGAATATAGCGTAGTGTCAATGGGAGTGGAAGACTGTAACAATTCGCCAAAACTGTTGTAGGAATTGGTTGTGGTGATACCGTCTGGTTCTGTTGATGTCAAAGGAACTCCTAAGATCTCGTCTACTGTATAGGATGTAGTAAATCCCAGCGTATTGGTCGTCGTGGTGATGAACCTGCCTTTTTCATCATATGTCGACTGCTGGATGCGCTCTTCTCCGCCAGAAAGAGATTGAAGGGTACTTTGGGTGATGTTGCCAAATTGATCATGCGTATAGGTCTTCTTGGTAGCACCATATGGTTTATAAGGTTCAATATATTCAGCAGAAAGTATGCCTGTGTCTTGATTGTATTCAAATTTCGAAGTGTGATAAACCTGTCCGTCTTCGTTTCCTTTCGAAACGGAAGATTCTGTTAGTCTTCCTAAATACCAGTGGTCTTCATCATTGGTATAGGTGCTGTTTGTAATAGTGGTAAGTCCATCGCCATTTACAGTACTTATATATGTGACATTGCCAAAGTCATCGAAGGATGTATGTGTTTTTGTATAGGAGGTTTCCGTTTCACTTTGATAATCAAACGTGTATTCTTCTGTTTGTAAAGTTTGGTAACTATAAGTGCAGTTTCCTGATGGATGTGAGAAGGTTTTCAGACTTTGATATGAGTCCTTTTCTGCTGTTTTCCGTAGACCGAGATAGGTCTCGGAGTGTTTCGTGGCAGTAAGATATTGATTGTCGTCTATATCTGTCTCAACAATCTCTTTTGTTCCTGTCGTGTTGTCACGTATGGTCAGTCTCTCGAATCCCAACACTCCTCTGCCTCGTCTGTGTATCAAGGCATTGTCATAAAAATATGTTTTGGTGTTTTGTCCTCCGATACCATTTGGCGTGGCAACACCATATACTACAGGCCATGGCGAAGAGAAAGACGTAAGAGGATATCTGCATACCGTTCCACGATAGTGAACGTTACGGTCAGAAAGATATTTGTAAGTAATTTCTGTCGTGTTGTCCCAGCCATCGGTAATGCTTTCCAGCAGATTCCCATACTCAGTGGGCATGCGATACATTTTGTATCCCATCCAGTTGGTGCTGCTCCAGTTGGCTGTGCATAGGAAATCTGCCTTGCCGTCGCCATTGAAGTCGCCAACATAATAATTGCATTTGTCCATGGGAGGCAGAACCTGACTGCCTGATTGAGCCTCGAAGTCGGCTGATGCTTTGTTTATATATGCGGTTGGGATGTAGGAGGCATTAGTTGTTTTCTTTATTGCAAACAAATCGTCAAGTCCGTCGCCATTTATATCCATCACAAAGATTTGCATCTCTAAGGGATCAAATTTACGGTAGACGTGTTTGATTTCAAAATATCCATCACCTTTTGACAATTCTATATTCCACTGTGTCCATGCTTGGGAACCTGGGGTGTCGGAAGTTCCAGTTACAAGCATGTCTGTCTTGCCGTCTCCATTGAAATCACCAAAGTTTATGAAGTTCATTTTGTTAAGATTCGTCTTCAAGATGCCCTCGGTGAAATGCCCTTGTCCATCTGATGTCAGTAACCTATATCCATTGCTCGTGAGATTCATGATTTCAGTCAGTCCATCTCCGTCAAAGTCAACATATTCAACTCTGTCCCACTTCTCGCTCACCGTTCCTGTAACGGTGGTATAGAGCCTTAAGGCATACAAAGATGTTGATGATGACAATACAAATGCATAATCTTTAGAGTTCTCGTATTTGACAAACAAGTCGGCGGCTCCGTCACCATTCACTTCTACAGTATGTATGGAATATCTTTTCCGACTAAGGAATGCCACTTCCTTGTTGCCGAAGGTCATATTGGTGGATGTAGGAGTGGACTTATATACGTAAGTGATGTATTGGCCATTGGATTTCCTTACAAGAACAGCAAGGTCGTCGACACCATTTCCATAGAAATTGCCGCTTACGGCTTGTATCACCACATCATTGTCATTTTCTGTAATAATCTCTGTTCTTACTAATGTTTGTCCGCTGGTAAGCACATTATACTGCCTCGTATTACTTCCACTCAGTAAGTCCATTACTTTTGCAGTGTCAGGTGTTACTATGTGAACTCTTTCCTGAGTTGACAAGTCCTGTATATTTGTGGGTATGCTGTCAAGATTCTCTGTTTGTGCAGAAAAAGATGCCGATGTCAAATTATACGAACTTGTATATGGCATGGTGATGACATCTGTTCGCCCGTCTCCATTGTAATCGCCCGTTATGAGTATTGATTTGTTGATGGCATTGTCTCCAGTTTCGTCTTGCATGTCATCTTCGGAGATGTCAAATTTGTACGGCCTGTTCCATGTGAATGTCGTGGGACGTTTAGCCGTTCCATCTGCTGTGGATTCACTTATTCCTGTTAGCAAGGATCTGCCCAAATAGGAGTAATAATTCATCGTATACCTACGTGCTAACGTATTGCCATAATAGTTGTCGATGGTTTTTATTAAATGGGCGTACTTGACTGGTTTGCCGCATACATAGGTGGTAACAGCATTGGTGTCTTCGATATATGTGAACCTTACCGACGCGTATGGAACAAGATTAGCCGATGAATTGTATGTGTAGTCTATTCGCGTTGGGTAAAATTCATTGTTTGCAGAGTTGGATGAATATGAAACAGAAAAACTATTGCCCACAGAGTCTGTTACCCTGGATACAAGCCAAAACATAGAGGGGGCTGTTGAATTTGTGCCAACTGTTAGGCTACTGGAGGTATATTCAAATGTAAGTCCGTCTTTTGTCTGTACCTTGAATCGGGAAGGATTGCACTCGCTGCCATAAGCAGTTATCTTTGCGTAGGTTTCGTTCAGGGTATGGTACTCTCTTGTGGTTTCGTTCACTTTATTCGACAAGACGAGTCGGTTACCGTCAAGTAAAAATATACTGTCATTTAATGATGCAGTTCCTGTTCGGCCATCGTCTTGTAGGTTCGGGGTTCCCCTGCTGATGATAGACAAGCCAGCCAGGTCGAAACCGTAACCTAACAGTCCGTATTTTGTAGAACTGTTGTAAGTGACTGACAATTTGGGCGTCATACCTCCAGTTCCTGTTATCACGGGCAATGGTATGCTGTATGACACCTGGCCGTTGGGTAAAACAGCAAATTCGTCATCAATTTTACTTACGACGGCATTATTGGGCAGCATCTGACCATTAACTTGTATTATACAATATAGCAGTAGAATCACAGACGTTATATGTCTTTTCATCGCTTCATTATTTTTATGGTGGTTTGTTTTTCTTTTCCGTCGTGAAGTTGGATTAAGTAAATTCCTGAGTGCCAATCTGCGATGTCTATAGTAATTGGTCGCCCTGTGCTTTTTGATTCAAAAAGCCGCTGGCCTCCTTCATTGTAAATCTGACAGGAGAATTCTTGTTCAGATCCATCTTTTCTGTGGATGGTTAATGCCCCATTTGTCAAGTTTGATAACACAACAAATTCATTTGTCAGATATTTCTTAGAGATTGGTTCATTTCTCTTTATGAATTTCTGGGACCTGATTGTATTTCTTGTACGCTTCACGACATTCCCCCTGCTGTCATATTGGTAGGTGTATGTTTGTGCTGAAACATTTGATGCCAACGCGATAGTTGACAGAGTAGTTAGGATAATGAACCTTGTTCTTATTTTCATGGTTTCACAATCTGCTTTAATGGCTTTTAATAAATCCGAATAAATTGTCGTTATCTAATACATTTGCAAAATTACACATTATTCTTTTAATAAGGAAACTTATCCGTAGTTTTTTGCGAAAGACTTCTTTGACGATCTTTCATTGAAGATTTCATGGGGTGGCGTAGTGGAATAAGTGATTGGGGGAGTTGTTCCGATGTGGTTTTTCGGCTCCAAAAGAGGGTTGAATAATTGGATAAATTGTGACAAAACTATGTCGGCGATTTTTCTCAAAATAGAAATGGATTTTTGAAAAAATGGGCGTTGGAAACACAAAAATGTAAGGATTCGTTACCGCTGGGCACATTCAGCCGCGCAAAACCTATGGTTTCAT
Organism: Prevotella sp. UBA4268; assembly: GCA_002395135.1. Lineage (GTDB taxonomy): Bacteria > Bacteroidota > Bacteroidia > Bacteroidales > Bacteroidaceae > Prevotella. Next base: position 30,938 of record DGWC01000062.1, on the reverse strand, counting down.
GCTTCAAAAACATAGGTTTCACTGCCCAAGAACTGTGGTTTCGCACCTCAAAACCTATGTTCTTGCGGCACAAAAGTGGCACTCTGCATCAAGCATCGCAAAGACATATTTCAGCAAATTAATATGATTTACCGCGCAAATTAATTTAATTTGAAAAGTAAATCAATATGATTTACCGAGCAAATTAATTTAATTTACTTTTCCATTCCGCCATGCAGGAGAAAAGAAAGCGGCACTTTCCTTACTCGAAAGTGCCGCTTTCATTTGTCGTTTATTCAAGTTTCGCATGCCGCACATGTTGATTCACTCCTCCCGCCTCTATGGCAGGAGCATGCGACGGCTGCGGATGCGGAATTACTTAACCAGGATGACAAGATACTTGCTGGTGCTCCAGAAAATCTGCGGGTTGGTGATTCTCAGCACATACTGCTTGTTGGCATCGGGTGTGAGCGTGTAACTGCTCGACGGATGCGGAGTGAGCAGGCTGGCCGACTTGGAATAAAGTTTGATTTCCTTGTCTACGCGGATGTCAATCTTCGTAAAGTAGTTCTTGTTGAAGTTGCCGCGGAGCACCTTGCCGTCGTCAAGGATGCCCTGCTCCTTGAGTTCTTTCTTGGTGCCGAAGACAAACCATGCTGTGTTCAACTGCTTGTCCTGCGTGTTGATGGTCTGTGTTTTCTGCTCGCCTTCGTGCTGCAAGGATTTCACGTCGGTGTTCAGATTGGCGATGGTCTCGTCGAGTTCTGAGATATGGATGTCCTTGGCATCGAGGTCGGCACGCAACTGCTGCAGTTCCTTGTCCTTGGCATCCAACTGAGCCATCATGTTCTCGATGGTCTTCTTGAATTCATCGCCCTTCACGGTGCTTTCGCGCATCTGCTGCTGCAGTTTCTTGATCAGTTCGCGGTTCTGCGCCATGCGCTGAGAGATGAACTGGATGTTCTCACGAATCTGCTGTGCTTTGTCGGCCCGCTCACCGCCTTTAGCAATGCTCACGCGCCCCTCGGCCTCGCTGATTTCGCGGAAACCCTCCTGAATCTCGTTGAGCGTTCCCATGATGTCGTTAATCTCGTTGTCTTTCTGCTCGATGATTTTCTGCAGAGAGTCATTCTGTCCGCCGTCCGGCATCACCGGTGCGGGCTTCTCATTGGTACATGCGATCATGCCTGCGGCACAAATCGCAACAAACAATAGTTTCTTCATATCACTCTGTTTTTTGTCTGTTATCTTTTATATTCTTGCCGGCGAGCACGATGACGAACTCACCTCTTGGCTCTGTAGTCTTGAAATGGGCGATGACCTCGGCCAGCGTGCCGCGAACACTCTCCTCGTGCACCTTGCTGATTTCGCGGCAACAACTCACCTGACGGTCTTCGCCGTAGCACTCGGCAAACTGCTGCAGCGTCTTGAGCACGCGATAGGGCGACTCATAGAAAATCATGGTGCGCGTCTCATCCTTCAGACTCTCCAGACGGGTCTGCCGCCCTTTCTTCTGCGGGAGGAAGCCCTCGAAACAGAAACGGTCGTCGGGCAGTCCGCTGGAAACCAGCGCCGGCACGAATGCCGTTGCACCAGGGAGACACTGCACCTCAACGCCGGCAGCCACGGCCTCGCGCACCAGATAGAACCCTGGGTCGCTGATGCCTGGCGTTCCCGCATCGCTGATAAGGGCAATGGTAGCACCTGCCTTCAGCCGCTCCACGATACCTGCCGACGTTCCGTGCTCATTGAACTTGTGGTGGGACATCAACTGGTTCTTGATCTCGAAATGCTTGAGCAGGATTCCCGACGTGCGGGTGTCTTCGGCCAATATCAGGTCGGCCTCCTTCAAGACGCGGATGGCCCGCAGCGTCATGTCCTCCATGTTGCCAACAGGCGTTGGTACTACATATAATATTCCCATAGTTGGATGCAAAGATAACGTAAATATTGAATATTTGTTCTCCGAAAGTAAAAAAAACGTCCTTTTCTTTGCAATTTTTAAAACAGATTCGTAACTTTGTAGCCATATGACAGAGAATTTAATCGGGGAATCACACCGCCCTGGGAGAATAGAAGTGGTGTGCGGCTCCATGTTCTCCGGAAAAACGGAAGAACTGATCAGGAGGCTGAAGCGTGCCAAGTTTGCTCGGCAGAAAGTGGAAATATTCAAGCCGTCGATAGACACCCGATATAGCGACAACGACGTGGTGAGCCACGACCAGAACTCTATTCCGAGCACACCCATCGACTCATCGTCGTCGATTCTGCTGCTGGCTGGAGAGAACGATGTGATAGGCATCGACGAGGCGCAATTCCTTGACGAGGGACTGGTAAGAGTATGCAACGAACTGGCCTATAGGGGCGTGCGCGTGATTGTGGCCGGTCTCGACATGGATTTCCAGGGCGTTCCCTTCGGTCCCATCCCGGGGCTTTGCGCCATTGCCGACGAAGTAACCAAGGTGCATGCCATCTGCGTGAAGTGCGGTTCGCTGGCCTACGTGAGCCACCGACTGGTGAAGAACGACAAGCGGGTGCTCTTGGGCGAGACGCAGGAATACGAGCCGCTCTGCCGGGAATGCTACCAGAAGGCACTGGCCGCCGACGCGCAGGACAAGTAGTCATTTTAATAAAGGAGAAGAGTAATTATCAGATATTATGCAAAAGGAAATCACATTCGATAAATTCATCAGATGGGCCGGTGTGGGCCTCATCGTGGTCACCGTGCTGTTTGCCGTCAACTATCTCAGCAGCGTGCTCTTGCCATTCTTCGTGGCCTGGCTGCTGGCATATCTGGTCTACCCCATCGTGAAGTTCATCCAATATAGGATGCACGTAAAATCGCGTGCGCTGAGCATCATCCTGACATTGCTCTTCGTCATCACCATCGTAGCCGGAGTGGTATATCTCATCATACCGCCCATGATTGAGCAGTTTTCCAAACTGGGGCAACTGGTAACACTTTACTTGCAGCAGCAAACGAACACCAACGACCTGTCGGCCATGATAAAAGACTGGATACGCGACAACCGCGAAGGCATTGAAGACTTCTTCAAACGGAAGGACGTGACCGAAGCCATACGGTCGGCCATGCCGCAGGTGTTCAACGTGCTGGGACAGACGGCCAGCGTCATCATCAGCATCGTGGCATCGCTCATCACGCTGATGTACATGTTCTTCATCCTGCTCGACTACGAATACCTGACAAACAACTGGATCAAGATATTCCCCAAGAAGACGCGCCCCTTCTGGCAAGAACTGATGAGCGACGTGGAGAAAGCCCTCAACGCCTATATCCGAGGACAGGGACTGGTGGCACTCTGCATGGGTATCCTCTTCTGCATCGGATTTACCATCATCGACTTCCCCATGGCCATCGGCCTGGGCATCCTCATCGGCATCATGGACCTCGTGCCCTATCTGCACACCTTTGCACTGATACCCACCGCATTCCTCGCCCTGCTCAAGGCGGCAGACACAGGACAGAACTTCTGGGTGATACTGGCAATGGCAGTGGCCATATTCATCATCGTGCAAGTAATCATCGATATGGTCATCACGCCTAAGATTATGGGAAAGGCCATGGGACTGAACCCCGCCATCCTGCTGCTCTCGCTGTCGGTGTGGGGTGCCTTGCTGGGATTCATCGGACTGATTCTCGCCCTCCCGCTCACCACCATCCTCATTGCTTACTACCAACGGTATGTGACGCGCGAAAACGAGGACTTGCCCATCGATGAAGGCTTCGTGGCCGGCAACAATGATGAAAACGCTCCTATTGAGGAGTGCGCAAACCCTCACGCCCTTGCAGGTGAAGAACCAGAAGAGGCACCGAATATGGACACTGCCGCCACGGGGGAAACGCAGGATTCTCCACAGGAATAAGCCTGAACAGGCACGGAAAACGGACAAAAAATCGCCCGGAATAAAAAAAGATTGGGAAAAACGCCTCAAAAAATTTGGCAATCTCAAAAAAACATTGTAACTTTGCAGCCGATTTTCAAACACCATGATAAAGTGGCGCATGAATAATCACTGATCCGTTAGCTCAGCAGGTAGA
>DGWC01000062.1:0-26850 GCA_002395135.1 Prevotella sp. UBA4268 | reverse complement strand
GGTAGAGCACAACACTTTTAATGTTGGGGTCTTGGGTTCGAGCCCCAAACGGATCACCAGAGAATCCGCAAGAAACCAAATTTGTTTCTTGCGGATTCTTTTTTTATGCATTTTATGACAAAGACGCGATAGACAAAGGAAAACGGACGATTCTGTATGATGGCCGAAATTGAAAAAAACAAACCGTTTATTGCCCTGAAAACATCAAACCACGCTAACACTTTTAAGATAAAACCGTCTGTTCGCGACACCCCATATTAGGACAAGCATTAACTTTATTTATCCCTAAAGATTCACATAACTTGTGTTTTTTTCCTACTTTTGCAACATGTACATATATATAGGTATTTATGGACAATATAAAGATACATGTATTGAGAACGGGAGAGGTGCGTGTTTCACCCTACCTGCCGTTTGGCGGTGATGATTGTAGCATTATCAAGGCTTCGGGCATTACAACCCCTAAGAGCAATTGGATATGGCTGCCGGTGTTCAGTTTCTTGATTGAGCATCCGAAGGGACTGATTCTCTTTGATACGGGTTGGCACCGTGAGATGTCGCCTGATGGTGTCTATGACAAGCAGGCTCAGATCAAGTCGCTGGGCTCATGGTTTCTCTATCAGATCAATCAGGGACGCATTGCCGAAGGTGAAGCCATTGACGAACAGTTGGCGAAGTTGGGATTGAAGCCCTCGGACGTTGACTACGTGCTATTATCGCATCTTGACTGTGACCATGCTAATGGCTTACGTCTTGTGAAGGATGCCAAACACATATTGGTGTCGGAGGCAGAGATGATTGGCACCACTCGTAAGAATCTACAGATAAAGATACGCTTTCAGAAACGTTGGTGGGAAGGTGTTGACCTGAAAACCTTTGATTGGAACAGCACTGAAGGCCCTGTGGGCAAGTCGTATGATGTCTTGGGCGACGGCAGTCTGGTGATGGTCAACATTCCTGGTCATAGCGAGGGACTTTGTGCGCTGAAGATTCGGAACGCCGAAGGCAAATATGTACTGCTCTTTGCCGATGGCGGATATGCCACGAAGTCATGGCGCAACATGATTACCTCGGGTATCACACTTGATAAGCAGTTGCAGCGCAAGTCTCTCCAATGGATTCGCGAGCAAAGCCTGTCAACCGACTGCATCGAGTCGGTGGCCACTCACGATTCCGAGGTTCAACCGCATGTAATTGAATTATAAATCGGGATATATGGAAGAGATTAGAATATATCATTCAATTATGAAAAACATAGCCTTGTTGGCTGTATGTTTTGTGTTTGTTTCAATAGGAATTATCATGCTTCTGCATGGAGAACATTCATTTATTGCATGGACCGTCATCTTATTCTTTGGCGGAAGTGGACTTTTCATGCTGTTCCTCATACTGAGAGAAAAAATCAGTCACAAAGCCTATTATATCATCACAGACAAATCTGTATTGGTGGATAGTGGAATGAGGAAATGGGAGGTTTGTTTTGCAGATGTGGAAGAATTCTTTCTGATCAATGTGGTGTCATCTAAACAGATAGGGATAAAATATAAGAAAGAAGTAGAGTTTCAGAAGATGAGTGATGCAAGCAATGCGGAACGCACCATTCGAAAGATGAATGAAAGCATTGCTGGGGTTCAGGAGTCCTTGCCAGCAGATGGTCTCAACATGAAGCCGCAGGAATTGTGTGATTTGCTTAACATGAAGTTGACAAAGTAATTTGGAATGCCAATACTCACAGGTCCGCTAAATTCCAATTTATCCGTATCATTAGCCTTCCATCACGAAACCATGTCAACCATACTTTCCACCTTTCGCTGACTAATAGCAGACATAAGGAAAAGAAGCATCGACGATTATCATTAGGTGACATCAAACGAAGACCAAAATTATTTTTTTATTTCGTTTTTTCTTGGTTATTCTTTTTTATTTGGCAATAAATGCTTATCTTTGCAAACAAAGTAAATCCTATCGAAAACATAACAGGTTATATGGCATTAAATCAAAGACGCATCAAAATACTTGAACTGATCCGCGAAGACGGACATGCCAAGGTGCAGGAGTTAAGTAGAATTTTCAGTGTGACGGAGGTAACCATCAGACAAGATTTAGAGTTTCTGGAGAAACTGGGTTACATTCAAAGAGAGCACGGCGGGGCATTCCTTAAAGACGTGGGTACTTTCGCCAAAACGGGAAAACTGGTAAACCAAGAGCAGAGCCACGAGGAGAAAGTAGCCATCGCACAGAAGGCCGCCTCTTACATTAATGAGGACGATGTGATTATTCTCGATTCGGGTTCCACCACCACGGAGATTGCGAAACTGCTGTTGAAGTACAACCGCCTTACGGTGATAACCAACGCGCTGAACATCGCACTGATGTTGGGCGAAAACCCTGGTATCAACCTGATTGTGACGGGCGGAGAATTCAAGGCTCCTACTCTATCGCTGACAGGTGACATGGCGGCACAGTCGATTTCCCATCTGCATGCAAACAAACTGTTCCTCGCCACGGCAGGAATCTCTGCCGACATGAATCTCACCTATCCCAGTCTGAGCGACTTGGTGGTTAAGAAGACCATGATAGAGTCGGCCGATCAGGTGTTCCTGGTGGCAGACACGTCGAAGATGGGCAACAGCGCCTTTGCTACGCTTGGTCCTATCTCAATGGTGCAGCATCTGATTACCAACGACAATATCTCTGACGATGCCGTGAAGAAACTGGAGAAGATGAACGTGGAAGTTTTGAAGGCATAGCAATTCCGCTGCAAGGAACTGCTTTCAGGATGGAAGCATTTCAGAAAGATAGACATAAAAAAGAGGCATCCCCAAAACTCATTCCAGTTTTGGGGATGCCTCTTTTGTATAACTTGCTGATGACAGACTACGCTTTCTTCCAAAGTTTCGTCATGTCTTCGAGCGTCTTGCCTTTGGTCTCGGGAACAAGTTTCCAAACAAAGACGGCAGCAATCACACAGATTACTCCATAGAGACCGTATGTAAACCAGTGGCCGAAATCGTCACCCTCTGTAAGATGCATGTTGAACATCGGCACAAAGGTGGAACTGACAATGAAATTGAAAATCCACTGGAACGCCACGGCAATGGCAACGGCGGCACCGCGGATGGTGTTGGGGAAGATCTCCGCAATGAGCACCCACGTAATGGGACCCCAAGAGAACATGAACGAGGCGGAATAGACCATGATGCTGATGGCGGTAACCATCTCCATGCCAGCATGTCCGAAGGTGACAGCCACGCCGAAGGCTCCCACAGCCATACCTAAAGAGCCCCATATCAGCAGCGGCTTGCGCCCGAGTTTCTCAACGGTAAAGATGGCAACGAGAGTGAAGAGGATGTTGATGACTCCCATAAACACGGTCACCACCATCGGGTTCTCCATACCCATGTCACCGAAAATGCGCGGTGCGTAATAGAGAACGGCATTGATGCCGACTGCCTGCTGGAACACGCTGAGCATGATACCGATGAAGATACACATAAATCCATATGTCATCAGTTTCTCGGTCTTCACCGTCATCGTGTCCTTGATGTCCTGAAGTATCTGCGAAGCCTTGGCCGACCCGTTGATCTTTGAAAGGATGCCCAACGCCTTTTGGTCGTGGCCGATGCTGACAAGATAACGAGGAGTCTCAGGAACGAAGCAGATAAGCAGGGCGAACAATCCTGCCGGCACTGCCTCGGAACCGAACATATAGCGCCAACCCGTTGTAACGGTCCACTGCGCAGCGGGAGTGATGGCGGCAATTCCCTTGCCCATCTCTTCCACCAAAGGCTGTATGTGTTCCCCAAGAATGAAGAAGTTGACGAAATAGACAACCAACTGTCCAAAAATAATGGCAAACTGGTTCCATGATACGAGCATGCCTCGGATATTCGACGGGGCCACCTCACCAATGTACATCGGGCAGATGGCCGAAGCCAATCCCACACCGACACCACCAATAACGCGGTAGATGTTGAACATGATCAGCAGCGAATAAGTGGGATTGCCATGGTCGAAGAACATGAATTCGGGTTCCATACTTCCAAGGGCGGAAATGAAGAAAAGCAAGCCGGAAATGATGAGCGACTTCTTGCGTCCCAGCCGCGTGGCAAGAATACCAGAGATGGCCGAACCGATGATACAGCCAATCAGTGCCGAAGCCGACGTAAACCCATGCCATCCATTCGTATAGGAGAAATCTTTTGCTTCCATGAAAAAGGCCTGCAGACCCTTTTCAGCACCTGAGATAACGGCTGTGTCGTAGCCGAAGAGCAGGCCACCGAGCACGGCGACCATCACAATTGAGATAAGATAGGCTTTTGAACCTGTTTGATTTTGTTGCATATTGTTTCGATTAATTTCTGAATAAAATACGATTATATAACACGTTTCCCTATTATTTATTGTGGAAATCACAGGGTAAAAACAAGAATGAATCACTAAAATTCTCTTGTTTCCAGTTTTTTTTGTAATTTTGCATCGGTATAGTGCCTGCCATAAAGCGGCAGCAAAAAAGCATTCAATGAAGTTCAGCGATGTAATCGGACAGCAAGAAGCCAAGGAAAGGCTGAGGCAGATGGTGAATGAGAACCGTCTGCCCCATGCAATGTTGTTCTGCGGCCCCGTTGGTTGCGGAAAGATGGCAACGGCACTGGCCTTTGCTTCATATCTGCTCTGCAAGAACCACCAAGGTGCCGACGAGCCATGCGAATCGTGCCAGCAATGCGTGATGCTTCGCAAATGGCAGCATCCCGACCTGCACTTCACTTACCCGGTTATCAAACCTCCTGGCACGAGCAGTGACCACAAGATGGTGAGCGACGACTATGCCAAAGAGTGGAATGCCATGCTTATGCAAGGAGCCTATTTCAGCATTGACCAGTGGCTTTCAGAGATGAAAGCCGCCAATCAGCAGGCCATCATCTACGCAGGCGAAAGCGATGAACTGGTGCGCAAGATGTCGCTCAAATCCAGTCAGGGCGGCTACAAGATATGCATCATCTGGCTGCCCGAGAGAATGAACGGAGAATGTGCCAACAAACTGCTCAAACTGATAGAGGAGCCTCCCCAGCAGGCATTGTTTATCATGGTGAGCGAAGAACCGGAGAAGTTGCTCGAGACCATCCGCAGCCGCACGCAGCGCATCGACTTCAAGAGAATTGCCACCGAAGACATTGAGCAGGCTCTTGTCAGCAGGCGGGGCATCAACGGCAACGATGCCCACAGACTGGCTCGCGTTGCCAACGGCTCTTGGCTGAAGGCTCTCGAGGAACTTGACACGGAGAATGAAAACCATCTGTTCCTCGAAAAGTTCATCATCATGATGCGACTGGCTTATAAGCGCGACATCAAGGAACTGAAGAAATGGAGCGAAGAAGTGTCTGGATACGGACGGGAAAGACAAAAGCGTATGCTCACCTACTTCCTCCGGCTCACACGAGAGAACTTCATGTATAATTTCCATAATCCGGAACTTGTGTACATGACACAAGAAGAGGAAGATTTCGCCAAGAACTTCTCCCGTTTCATCAACGAGGCAAATGTCATTGAACTATCGGAACTCTACTCAAGGGCCATCCGCGACATCGGGCAGAATGCCAATCCGAAGATTGTGTTCTTCAACCTGGTGCTCAAAGTGATTGTACTCTTGATACAAAAATAAAGAAAGACATCAACAAGTAAAAGAGAAAACCATATTTAACAAATGGACTATAAGAATCTGAAATATAAAGCAAGTAATGGCTGCGGCAGAGGACTCTGCAAGAACGGCTGTGGCAGACAAGACCGCCAACTCAACACCTACGACTGGCTGGCCGATGTGCCCGGAAACGCAGAGAGTACAGACCTTGTAGAAGTGCAATTCAAGAACACCCGCAAAGGCTATTACCACAACGTGAACAATCTCGACCTGAAAAAAGGAGACGTGGTTGCCGTTGAAGCAAGTCCCGGCCACGACATCGGAGTAGTTAGTCTCACGGGAAGACTGGTGAAACTGCAACTGAAGAAGGCCAACCTGAAGAGTGCCGATGACATCAAGCGAATCTACCGCATTGCCAAGCAGGCGGACATGGACAAGTATTATGAGGCAAAAAGCCGCGAACATGCCACGATGATACAAAGCCGTCAGATTGCCAAGAACCTGGGCTTGGACATGAAAATCGGCGACGTGGAGTATCAGGGCGACGGAAACAAGGCCATTTTCTATTATATCGCCGATGAGCGCGTAGACTTCCGCCAACTCATCAAAGACCTTGCCGCCACCTTCCATGTGAGAATTGAGATGAAACAGATTGGTGCACGACAGGAGGCAGGACGCATTGGAGGAACCGGTCCCTGCGGAAGAGAACTGTGCTGCGCCACCTGGATGAAGAATTTTGTCAGTGTGAGCACCAATGCGGCACGCTTCCAGGACATCTCCCTGAATCCCCAGAAACTCGCGGGCATGTGTGCCAAACTGAAATGTTGCCTGAATTACGAGGTTGACGACTACATTGAAGCCAGCCGGAAGATGCCGAGCAAGGAAGTGGTACTGCAGACTCAGGATGCCGACTACTACATTTTCAAGACTGACATTCTCGCCGGCATGGTAACCTATTCCACCGACAAGAACGTGGCTGCCAATCTGGAGACGATTACTGCGCGACGCGCCATACAAATCATCGAGATGAACAAGAATGGCGAAAAGCCCTTGTCGCTCACCGACGACAACAACCAGAAACAGCAGAATCACGCTATCGACTTGCTGGCTGGCGAAAGCATCACGCGCTTTGACAAGAACAAAAAGAAGAGAAAGCCCAAGAACAAGTCGTCAAGACCACAACAGGAGGCACGTCAGCGCGACAATCAGCCACGCAGAGAAGGCAGACCTCCACGCAACCAGCAAAGAGGAGAATGAGCGCCAGACAGATTATCTACACCTTATTTATTATAGTAACTGCTTCAGCCGGAGCAGTTGCTATGTTTTCATGCGACAACAACGTCGTTTACCACTCATACCGCCATACCATCATTACGGGCTGGGAAAAGAACGACACGCTCTCGTATAGCGTGCCGCCATTGAGAGAACCGGGCCGCTATCGGCAGTCGGTGGGCTTGAGAATCAACAACACCTACCCTTTCACCAGCATCACGCTCGTAGTGAAACAAGACATCTTTCCGGGTAAAAGATCAAAAACCGACACCATCAAATGCCAGTTTTCAGATGCGAAAGGCTATCGTACAGGCCATGGAGTGAACTACTATCAGTATGATTTCCCGCTAAAAGACATCGACCTCAGACGGGGCGACTCACTTCAGATCAGCATTCAGCACGCCATGAAGCGCGAAATGCTGCCTGGCATTTCGGATGTGGGAATCAAGATTTTCGAGTAGCCATCAACTTCTGATGAGGTTCCTGCCCGCATCGATGCGCAAGAAAATAAACAGCAGGAAGGTGAAGCCCCACAACGAAGAGCCTCCATAACTAAAGAACGGCAACGGAATGCCGATGACCGGCGTGAGACCGAGCACCATGCCCACATTGATGAACACGTGGAACAGGAATATGCTCAGCACACAATAGCCATAGACACGGCCAAACTTGAACGGTTGCCGCTCGGCCATCTTTATGAGCCTGAGAATCAAGGCCAGGAACAAGAAGAGCACCACGGCACACCCCAAGAATCCTTCTTCCTCGCCCACCGTACAAAAGATGAAGTCGGTATCCTGCTCAGGCACATATTTCAGTTTTGTCTGCGTTCCGTTCAGGAATCCCTTTCCTTCCAGTCCGCCCGAACCTATAGCAATTTCACTCTGGTGGACATTATATCCGGCTCCCTTCAAGTCTTCCTCCAGTCCTAAGAGCACATTGATTCTCACGCGCTGGTGCGACTGCATCACATCGTTCAGCACATAGTCAGCAAGGTTGAAAAACACCACCGATCCCAGCGCAAACAGGGCAATGAAATAGAAATTGCGTATTCTCGAACTGAGCCCTTCGTAGACAAGATAGCCAATCAAGATGGCCGTGATGGCTATCTGCACCCATACCACATCGAAGGAATAGACATATTTCGACAGGAGAAGGGCTCCCACCGTGACAACCACCGACACAAGTATGATACGGAAAGTGGCTCTCTTGTCACGGCAATAGATATACACCATCGAGGCCGAGAATATCTGGATGAGCAGCAACACCACAAACTTGCCGATGGACGTGGGCGTTTCCCACAGCATCACCTCTTCGAAACGTATGCCCACCACGAAATAAATCACCATGGCTACGGCCGTGAACAGGATGCCTCCCGGCATGCCTTCACGATAGAACATCAGGAAGAACGACAAGTAGACAAGTGCGGAACCCGTCTCTTTCTGCATGACGATGCACAGCATGGGCAGGAATATCACACCGCAGGCTGCTGCAAAATGCTTCCAGTTGTGTATGGAAAAGCCATAGGTGCTCATCAGTTTCGAGATGGCCAGAGCCGTGGCAAACTTGGCAAACTCTGCCGGCTGCAACCGCACTGGGCCAAGCACCAGCCAGGAGCGCGAACCCTTGATTTCGTGGGGATTGAAGATGGTTCCTATCAGCAGCAGCACCAGTGCTCCGTATAGGAAATAAGAGAAATAGTCGTAGAAACGGTCGTCGAGCATCAGCAGGATAAAGCCCAGCACGATGGACGTGCCTATCCACACAATCTGCATGCCTGAACGCGTGTCGAGACTGAAGATATCGGTATCGCCATAGGTATAACTGGCACCACAGACGCTCACCCACCCGAAAGCCAGGAGGGCCACATAGATGATGATGGTCCACCAGTCGAGTGAACGCAACACATTGTTGGGCTGTTTATCTGTTTGCCTTACCATAAGCAATTCTCCTATGCTGGAAATCGAAAGCCCGCTTCTCTGAAGCAGCCGACAATTTCCCGTGAATATACTGCTCTATCATCAACCCGCCGATAGGCACACCGTAGTCGGCACCGAAACCACCGTTCTCCACATACACTGCGATGGCAATCTTGGGGTTGTCCATGGGAGCAAAGCCCATGAATACGGAGTGGTCTTGCCCGCGGTTCTGCGCCGTTCCGGTCTTTCCGCAGATCACAATGTCGCCACGGTTCAGATGCTTACACGTACCGCCGAGCACCGAGGCTCGCATACCCTGCACCACATAGTCGTAGGCCCTGCGGTTGGCCTTCGTGTAGTGGCGCTCCGTAAACTCTTTCTTCAATGGTTCTCCCTGCACCTTCCTCACCACGTGAGGCGTATAGTAATAGCCGCGGTTGGCAATGGTTGCACCAAGGTTGGCAATCTGCAGCGGCGTAAGGTTCACCTCACCCTGCCCGATGGAGATACTGATGATGGTCAGTCCGTTCCACGAGCCCTTATAGGCGTTGTCATAGAAGTCGGCGTTGGGTATCAGTCCGCGCTTCTCACCAGGGAGGTCAACGCCCAGTTTATATCCGAATCCCATGCTCACCATATAGTCGCGCCAGATGTTCATGGCCTCCTGCACGGTCTTGTACTTCTTCCTGTTCGACATCATATAGTAAAGTCCCCAACAGAAATAGCCGTTGCACGAAGTGCTGATGGCCGGCACGAGTGAGATGGGAGACGCATGGCCGTGGCATCCCACATGCAGACCGCGGTGATAGAACCCGCGATGGCAGGGGAAGGCCGTTTGCGTGGGACTGATGATGCCTTCTGTGAGATAGGTAAGTCCTTGCGAGGTCTTGAACGTGGAACCCGGCGGATACTGTCCCATGATGGAGCGGTTGAGCAGTGGCTTCCACTGGTCTTTCTGCAACATTCGGTGCATCTTTCCGCGCTGTCGGCCAATCATCAGCCGCGGGTCATACGTGGGCGACGACACCATGCAAAGCACCTCGCCCGTTGACGGCTCTATCGCCACGATGCTACCTATCTTACCTTGTAGCAGCCGCTCACCCAGCGCCTGCAGTTTCACGTCGATGCTCAGCGTGAGGTCCTTGCCGGCTACGGGTTTCCGGTCGAGTGCTCCGTTTTGATAACTGCCCTGCACGCGCCCATGGGCATCGCGCAGCATGATCTGCACGCCTTTCTCTCCGCGCAGTTCCTTCTCATAGGAACGCTCCACGCCCAATTTGCCGATATAGTCGCCGGGCTGATAATACTCGTCGTCTTCAATATCCGACGGCGACACCTCTGCCACGTCGCCCAGCACGTGGGCGGCATAGGGGTATACATACTGCCGCAGACTGCGGCGCTGCACATAGAAACCAGGGAAACGGTACATCTTCTCCTGGAAGATGCTGAAGTCAGACTCCGATAACTGGCTCATGAACAACTGCTGCGTGAACCGCGAGTAGCCGGGGTTCTTGGAGCGGTCCTTGATGTCGTCCATGCGCTTGATGAACTCCTCCTTCGTCATGCCGATTGCATTGCAGAACTCCATGGTGTCGAGCCGCCCGCTCGCCTCGTTCATCACCACCATGATGTCGTAGGCATGCTGGTTGTAGACAAGCAGTTCGTTGTTGCGGTCGCGAATCACGCCACGCGCGGGGAACTCCACTTTCTTGAGAAAGGCGTTACTGTCGGCGTTCTTCTTGTAGTCATCGCTGAGAATCTGCAGCGTGAACAAACGAATCAGATAGACGACTATGATCACGACAGCCACCCCGCCGATAACATACTTCCTGTTTTCAAGATTGTTGTTCTCGCCTTTCATTCCTTATCACATTCTCGATTACAAGAATAAGCAGTACGGTCAGCACCCAACTGCCGCCAATGTTCAGCAGCCATTGCTGCCAGTTAAAGAAGTGGAATACCTCAAGCGAGAAGAAACACAGGCAATAGATGAACACGCAGATGATGGTGTAGTAGGCAAACTTCAGCACGCCCAGTGTGCGCATGGTGGGCTGAAAATCGTCTGCGCTGTCGCGTGGAATAAAGGGAATAAGGATATAGGGCTGCAACACTCCTATCAGCGTCATAGACCCGGCGGCCACACCGGGCGTGTTGGATGAAATATCCACGCACAGTCCGAGGGCGAAGCACCACAACAGGATGGCCCACTTGGGATAGTTGCGGTTGAACGAGAGCACGAACATCACATAGAGCAACGGCGTGGCGCAGCCGAACAGATGGATGTTGTTCAACACCAGCATCTGAACCACGAACAACAGGGCAAAAGCCCCTAACCGTCGAAATAGACCTGCATTCATGCCTTTCGCTTATTCGATATCATTCTCTTTCTTTCATCTCTCTTAGTGCTCGCGCGGCTTGATAGAGTCTTGGGCAGCACGCATAA
This sequence comes from Prevotella sp. UBA4268, assembly GCA_002395135.1. Classification (GTDB taxonomy): domain Bacteria; phylum Bacteroidota; class Bacteroidia; order Bacteroidales; family Bacteroidaceae; genus Prevotella. Next base: position 15,581 of record DGWC01000062.1, on the reverse strand, counting down.
TCTGCACTTTCTCCTGCATCTTGCTGTTGTCGATGACGCACACATCACGCAGGTTGCTGAAGTCGGTTGACAACTTCACCTGAACGCGATATGACAAACCGTCGGAGGAATTGAACACATGCAGCACCTTGCCCACCATGATTCCCTCGGGGAATATCGACGAGAAGCCGCTAGTGATGATTTTGTCGCCGATGCGGAAATGCGCATGGCGAGGCACATCATCCACGTAAGCCAGGTCGCTGCGCCCGCCCGACCAGTGCAGATAGCCGAAATAGCCGCGTTTCTGAATCTTCACGCTCACGTTGGAACGGGAGTTCAACACGGGAATCACCACACTGTAGTGAGGCGACACCATGTATACCACGCCCACCAGCCCGTTGCCGCATGCCACGCCCATGTCGGTGCGGATGCCGTCTTCGCTGCCTTTGTCAATCGTTATCAGGTTATCCTTGCGGTCGATGGAGTTGGCTATCACCTTGGCAGGCACCAGTTTGTAGTCGTCAAGCAGCCGCAACTGGTCGTGGAAGAGGTAAGAGGAGTCGTGCGTCAGTTCGGTCACCTTTGCCGCCAGTTCGTTCACCTGGCGTTCCAGATAGAGGTTGCGCTGCGTGAGTTGTCCGTTGATCTTCGTGAGGCTGAAGAAATTCTCCACCTCAGAGTTCCACTCGTACATCTTCCCCGTCACCACATTGGCCGACGAGAAATACACACTGCTCTGATAACTGTTGTAACGAAACAACAGCACCATGCTGATTACCTCCAGCAAGACGAAGAGGAACCAGTGATTATACTTTACTAAGAAAGCCAGCAGGTTACGCATGCACCTTTCCTACCCTATCGCATCAGGAACGAGAAACGGTCAACATTCTTCAGGGCGATGCCGGCACCCTTGGCCACACAGTGCAGCGGGTCTTCGGCAACGATAAACGGAATGTTGATCTTGTCGGTAAGACGTTTGTCGAGTCCGCGCAGCAATGCGCCGCCACCCGTAAGGTAGATGCCATGGGTAACGATGTCGGCATACAGTTCTGGCGGTGTGCTCTCCAAGGCGTTGAGCACGGCTGTCTCAATGCGGGCAATGGTCTTGTCCAGACAATGGGCAATCTCCTGATAGCAGACAGGCACCTCCATAGGCAGGGCGGTGATGCGGTTTGGTCCGCGCACCACGTAGTCTTCAGGTCCTTCCTCGCCCAGGTCGGTGAGTGCCGAACCCACATTGATCTTGATGCGCTCTGCCATGCGCTCGCTCACGCGCACATTGTGCTGACGGCTCATATATTCCTGGATGTCGGATGTCAGATCGTCGCCGGCCACCTTGATACTGGTATTGGCCACAATACCGCCCAGCGAAATCACGGCAATCTCCGTGGTACCGCCGCCGATGTCAACAATCATGTTGCCCTCGGGAGCCTCCACGTCGAGGCCGATACCGATAGCGGCAGCCATCGGCTCGAAAATCAGATAGACATCGCGGCCGTCGGCATGCTCGGCACTGTCGCGCACGGCACGCAACTCCACCTCGGTGCTGCCCGAAGGCACACCAATCACCATGCGGAGCGACGGCGAGAACAGACGGCTGCTGCTGTGCACCATCTTAATCAGTCCGCGCATCATCTGCTCGCAGGCCGTGAAGTCGGCAATCACTCCATCGCGCAGCGGGCGAATCGTGCGGATGCCCGGATGCTCCTTCTCATACATCATCTTTGCCTTGCCGCCCACGGCAATCATCTTGTCGGTGCGACGGTCGAGGGCCACCACCGATGGCTCGTCCACCACAATCTTGTCGTCACTGATGATAATGGTATTGGCGGTTCCAAGGTCCATTGCAATCTCTTGGATAAATGAAAAAAATCCCATATTGTTTCCTTGTTGTTTCTTTACTTATTTGTTCGTCTTCGTTTCTCACACTCGTTTCCATCCGGCTCACTTCACAAACCATCCGTGGATGGCTGTATCATAGTGGCTGCTCACGCCAAACGCCCTTGCGGCCAGCATGCGGCGCTGCTCACGCGTGGTCTCGGCTCCCTGAGCATTCAGGATGTCAAGCAGCACGCCATATTCGGCCTTGCTGGGAACGATCACCACGTCGTTGAAGTTCTTGGCACCGGCACGAATCAGCGAAATGCCGCCGATGTCTATTTTCTCAATGATATCCTGCTCGCTGCTCGAAGCATCGGCCACCGTCTGCTCGAAAGGATACAGATCAACAATCACCAGGTCGATTTCGGGAATTGCATATTTCGCCATCTGAGCCTGGTCGCCCTCGTTGTCGCGACGGGCAAGGATGCCGCCGAACACCTTGGGATGCAGTGTCTTCACCCTGCCGCCGAGAATCGACGGATAGGTGGTCACATCCTCCACAGCCTGGCACTCATAGCCAAGCGACTCAATAAACTTCTGCGTACCGCCGGTAGACAGGAATTTCACTCCCTCGGCATTCAGTTTTGCGAGTAATTCATCTAAACCGTCCTTGTGGAATACCGACACAAGGGCAGTCTTTATTCTTTTAGTTCCAGCCATATTTAAAATGTACATTTTACTATTGGACTGCAAAATTACAAAACTTCCGCGAATGTCTCGCACATTTTCACCTATTTTTTTCGCACTCACATTATTAATTATTGTAAATCAACCAACCAGCCCTCTCTCTTGTTATCCCATTTATTGTTTTTGGCTGGCGTTTATTGCTACTGATTTCACGGTTTATGTTCTTCCCAAACACTAAAAACACAGGTTCCATGCACCGGAACCTGTGTTTCATCATGGGCCGTGAAAAGCCATGGTTTGGAGCCTCAAAACAGCCGTTTTCTAATCTTCTTTTTCATCTTCCCATCCGTTCAACTCGTCGTCTTCCCAGACAGACCAAATGTTTTTCTTCTTTGAAAACACCTCTTCCGGGTCGGCTTCTATGATGGGGCGGCGGAACCCTGTAGTGGGATAATTCACCGTATAACTCACCTCTTTCATCAGGCGGTTGGCCTCAAAGTGGAACCGCTCTGTAACAGGCTTCACATAAGTCTTCTTTACCATTGCTCTGTTCCTCCTTTTTACTTCACCACAAATTTCTTTCCGTTCACAATATACAGACCCTTGGGCAAACTGTCATGAGAGGTTATTGCGTCGGCAACTTTTCTGCCGCTCAGGTCATAGACACCGCCACCGGCTTGCCGCTGCCCCATCTTTTCATTAACCACTTGCTCTATCTCCGTGCTGCCGTTTTCGTCAACCACGCCGTTGAAGGCAATCCGATAGTTATAGGTCTTGGCCGGCGAATCTTCCACATCAACAATCCAGGCGCGGAAACCTTTGGTCTTCAGGTCGCTCTGCGTATGGTAGACGCGGTCGTTAGACATCACGTAAGAACCGGCAGGCACGTAGGGTCCCGACGTGTCGGGGTTCTTGTTTCCTGAATCCCTGTCATAGCCAATCGAACTGAAGAAAGTTCCCTTCACCATGATGCTGTTATGTCCTTCGGCATTTTCCGTACCCGCAATCGGATCGTACTGGTCTTCCACAACGTCTGTTATCAAATCTTCTGTGTTTAACTTCTGCGACCCAAGCGAGTAATACTCTATGCCGCTCACCGGTTTGGTGGGGTCGTTCACGGGTTTTATCAGATAGAACTTGCCTTTGGTGATGGCCTTGCCCTCTGCTGGGAGTTGCACCGACATGAAATCGATGACATTGGCATCGCCTGACTCTGTGCCGATACCCACCAGTTCAGCCACCTGGGTGGCATCGCCGAAACCAGATCTCACCTGCACGGCCGTGAGGTCTAACGGGAACACAAACGAATTCCACATGTTTTTCTGGAACGTGCGATGCAGGCGCACGGCGCGTGCATGTTCATAGTTGTGTCTTCCAAGATAACTGTCGTCGGTGAATGTCACCTCCTTGTCCTCGTCGAACAGCACCGGCTCCTCATCGCCCAGATAGGTTAGCATAAACTGGTCGGCTCCCACCCAGTCGGTATCGTGATAGTAATTGCCATTAAGTGTGTAGTCTGCCGCGCTTCGCGTGGCATCGGTCTTGGCCACACCCATGCAAATGGTTTGTCCTTCCTGCACATAAATCTCCACTTCGCGGTAATAGGGTGTCTTGTTGAACACGAAGTCATAGCCGGCACCCATCACGCCCTGCAAAGCGTATGTGTCGTCGCTCTGTTTCACCACACTGCCCTCCAATCCCTTATCGGCATTGAGCATCGGCGATTTTGTCACTTCAAGTAGTTTGGCACAGGCAAAAGTGCGGTCGCTGCTCTGCACGCCGTCGCCGGAAAAGTCAGTGGAAGCCAACTGCGTGGGGCTTTTCACCGTGGCAAACATATAGCCGGGATGGCTGCCCGAATAAAAGCCGTAAGCACTTATCTTATAATAGCCAGTGGCAGGGGCTGTGACACTCAGTTGCGTTGATGCGGTGCCAATGCCCTCAAATTCCATGAATCCGTACTTGGCATTCGCCTTGTCACCGTATTGCGACTTCAGCAAGAGCGGACGATACCACGTTTCGCCGCTCACACAACGCGAACTTTGGGTGGCACTGTTGGCAAAGTGCAGGTTGCCGTTGCTTGTTCCATTGCGTTCGTAATAGCCCCATGTGTACTTGTAACGGCCGCCACTGGCATTGGCACTTGCCGCAGGGTTGTTGCTGAACACATTGGCCTTCCAGTCATCGAAGAAGTTCCAGTCGTTACGCTCAAAGCCTCGGTCGGTAATCAGATAGGTAAGGTTGGTGCTCAGTCCGTCGTCCACATCACCTTGGCGCAGCGATGCAAGCACCTGCTCCTTGGTAACAATGCGCCACTGATAGAGTTTTCTGAGTTCTATCTTCGTGTCGGCATTGAAAATGGGCACTTGTGAAGACATCGAGAGACCGGTAAACGGGTCCACAACATTTCCGGTAGGATAGTAAGAGGTCCAGACGGCTTTGTCGAAACTGCTCGAAAGAGCGACGAGATTTCCCACGGGGTCGCCGTCGTGACCTTTCTCCAACCCTTCAATGAGCGGTCCGTTGGTGCCGTAAACGGCTCCCATGTAGTATCTTTTCTTATTGCCACCACCGGAATTACCTATGTTCTGATACATGTAATAGGTGATGGTTCCGTCGCCAGTGTCAACAGGTTCAAAATGCCAGCCCGTATAACTGTTGGCATCGTTGTTGTTGCGTCCGTCCATGATAATGGTGAAGGTCTTGGTTGCCGACCCTCCTGTGGTGTCGTCCCAGTCATCGTTGGCTGTTTCTGCTTCTGTTGAAGGCACGTTGCAAATCAATCGGGTTCCCTTTGTATTGGTATTGATACCCGTATTGAAAACCACATTGCCGTTCAACAGTTGAATCTGCATCAGTTTTCCAGTATCCTCATAGAACAATCGTCCTTGCACGCCCCAGTCGCCACCGTGAATCAGGAAGCGTCCGGTGCCAACGTTGTAGAGGAACACTTCGGTACCCGCAGCCGTGGCCACGTCATGATAATCGTTTCCCGTCCATCGGATGACATTGGAACCATCCTGCGCTCGGGCAACATAGCATTGCATTATCCCTGCTAATACAAGCATTACACTGAGTATAGTTCTTCTTTGTTGGTTCATTGTTTAGGTGTTAGTTTAGGTATTAAAGACATTCATATAACTCGTATTTGCAAATATAATGAATTATCACCGAAATAACAAGAAAAATGCAACAAATCGCTGCTGTGTTAAATAATATTATGAATATTTATGTTTCGTCGATAAAATCATCGTGGGAAAAAGTCTGTTTGGACTGTTTCGTTAAAAAAAGTTGGTACGGAAACATCGGGAACAATCAGACAGAACTGCTCCTGCCGAGTTGCAGGATAGCATCGGTGTTCTGAAAGCATGGAAACGGAGCATCAAAACCGTTGGAATGGAACCGAGAAAGCGGTGCTTTGGAAAAGTAAATTATATTGATTTACTGAGCAAATCAACTTAATTTGAAAAGTAAATCAATTTAATTTGCGCGGTAAATCAATTTAATTTGCTGAAGCATAGCGTTCCTTTACAAGGTCAAAAGTGCCGTTTTCGCCTTTGCATATCGGCACTTCCGATGCTCGAAATAATCATGTAGGCATCTGAATATCAATGGCTACCGAATGTATTATCTCTTCTCTCGGAGCAGGATGCCGGTGAAGATGCGACCAGAATGGATGCCGAGGTGACGGGCAGAGAAGAAATCGCCGCTCTGCTGATAGGTGCAGATGTCGGAAGAGAGAATCTGCGACGGCGGCACACCGGCAGAGATAAGTTGCAGACGGTTGCACATTGGCAGGTCGATATGCCATTTCTCAGTCGCGCCACCGTCGGGACGCATGGGCGGAAAGCGTCTGGCCATCTGCTCCATGGGAAATCCTGCCTTGGCGAAGGCATCGTACACCTCGTCGCCCACCTCGAAACTGTCGAGCGAGATGCCGGGACCTATCACGGCTTTCAGATAGCGCGGTTCGGTGTGGTAATAGGTTTTCATGTGCTCGATGGTCTCACCGACGATGCGTTTCACGGTGCCTCGCCATCCCGCATGGATGGCCGCAGCAGCGTGGTTGTCGGTATCGTAGAGCAGGATGGGGATGCAGTCGGCCGTGGACACACCGATGCAGCAGCCCGGCAGGTTGGTGGTGATGGCATCTTTGTCTTCGAGCATGGCCTGCAAGAGCATGGGCGAAGACTGTTCCAGAGTGGTTTTCGTGATGGCCAGCACATCGGTTTGATGCACCTGATGCGGCAGGAAGAGCCTGTCGGATGGTATCTGGAGCGCCTGGCAGAGCCGCTCCCGGTTAAGGGCTATGCAAGTTTCATCATCGCCACAATAGGGGTTGATGTTGAAACTGGCATAGTTGCCCGTGCTGCAACCTCCATGGCGCGTGGTGCTGAAGGCCATGACGCGGCCGTCGAGCGCATATTCGTGAAGCACGGGGTTATTCTTCATCCAGGTCTTCTATTTCGTAGTCTTCGAGTTCCTCCACCTCCTCGTCGTCGACGAAGACGATGTCGGTCTCGCCCTCTGCCTCCAACTCAGCATTGAACACGGCCATGTCTTTGTCGCGGTGCACGATGCGGTCTTCGGCGGTGATGCTCTGCAGTTTGTTGCTCTCGCTGTTGAGTTCCTTCCACAGCACGTCCTTGAGCAGCGCGAGGTTCTTGTTGGCCACTGCCGAGATGAACACCACGGGCAGGTCGTCGAGATTTCTCTCGGCCAGGTCGCTGTGCACCTGCTCGCTAAGCATGTCGATGAGTTCGTCGTCGAGCAGGTCGCTCTTGGTGACGGCCAGCACGCGATGCTTGTCGAGCATGTCGGGATTGAAGTTCCTCAGTTCGTTGAGCAGCACCTCATACTCGTGCACAATGTCATCGGTGTCGCCGGGCACCATGAACAGCAGCAGCGAGTTGCGCTCAATGTGGCGCAGGAAGCGCAGTCCGAGCCCCTTGCCTTCGCTGGCTCCCTCGATAATACCGGGGATGTCGGCCATGACAAACGACTGGCGGTCGTGATAACTCACGATGCCCAGACTGGGTTCGAGCGTGGTGAAGGGATAGTTGGCTATCTTGGGGCGCGCAGAGGAAAGTGCGGAAAGCAGCGTTGACTTTCCGGCATTGGGGAATCCCACCAGACCGACATCGGCCAGCAGTTTAAGTTCCAGAATGATGGTCATTTCCTGCATGGGTTCTCCCGGTTGTGCAAAGCGGGGTGCCTGGTTGGTGGCACTGCGGAACTGGAAGTTGCCCAATCCGCCGCGGCCGCCCTTGAGCAGCACCACCTCCTGACCGTCGTAGGTCACGTCGCAGATGTATTTTCCCGTCTCTGCATTGTAGACCACCGTGCCGCACGGCACGTCGATATACTGGTGTTTGCCGTTGGTGCCGTGACATTTGTCCTTGCCGCCGTTGCCGCCGTGCTCGGCGAACACATGGCGCTGGTATTTCAGATGGAGCAGCGTCCAGAAGTTGTGGTTGCCGCGCAGGATGATGCTTCCGCCGTCGCCGCCGTCGCCACCGTCGGGTCCGCCGTTGGGATTATACTTCACATGCCTAAGGTGCATGCTACCCTTGCCGCCCTTTCCCGAGCGGCAATAGATTCTTACATAGTCAACAAAATTACTTTCTGCCATTACAATTGGTCTATAACCTCACATATATCAGCGAAGATGCGGTCGAGCGCACCCAGTCCGTTGATGTGGTGATGAATGCCTTCTTTGATGTACCACTCAATGAGCGGCTGCGTCTGGCGATGATACACGTCGAGACGTTTCTTGATGGTCTCCGCATTGTCGTCGGAACGACCACTCTCTTTGCCACGCTTGATCAGACGGTCCATCAGTTCTTCCTCTGGAACGTCCAACTCTATCATGGCTGCCACCTGATGGCCACGCTCGCTGAGCATCTTCTTCAAGGCCTCTGCCTGCGGAATGGTGCGGGGGAATCCGTCGAAGATGACACCCGCATGCTCTTTGCCGAAAGCGTCGTAGACACCAGCCAGGATGCTGACCATCAACTCGTCGGGAATGAGTTGTCCCTTGTCGATGAACGATGCCGCCGTCTTGCCCAGGTCGCTGCCCTTCTTGATTTCAGCGCGAAGCACGTCGCCAGTGGAAATATGTTCCAGCCCGTACTTCTTGATCATCAAATCGCTTTGTGTGCCCTTTCCTGAACCGGGCGCACCGAAAATTACAATATTCTTCATCTCTTATATCATTATGATTCTAACTCTAAAAGGCAGGGCGATGCCTGCGCTACGCTTATTCTACTACCGAATAGATGTCGGGCAGGTTGCGTCCCTGCTGGTCGTAGTCGAGCCCGTACCCCACGATGAAGTCGTTGGGTATTTCCATCACAGCATATTCCACGCTCAAATCCACCTTGAGTTTATCGGGCTTCAGCAGAAGCGTGCAGACGTGAACGGATGCCGGATTGCGCGTGCCGAGAGATTCCACCATGCGCTTCATGGTAAGGCCGGTGTCAATGATGTCCTCAACGATGACGATGTGGCGGCCGGTGAGATCTTCGTTGATGCCCATTACTTCCTTGATGGTGCCTGTCGACGTGGTGCCTTGATAGGATGCCAACTTGACAAACGACACTTCACACGGAATGGTGATCATCCTCATGAGGTCGGCCGTGAACACAAAGGCTCCGTTCAGCACTGATATAAAGAGCGGATTCTTGCCCTCCATGTCGCGGTTGATGCGGTCGGCCACTTCCTTGATCTTCTCCTTGATGACCGCCTCGGGGATGAATGGTTTGAACTTTCTGTCTTTGATTTGTATAATATCCATGATTCTGTATTTCTGAAAATTTGCTACAAAAGTAGTAATATTTTTTGGGATTGCGGCATTGGCGACGGAGAAAAATGAGATGGCGCGTGCTTTTTCCCACGTTTTCGCCTGCGTCTACTGTCTGATGCGCGCTTTCAGGGCAAGGAGTTCCTGCCAGTGCTGCCGCGCAGCCTGCTCGCCCATGCTGATCATTTCGCTCACGGCGTCTTTGCTGAAACTGGTCACGCCATATTCGCCCAGACGGGGATTGATGCAGATGTCGGCATCCTTGCGGTTCTGCTGATATTTGTCGATGTCGGGACGCGAAAACACCCAGTCGAGCCATCCGCCAATGCCTATCGTCTCTTTCAGGGAGAAATCCCTGGTTTTCTGCTCCTCTTGCGACAGGTCGATGGCTATCACGATGTCGGCACCCATCTGCTTCACCACGTCAACCGGCAGATTGTTGACCACGCCGCCGTCAACCAGCAGGCGTTTCCCGCTCCTCACGGGCTTGAAGGCTCCCGGTATGGCCATGCTGGCACGCATGGCTTGCGGCAGGTTGCCACTGCCGATGACCACTTCTTTGAGTTCGTTCACATCGGTAGCCACACAGCGGAAAGGAATGGGGAGGGCATCAAAACTGATGGAATCCTTGCAGCGCGTCATCTTCTGAAGCAGCGACACCACATGGTCGCCATTGAGCGCGCCCACCAACACGTCGGCATTCTTGCTGCCACGGCGCGATACGGGAAAACCGAATACATAGGTAACACCGTCTTTCTGAGAAAGAATCTTATCACCTTGCTCCTTGTCACGGTCGCCCAACAGCGACAGCCACTCCTGGGAACGGAACATGGAATCGAGTGCCGCAGCACGCCATCCCACGGAATAGAGGCCGCCAACAATGGAGCCGATGCTGGTTCCGGCGATATAGTCGATGGGAATGCCCGCCTCTTCGATGACTTTCAGCACACCCACCTCGGCAGCACCCTTGGCACCACCGCCCCCCAGCACCAAACCAATTCGTGGCCGGCCCGTTGGGGAATCCTGGGCTGACACCGCCGGACAGCACATCAATGCTATCCATACCCACAACCAAAACATGCAGTTCTTCATAATCCAATCATTGCAAAATTGCGCTGCAAATTTAGGCAAATTCTGCCAAATAAGCACACAAATCAAGAAATTACATCAAAATTAGCAAAAATATAGAACGAGATTGCCCACTTTTTATATTATTTTTGTATTTTTGCACGGATGAAGATATTCACAAGTGCTCAGATACATGAACTCGACCATTACACGATGGAGCATGAACCCATCCGCTCTATCGACCTGATGGAACGTGCAGCGAAAGCGCTGACACGCGCCATTACCGATTCGTGGACGAACACCACACCCGTTGTGGTATTCGCAGGACCGGGAAACAATGGCGGCGATGCGCTGGCCGTGGCACGCATGCTGGCCGAGCAGAATTTCAAAGTGAGTGTCTATCTGTTCAACATCAACGGCAAACTGTCGGAAGACTGCGCCAAAAACCAGCAGCGCATCCTGGACAGCCGCAAAATCAAGGATTTCTTTGAGGTGCGCGATGAGTTCGATCCGCCGGTATTAGAGAAGAACATGCTTATCATTGACGGACTGTTCGGCTCCGGGCTCAACAAGCCGTTGTCGGGCGGATTCGCCTCGCTGGTGAAATATATCAACCAGTCGCCATCGTATATCATCAGCATTGACATCCCGTCGGGACTGATGACCGAGGATAACACCTACAACGTGCGGGCCAACATCATCAAGGCCGACACAACGCTCACACTGCAGCAGAAGAAACTGTCGTTCCTGTTCCCGGAGAACCAGCAGTTCATCGGCAAACTGAAAGTGCTCGACATCAGGCTCAGCGAGGAAGGCATCCGCAAGATAGAAGCCCTCTACACCGTTACCGACGAGAGTGACATACGCAGCAAGTTGCGTCACAGGAACGATTTCGTGCACAAGGGCAACATGGGAACGGCGCTCATCATTGCCGGCAGTTACGGCATGGCGGGAGCCGCGGTGCTTGCCACGAAGGCCTGTCTGCGCTCGGGTGTAGGCAAGGTAATTGTGCATACACCCCGCCGAAACAACGACATTCTGCAGATTAGTGTGCCGGAAGCCGTGATGAGCATCGACCACGACGAGAAGTATTTCTCAGAAACCATCGATGCCGAGGATATCGATGCCGTATGCATGGGACCGGGACTGCGCCAGCAGGAAAACACCGCCATTGCACTGATCTCACAGGTGAGGCGCTCGCAGTGCCCGATTGTGCTGGATGCCGACGCACTGAACATCCTCTCGAACCACAGGGCATGGCTGCAGCAACTGCCCAAGAACATCATCATGACCCCCCACCCCAAGGAGTTCGACCGACTGAACGGTGCCAGTTGCGCCGACAGTTTCGAGCGGCTCTCCAGAGCACGCGACCTGGCAGAACACCTCAACGCATACATCATCCTGAAAGGCCACTATTCGGCATTGTGCATGCCCAACGGACATGTGGTGTTCAACAGCACAGGCAATGCGGGCATGGCAACGGCCGGAAGCGGCGATGTGCTCTCAGGCATCATCACGGGTCTGCTGGCCAGAGGCTATCAACACGGCGACGCATGCATCATGGGCATGTATCTGCACGGACTGGCCGGCGACTTGGCGGCCAAGGAACTGGGCATGGAGAGCATGGTGGCGAGCGACATCATCAAATATCTGCCCAAGGCATTCCAGCGAATCAACGATTAAGAAACGATTTATTCAGTCATCAAGAAAATGCAAACAATATCATTTATGAAGAGTCATCGCGACAAGAGCATACTGACACTTGTCTTTTCCACCTTACTTTCCTTCAACGCCATGGCACAGGATGTCAGCGAGGGATCGTCGTATTATCTGCCGAAGACAGCCATCGAATTCAGCATCATGATAGAAAAGACGACCCAGGAACCGGGCGACCTGTGCATGTATGCTGAGAGATTCCTCAAGAAAAAAGACGTGGCCACCGAGTCAGGAACCGCCTATCGCATCTTGAACATCAAGATGGGCAGCAGGGGAATCCCCGACACGGCTAAGGTGTTCAATCCTGCCATCGATGCCAAGCACTCCATTGCGAGCCTGAAAGTGGACGAGCAGGGAATCATCTTGGGCGTGAATGCAGAAGTAAATGCACCGGAGCCGACAGCCGTCTTCGTGCCGGCACTCAAGCCCGCACCGCTCAATGCGCGCGACTATCTCACACAAGACATCCTGTCGGCTGGCAGTATGGCCAAGATGGCCGAACTCACCGCACAGGAAATCTACGACATCCGCGACAGCAAAAGCCAACTGAACAAGGGACAGGCTGACTTTATGCCCAAAGACGGCGAGCAACTGCGCATCATGCTGAACAACCTGAACACCCAGGAAACGGCATTGCTGCAACTCTTCGAGGGAACAGCGGTGAAGGACACGGTGGAGACCATCATCACCATTGTGCCGGAAAAAGCCACCGACGAGGAACTGCTCTTCAGGTTTTCGGCCAAGTTCGGACTGACCGACACCGACGACCTCGCGGGCGAACCTTATTATATTAAAGTAGAGGACCTGCACAAAACGGTGAGCAACACCGCCACCGTGGAGGATGCCAAGAAAAGAAGCGACGACGCAAACATCTATGCCAACCTGCCCGGAAAGATCAAAGTCACTCTCTTTAAGAGCGACCGCGAATTGGCAACGAAGGAGTTCTACGCCGCCCAGTTCGGCAAGACACTGCCGCTCGACAATGAGTTGTTTGGCAAGAAACTGTTCACCAGTCTGATCTATAATCCGGTGACGGGCAACATTGACACAATCAAAACGGAAATGGTGAAGAAATAATCTTCACCTTTTTCTTTGAGACAAGCCGCGCCCAGGGCCTACATTCCCTGCGTCTTGCTTGAGACTGACCGCGGCATTTCTCTGAAAACCACCACAAATCAGACCGACATCGGCAACCGTTTGTGCTGATTATATTAAAAAACGTGAACGCAAACAGTTAAACCATTCCTTGTAGGCATTCCGCGTAAACGGCTGTTTCTTAACCGATAAGAGGAAGTTTAGGACAAGAAAAACGGCTTTTCTGCATATCCAAAAAGATGTAAACCGGTTTTTCTGCCTGCCTTTTTTTTCGTATCTTTGCAATGTAATCACGAAGAGATGTGCTTTTTTGCCTGCTCTTTGTATTACAAACGGTTTGAGTGTGTATCTCGAACCCTTGGTTTTTAAAGAATCTAACCTTGCAGAAAATGAATAAAAAAATAATTCTTTGTGCACTATTGTTGTTTCTTTCGTCGCTATCCACCACGGATGCCAAACGAAAGAAGACACATGTGCGCAAGGTTCAGAAGACAGAAGAACGATATATAGAAATCGACAATTTCGATTTCCTCTATAACGGAGGCGAAGCAGAACTCAATTCGTATGATGCCGTGGCCGTGAACGATCTGATGGACGAGGCCTTCTCGCATATCGGTGCGCGCTATCGCAGCGGCAGCAAAGGTCCGTATGCCTTCGACTGCTCCGGCTTCACCAGTTATGTTTTCGGACAGATGAACAAGCAGATAGGCTGCTCTTCACGCGACCAATACGCCAAGAACACACCTATCAAGAACAGCGAAATGCAGCGCGGCGACCTGGTATTCTTCACCAGTCCCAGCAGCGGGCGCGGCGTAGGCCACGTGGGCATCGTGGTGGACGTGGATCCCTCTACGAACACTTTCACCTTCATCCATGCCAGTACGAAGGAAGGCGTGAAGGTGAGCAACTCCACCGACGGCTATTATGCACGCCGGTACATTGGTGCACGGCGAGTGAAATAGACTATGAAACTCAAGCAAATACTAATGATACTGACAGCAGGCTGCACCACAGCCTGCTTTTCTCATGTATATGCCCGTCCTGATTCGGCGGCTGAAAGCGACACGCTGACCTTGGCCATGGTGGGCGACATCATGATGGGAACCACCTACCCCGACACCCTGCTGCCCTATAAAGACGGTGCCTTCTTGTTCCGCGATGCCAAGAGCGTATTGAAACGGGCCGACCTTGCCATGGGCAATCTTGAAGGTCCGCTGTGCGACGGCGGCAAAAGCACCAAGAAAGACACGCTCAACAACTATGCCTTCCGCACGCCCACCAGTTTCGCACCACTGCTGCGCGATGCCGGGTTCGACTTCCTCAGCATGGCCAACAACCATGCAAACGACTTCGGAGAAGAAGGCATCGAATCCACCGAGCAGGCTCTTCGCAGCCAAGGCATCAAGTATGCTGGAGTGAAAGGACACTTCGAGGCGGCCGTCATCAAGCGGAAAGGGCTGCGAATAGGCATCTGCGCCTTCGGCCACAACCCATACACGCTGCGGCATACAGACCAGGCTACGGTGAAGAGAGTGGTCAGCGCACTGCGCAACCAGGCCGACATCATCGTGGTATCCTTTCATGGCGGTGCCGAAGGGCGCACGCAAAGCCGACTGCCCTATGGCAAAGAGGAGTTTTTCAAGGAGAACCGCGGGTCGCTCCGCGAGTTTGCCCACTATTGCATAGACCTTGGTGCCGACGTGGTATACGGCCACGGGCCCCATGTGGTGCGCTGCGTAGAAGTCTACAAGGGACGTTTCATCGCCTACAGTCTGGGCAATTTCTGCACGCCCTATGGCATCAGCCTGAAGGGAATATCCGGTCAGGCACCCATCGTGGAGATCAAGATCAACGAAAAGGGACAGTTCCTCAACGGCAGGATTCACTCGCTTGTGCAGCGCAGGGGCATCGGCCCGCGGTGGGATAAGAACAAAGGAGCCGCGCGACAGATGAAAATGCTGAGCGACATGGATGTGCCCGCCAGCAGCGCGATGGTGGATGCCAGGGGTAACATCAGGATAAAGCGCAAGTAGAATCCGTACTGGCTTAAACTCAAGCAGGCATCAACACCTGCGAAGCAGCATAAAACAAAAAGAGGTTCTTGCCAATGGCTGAACCTCTTTTTATTCTCTTTACTTCGAGAGTCTTGCTTACTTTGCAGTAGCAACCGGTGTTCTCTTCTCAGCGATGCGAGCCTTCTTACCAGTCAGTTTGCGCAGGTAATACAACTTAGCGCGGCGCACCTTACCAATCTTGTTCACCTCGATGCTGTCGATGTTCGGGCTCTCCAGCGGGAAGATACGCTCCACACCTACTGTTCCTGACATCTTGCGAACAGTGAAACGCTTCTTTTCACCGTGACCGCAAATCTTGATAACCACACCGCGGTACAACTGGATACGCTCCTTTGAAC
>DGWC01000102.1 GCA_002395135.1 Prevotella sp. UBA4268 | reverse complement strand
ATTATATAGTCTGCGTGGAAGAACGCACTGATAAGTGTTGCTTCCAACATACCACACAGGAAGACCAATGCAAAGGAAAACAGGTCTTTTTCCCTGTAACACCTGCCCACACTTGCAATAAGGGCAGGAAACATACTGGCAGCTGCCAGAAGGATAGTAGTTGTTATCGACATTAGAATTTGATTTTTTTGTATCCTTTCACTAAAGATTCAATCCATGAGTACCAATCAGCCGGTGATGTCCACACGTGTTTCCAATGCCAGCCATTAGTAGCGCGGTATATTCTGTAGCTACCCATGCTTCTATATGCTATTCCAGGATAGATGCTCTTCTGCTTGAAGTCTGACACCCATTGTTTCCCATCGTAAATGGCTATATGTCCAAAATGGCTCTTTTCATTTTTAGGAAGAACTGAAATATCTCCAATCTTTGGTTGATAGCCATCCAAGGAGATTTCCTTGAACCCCATTTGAGGCAGAGTTTTGTCGTATGCATAGGCAGGGATGAGCCCTATCGGGCATCCCCCTCGCCACATGGCCCTGACAACATACCATGCGCACATGCTACGCGAACCTCTTGCTGCATGACGTGACGCATAAACTGCCGCCTTTTCATTACAGTAGTGATATGGCAGGTTGCTCCAAGCCAAGACACTGCCAACCATAACGACAAATACCATTTTAATCTTTTTCATGATGATTATTGCTTAATAAGTTCATAAACATCTTAACCCTTGCAAACCATTCCCTGACGTACGTCTTCTGTGACACGAGAGAACGAGGCGACTCTGCATTGAACCCGATGACCCAATCAAAGTCCAGACCAAAATGACTGGCCAGATACAGGGCACGCTCGTTATGGAACTTCTGAGATATCAGGATCAGGTTCTTGCAACCAAAAACATGATAGGCTCTTTGCACTGAGTGAATAGTTCTGTAGCCTTTCCCATCAAGGATGATATCGTTTTCGGGAACGCCTCTTGCCAAAAGTGAGTCCTTCATACACTCTGTCTCATTGATACCATCAAGACTATGGTCGTCACCGCTGA
This sequence comes from Prevotella sp. UBA4268, assembly GCA_002395135.1. Classification (GTDB taxonomy): domain Bacteria; phylum Bacteroidota; class Bacteroidia; order Bacteroidales; family Bacteroidaceae; genus Prevotella. The sequence continues at coordinate 1,656 of DGWC01000102.1, read as the reverse complement.
TTAGGATCTTCTGTATTTTCCCTGAATGATACAGGTTGGCAGCAGCCTTGATACGGTTTTCAAAGAAGATGTTTCTCCTGTGTGAAATGCGTGTCATCGGGGTCGTGCCGAGAAGCAGTCCTACGTAATCACCATCTGGAATAGAATCCACCCCATCGAACATTTTGCCCTCGGCATTCTTGACGACCAGTTGATTGCAGGCAACCATCAGTGCAGCTGATGCGCTGATGACTGTCAGAAGGATTCGCTTTATGATTCTCGTTCTTCTCATCACGTTCTGATCTTAGAAATGTCTCAGTTCGCTGGATTTATAGTGGAAGACGGCAAGCAGCAGGTCATCGGCATCTTCGTCAAGCGTGAACCACGGCGAGCGGAAGGGATTCTCGAAGTTGCGCAGGACGTGAATGTTGCGGGCAGGCGTATTGCCTTCAGCCAGCAGGAAAGCCTTCTTGCCATGTTTGTTCACCGCCACATCGACCACCATAATGGCGTGTCCGTACTTATGACCATAGCGGGCAGGATAAACAAACACGTCGCCGGGCTGCATGTCGGCCAGCCGTCGCGTCTTCATCTCCCGGCTCAGCGAAAACGTGCTCGCCACGCCATAGAGATTCTTCAGATAGCGTTCGAACGACTTGCGCGATGCGCCGCCGCCATAGGAGAGCGTCTTCCCGTTCACATTCTGGAAACGAATGCGCCCGTATTGCCCCGTGTTGTAGAGGTACTCCGCTCGCAGCCGCATGCACACATCGGCGCATTGCTCGGCATTCGACAGCAATGGTAAATCAACCACTGCATAACAGAGCGACTGAAAGCGCGCCTCGCCACCCGTGTAGAGCTGCACCTTCGACCCCTTCTTTTTCAGGGGCAACGAGCGTAAGTACCAGCTGTACGTGGCATCATCGCCACTCACTCGTTCATAACCCCACGGCGTAGGAATGTCGCCAATGGTTGCATAGTTGTGAGGATTACTCGTCTTGCTGCCAAAGAGCGCCCACACACAGAAACCTCCTGCTGCCACCACGAGCAGGAACATCACCAGAAAGATTCGTTTCAAAGTTTTCATACCTTTTTTGTTTTTAATATCTCCTTACATGCACTTCAGCGCCTTACACGCCCGCAGGGCTAACGACTGATTTCTGCTGCAAAATTACAGTCTCCTTTTGAAACAAAAAAGAAAATCCTGCCGCGTTGTATGAACGGGCAGGATTGTTGTATGAACTGTAAATCATCCTGGTGATGCCAGCCTTCTTCACTTTGGTATCTTCTCTTCCTGATTCTCCAGTTTGTCAAGTTCCTTCTCCACGTAGCGGCGCACAACGAAAAACTCTCCCAGCATCGCCTGCAGATAGCCCGCTATGTCAGGGATCTGCGGAATGAAGAGGAAGTTCTTGTTACTGTGAATGTAGAAGCAACTTTCCGCCTCGTTGATTGAATAGACAACGTTCAGCGCATAATAGATGTTGGCATCATTGATAATCCGCTTCACCCGCGAGAGCATATCGATGTCGTACAGTTCCCACTCGCCCCACTGGAAATACCAGATGGTCACGAACAGGTTTTCGTTCGACGCACTGGCCACGAAGTAGCCGCCCTGCCACTGGAAGCGGATGCGGTCGTCCTCATCAAATTCATACTGACACCCTATCTTCGTCA
>DGWC01000006.1 GCA_002395135.1 Prevotella sp. UBA4268 | reverse complement strand
AGCGTCACCTTTACAAATGTATGTGCTGTACTCATAATGAATGTATTTATTAAATGGTGAATAATATTACTGATGGATGTTGAAATGTGGTACAAAAGTACCTTGTGAGTTTTGGGTGAAAAAGTTAATATACGGTTAACTGCTTTTCAACCAAAGGAAAAGAGCTGCATCATATTGATGGGGGAGCCAAAGCTGCGTCGAGTTCTTGTTTGTTCATCAATACGATACGACCTTCCATGTGCTTAGAAACCTTGGCTTTCTTGGCATATTTGTAGATTTGGTCTTCCGTCATGCCAAAATGCTCGACGGCTTCCTTCATTGTGTAGAACTCTTCCTTCGGTGGCTCATTGATGCCCTTGGCAGCATCCACATGTTGCTTGCTGTAGAAAACTGATGACTTAACCTTCTTTTTGGGAATTCCGAATTTCGAAACGAAGCAATAGACGGCAGAAGTGGTCATGTTGAACTTCTCCATCATCTCCTGGACAGAATACCATTCCGCGATGCCATTGTTCTCAATGTGTTTGGCAAAATGCTTTTCGACATGCTGCTTGCTCCAGTAGGTTTTACCATGATGGAGAATCTTCGGAATATTCTTCTCCTTGCCAATCTTGAATACCCATGACTCTGATACACCAAATTTTTCCTTGATTTCAGTAGTGGTGTAAAACTCAGTGATGGATTTTCGCTCTGGTTTGACCCTCTTGGTGTAGGTGGCATTTGTAAGCATCGCATCAATATCACATCTCCTGACAAATGTGAGACGGCTTGTGATTTTTGCTGCTCTCAACGCATTACTATAGATGAGATTATAAACAGTCATTCTTGTAACTCCAAGCAATGATGCTGCTTCGGCAATAGACATGTAGTCTTTGTTGCCGATTTTACTCGCAGAAATCTTGTCTGCTTTCTCCATGGTGTCCTGCTCTGTCTGGAGAAGGACTCTTTTTCTGATTGCGTCTTTATACGCATGACTGTTACATTGCTTTGAACAGAACCTTGTTGAGACCTTCCAAGCAATGAACTCTTGTCCGCACCATTCGCAGACTTTTTTGATTTTAACTTTACTTGCTGTCATTTTTGTTCATTTTTTGTTAATATTAAGGTGGCTGATGGCTTCAACTATTGTATATAGTATTATACCATTGTCAACCATTGTATAATTCCTCTACTATCTCGCTAACCTCCGCTACTATTATAATGGTCGTTGTTGGAGTCAGCGGTACAAGAGCGGTACAAAAAATCGAGCAAAAACGATTTTTATCGACTTTACTTAAAAAGCGGGCAAAAAGAAAAGGCGCTCATTATGAACGCCTTATGTGATATTTAGTAATTGATTGTAATCGATGCTAATTGCTATTTACTTTCCCACGCAGAAATGTGTAAAGATATTTCCCAACACTTCGTTGGGGGTGATTTGCGAACCGGTGATTTCACCAAGTTGGTCAATAGCCAACCGCAGGTCTTCGGCAAGGAGGTCACCAGAAAGGGAGGGGTTGAGCATTTCCCATTGACCATCTACAATGACCGCGCCCATGCCTTCGAGCACTCGCTCGAGGCTTTCATGTGCACGTACCAGTGCGTCGTAATGACGTGCGTTGGTGACGATGATGTCAGAGTCGGACAAGGCGGGAAGTTCGGCTGCCTGATAGATGGCGCGCTCCAGTTCGTCAAGGCCTTGTCCCCACTTGGCCGATATCTTTATAACGGGATAGTCAGGTGTGTTAAGATGGATGTTGGCGAATGTTGACGAGTTGTTTGTCTTGTCAATCTTATTAATAATGATTATCAATGACTTATCATTAGTGCGATGAATCATTTCTTTAAATTCATTTTCCGAGGGCTCTTGGTCTATGATCCATAGCACAATCCGAGCCTTTTCAATCATCTGATAAGTCTTTTCTATACCCATCTGCTCGATGGTGTCAGTGGTTTGTCGGATACCTGCGGTGTCGATGAAACGGAATGCAACTCCTTGAATATCGATGGTGTCTTCGATGGTGTCGCGTGTAGTTCCATGAATATCTGACACGATGGCGCGTTCTTCATGAATCAGGCGGTTGAGAAGAGTTGACTTTCCCACATTGGTTTTCCCTACAATAGCGACGGGCACACCCTGCTTGATGACTTGTCCCGTTTGGAAAGAGTGGGCGAGGCGAGTGATGTGTTTGTCAATATTTATTGTCAATTCCACCAACTGATTCCTATCGGCAAACTCCAAGTCTTCATGATCTGAGAAATCGAGTTCGAGTTCCAGTAGTGATGTGAGTTTTAGGAGTTGTTCGCGGAGTTTTGCCAGTTCTGATGAGAAATGGCCTCTGAGTTGCGACATGGCCATCTGATGACTGGCCCGATTGTTGGAAGCGATGAGGTCAGCAACGGCCTCCGCCTGGCTGAGATCCATTTTGCCGTTGAGATAGGCGCGCATGGTGTATTCACCGGGACGGGCCATTCGGCATCCGCCGGCCACGAGCAATTCCAACACCTTGTTTAATATATAGCGCGAGCCGTGGCAAGAAATCTCCACGGAGTCTTCACCGGTATAGGAACGGGGTGCATGAAAAACGGATACCATCACTTCATCGATTGTCTGAGGCTTTCCACTTTCGGTGGATGCGGGACTCACGATGTGGGTGTAGCGAATGGTATTGGGTTCTGCACATTCGCATTTTACTGAACAGATAGAACTAACGATTGAGAAGGCCTCAGGACCGCTGATGCGAATGATGCCGAGCGCTCCGCCAGGAGCCGTTGCTAATGCGCAGATGGTGTCGTTTTTCATTGATTCTTTGCCCAAGTATGATAATGAATGCTTCGTCCTTGCCAGTCATTGGGATGAAGGCAAGGACGTTAAACGTTTGTAATGGAAAGTTTGAGTGTGAATGTCATATACGGTCAAGGACCTTGACGATGAGATCGTCGATTGTGGATTTATATCCCGTGTTGGCGCTCTTGGCCCAACGGTTGGCAATCACCATGCAACAGGTCATGGCCTTATGGCCGAGCAGGGCAGAGAGTCCGGCTACTGCCGACGACTCCATCTCAAAGTTTGTGATTTTAAGCCCGTCGTATTCAAATGTTTCCACTTTCTCGTTCTGCTTCGGATCGGCAAGCGGAATGCGAAGTTCACGCCCTTGAGGTCCGAAGAAACCTCCGCAAGCGATGGTCACGCCCCGCACCATGTCGTCAGAAGCAATGCGGTTGATGAGTTCGGCATTGGCATCAATCACATAGGGATCGCACAGTTGCGGGTTCCAGTTCATGTGTTCTTTGAATGCCTTTTCGAAAGCGAGGTCGCACACTTCGTTCCTACCAGCATAGAAATTGAGCAGGCCGTCGAATCCAATGCTCTTCACCGATGCGATGAACGTACCGGTTGGCGTGAAGGGCTGTAGTCCGCCGCACGTGCCAATGCGCACGATGTTGAGCGAGCGAAGGGTGGTTTTCTCGGTGCGCGACTCGAAATCGATGTTGGCCAGGGCGTCAATCTCGTTGAGCACGATGTCAATGTTGTCACATCCGATACCCGTTGACACCACGGAAATTCGCTTGCCTTTATAGGTGCCTGTTATGGTTCGGAACTCGCGGCTTTCCACATCGCACTCTTTCTCGTCGAAGTGGCTGGCCACCGTTGGCACTCTTCCAGGGTCGCCAACAAGTATAACATTATCGGCAAGTTGTTCCGGCTTGACATGCAAGTGGAAAATACTGCCGTCCTCGTTGATGAGGAGTTCTGATGGTTCAAAGTACTTCATATAAGGATTATTTAGTTAAAAACATGATTTCTTCATTGCGAATAGTCTTTTCCATTGAGCGAATCTCTGCATAAAGATTCATAATGTCGCGTTCCGCCGCCAAGATGGTTGTTGAGAGATTCTGCTTTTCTGCTTCATCGGCATCATGGTATCGGTCGCGCAAAGCCTGCAATTGCTCCGTGTCGTTTTGGCAGCGCTCTTTCATCTGCATCAGTTCGGCCACCAGCGTCTTGGCTTTCTCCGACCTGAATTCACCGATGGAGTGGTAGGTGAGTGCATCGTTAACGATGAAACGGAACGATTGTTCGTCATCTCTATTTGCCCGATTGCCCTTCAAGCGTTGCAGGCGACTGAGTGCCGCACTGTATTCTCGTTTGTTCTTCCATGTTTTCTTGATGCTCTTCAAATCGGCATATTGCCTCACCTCTTCATCACTGAGGTCGGAAATGTCAAGGTTTGTGCGCTGCTTGGAGGGTACAAAGGTATACACGCACACCTTTCCTTCAGGCTGGTTGCGGTCAGAGACGAACCAACCGAGAGAGTCCAGTTCGTCAACAACATACATATAGTCGTTGCCACGTGAGTTGAACGGCAAGCCGATGTTGTTAGGGCGCAGGAACTCACCCTTTTCGCTATCATATCGAGTGACGAAAATGTCATAGCCGCCAATGCCGCCTTCTCCCTTCTGAGCGAAATAGAGGGTGATTCCGTCGGGCATCATAAACGGATAATTTGGAGAATTATCATTGTCGATACCACTCACGGGCGCGCCCTTGGTCCAGCGTAATCCCAGTTTGTCGGATGTATAGAGCAAGGCTTTGCCGATGGTGTCCACCAGCGAATAGTACATCTTGTTGCTGAAGCCATTCACATAGACATATCCCGAATGCTCTGCCTGACTCTGATAAGGAGAGATTGTGCCGCATTCGCTGGGTAGTGGAATGTATTTGAGGAAATCGTTCTTGGGAACCACAACGCTATCGATGACAAGCACCGACTGCGTATTTTCCAACATGTTCTCATATAGTAAATCCTCTGCCGTGGGCTCGGCCTTGACGGGTTTCACCACCACTTTGGCGGCCTTGGGCTTTGCGGCGGCTTTCTTCTTCTGGGCAGACGCGGTTGTCGCGCACAGAAGTGAGATTCCAATTGCCAAGAGAATATTCCGTATCTTCATATCCATTATGACTCTATTTCATGAAAACAAGATAAACAGCACATATAATCAAGAAAAACGCAAGTATGTGATTCCAATGCAGGTTCTGGCCTTGAAAGAGGATGTTGGCTATCACGGCGAACACCGCAAGCGAAACACATTCCTGGATAACCTTCAGTTGGACGAGTGTGAAAGGTCCGCCGTTGCCCACAAAACCCATGCGGTTGGCCGGCACCTGACAACAATATTCAAAGAAAGCAATCATCCACGAGAAGGCGATGACACCTATCAAAGGCCAACTCCGGCTAATGCCCTGCTCGGATAATTTCAGATGCCCATACCAAGCAAGCGTCATGAAGACGTTGCTTAATATGAGCAAGATGATGGTATACAACCCGTTCATTTCTTCTGAATATATTCATCCATGTGTTGAGCGGCACGTCTTCCGTCACCCATGGCGAGGATAACGGTGGCACCGCCTCTGACAATGTCGCCTCCGGCAAATATTTCCATGCGCGAAGACTGCATGCTTTCGTTCACCGCAATGGTGTTCTTGCGGCCGAGTTCCAGGTCTTTGATGGACTTCGGCACCAACGGATTCGGCGAAACGCCAACGGCAACGATAACCTGGTCCACATCGAGCGTCACCGTTTTGCCTTCTACAGGAACGGGAGAACGACGTCCGGAGGCATCGGGCTCGCCAAGTTGCATCACTTGGAGTACGGCCTGCTTCACGGCACCCTTCTCATCGGCAATATACTCGATAGGATTGTGAAGCGTGAGGAAATGGATTCCCTCCTCCTTGGCATGCTTCACCTCTTCGAGACGTGCCGGCATTTCCACCTCAGAGCGGCGATACACCAGTGTCACCTCTGCGCCCAGACGCTTTGCCGTACGGCAAGAGTCCATGGCCGTGTTGCCACCACCAACTACGAGAACGTTCTTTGCCGGGTTCAACGGCGTATCGGTTGTCGGGTTGGCGGCATCCATCAGGTTCACGCGGGTAAGGTATTCATTGCTCGACATGATATTGATGGAATTCTCGCCCGGTATGTTCATGAAATTGGGCAGACCGGCACCCGAGCCCACGAAGACACCTTTAAATCCCTGTTGTTCGAGTTGTTCCACGGTAACCGTTTTGCCAATGATCACGTCTGTCTGGAAATGAACGCCCATCTTGGCAAGGTTTTCTATTTCAACGTCAACGATTTTATTCGGCAGACGGAACTCTGGAATACCATATTTCAGTACACCGCCAATCTCGTGAAGTGCCTCGAAGACGTAAACATCATAGCCTTTCTTCACCATATCACCGGCAAAACTCAGTCCGGCAGGGCCAGAACCAACCACGGCAATCTTGATTCCGTTGGCCGGGGCCATATCTGGAAGCGACATATTCCCACTTTCACGCTCGAAATCGGCAGCAAAACGCTCGAGATAACCTATGGCAACGGCGGGCTCGTTCATCTTCAGATGGATGCATTTGCTTTCGCATTGCTTCTCCTGAGGGCATACACGGCCGCAGACGGCGGGCAGGGCAGAGGTGTTTTTAAGCACTTTGGCGGCTGCCAGGAACTGTCCCCGCTCAATATTCTTGATGAAAGACGGGATGTTGATATTCACCGGACAGCCCTCAACGCATGTTGGCTTGGCGCAATCGAGGCACCTCTGGGCTTCTCTCATTGCCATTTCCTTGGTGAGTCCGATATTCACTTCTTCGGTTCTTGTCGTGGCCCGGTAGGCAGGATCGAGTTCGGGCATCACCACACGTTCTATCGCCGTGCGCTCCTTGGGCTTCATGGCGTTGCGGATTTCCTTGCGCCATTCCGCATTTCTGTCGGTAAGCACGTCAATTGTGTCATTGGTAGGATCATCGTCCATCACAACATCAGACGTGGCAGAGGCATTTTCGTCGTTTGCAGAATCAGAAACCATGTCGAGATGCTCTTCATAATGAGCCAGTTCTTCCTGTTCCTCACGCTTGAAAGTGCCCATTCGCTTGAACATTTCGTCCCAGTCCACCAAGGCTCCGTCAAACTCCGGACCATCGATACATACGAATCGCGTCTTTCCGCCAATAGTGAGGCGGCAGGCACCGCACATTCCGGTACCGTCGACCATAATCGTATTCAGCGACACTTCGCACGGAATGTTATACTTCTGGGCCGTCAGGTTAGAGAATTTCATCATGATGGGAGGTCCGATGGCAAAGACCTTGTCAACGTGCTCCTGCTCAATGAACTTTTCTATGCCAACCGTTACGACACCCTTTTCGCCATAACTGCCGTCGTCGGTCATGATAATCACCTCGTCGGAACTCTCACGCACCTTGTCTTCAAGGATGATCAAGTCCTTTGAACGACCGGCCATCACCGAGAGAACACGGTTTCCGGCAGCCTTCAAAGCCTGGATAATGGGAAGCATGGGAGCCACGCCCAAACCGCCGCCGGCACATACCACCGTCCCGAAGTTCTCAATATGAGTGGGATTTCCCAAGGGACCCACCACATCGGTTACATAGTCGCCCTCGTTGAGCATACAGAGTTTCTTTGAAGAAAGGCCCACTTGCTGAACAACAATTGTAATCGTGCCTTTCTCAATGTCGGCTCCAGCGATGGTAAGCGGCATGCGCTCACCTTTCTTTCCTACGCGCACAATCACGAAATTGCCTGCTTTTCGGCTTTTCGCAATCAACGGCGCTTCTATCTCGAACAGAAAGACTTTTTCAGAAAACTGTTCTTTTCTTATTATCTTATTCATAATGCTTGTATTTTTATCTTCTTTAGACAAGTCTCAAACACGGGATACCTCTTCGTCTATTAAGACATCATATCCCTTAATCTATCGTGTCGAAACCAGTATAAGGCACCAAGGCTGCTGGAATCTTGATACCGTTCTCGGTCTGGTTGTTCTCCAGGATAGCAGCCACAATGCGTGGTAATGCCAGTGCCGAGCCGTTCAGGGTGTGGCAAAGAACAGGTTTCTTGCTGCCTTCCGGACGATAGCGGCATTTCAGACGGTTTGCCTGATAGGTGTCGAAATTGGATACCGACGACACCTCGAGCCAACGTCCTTGAGCCTCAGAATACACTTCGAAGTCGTAGCAGATGGCAGATGTGAAACTCTGGTCGCCGCCGCACAAAAGCAAAATGCGATAGGGGAGTTCCAGTTTCTTAAGCAGGCCTTCCACATGCTCTAACATTTCCTTGTGGCTCTCCTTAGAATGCTCCGGCTTATCGATACGTACGATTTCGATTTTTGAGAACTCATGAAGTCGGTTCAGTCCGCGCACGTCCTTGCCATAACTGCCTGCTTCGCGGCGGAAGCACTGTGTGTAGGCGCAATTCTTGACAGGAAGGTCTTTCTCGTCGAGGATAACGTCGCGGTAAATATTCGTCACGGGAACCTCGGCGGTAGGTATCAGATAGAAATCATCCACCTCGCAATGATACATCTGGCCCTCCTTGTCGGGCAATTGGCCCGTGCCGTAGCCTGATGCAGCATTCACCACGGTGGGAGGCATGATTTCTGTGTATCCGCTCTTGCGTGCCTCGTCGAGGAAGAAATTAATCAAAGCCCGCTGAAGGCGTGCGCCCTTGCCAACGTAAACGGGGAATCCCGCTCCAGTGATTTTCACTCCCAGGTCGAAATCTATCAGGTTGTACTTCTTGGCAAGTTCCCAGTGGGGTAGTGGAGAGGCGATGCCCAGCGACGGATTCACATCCCAGTTGCCAACGGTATCGGTCTCCGTGCATTCCTTCAGGTTGCTCTTCACCACGCGGTTGTCTTCAGCAGCCTTTCCCTCCGGTACCTCGTCATAGGGGATATTGGGTATCTGGCAGAGTTGGGAAGTGAGCATTTCCTGAGCCTTGCTCATCTCTTCCTCCAACTGCTTATTCATTTCTTTCATCTTTGACACACTTTCCTTCACCGCATTGGCCTCGTCTTTCTTTCCCTCTTTCATCAAAGCGCCAATCTGCGCTGCCAGTTTCTTGGCCGTGTTCAGGTTTGCATCCAGTTGTTGTTGTGCTTCACGACGCTTCTTGTCTATGTCAAGCACACGTTTGACTGCCTCCTCGGCATTGGCAAAATGTTTCTTTTGAAGACCGAGGACGACGCGTTCTGTCTCCTCGCTGATGAGTTTCAATGTAAGCATACTATTGTTTTTTAATTAGAATTATCTGAATAACGGATGCAAAGATACAAAAAATTATCAATACGAGCAACAGCATTCCATGTTTTTCTATTCTTTGAATAGAACATTTACCTTTTGCATGCGAACAACATCCATCGCCCATCACCTTCTCTCTCCTCATGAAACCGCCATTCATCGCTATAAGAACCGGCACAAATGTGCACACATCCAACCGCTATTGGTGATATAAAACAGAAATCCCAGCGCTCATTCGAGTACTGGGATCCTGATGTTTGTTTGGAATAAGATGTTTAATTTTGTTAGGCCTCTGCCTCCTCTGTTACGGGAATGACAGAAACCGTGCTCTTGTTGTTACGGCCTTTCTTGAAGTTTACAACACCATCACAAAGAGCGAAGAGGGTATCATCCTTGCCGATACCAACATTAACGCCGGGATTGTGGTGAGTACCACGCTGGCGAACGATGATATTTCCGGCTACACATTTCTGACCACCCCAGATTTTCACGCCGAGTCTTTG
>DGWC01000071.1:50798-50940 GCA_002395135.1 Prevotella sp. UBA4268 | reverse complement strand
AAGGGAAACCTGATTGAACTGGGAGAGAACGACCTCGTGCTGGTGCCGCCCAACTATCCCGTCAGCTATGATTCTTATACAGAGGACATTCAGGCCATCAACCTGATGATAGAGGATGACTATTATAATAAGGTATTGGCAT
>DGWC01000071.1:47954-50731 GCA_002395135.1 Prevotella sp. UBA4268 | reverse complement strand
GACTATTATAATAAGGTATTGGCATTCGACGAGAATCTGAAGGGCATGGAATACAGCTATGCCTACGATCTGCTGCCGGTGTTCCATCTGAGTGAAGGCAAGGACGAGTTGTTCTCCGTTCTGAGCAGACAGATTCACAACACCTATTCCGTTCCGCATCTTTACCGCCAGGAAATGATTGACCATCTGGTGCATGTGGTGCAGCTGCTCTTCAGTGAGTTGCTCTATGGCAGCAATATGCAGCCTTCACACGACCTGCCCAACAAAGAGAACATTTTCAAGATTTTCATTCATCTGGCTTCGCGCAATTTCAGGAAAGAACGTCAGATCAAGTTCTATGCCGACCGCCTGAACATCACCACCACCTATCTTTCGCGCACGGTGAAAGAAATGTCGGGACAGACCGTGAACAGTTATCTCAACACCTATTTATATAATGAGATATGCAAACTGCTCCGCTCTTCCTCCTACAACATAAGCGAAATATCGGAAATGCTCTTCTTCAACGACCAGTCGGCTCTCACCAATTTCTTCAAGACACGCTCGGGAATGTCGCCCATGGCTTATCGGCGAAGTTTCGAGGGGAAATGAAAATGGGTGTCGGATCATTACCGACACCCATTTTCTATATGATACGTTTAGAGATTTGCAAGTTCTATCACCTTGTCGACAGCGGCGCTGATGCCATCGGCATTCTTGCCACCGGCCGAAGCGAAGTGAGGCTGACCGCCGCCGCCGCCCTGGATGAGCTTGGCAGCCTCGCGCACCAGCTGACCAGCGTTCAGGCCGTGCTCTTTCACCAGGTCTTCGCTGATGATGACATTTAGCATCGGGCGGTTGTCGAATACCGAACCCACCACGCACAATGAGTGCTCCGGTTCGGCAGCGCGCACTTTGAACACCAGATCCTTAGCCACTTCTGGCTTGACAGGCAGTACGGCGCTGAACACCTTCACGCCATTTATCACGCGAACCTGCGAGAGCAGTTTCTCTTTTGTGCGCTCCACGGCCTCGGCCTGGAAGAGCTCCACCTGCTTCTTCATCGCATCGTGCTCGTTGATATACTTTTCGATGGTGCTTTGCAAGTCCTTCGCATTGTTGAAAAGCGCCTTGATGGCTTTTATTCCGTCTTCAAACTGATAGAGCAGTTCTTCACATTCCTTGCCGGTCTTGGCCTCGATACGGCGGATGCCAGCAGCCACGCTTGCCTCGCTGATAATCTTGAACATGCCGATGTGGCCGGTGGAGTGGGCGTGAATACCACCGCAGAACTCTACAGAGGGACCGAATTTCACCACGCGCACCTTATCGCCATACTTCTCGCCGAAGAGCGCGATGGCACCCAGTTTCTTGGCTTCTTCAATAGGAGTCTCGCGGAATTCCTCCAAGACGATGTCCTGGCGGATCATGTCGTTCACCAGTCTTTCCACTTGGCGAATCTCCTCGTCGGTGACTTTCTGGAAATGAGAGAAGTCGAAACGCAGCGTGTCGGGAGACACAAACGAACCCTTCTGCTCCACGTGGTCGCCCAGCACCTGCTTGAGCGCATAGTCGAGCAGGTGGGTGGCCGAGTGGTTGGCGGCACTGGCCTCGCGCTTGTCGGTGTCCACACAGGCCATGAAGTCGGCCTCTGGATGCTCCGGCAGTTTCTTCACGATATGGATGCTCTGGTTGTTCTCGCGCTTGGTGTCGATGATGTCAACGGTTTCGTTCTCGCTGACCAGCACTCCCTGGTCGCCCACCTGTCCGCCCATCTCGCCATAGAACGGGGTGTTGTCGAGCACCAGTTCGTAGAATGTGTTCTTTTTCTGCGTCACCTGACGATAGCGCAGTATGTGGCATTCATATTCGGTATAGTCGTAGCCTACGAAATGCTGCTCGCCAGCCTGCAGTTCCACCCAGTCGCCGTTGTCCACCTGGGCAGCGTTGCGGGCGCGCTCTTTCTGCTTCTGCATCTCCACGGCAAACTGTTTTTCGTCTACGGTATAGCCGTTCTCGCGGCAGATCAGTTCGGTGAGGTCGAGCGGGAATCCGTAGGTGTCGAACAGGCGGAATGCCTGTGTGCCGTCGAGTTCCGTCTTTCCTTCTTTCTTCATCACGTCCATGGCATTGTTGATCATCTTGATGCCGTTGCTCAGAGTGCGGAGGAACGAGTCTTCCTCTTCTTTCATCACGCGGGTGATGAGTTCGCGCTGGGCGGCCAGTTCGGGATAGGCCTCGCCCATTTCGTGAACGAGCATGGGAATCAGTTTGTATAGGAAAGCCTCTTTCTGGTTGAGGAACGTGTAGGCATAGCGCACGGCACGGCGCAGGATGCGGCGGATGACGTAGCCGGCCTTGGCATTCGAGGGCAGTTGGCCGTCGGCAATGGAGAAACTCACGGCACGGATGTGGTCGGCCACCACGCGCATGGCCACGTCGGTTTCTTCCTTCTCGCCGTATTTCAAGTTGCTCAGCCGCTCAATCTCTTTGATGATGGGCTGGAACACGTCGGTGTCGTAGTTGGAATGCTTGCCTTGCAGCGCACGCACTAGGCGCTCGAAGCCCATGCCCGTGTCGATGACGTTCATCGACAACTTCTCCAGTGAGCCGTCGGCCTTGCGGTTGAACTGCATAAACACCAGGTTCCATATCTCAATCACCTGCGGGTCGTCCTTGTTCACCAGTTCGCGGCCGGCCACCTTTGCCTTTTCTTCGGCTGTGCGCGAGTCCAGGTGAATCTCAGAGCACGGACCGCATGGCCCGGTGTCGCCCATCTCCCAGAAGTTGTCGTGCTT